>ONGG01000063.1 GCA_900317305.1 uncultured Prevotellaceae bacterium | reverse complement strand
TCATGAACTTCTCCGGCGATGCCAACAACTATGAGGTGGCCATCGTCAACGGCACATGGGACAGCACCACGGCTGTGACCCCCGTTGCTGTGACCGCCAACACCTTCACATTCACCGGCCTCACCGCCGAGACACAGTACAGCGTCGGTGTCCGCGCCGTCTGCGCCGAGAACTACTATAGCGACTGGGCTATCACGACGGTCACCACCGCCGTCCACCCCTGCGCTATGCCCACCGGCCTCAACGCCACCAATGTCACCTACACCGGTGCCACCCTCACCTGGAGCGAGGGCGAGGAAGGCCAGAGCGCATGGCAGGTCGCCATCAACGGAGCCAACTTCAACGACACCGTTGACGTCGCCACCACCACCTACACCGTCACCGGCCTGAGCAATGGCACCGATTACACCTTCTCGGTCCGTGCCGTCTGCAGCGCCACCAACATGAGCCCCTGGAGCGCTCCCAAGCCCTTCACCACGCTTGGCTGCCTGCCCGTCACCAACGTCCACGCCGACAACGTCACCGCCAACAGTGCCGTGGTGGGTATGAGCGGCTTCAACCAGGGCAACGGCATCATCGTCGCCGCCACCGGCACGAGCCACACGCTCACCGACCTCTCCTCCACCACCGTCTATGACGTCTACGTCCGCACCGTGTGCGGCGAGGGTGTCACCTCGGCATGGAGCAGCGTTGTCAACTTCACCACCGCCGACGGCGAGGGCATCGACGATGTCAACTCCGCCGCCATCAGCCTCTACCCGAACCCTGCCAGCAGCACGGTGACCCTCACGGGCATCGAGGGCGCTGCCATGGTGACGGTGGTCGACATGAACGGCCGCGAGACCGGCAAGTGGACCGTCGTTGACGGCACACTCACCATCGACATTACCGAGATGGCCCAGGGTGCCTACTTCGTCCGCATCGTCGGCGAGCAGGTCAATGCCATCCGCAAACTCATCGTCCGCTAAGCGGCGTAATTCTTAACAAAAAAAGCCCTTTGCCGAATTGGCAAAGGGCTTTTTTTATTTTATTCCATTTTTTTATGTATATTTGCAAATAGAAAATATAAAATTATACAATATAAACATTTAAACACCAGCAAGAAAGATGAAGAAAGCAACCGCAATGTTGTGCTTTGTTGCCGCCATGCTCTTCTCGGGCGTGAGCGCACAGAAGTACGAGTACAAGACCTACGACAACGAGACCCGCTGGGCGTGCGCGAGTACACGCTGAAGAACGGTCTGAAGGTGTTCATGAGCGTGTATAAGGACGCTCCGCGCATCCAGACCTACATCGCCGTGCGTGCCGGTTCGAAGAATGACCCCAAGGAGACCACCGGCCTCGCCCACTACCTGGAGCACATGCTCTTCAAGGGCAGCCACCAACTGGGCACCACCGACTGGAAGCGCGAGAAAGTGGAGCTCGACAAGATTGAGGCTCTCTACGAGGTCTACCGCAAGACCACCGACGACAAACGCCGTGCGGAAATCTACCACCAGATTGACTCCATCAGCTATGTGGCTTCGACTATCGCCATTGCCAACGAGTATGACAAGAGCATGACGGCCATCGGCAGCGAGGGCACCAACGCCTTCACCAGCAACGACTACACGATGTATGTCGAGAACATTCCCGCCAACCAGCTGGAGACCTGGGCCAAGGTGGAAGGCGACCGCTTCCCCAACCTGGTGCTCCGTCTCTTCCACACCGAGCTCGAAGCCGTCTACGAGGAGAAGAACATCAGCCTGGCACAGGACAACCGCCGTGTGAACGAGGAGATGATGCGCGCCCTCTTCCCCCACCACCCCTACGGCACCCAGACCACCCTCGGCACCATCGAACACCTGAAGAATCCCTCGATGACCAACATCTACCGCTTCCACTCCACCTACTATGTGCCCAACAACATGTGCATCTCCCTGGCCGGTGACTTCAACCCCGACGAGGCCATCAAGATTATCGACAAATACTTCGGCAGCTGGGTTCCCGGCAATGTGCCCGAGTTCCACAAGGTGAAGGAAGCTCCCATCACCAGCCCCGTCATCCGCCTCGTCAACGGCCAGGATCCCGAGAGCCTCACCATCGCCTTCCGCATCGAGGAGGGTAACGGCAGCCGCGATGCCCTGCTGGCTCAGGCCATGGAGTATGTGCTCAACAACGGCTCGTGCGGCCTCATCGACCTCAACCTCAACCAGAAGCAGCTCTGCCTCGGTGCTTACGCCGGTACCTATACCCTCAACGACTATGCCGCCTTCATGCTCGGCGGCCGTCCCACCCAGGGCCAGAGCCTCGGCCAGCTGCGCGACCTGCTGCTCGGACAAATCGACCTTCTGAAGGATGGACAGTTCGACGAGAGCCTCCTCGAGGCCAGCATCAACCAACTGAAACTTCAGATTATGAAGCAAGCTGAGAGCAACAACAGCCGCGCTTCCCAGATGGCATACGCTTTCGTACAGCATCAGAACTGGGGCGATGTCTGCAACGAGATCAATGAACTCGCCAAGATCAACAAGAAGGACATCGTCGACTTCGCCAACCGCATCTTTAAAGACAACAACTACGTCATCATCTTCAAGCACCAGGATACCCCCGACCCCGTGGCCAAAGTCGTCAAACCCGCCATCACCCCCATCAGCGTGAACCGCGACAACGAGAGCCCCTTCCTGGCACAAGTGAAAGCCGACGCTGCAAAGGCCAAACCCATCCAGCCTGTCTTCGTCAACTTCAAAAAAGACCTGCAGAAGGGCAAGTCCGCCAATGGCAGCGAGATACTCTATGTGAAGAACGTTGAGAACGGCACCTTCAACTTGCAATACCGCTTCGATTTTGGCGGCACAACCGACAAGACTATTGACCTCGCCGCCGACCTGGTTGAATACCTCAACACCGACAAGCACACCGCCGAGCAGCTGCAGAAAGAATTCTACAAACTGGCCTGCTCGTGGAGTTTCAATGTGAGTGGTGAGACCATCAGCATTAGCATCAGCGGCTTGGCCGAGAATATGGAGAAGGCTATGAACCTCGTTGAAGAGATTATGGCCACCTGCCAGCCCAACGACGAGGCTTTGCAGATGCTCGTCGAGCGTGCCATCAAAAGCCGCACCGACAACAAGACCAATCAGCGTGCCGCTTTCCGCGCCCTCAACTCCTACGGCATCTATGGCGAAAAAGCCCTCAAGGAATCCACCGAGAGCGACGCCGAACTCCGTGCCTACACCGCCAAGCAGCTTACTGATGCCATCCACAATCTCTTCACTTACAAGCATCGCGTTCTTTACTATGGGCCTCTAAGCCTCAATAACCTAACCGCTACCATCAACAAGATTCACACCGTGAAGTCCACCAAGGACACTCCTGCCAAAATAATATACTATCCTCAGCCCACCGACGAGAACGTGGTGCTCTTCGTGAACTATGACGCCAAGAATGTCTACCTCACCGAATACTTCCGCGGCGCCGAGTACAACCCCGCTCTCGCACCGAAGGTGAACCTCTTCAACGAATACTTTGGCGGCTCGATGAACGCCATCGTCTTTCAGGAGATGCGCGAAAAACGCTCCCTCGCCTACAGCGCCAGCAGCTATTACAGCAGCGCCTTCCACAAGGATGACTGGTTCTACAACAGCGCCAACGTTATCACCCAGACAGACAAGCTGTTTGACGCCCTCGACGCCTATGAGGAACTGTTCAACGATATGCCGCAGTCGGAAGCCAATTTCAAATTGGCAAAGGATGCCCTCATCGCCAGCTCCCGCACCGCACGCACCACCAAGTTCGGCATCATCAGCACCTACATCCAGTGCGAGCGCTTGGGTCTCAAGGAACCTCTGCGCAAACAGAATTTCCAGGCTTACCAGAAAATGACTATGAACGACCTGGTCAACTTCCAGAAGCAGTACATCAAAGGTCAGAAGAAGTTCTACCTCGTTCTTGGCAAGGAAAGCGAGATCGACTTCAACGCCCTCGCGAAATTCGGCAAGGTGAAGAAACTCTCCCTCGAACAGATTTTTGGATACTAATCCCTCTCTTGTTGATGAAACTGAAAAAGAACATCAGCCTGAGCGCCTTGATGGTCATACTGATAGCATCGGTACTGGTCATCAAGGCGCTTGATATAAAAATATACAACACTCCGAAGAAGGTAATTGATCACGACGTAATCAACTTCTACTCCTATCTGCCGGCCACTTTCGTTGAGAAAGACCTCACATTGTCGTTTATCCATAACGACTTCAATCATTATGTGTGTGGTAACTATTATTGGCCGGAGATAGTCCCGCCTGACAGCACCTTCGTCATCAAGACCACTATGGGCTTGAGCATGCTCTATTGCCCCTTTTTCCTAATGGCGCATCTGACGGCGAAACCCTTAGGCTATCCTGCCGACGGTTTCAGCCCACCCTATGCTGCAGCGCTCGTTTTTGCGTGCATCTTCTGGGTAGTGCTCGGATGTGTCTTCCTTCGGAAAGTGTTGTTGCGTCGGTTCTCCGAACTAACAACAACCATTGTGCTTGGAGTGACCGTTCTGGCCACCAACCTTCTTTGGTACAGTACCTACGAAGGAGCCTACTCTCATGGTTTTCTTTTTGGCCTCATCTGCATCTTCCTCTACCAGACGGAGCAGTGGTACCGAAAGCCCTCATGGTGGAGCACCATAACATTAGGATTGAACATTGGTCTCATCGCCCTCGTTCGCCCGTCGGACGCACTGGTAGTGGTCTACTTCCTGCTTTACGGCATCACCTCATGGAAGGACTTCGTCGAGAGGCTGCAACTCTATATCCATTGTCTTCCCATGATGTTAACGATGGCAGCTTCAGCCGTGGTAATATGGATTCCCCAGATAATCTATTGGCATGTTTTGACCGGCCATCTTCTATTCTACTCTTACACCAACAATGAACACTTCTTCTGGACACAGCCCAAACTTCTGGAAGGGATCTTCGGATTCCGCAAAGGCTGGCTTATCTACACTCCAGTAATGGTGTTTGCCATCCTCGGACTGATACCCTTGTACAAACGTCACCGCCACTATTTTTACGCCACGTTGGTTTTCCTTGTGCTCAACCTGTATGTGCTGATGTGTTGGTGGTGCTGGTGGTACGGCGGATGCTTTGGACAGCGCTCGATGGTAGACTGCTACGGTCTGTTGGCGGTGCCAATGGCGGCCTTCGTGGAGTGGATGCTCAATCGCAAACGGATTCCACGTATCATGTTACTGGTGCTCTTTGCCGCTGTCTCCTACCTATCCTTCTTCCATTATAAGCAATACAAGCATGAAGCCATCCATTATGAGGCCATGACATTCAAAGCTTATGTTGATTCATTTGGACACAAATACCATTCGGAGCGTTTCTGGGACCTTCTCGACTGGCCCGACTATGAGGCTGCCAAACAAGGAATAAGATAGACATGAGGGAAGCTACGCTTTTTATAATCATGACACTGCTACTTGTCGGATGCAGCAAGAAGAAATTGGAATGTGCCGTCTGTGACGAGAGGCCTCCTGTCGCCGCAGCAGGCTATGTCTCCTTGAACAACCGGATGTTCGAAATCGACGGAAAAGAATGGTTCCCCAAGATGCTTAACTACAAGGCATTCATCAAGGATGACCAAGTCGTACCCGCACCTTGGTATACTGGAACCAACGTCCGTGAGCATTTCGACACCATTGCCTCATGGGGATTCAACGCTATACGCGTATGTCTCGATGTGATGAACGAAGGTGGCGACACCTCGACCATGTACCGCGCCACACGCCGCATGGTGCAACAGGCCGACAGCGCCGGGCTACGCGTAATGCTACTCATCAAGTCTCCCTTTGAGGGCTATTGGCGCGACTATGCCATCGGCCTCATGCGCTGCCTTGCCGACCTTCCGGCACTCTGGGCCTACGACCTGATGAACGAGCCGCTTTATTTCGACACCGAACCCATGCGCGAAAAATGCGACGCATACAACATCGTTTGTGAATGGAGGCAGTTGGTGCGCGATAATGCGCCCCACCAGCTCTTCACCGTGTCCACCGCCGAACCCATTGAGGTCTTCGAATGGGACCCCGCCATGCTGCCCGTCGACTTCCTTGAGATGCACACCTATCACCCCCTGCGTGCACAAGCCGAGATGTGGTGGTACAGCCATTACACGGGCAAGCCGTGGATGGTGGGCGAGACGGGGCTTCCCTCCGACGGAGATTCCGTGCCCTATCTCGCACAAGTGGGATTCATGTGGGAGACTTACCGATACGCAAAAATCAACAACGCCATTGGCTACGGTTGGTGGGAATTCCAGGACTGCCCCGAAGGCGTGAATTTCGAGGCCCAATACACAGGCCTGCGCGATAGCAATGGGAAACGGAAACCTGCTGCCGATTTGGCCAGCTACATGGGATGGGTATGTTTGGGAGTGATGACCGACGAAGACTTGATGCCGCCAGTGAACTACTACAACATGCTGGCCTATCAAAACGTGGCTGTAACCGGCCGCATTGTGGATACCGACGGCCATCCCATCGAAGGTGCCGTAATTCGTGGCTGGAACGAGGATTGGAGCGTCGGCATGAACACCTTCAGCGACAGCTCCGGCCGTTTCCGACTCGAATACCAGCAGATTCCACTTCTCGGTTGGGGCGAACCACTTCCACTCCCCGACGGAAGCATACAATATGACCTCCTTCCCACCAACCCAAAAAGATTCGAGGCTCCCAACGCTATGGAAGCCTCGATAGGTGACATCATTTTGGAAAGGCTCTAACTATTTTCCCCGCTCAAAATCAATTACTCTCAACTCATAAGCCTTGCGATCCTTTTCTACCATCACGTCGAGACATAGTCCAGTGAAGAACGACTGCAATGCTGCCAGGAAAAGGAACAGGGAAACGAAAAGCGTCGGAAACCGCATCACAAGCCCCGTGTGCAGATAATCAACCAACACCGGGACAAACAGAGCAACCGCCACCACCGCCAACAGCACTGCAAGCCAACCGAAGAAACGCAAGGGGCGATACTCCTTGTAGAGGGTGGCAATGGTATGCAGAACCTTGAACCCGTCGCTGAAGGTATTGAGTTTCGACTCGCTTCCTTCGGGCCGGTCGCGATAGTCGATGGGAATTTCCACCAGACGGAAACGTTTGTCAAGGGCATGAATGGTCATTTCGGTCTCAATCTCAAACTGGCCGCTCATCACCGGAAAAAGTTTTACAAACTGACGGCTGAAGGCACGGTAACCCGTCATGATATCCTTCACTTGAGTGTGCCACAAATGACGAATCAAACCACGCACAAGACGGTTGCCCACGTTATGGAAAGGGCGCTTGTTCTCTGTAAAATAGGACGACGACAGACGGTCGCCAATTACCATGTCAGCCTGTTGTTCAAGCACCGATGCCACCATTGACTTGGCATGGTGCGCCGGATAAGTGTCGTCGCCATCGGCCATAAGATAGCAGTCGGCCTCCACTTCGCGAAACATACGGCGGATAACGTTGCCTTTACCTTGTACATACTCATGGCGCACAATAGCTCCCGCAGCAGTGGCCACCTCGGCAGTGCGGTCGGTCGAGTTGTTGTCGTAAACATAGATATCGGCCTCCGGCAACGCCTCGCGAAAGTCGCGCACCACTTTGCCGATGGTCTTCTCTTCGTTGTAGCATGGCAGCAACACCGCCACCTTATAATTCTTCATCCTCTTTTTTCTTTCTAAGTTTATTCCAATCCACCATCTGCATCATAGCCAGCAAAACAGCGGTCACCGAAGCAGCTTGGGCACGGAAAGTGAACCAATTGTGCCAATAGGAATGATTGGCGGCAAAAAGATACCATCCACACGGCAGCAGCGCTATGGGCAGCAACTGCACCGCGCGGCGCCAGCCCTTGGCGTTGAACCTTACCGCCATCAGCACCGCCAACACCAATACCGCCAATGCAATATATTTCCATGGAAGCATCTGGAGATTATTCGTCAAGGCATCCCAGCGGGTAAAATCGTCAATCCCCGAGGAACGTCCTACCATATTCTTTATTCCATCGGCGATTACATTCTCCGAGGTAAACACCGTGGCAATAATCCATTTGGTAATCCATGTGCCGGCATAGCCTACAAACCACAACAGTGCCGACTTGCCACTCTGCCACCATCCTCTCCACACATTCTCCTCACTGCTCGTGACAGCCTGAACCACCAGCAGTGAACCCAACGTGAGTATCGGCGCAGTGAGCAGGTCGAAATAGCAGGTCAACGAACCCACGACAAAGGCCGTCATCGCCGGGTTACAACCGCGCGACAGTGCCGCCATGCCCGCCAAAGCAATGATGAGCACCGGTGCGAACTGCATGGAGAACTGCATCACGAAAGCAAAACATACCGTAAGTCCAAACACCACAGCCATAGCCGTCTGCCATCCCTGCCGACGCCACAACAGCGCACCGCACCATATCATCAGCAAAGACGATACAATATATAATAATAGACGGATGTTGACATAGTCATAGGCCACGAGGAGATAACGCGTCAGGAAGGTATTCCCATGCCAGTAGCGTGCATAGTGCCAGATCTCCATCTCCTGTCCGTCGACCCCGTCACGTAGCACCTCGTAGGGCAACTTGGGGGCCCACCATCGGGGCACCGAAAGAACTCCCGACTTGAAGCCCTCCTGACGCATCACGTAGGCCTGGTTGAGGATGATGGCATCAGTGTAGTTGTCCATGCGTGTCTGCAACATCTGTGGCAAGATGGCTCGAGGCTGGTCCTCGTTCATGTCGCCATTTGCCAAAGTCCGTTGCACATGCTTCTGCACGGCACTGTCAGGCATCAGATAGGCGCCTGCTCCGAAAAGCAGATAAGCGGCAATCAATGCCGCAAAAACAGCGAAGTATCTGAAAAACAACTTCATGGTTCAAAAGATTTCCTTGATAGTCTGGGTCTGGCCGTTGAAGACAATAGAATCTCCGACCCTCTTACCCCTCAGTGCCAAGTAGATGGGAGTTTGGGCCGAGATG
>ONGG01000001.1 GCA_900317305.1 uncultured Prevotellaceae bacterium | reverse complement strand
TTGTTCGACGGCGGAGCGTGTTCGCGGTTCTTTCTTGTTTCTTCTTTCTGTCCACACAGAAAGAAGAAAATAAATGAATATCAATTAAATATTCAACTTGAGAAAGTTGAATCACATAAAATAAAAAACCGCTGACGCTTGGGAAAAAGTTACATGAACCGCTGACGCTTGGGAAAAAGGCTGCGAGGGCAGCCTGGGAAAAAAGAAGAAAAAAGTGGAAAAAAGAGGAAAAAGGAGAAAAAAGGAAAAAAAAAGAGATGGCCTATCATGTATCGCAAAAAATAACAGACTTCTAGTTTTGATTATATTTGATAAATCCTTAACTTTGTGCCAACATTTTCGCCTCAGGAGGAGGTGAAGAAGAATATACAACTAAAAAAACGAAAAATAGAACATGATGAAATCGCTAAAAACTATGCTGTGCCTGATGGCTATGGCCGTCGTGACTCCAGTCTGCTCACAAGAAAAAGACAACAATCCCTGGCCATGGGACTTTCCACAAAGTGTGAAACTCAAGTTGGAAGTCGGCCAGACCGTATTGAGCCCCTTTACCTACTATCCCAGTTCGGTGGAAAAGGGCGAGCCAATACGTCAGTCGGTGCTCATCTTCTACGACACCACCGTGAAGGAGGTGGGCGGTGAAAAGACAACGCTCGACAAATACAACGGTGTGCAGGAAATGCCCAACGCACTCATCATCCCCCTGCCCAAGAAAGCCAAGGCAAAGAAAGGCGACGTGGTGCTCACATGGTGGCAATCGGGAAGCGGCATGCAACGGGCTATCGTTGTAGACGACAGCAATCCGCAGGAACCAAAAGTATGCTACTTTGACCTGACCTGGCCCGACAACCCCGAAAGTCCGAAACTGGAGGAGAAAAGGAAGGGAGAACCGCTGAAGCCCGGGTCGTTTGCCGTTCTCAAAGACGGACAGTGGCAAAGTGGCGCACAGTTGGCCATCAAGAAGGGTAATGATTGGCTGAAAGGCACGCTCATCCATGTGGATGGCGACAAGGTGCTGGTGCTGGGCTTCGGCAGTAAGATAGAAGCCTACAACAAAGCCGATGTGCGCCTTGTACCCTTCAAAGAGAAAATCAAGGTAGGCGACAAGGTATGGGCATCATGGGTGAGCGAATACCGCCCCGGCTATGTGGTGACAGCGGTGGACGACCTGACAGGCCATGTGTATGTGCAAAGAGATGGCAAGGGCAGCGTAGAGTCGAAGAGCCTTGCCGATGTGACCAAGATTCTTGAATAAAAGAAATCGGGTATAATGCCAAGCGGGTGTTTGGCAATATACCCGATATTTTAGGTTTTTTCTCGATTACTTCACCACAATTTTCTTACCATTCTTGATGACGATACCACGGTAATTGTCATCTACAGGCACGCCCATCAGGTTGTAGGCCGGTGTGTTGGGCTCCTCGCTCTCGATGGTCTGGATGTCGAGCGGTGTGTCGCTGGTCACCTCCAGGTAGCGCGGATTCGACACTTTCTCAGCTCCCTCGGCGTTGACGGCCACGGCAATAATCTCATACGTGCGCTTCTCGGTAGGCGTGAACACGCACTCGTAGGGCGATGATGTAGCGGTGCCAACCAGCATATTGTCGGCATAGAACCTCACCTCGCTGATGGTGCTGGACTTCGACGTGGCTCTTGCCGAGATGACCACATTGTCGCCCACTCCATAAGCGTCGTTGAAAGTCTTCACTATACACGATCCGTCGCCTTCCACGAAACGATTGAGTTTGATGTCCTTGATGTAGAAGCCACCCTGGTCGACGAGCAAGGTGATGACCTGGCGGCCAGCCTTCAGGTCGTTCTTGAAGTAGCCATGAAGGGTCTTCCACTCGTTGGCGCCACCCGTCTTGGGAACCTCCACGAACTCGGTGAGGTAAGACAGACTGTCGAGACCATATTCTGCCAGGTGGAACCTGCCCGAAGACGAGGTGGAGGCCACTGTGGCATCGAACGAATAAAGACCGTCTTCCTTGACATCGATGGTATAGTCCATCCATTGGTCGGTCTTCACGGTGGTAGAGGTGTTGCGCTGGGCATTGTAGAACGACACGCCCGACACGCCCTGGTCGTATTCGTCGATCTTGATGGTGCCAGGCATCTCGGGCACCTCGCCAAAGGGCTCGTGCTTGGTGTTGCCGCTCACCACGGCGAAGCGGCCATAGCGCTCATAGGTAGAGCCGTCGGTAGCGGTGACCACAGCCTTCGTGTTCTTCCATCCCGACGAGATTCTTGCCGGCACTTCATACTCAACAATATAAGGAGCCTCGGTCATGGTGGCTACCAGATCTTCCTCTACATAGAAATCCACCTTCTCGATGGTCTTGGTGGCCAGACGGGCTCTTACCTTGATGGGCAGCACGTCGCCCTTCACCACTTTCAGCGAAGCGGGGCGGATATAGATAGAAGCCTCTTTCTTCATGCCCGGGTAGGGACTCACGGCATTCTTGGCAGCATCGGTGGCCATATACTCCTTGATCCAGGTCATTGCGGGGCGTTCAGCACCATTCTTGTAGAGACCAGAGTTGTCGACCCAGGTGGCACCATGGATATATCCCCACAGGGTGACACCGGCGCAATAGGGAGCTTCCCACATTATCGGCAAAATCTTCTCGTACTGTGACTTTTGCTGTGCGTCGTTTGCCTTGTCGATGTCCAATTCGGTGATGTACATCGGCATATGAAGCGTTTCCTGCTGCCTTTGCAGCACATTGCTCAATTCGTTTGTGCTGATGTCGCTCAGTTCGTGCGACTGGTTGCCGTAGGCATCGATGGGTGCTCCGGCGTCGCGCAGCGTCTGCACCAAGGTGAGGTAGTTGTCGACATCCCACCGGATAGAGTTATAATCGTTGTAAATCAGGATGGCATCTGGCCAACGCTGACCGGCCATATCGAAGGCCTTGATGAGCCAGTCGTAACCGGTCTTTCCGCCACCACCCAGCGACTCCTTGATCATGGGGTTGCCATCCTGATGCCTGCCCACGGCCTCATTCACCACGTCGATGAGCGGCAGGGTATTGTATTTGGCCTTCACATTGTCGAACCAATTGGTGATAGCGGCGTAACGCTCTTTTGGCGACAGGTTGGGCAACCAGTTGGGATATTGGGCACCCCACACCAGCGCGTGGAACTTGTAGGTGAAGCCGTGCTGATTGGCATAGTTGAACGCCCTATCGCATCCCCAGTTGAAATTTCCACGGTTGCCCTCTACAGACCCCCATTTCGACTCGTTCTCACAGGTAATCTGGTTCCAGAGCTGGTAATACTGGGGGACACCGCCGCCGGCATCCACATTGCCTCGTGTGGTGATGTTTCCCAGGAACTTGTCGGGGTTGGAGGATAGCTGGGCAGACAATGTCATAGGGAGCGACAATGCCGCCAGCAACAGACAGGTTTTGATTGTTCTCTTCATCGTTCTAACTGAAATATTTGATTCTTTAATTGTTTTCCCATTAAACAGTTGGAGTTTAGGAGTTCAGAAGTTGCAGGAGTTCAGACAATAGCCTTACCTTCAGGAGTTCACTGAAGTCCATAATTCCTTTTACTGAACGACCGTCTTCTTGCCGTTAAAGATATACAGTCCGCGCCGGGTAGGCTTCTGGCTGAGCCGGCGGCCATCGAGGGTATACCACCCTGTGGAGATCTTCTGACTGGCCGTCATTTCACGCTCGGCGATACCCGAAGAGCCATCCTTCAGCGTGCAGAAGGTGAAATAAGTGGGTTCGTCGTACTTGGCGGTGTCGTTGGACTTCAGATACTTGCCCGTGCCGACATTCCTGAGAGTAAAGCCCTTGCCCTCGACATACTGGATGTCCCATACAGCACCCTTGGGGAGGTCTTGTCCATTCTGTCCGTTCACTCCACCGATGAAGCAGCGATCGCCATCCACGTCCTGAGAGTTCAGGAAACCGAAGTCGCCAGTGAGCACATAGTCGTTGCCCTCGGGAGTGATGAGACGAAGGCGGAAACCACCACCCGTTTTCGACAGTTTGAAGAGATAGCCGGAATTGAGTTCAGCGAAAGCCTGTGAGAAATCGCCATATCCAAGGAACTGCTCATGGCGGCCATAGAAGGCCTTCTGCTCGCTCTCGTCGATGATGGCGAAATGGGCGGTCTTGATTTCGGTGAGTGCGCTGAAACGATGGTCGATCTCCTTCGGCGTCTCGGGGACGGCGGGCTGGTCGACATCGATGTCGATATCATAAATGGCGCTCAATGCGATCTGCGCATAGCGCTGACCGAAGTAGCGGTAGCCCTGGGCCGAGAAATGCCAGGGGTCGGTACCGTTGCCGGGCAGGTATTTGGCCGACACCACATGGGATGTGGGGATGACGCTGGGCAGGCGGTCGACCTGCACGTTATGGCTCGAACAGCCACCGCCCATATTCTGATACTCCACCTCGCCGGCGAACAGGGGCACGTCGGCAGCCTGGAGACCAAGGTCGTTGAGCATGTCTTTATATATCTTATTCACCATGTCGGGCCAATTGGGGTCGCCACAGTTGGAGCAACCCTGATGCAGCAGGATGCCCTTGATGACGCCCACCTCTTGGGCCTTCTTGGCCATCTCGATGATACGTCCGTAAGGGTTGCCGCCGTAATACCATTTGGATAGTTGGGCCCACCACTCGTTGGGGTTGTCGGCCAACTTCTGCTGATATTTGTCCTTGTCGAACATCTCGATGGGACTGCCACCCATAGCCACTGCGATGACACCAATCTTGATGTCGGGCAGATGGGCCACCATCGTGCGACCGAAGTAATCGGTGGGACCAAGCTTGCCCTGGGGGCTGACGATAGGACACTCGGCCTTGTACCAGTTGCCGAGCGTGCGTTTGGGATTATCAAAGTTACAGGTTGCCAGCATCTGGAAGCGGGCATCCACATTCCCCACATCCTGCGACTGCCACTGTGCGTTACCTTCCATGTTGGACTGGCCGAAACAAATGTAGATGTGGAAATTCGGATCTACTTCGGCTTTCACTTTGAGGGATGATGAGAGCATGAGAACTCCCATTATCACCCAAGCCATTTTCTTCATACTGTGTCTGTTTAATATTGGTTAGTTTGAATTTGGGTGTAAAGGTACTGAAGATAATTAGAATATCCTTTTTTTTAAATCCCTAATACTTTTCCTTTTGTTACAATGTGGTTCGGCCATGCCATCAAGGCGCTTCAACCCCTAGCGGAACAGCTGCTGGGCGAAGTCGTGGAGCGATTTGCGCCACACTTGCCACTCATGGTCGCCAGGAAACGAGTTGAAGGTGACGGACAGCCCTTTCTGGCGCATATCGGCGACTGCTTTCTGGGTGGAAGACAGACGGGGGTCGTCGGTACCGACCGAGATATAGAAGAGCGCCAGGGCCTGGTTGAATTTCTCGTGTTGGGAGATCAGCCCTGGCATGGCCGCCTCGGCATCAAACGCCTTGGTCTCGCGGATGCCGCCGAACACACCCGTACTGAATATGCCGATGTGGCTGAAGAGTTCGGTATGCTGCAACCCCACGAAGAAGGATTGTCCGCCTCCCATGGAAAGGCCTGCGAGCGCGCGGCTTTTCCTGTCGGGGATGGTTCTGAGACTTTTGTCAACGAAGGGCACGATCTCTTCGGTGAGTTCTTTCTCAAAGCCCTTCATGCCCTCTATGGAGTAACCGAAACCAGCTCCAGGCACGGTGATATTGCCGTTTGACATGACGACAATCATCTCATTGGCCTTGCCCTCGGCAATCAGGTTGTCGAGGATGTGGTTGGTCTTGCCCTGGAATGTCCATCCCGACTCGTCCTCGCCACCACCATGCTGCAGGTAGAGCACCGGATATCGCCGGTTGCCTTCCGCATAACTGGCTGGTGTGTACACATACATCGTGGCGTATGCCTTCCGAACCTTAGAGTAATAGGTGACGATGCTCACCTTGCCATGCGGCACATCCTTGACGTTGTAGAAGTCGCAACCCACTTCAGGAATGTCGATGGCGCTGGTCATCCTGCCACAACCGAAGTAACTCTTGCTGGCAGGATCGGAGAAATCGATGCCGCCAATGGTGAACCAGTAATAGTGGAAACCGGGCACCAATGGCTTGGTGTGCGCCATCCAAAAACCATCTTGCTGTCGCTCGAAGCGGCAAGAGGGGTCGAGCGAGACTTTCATCTGGCTCAAATCGTCGTTGGAACGGATTCTGAACTCCACGCTGTTGTCGGACAAGACATGGGGGTAACCATTGGCGTTGATGTTGGTCGGAGGAACGATGAAATCCTGTGCAGATGCAGTGAACCAACCGCAAGTCACACTCAACAGTAGTAATATCTTTCGTATGCTCATGGGTATCGGTTTTTATTTGGGATGATGGTCATTTTTGCTTGCTGTATTTTTTCACGCGGTCGTCGTTGATGACACCGCTCCAGTTCATTCCGAAAGCGAAGTCATAGGAATGGCCGTCGGCATCGAAGTAGCAGCGCATGTCGAGAGGCACATCCTCCAGCTGCTCCTCCACGGTAGCCATATCGGCTGGCATCTGCATGGGCAGCAGCGCCGAAGGCTCGCTCTTGCCGCTGATGATATCGAGCAATGCCTGGTGCTGCACATTGAACGAGATGAGCAGGGCGTCGGCAAAAGGTTCGATTTCGGCGAGCACGATGGGGCGTCCGGTCTCCACGATGACGATGACGGGTTTATCGCCCATCTTTTTCTTCGCGTCGGTCACCATCACCATGTCGTCGCGGTTATAGGCGGTGATGGTCTTGTCCTTGAAACTGCGGTTGGTGGTCTTCTCCATCGGGTCGCCACCGGCAATGCTGACGGCACGGGCAGTGGTGGCCGTGTAATCGTCGTATTGCAGACTGAAGGGCATATACCCGTTGCCACCCTTCTTCACGTCGGCGGTGCTGTAGCCGACACCTGTGCTGGGTTCCTCGATGAGGCAAATGGCAAAATCGGCCTTTTCGGGCTGGTCGACCACCTCGAAATATTTGCCCACCAAGGCGGTGTCGATGGGCTCCACGGTCTTCTCTTCAGAGATGCCTCCCCACATGCCTGGGATGGCAGGGAAATGGCGCTTGGGCACCCACACCTTTTTCTTGTCCTTTATGGGCAAAGTGCTGTTGGCGTGGTTCTTGAGCATCACGACCGACTTGAGTTGTGCCTCGTAACCTTCCTTCATGAACTCAGGTTTGCCTACGATGCGCTCGGTCTCGGCGGGATCGAGATAGGGATTCTCGAACAGGCCCACGCGGAACATGTTGAGCAGCAGGCGGCGGGCACTCTGCTCAAACCGCTCGCGTGCACGCTGCTCGCCATACTCCTTGCACCACATCTGGTAGGCCTCGAGCACGGGACCAATCTCGTTGTTGCCGCCAAACTGGTCGACGCCAGCCTGCAGAATCTTATAATGCCGCTCTACCTCGGACAGATGCTCCACACCCCATGGTTTTCCACCTATCGGACTGTCGAGCACCTTCATGTCTTTGGTGATGCCCCAGTCGGTGCATACCACACCCTCGAAATGGGCGTCACCTCTGAGTTGCTTCTCGATCATCCATTTGCTGAAGCTTCCACCCACATTCTCGCCCGATGGGTCCTGATTCCAAAGGATGCTGTAAATGGGCATCACGGCCGAGGCCATCTGCGTACCACCCTCGAGCCGGAAAGCACCCTCGGTGAACGGACGCTTGTGCATGGCGAGGTTCTTTCCCGGATAGACCGCATACTTGCCAGAAGCGAAGTGGGAGTCGCGGCCGCCCTCTTGCGCACCATAGCCATACCAGTGCTTCACCATGGCGTTGACACTCTTCGTGCCCCACCCTTTCGTCTCGGGAGTGGTCTGGAACCCATCGCAATAGGCCCGGGCCATATCGGTGGAGAGTTGCGGGTCTTCGCCGAAAGTGCCGTTGAAGCGGAACCAGCGGGGTTCGGTGGCGATATCGACCTGTGGCGACAAGGCGGTGGCGATGCCGAGGGCACGGTATTCGGTGGCTGCTATCTCGCCAAAACGGCGCATGAGTTGCGGGTCGAAGGTGGCGGCCAGACCAAGCGACGTAGGCCATTGAGAAATCTGCCCTCCCGCGCCGGCATTGAACTCTGTGGTAGCCTTGGCCTCATGCCGCGGGTCGGAACTGGTGTTGGCGGGAATGCCATGGTCGAGGCCCTCGACGAACGACTGCATGTTGTTGTTCCACTGGGCAGCCACGGCCGGACTCTCGACTCCTGTCACCAGCACAGCGCGCAGATGGTCGTCGCGGAGGAATTTCTTCTGGTCGTCGGACAAGTCGGACGCCTTTGCCCCACTCTCCTCAAACGACTTTCCCCCATAAAGAGAGGCGCCGAACCCCATCCGCTGCACCATAGGCACCGACTGATGGCTGCTGTAGAGCATCAGTCCGGCAATCTCCTCTATGGAGAGTTTGGAAGCCAGGTCGGCAGAGCGCTCCTGCGGACTGACGCGCCAGTCTTCATAGGCATCGAGGGAGTCGTTGCGGTTGAGGTCCTTGAAGGCATAGCCATCGACAGTCAGGATCTTGACCCCTGAAGAGGGCGAGTAACCCAATGTGGGACCACCTTTCTGGGTGATGGTCATAAACGTGTCGGTGAGTTGCTCTGTGAATTTCGTGCCGTCGCATGCCGTCAATGCCATGAGCATGGTACCTGCGACAACGGCCACATGTAAATGTTGTTTGGTCATCATCATTGTTTCTCCTGGTATAACTTGAGGTGTAATTTTATCAAATGTAACCGGTTGGGATACGCCTGTATTCCGTCGGCTAATGCTTTTCCAACCACTCGAGGCGGCGCTGGTCGGGAAGGTGCTTGATCTGGAAATGCTCGAACTTGGCCTTGAAGCCCTCGCCATCTGGGCAGGCAGCCATCATACCCACCATGACGGGGGTGTTGTCCTCCATCCAACAGTTGCGCATCATGGTATACTCCTTGTCGTCGAAGGAGTAGAAAATCTCTATGGCATCAAGGCGCCGTAGGGCCTTGATCCAGACAAAAGGCACGGGCTTGTCGAGCTTGATCACACTCCAGTCGCTGGTGTGATGGGTGACCACAGCACTGAGATTATACTTGCCATCCACATACTCAATGCCCGCCTTCACATAGTTCTCTTTGTCAATACGTATCATCAGGCCAGCTTGGTCGAAACGGGTCACATAATCGCCCGAGATCTTCACTTTCACCTCGAACTCGCCCCCTCGGGTGGTGTAGAGCACAGGACCGTCGTCGACGGTGAACCCATAGTGAGAGATACGCCAGAAGTCGCTGTGGGGCGTGACATCCATGATGAGCGTACCATCCTTGATTTCCCAACTCTCTGGTTCGTTGAACCACTGCATTCTCTCTAATGATTGTGCCATACTCGTTGCGGTTAGCAGCACTGCTGCAATTGTGATAAAAAGTTTTTTCATTTTATGATTTTAGGATATAAGGTCCGTGCGTGTGGGGACAAAGATACATATTAATTTGGAATTCATCAATATTTTTGGAACAAAACTGCTCAGCATAAAACCTAAGCCTTTATTTGCGGATATGAAAATGATTTCATATCTTTGCAAATGGCATGAAGCCGTGCTTTGACTGCTCGTCCACCTATGGTGAGTCGAGATTAAAGCAATAGTTTAACTAGATTCATTCAATCAACCGAAAAACAATATGGAAGGACAAGGAAATCCTTTGGTAAAAAAAGACAATTCCCTTGCTGGGCAAAACAGGAATGTTGCTATACAAGATGGCTCTTCCACGGAAAAGAAAAAACAGGCCAGTGGAAGGAAGGGACCGAGCAAGGAACATTTCACCTACGACTATCAAGTGAGGATGTATCCCGATGGCAAATACCATTGGCTGTACGACTTGCATATGCTCAAGAATCCCGCCGTGTTTTTTGAGGTGATCAGACTATTCGCCATTACGATAGGTATTTTTGGTATTTTATTGTTCGTTATCTTTTCGTGCGAGGATGGTGTCAGCCTTGACTCGACGGTCACTATCCTGAAAATAGTGGGCCTTATGGCAGCCATCTTTTTGGGGCTGTGCCTCATCGGGTATCCACTGTATGCCGCATTGCTGGGATGGAAATACACCGTACATTTTACCATGGACGAGAAAGGCTTGGTGCACCAACAGACCAAAAGGCCTGAAGACTTGGCACAAAAGATTGGTTGCCTGACGGTTCTGGTCGGTTTGTTGGCGCGAAGGCCTGGCGTCGCGGGTGCAGGAATGCTAGCCGCGAACCGGACAGCGATGAGCACTGAATTCGGTGCCGTGCGAAAGGTGAAAGCCGTGAGGTGGATGCATCTCATCAGGGTGAATGAAACGTTATCCAGGAATCAGGTGTATGTGGACGATGCCGATTTTGATTTCGTATATAATTTTATCTGCAGGCATTGCCAGAAGGCCAAAATCAAGTAGTTGAAAATGAAAATGTTATTGAGTATGATTACAGGAATAATGCTGTCGCTGTTTGGCCTGCCGGCTGATGCCCAAGACAAGCAGACGACGTTCACTTATGGAGCGCACACCTATACGATGGCCGGTACACTCAATGCCGAGGCATACGATGCCAAGGCCACAGGCATCGTGACCTTCACGCATATCCCTTCCGACTATGCCGAGTTTGAGGCCGTCTATACCCAATTCCTGGGCAAGACACCCCATGGCGCCGCTGCCATGATGCCCATGGCCATGGAACTGTATCGGCGCGACCGGGACATGGGGCTGAAATGTCTGAAACTGCTGTGCTATCCCACGAATGTCAACCCCGTCACGTCTATCCTCAACACCAAATACGGACCGTCCAGGTTCGCACCGTCCGACGATCCCTACTTGCAGCCCTATTTGCCGGCAGCCGTGCTCAAGGGTGCCACTCCCGACAATGGCTATACCCCACAACGGCCTTACACTGTGGAGATGAAAGCCAGCGTCAACAAGCATCAGGATTTGCAGTTTGCCGGCAGTGGCCGTGTGGTCTATCTCTATGTCATGGGTAAGGGATGGGACACCGAACAGCGGCAGGTGGAGGTCATCAAGCAGCCTGGCAGTGCGCTTCATCAGGTGTTCAACTGTCCCTCGCTCTACACCCAGTGCAAGACAATCAGGGGGCAGTGGAAAGGGCTTGAGTAACCTAAAACGATAAACAGACATAACTATTATCACCATTGAAATGAACGAGAAGTTTCCTTATGGCCATGATGTGAATGCCTATATCGACAAGGCTTTCGAGCAAATGAAAGAACTCTATCCATGGGCTAAAAAAGAGATGCTCAGGAAGAATTGGTCATACGCCATCGAAGAAGTGGATGGGGATTATCAATTTGTCACTTATTTCAAGTGGAATGATGGCGAGATAGAGCGTAACGTGTTGAACTGCAACAGCGAAGAGTTCATCAAGACCTTCATTGGTCACCATCAGTACACGATAGAGGATGAGAATCCCGTAACTGCAACCTTCGACGTGCCATCCTCATGTGGTGTAAGTGGAGGCTGGTATCTGGAAACCTATCGGTTTCAAAAGCATCAATTAGGAGGCTATTCGGCTTTTGTGCAGGCTGGCAACCGCTCGGCAGGTGGGTCGAGGACTTTTTTCATTCCGCCCGCATATTTCAAGTTGCCATGGGAGGAGTTCTTGGACAAATATCTTGAGTTGGTTCCCCCTGGTCCCTTCTACGTGAGCAGGGCCGACATCGAAAGGGCCGAAGGACTGAAAGAATTCCTAGGCTTCTGAGAAAGACGCCAAGGACGCTAAGGACCTTAAAGACCTTAAAGACCTTAAAGACCTTAAAGCCCCTAATAACCATAAGGACTTTTCAGAATGCCCATTTTTTAGGGAAAATAATTGCTTGGAAAGCGAATTCTTAGTAAATTTGCAGTGTGAACGCGCCAGCCGCCCTACTTCGTAGGGCAGTCGGGTGACGATTGGTAATAACGTAAATTGTAAGTCATCAGAAAATTACGTCGTATCATCAGTGCAGTATTGTGGTTTTTTGCATTCACCATCCTACTGCTTTATATCATGTTACACTTGCCTGCCGTACAGTCATTCCTCGGCAAGCAGGTGGCTACCGCCGTTGGCGAAAAACTCGGCACCACCGTTCGGGTAGGACATGTTGATATAGGACTGCTCAACCGCATTGTCATCGACAATGTGGAGATTCTCGACCAATCGGATAAATCGATGCTGAAAGCCTCGCGCCTCTCAGCCAAATACGACATCACCCCCTTGTTCAAAGGCCGCATCTCCATCTCCTCGGCCCAGTTGTTCGGTCTGAAAGCCCGTCTCTACAAGGCCACTGCCGACAGCGAGCCCAACTTCCAGTTTGTGCTCGACTCGCTGGCCTCGAAGGACGATACGCCAAGCCGTCCACTCGACCTGAACATCAGTTCGCTCATCGTGCGCAACGGCTCACTTGCCTACGACCAACTCGATGCCCCCATGACCGAGGGCCAACTCAATCCCAAACATCTAAACCTGAGCAACCTGAGTTGCCACCTGATGCTCCATCGCCTCACCGACGACATGATCAACCTGCGGGTGAAGCGAATCTCGTTTGCCGAGCAATCGGGCCTGCAACTCGACAAACTATCGCTCAACCTGGATGCCGACAAGAAGGGAGCGCTGCTCACCGAACTCCATGTGGCTTTGCCCAACAGCAGTCTGATAGCCGACACCCTCCGTGCCGAGTACCAGTTCCAGGACGACGAAATCATTCCACAGTCCGTCAAATTTGACGGCTGCATTACCGAGTCGCACATCTATCCCGGCGACCTGGCACCCATCGTGCCACAGTTGCGGGAGTTCAACAACTCGCTGTCGCTTTCTTCCCGTTTTTCCGGCACCCTGAACAGCGTGAAATTCGACAACCTGAACCTCGACGCTGGAGCACCTTTGAAGTTGGCGTGTAGCGGCTACTACGACAAGTCGGGAAGCCATCCCACATGGTTTGCCCAGATAGGCCATCTGGAGGCGCAGGCCGATGCGATATCCAAATTCGCCAAGAATTTCGGCACCACCGTCACCATACCCGAGGAAGTGCTGCGACTGGGCAGCATCACCCTTCAGGGCGAAGTGGGCGGAAAAGCACAGGAGATAGCCCTCAGAGGACATGTGAAGACCGATGCCGGCGAACTCACCACCACAGGGTCGCTCAGCGGCAACCATCTCGTAGGGCACTTGGAGACAGATGGCGTGGACCTCAAGCGCATCCTGGCCGATGACAATTTTGGCATGCTAGCCACCACCATCGATGTGGATGGCGTCTTGCCTCTGGGCAAAGGAATGACGCTGAGTGCCAAAGGCGACATCGCCCGCATCGACTACAAGCAACACACCTACAACAACATCCAGGTAGACGGCATTTACCGAGCCGGTGAGATAGACGGACTGTTTGGCATCGACGACCCCAATGGAGAACTCGCCCTCAACGGCCATGTCGACCTGTCCGGGCCACAGCCTTCGGCCAATATCACTGCCACTGCGCGGCATTTCAATCCCCAGGCCATGGGACTGGTGCCCAACATAAAAGGCTATGTGATGGACTTCGAACTGCAAACCGACATGAGCGGAAACGCACTCAGCAACCTGCAGGGAGAGGCCGACTTGACCAATCTCGTGGTGCAGACACCGGGAAAGACCTACAGGATGGAAAACCTCCATCTCGACACTGACAACAGCGGTGCCAGCAACCGGATGAAGGTGAAATGCGACTTTGGAGAACTGGAAATCGATGGCAAGTTCAACTACGAGACCATCGGCAAGAGTCTTGCCAATATCGTCAGGAGCAAGCTCCCTACCCTACCCATACTCCCCTCCACCTCACTGGCCCATGGCGACGAACTGCATATCGCCTCGGTCATCTCTGACAGTCGCTGGGCCAACGACCTGCTAGGCATCGACGTGGGACTGAACTCGCCCCTCGCCATAGAAGGATGGATGAATGAGCGGGATAAAACGCTCGACCTGAGCATTTGGGCGCCAAGTATCGTGTATGATGACGACGAATACCGCGACATACAGGTGGTGATGACTACCCAAGACAACGCGCTGAAGACCAATGCACAGGTGACCATGATGCTCGACAACGACAAGCATCTCAAACTCAACCTCTCCTCGACCGCTGCCGACAACCTGCTCCACAGCGACATCACCTTCAACAGCGATGACGAGGAGAACCAGGTCGTACATGGCACCATCAGTACGGTGAGCGAGTTCTACATGGACCTGAACCACCGCGAGGCCGCTCACGTGCGCTTCCAGCCCAGCGAGATTTATCTGAACGACACGCCATGGAACGTGCAGCCCTCCGACCTGGTGCTGTCGAAAAACAACATCGTCATCGACCAGTTCTCGGTAGAGAACGGCAATCAGCACGTGAAAATCTCAGGAACGGTGACCGATGGCAAGAACGACACCATCCATGTGGATATGAACCATCTTGACGCTGAGTTTATCTCCAACATCATCAATGTGTCGGGCGTGGATTTCGGAGGTCAGATATCAGGCGACGCCTATGTCACCTCGGTATTTGACAAGCCTCAGGCAAAGGCCAACTTGATGATTGATGACTTCAAGTTCACAGATGGCCGTATCGGTGAGATGAACCTCGCCGTGAACTTCAATGACAACCGCATCGAACTCGATGGCCATGCCATCGATAAGCATGCTGAAACTACCGACGTGAAGGGCTACATCTCGCTCGAAGATGAAGAAATCGAACTGAACATCCTGCCCCGTGGCACCTCGCTGGATTTTCTGGAGACCTTCACAGAAAGTTTCATGGGCGACATCGACGTGCGTGTGGCCGGTAGCCTCCGCCTGTTCGGACCACTCGATGAAATCAACCTCGAGGGAAAGGTGGTGGCCAATGGCGACCTCTTCGTGAAGAGCCTGAACACCCACTATACCATGGTCAATGATACCGTGACGCTCATCCCCAACCATATCATCTTCAACAACGACATTGTCTACGACCGTGATGGACATACCGGCATTGTCACTGGCAGCGTGGACCATGACGAACTGAGCGACTTCACCTTCGACATCGGCATAAGGGCCAACAACCTCTTGGCCTACGATTTCAAGGAATTCGGCGACGACACCTTCTGTGGCACCGTCTATGCCACGGGCACCTGCCACATCAAGAGCGAGGGCGATGGCACCGTGATCGACGTAGACGCCACCACCAACCCCAACACCATTTTCTACTACAATGCAGCCAGTCCGGAAGCCCTGAGCAGTCAGGACTTCATCACATGGAACGACGTGACGCCCGAGGCCCTCGACTTCAGCGACCTACCCTCGGCCAGTGGACCAGGTTCACAACCCAAGGCAAAGGTGGAGCGCACCGTGGCGGCAATGCCTGAGATACCCTCTGACCTGCGCATGAATTTCCGTATCAACGCCACCCCCGACGCCACCCTCCGACTGCTGATGGATGCCGAGAGCGGCGACTACGTGGCCCTGAACGGCAGCGGCTCGCTTCGCGCATCGTACTTCAACAAAGGGTCGTTCAATCTCTATGGCAACTACTTGGTGGACCATGGACTCTACCATCTCACCATCCAGAACGTCATCAAGAAAGAATTCGATTTCGAACAAGGAGGAACCATCGCCTTTGGCGGCAATCCCTATGATGCTGCACTGAACCTGAAGGCCATATATGTGGTGAACGGCGTGCCCCTCTCCGACCTGAACCTGGGCCAGAGTTTCAGCACCAACAACATCCGCGTGAACTGTATCATGAACATCACCGGCACCCCCGAGCATCCCAAGGTGGACTTCGACATGGAACTTCCCACCGTGAACAGCGACGCCGAGCAAATGGTGCGTAGTCTGATCAACAGCGAGGAGGAACTCAACCAGCAGATGATCTACCTGCTGGCCATCGGCCGCTTCTACAACCAAAACTCCAATGCCATGAGCGAGACGGGGCAAAGCCAGACCAGTCTGGCCATGCAGAGTCTGCTCAGCGGCACCATCAGCCAGCAAATCAACAATGTGCTGAAGAACTTCATCAAAACCAGCAATTGGAACTTCGGTGCCAACATCTCCACCGGCAACGAAGGTTTCAACAATGCCGAGTATGAAGGACTGCTCAGCGGGCGACTGCTCAACAACCGACTGCTCATCAACGGACAGTTCGGCTACCGCGACAACCCCAATGCCACCACCAGTTTCATCGGCGACTTCGATATCCGCTACCTGCTGCTTCCCAACGGCAACTTGGCCGTGAAGGTGTACAACCAGGCCAATGACCGCTACTTCATCAAGAACAGTCTGAACACGCAAGGACTGGGACTTATCATGAAGAAAGACTTTAACGGATGGCGCGAACTGCTTGGCATCAAGAGAAAAGAGAAAAAACCAAAAACCAAATAACATGAAACACATCATCCTGGCTGTTATGGCCTCATTCCTAATCACACCCATGCAGACAATGGCAAAAAACAAGACGGTGACGATACGCGTCGTGCAAACCAGCGACGTGCATGGTTGCTTTTTCCCCTACGACTTCATCAACCGCAAGCCACTGAACGGCACGCTGGCTAGAGTCTCCACCTATGTCAAGGAATTGCGAAAGGAATATGGCAACAACGTCATCCTGCTCGACAACGGCGATATCCTGCAAGGGCAGCCCACCTGCTACTACTCCAACTACGTGAACCCGAAGATGCCCAACGTGGCCGCATCGGTAATCAACTACTTGCGCTACGATGCCCAGGCCATGGGCAACCACGATGTGGAGACCGGACATGCCGTATACGACAAATGGATAAAGGAGGTGAACTGTGACATGCTAGGTGCCAATATCATTGACACCTCGACCGGCAAGCCCTATGTGAAACCCTATAAAATGCTGGAGCGCGATGGTGTGCGCATAGCCGTGATAGGCTTGCTCACTCCCGCTATCCCCCATTGGCTCAATGAGAAATTGTGGACGGGACTCCGGTTCGAAGAGATGGTGTCGTCGGCACGCAAGTGGATGGACTACGTGCAGGCCAACGAGCATCCCGACGTGGTGATAGGCCTGTTTCACTCGGGCACAGAGGGGGGCATCACTACCGATGAGTATGAGGAGGATGCCTCGTTCAAAGTGGCCCGCGAGGTGCCTGGCTTCGACCTCATCCTTTATGGCCACGACCATATCCAATATAGCGGCAGCGTGACCAACGTCGTCGGCCAGCAGGTGGTGTGCCTTGACCCCTCGAGCAACGCGCTCAACGTGGCCGATGCCACGATTACCGTGAGGAAAGGCCGCCGCGGCAAGGTGACGAAAGAAGTGAAGGGCGAAGTGGTGAGTATGAGAGAAAAAGCCATCGACCAGGAATTCGTCGACTACTTCCAGCCAGCCATCGACAGCGTGAAGAACTACGTAGACCGCAAAATCGGACGGTTTGAGAATACCATCTACACCCGTGACTGCTATTTTGGCAGCGCCGCCTTCACCGATTTCATCCACGACCTGCAGATGAGCCTGACGGGAGCCGACATCTCGTTCAACGCCCCATTGTCGTTCAACACATCGATCAAGGCAGGTGATGTGTATGTGAGCGACATGTTCAACCTCTACCGCTATGAGAACGAACTCTACGTGCTGAAGATGACCGGCGAGGAGGTGCGCAAACACCTGGAGATGAGTTACGACCTGTGGGTGAACACGATGACCAGTGCCGACGACCATATCATGTTGCTCAACGACGGCAGCACCGACGACAAGCAGCGATTCATGTTCAAAAACCTGGCGTTCAACTTCGACAGTGCCGCAGGCATCGACTACGAGGTGGATGTGACGAAACCCAACGGGCAGAAGGTGCGCATCCTGCGCATGAGCAATGGCGAGCCCTTTGATGAGCATAAATGGTACAAGGTGGCCATGAACAGCTATCGCGGCAATGGTGGCGGCGAGTTGCTCATTCGTGGTGCAGGCATCCCGAAAGAAGAAATTCCTAACCGAATCATCTACCAAAGCGAGAGAGACCAGCGCCATTATCTGATGCAGGAGATTGAGAAAGCCGGGGTGCTCAACCCTCAACCCCACAACAATTGGCGCTTCGTGCCAGAAGAGTGGACCGTTCCGGCTATTGAGCGCGACCGTAAATTGCTATTTGGAGAATGAGAAGGAACTAGGAGAACTAGAAGAACTAGTAGCCCTAGAAAATCTAGAAAATCTAGAATATCTAGTAAATCTAGTAATCCTAGTAATCTCTAGGAAGCCAGCTCAAAACAAAATTATAGACATAATATGTATAAGCATTTTTTCAAACGGGTTATCGACATCGTATTCGCACTGCTGGTGCTTATTGTCTTCTCGCCAGTATTGCTGGTGGTGTGGGTATGGTTGCATTTTGCCAATAAAGGCGCGGGTGCCTTCTTCTATCAGGACCGCCCAGGAAAAGACGGCAAGATTTTCAAGGTGGTGAAGTTCAAGACAATGACCGACGAGCGTGATGCCGAAGGTAATCTCCTGCCCGACACAGAGCGACTGACGAAGGTGGGCAAGATGGTCAGGGCGTCGTCGCTCGACGAACTCCCCCAGCTCATCAATGTGCTTCGCGGTGAGATGTCTCTGCTTGGTCCCCGTCCACTTCTGCCCGAATACCTGCCTCTCTACAGCAAGGAGCAGATGAGGCGCCATGAGGTGCGACCAGGCATCTCGGGTTGGGCGCAATGCCATGGCCGCAACGCCATCACCTGGACCCAGAAGTTTGAGTACGACGTGTGGTATGTAGACCACCTGTCGTTCCTGGTCGACGTGAAAATCGTGCTCATCACCTTGAAGAGAGTGTTCGCCCGTGAAGGAATCAACCAGGAAGGCACGCCTGGCGGAATGACGATGGAACCATTCAACGGGCACAATTAAGACGACCTTCATCATGTCAAGAAAAGAAATGAGATACACCAAGACCATCCTTTTCCCCCTCGTCATGGCATGTGGGGTACTGCTGATGCTTGCCCAATGCAGGAAGAGCGGGACATCGGTGCACAATGAACAAGGCGACACGCTGGCCATGCGCTATGCCACGTTGCTTCAAATCGTGAAATACGACGGCTACACGACGGTGTCGATTGCCAACCCTTGGAAGGAAGGCATCCCCCTGCACCGCTACGTGCTGGTAGACAAACATCGGCCTCTGCCCGACCATCTGCCCGAGGGAACCGTTATCAGAACTCCCATTGAGCGTGCTGTAATCTTCACCGCCTCTCACTGTCAGCTGTTGGGATGGCTCCACGGCGAACGACAACTTGCGGGTGTGGCCGACTTGAAATACATGTCGATTCCCTGGGTGCAGCAGGGTGTGAGAGAGGGAACCATCACCGACTGTGGCGACGGCATGAATCCCGTGGTGGAGAAAATCATCGATATGGCTCCCGACCTGCTGATGCTCTCCCCGTTCGAGAACTCCGGTGGCTACGGCCAACTGGAAGACATCCACATCCCCTTGATGGAGTGTGCCGACTACATGGAGACGTCGGCGTTGGGCCGTGCTGAGTGGATGCGACTCTATGGCATGCTCTTCGGCAAGGAAGAGGTGGCCGACTCGCTCTTCAATGTGATGCACCAGTCGTACATGGCCTTGAAAGACAGTGCCCGCAAGGCTACGGTACAGCGCTCGATCATCACCGAGAAACTTACTGGCTCTACCTGGTATGTGGCAGGTGGTGAAAGTTCGGTGGGACGGTTGATAGCCGATGCCAACGGCAGGTATGCCTGGGCCGATGACAAGCACAGCGGCAGTTTGTCGATGACTTTCGAGACCGTACTCGACAAGGCCGGACAGTCGGATGTGTGGATTTTCAACCATTTCGGTTCTGGCCGCCTGACTTATTCGAGACTTGCCTCCGAATATCCCGGATATAAGGAGATGAAAGCCTTCAAGGAACACAACACCTGGTATGTGGACACTCAGCAAGTGACATACTTCGAGGAGGTGCCGTTCCGTCCCGATTTCCTGCTGCGCGACTACATCTGTCTGCTCCATCCTGAACTGGGACTGGGACAACCGAAATACTATACCCCGGTAGCAACGGAATGACCCAGCCCCCAATAGGCACAACCTTGTGGAAATAAACGATAGGAACCATTCAACACAGCCCATATCAAGATGAAAGGCGTGAGATACTGCATACTGATGATCCTGGCCATCGTCATCCTCTTCGTGTTCAACCTGCTGATAGGCTCGATCAAGATACCGGCCAGCGATGTCTTCTCCATACTTCTGGGCGACGAAAGCCAGAAAGCGTCGTGGCGCTACATCGTGATGGAGACCCGTCTGCCCCAGGCCATCACCGCCAGTCTGTGCGGTGGAGCGCTGGCTGTGAGCGGACTGATGCTGCAGACCGCCTTCAAGAATCCTCTGGCGGGCCCCTCGATTTTCGGTATCAGCGGCGGTGCCAGTCTGGGAGTGGCCATGGTGATGCTGTTGATGGGCGGCTCGATTACCTCGGGCATATTCCAGGCCACGGGTTTCATGGCCATCATCGTGGGGGCCTTTGTCGGGGCAATGGTCGTGACCATGCTGATTTTCCTCTTCTCGACGATGGTGAGAAACAGTGTGATGCTGCTCATAATCGGCGTGATGATCGGCTTCGTGTCGTCGTCGGTCATCTCGCTGCTCAATTTCTTCGCCACCGAAGAAGGTGTCAAATCGTATGCCGTATGGGGGATGGGTAATTTCGGTGGCGTGACCATGGCCAACATCCCATTTTTCTCCATTTCCATCCTTCTGGCCCTCGGGGCTTCGCTCCTGCTCATCAAACCCCTCAACGCCCTGCTGTTGGGCGAGCAGTATGCCGAGAACCTGGGCATCAACACCATCAGGGTGCGCAACTGGCTGCTCATCGTGACCGGACTGCTCACTGCCGTGACCACCGCGTTCTGCGGACCGGTGTCGTTCATCGGCCTTGCCGTTCCCCATATCGCCCGCATGCTGCTCACCACCGAGAACCACCGCCAACTTTTGCCCGCCACCATCCTCACCGGTGCTGCCGTGGCCCTGCTCTGCAATCTCGTATGCTATCTTCCGGGCGAGAATGGGGTCATCCCGCTCAATGCCGTCACCCCACTCCTCGGTGCCCCCATCATCATTTATGTGATTGTGCACAACCGTCATTTCTAACCTGCCAATGTCCTCTGTCATGAGATATCCCGAGCGCATACTCCCCTGGTGCCTGATTGCCTTGCTGCTATGCTCTGCATCGTGCAAGAACAATCGTACGACGTATCATATACGAGAGTTTCCGCCTACCACGATCTTCGACTCCGTGGTCGACATGACTCCGGCCTATGCCAAGGGATTCAAGGTGAGGTACCTGTCTGATGGGACTCCGCTCATCGACATCGCCAACCCTCAAGACAGCATATCAGAGGAGAACGACACCCTCAGGCTGGCTCTCATCCGAAAAGGCCATTCCACAGAGAATGTGCCCGCCGGATACCGATGCTTCAACGTACCCATTCGTGGCGCCGTATGCACCGACTTGACACAAATTTCCTTCTTCATCGGTCTCGACTCCGTGCATATCATCAAAGGAGTGCCCTCACCCCAGTCGCAGCACGCCGAACAGATTAATGACTTCGTGAAAAGTGGGGATATCCAAATCATCGGAACAATGCGCTCGCCCGACATCGATGCCATACGCCGTCTGGGTGCCGACATCGTGCTCGTGGCTCCCCCACTCATTGGCGACAAACGACTCTCCGATCTCCCGTCGACAACCATCCCCGTCTATTGCAACTTGGAGCGCCATCCTCTCGCTCAGGCCGAATGGATCAAACTCATCGCCATGCTCATAGGAAAGGAAACTGCGGGCAGTGATTTCTTCGGCAAGGCCGAACAGCACTACAACGAGGCCAGTTATTCGATCCTGGAAGTGAACGACCGCCCTACCCTCGTTCTATACAAGGACAATGGTTTCCTGAAGGAGCCTATCAACACTGATGCCCTCATGGAGCAGATTATTGGCGATGCCGGTGCCATCATCCGTCATCCTGCCACTGCTGCAGGCACCTCGTCAAAGGGCAGTGCAATGATAGAGGCGTATTGGCAGCCAGAGGGCAAGAGCGGGATGCTATCGTTTGAGGAGACCATCCCCGTGGCGCCCGATGTGCTGATCAGAGACCTTATCTCCATCGTCCATCCCGAAGTCATTCCCAAAGACAGCGTATGGGAAAGGCGCTTCTTCCATCCGAAATGATAGAGATTGGGAGTTCTGACAATAGTCTTTTATAGTCTTTTATAGTCTTTTATAGTCTGAATAGTACTAATAGTCTGAATAGTACGAAATCGCCCGCTTGCCTTTTGGTCCAGGCAAGCGGGCGATTGGTTTTGTGACGTTAAAAGAATGGTTGCTCCACTTGGTGAGACAGGTGGAGCGGTCAGTGCTATTTGGCCCGTTTGTCGGGCATGGTGACGATATACGCGCCAAGAAGCACGAGGACAGCAGCCACAGGCTTGTCCCAACTCATCATGTCCTGGCCGATGGCAATGGCCACCAACGAGGCCACCACAGGCTGTATGTTGGTGTAGATGCTTACGGTAGTAGCCCGCAAGAACTTCATGGCGTATGGGATGAGGAAATAGCCCAGGACCGTGGCAAAGATCACGATAAAGGCCATCTCGATGACACCACTCCACTCCCATGCCGCGGAGTAGAGCCGCTGCTGGGGCTCGGTGAACATGGCGATGGGCAGCGTGACAATGGCCGATACGAGGAACACATACTTCATCTGGGTGACCGAGGAGTACTTGGCCGACACTTTGCGTGTGACGATGAGGTAGACTGCCCAGGTAAGCATGCTGAGTACGGTGAGGAAAATGCCCAGCAGGTCGTTCTTGCCCGTGCCACTCTTCCACGAGATAAACAGCATGAGCAGTGCGCCGGCAATGGCCAACAGCACGCCCAGCACCTTGATAGCGGTGATGTTTTCCTTGAGGAAGATGGCAGCCAATATCATCACGGCTACTGGCGTCATGGCAGCCACGAGGGAGTAGTAGACAGGTGTGGTGTAGTCTAATGCCCAAGCGGTAAGCGTCTGTGAGATGACAAAGCCCAGCAATCCGGCGAGCATAATGACCACCAGGTCGCGTTTCTCTACGGGTTCCTTGGGCATGAAGTAGGCGATGACCCAGAAGATGATCGCTGCGAACACGCACCTTGATGCCATATAGCCCATTGGCGTCACCCAGTCGTCGAGCAACGCCTTGGTCACAGGCACACCCAGACCGAAAATCGTATTGGCCGCAAAGATGGCCAGATGCCCTTTTGCTTTACTGAAGTCGTTCATTTATTCTTCGAATTTAATGATTTCGAGCGTGAAGAACAAGTCTGAATAGGGTTTGACGGCACCGGCGGCCCTATTGCCATAGGCTTGGTCGTAGGGAATATATACCTCCCATTTCGAACCAGCCTTCATCTTGACCAGTGAATGCCAGAAGCCTGGCACCGTCTGGCTGGGACGCATCGAAGCCGGTTGACCACGGTCATAACTGCTGTCGAATACCGTTCCGTCCATGAGTTTGCCCTCATAGTGAACAAGCAGTTTGGTGTCGTCTTTCGGGTTGGGGCCTTTGCCGGCAGTGACCTCATGGTAGAGCACACCCTTGCCGCCAGGAAGTTCCTTGAATCCCAGTTTCTTATATTTGAGTACGTTGATGGCATTATTCTGTTCGCCATTGCTGGTCTTGGCAAGAGCCTCCACGATTTCGTTGTCCTTGATTTGCTGAGACACGATGTCGGCCTTGGCTTTCACCTCATCAAACGTCACCCAGAAATTGAAGTCGGTAGGTTCGAGCGCATTATCGATCTTCTTGGAGTACTCACCCATGCTCGAGCACATGCCAATGAGCGAGTCGCCCGGGTTCTTGGTGAGTTGAACCAATTGTTTCAGTGCACTTGCCGCCTCTTTGAAGTTGTTCTGTGTGTCGCGATATTTGGCCGGCGTAAGTTTCATTCCATTCAGGTTCTCGTCGATTTCACCCAGAAGGTTCTGAAGGGTGACATCGGCACCATTCTGCTTGAAGAACTGCTGTCGCCAGGCGATAATCTGCTTCGGGTCGCTGGTAGATACCCACTCACCCTTGTCGTTTTTCCCCAGTTGCTCCGTCTCCATCCTGAGCCAGTTGTCCTGATAGTCGGTAAGCATGGCGATGGCAAGGCGCTGGGCCACCAACGTGTTGACCTTCATCTCCATGGCCATTTTCTTGTAGTTGTTTCCGAACAGGGAGAATCCAACCCAACCCAGGGCAGCCAGAGCCACCACGGCCACTGCAGCCAGCAACCATCTCTTCGCAGAATTCTTTTTGGGTGCTGCTGGTTTCTCCGCACCTTTTTGTGCGGTTTTTCTCACGTTTTTTTTGTTTTCTGACATTTCCAAATCCTCAATTTAGTAAGGTCGGTCACAGTGGTTGGATGCAAACCACCTAACAGACGTGCAAATTTATAAATAAAAATCCATGTTGGCACCATCAAGCAAAAAAAAATTTGCTCAAATGAAATTTTCATCGTATTTTTGCAATCTATGTTATTGAACATATGATTAACGCCAGTACGATTATGCCCAAAAAGACTGCCGACACCCGCATACAATCCGTCACCTTAAAAGGTGTGTTAATTAACACACTGCTCACGCTGTTCAAGTTCCTGGCTGCCATCCTCGGCCATTCGGCTGCCATGCTGTCGGATGCCGTTCACTCGCTCTCCGACCTGGCCACCGACATCATTGTTTTGGTGCTGATGAAGCCAGGTCTGAAGTCGAACGATGCCACCCACGACTATGGCCGTGGCAAATACGGTACGGTGGCTGCACTCATCACGGGCATCATTATCGGCTTCATTGGACTTTGGCTCTGTCACCATGGCGTGACCGTGGCTATTCGTGCCATCCATGGGCAGGTGCTCCAGCAGCCGGGCTACATCGCCCTTATCGCTGCTCTGGTGAGCATCGTGGTGAAGGAATGGCTTTACCGCATCACCCTCCCCGTGGTGCGCAAAACCGGTTCACAGGTGCTGGCGGGCAATGCCTGGCACCACCGCAGCGATGCCATCTCGTCGATAGGCACGTTTATTGGCATCTTCGTCGCCATCTTCTTTGGTGTGAGGTGGCGCATTGTGGATCCCATCACCTCGGTGGTGGTGAGTGTTTTCATCATCCGCATAGCCTGGCTTTTGATATTGAATGCCGTTCGCGACCTCTCGGAGCATAGTCTCCCCGACGAGATAGAAGCCGAGATTGCACACCTGGCCGAAGAAGAGCCCGACGTGAAAGAGGTGCGCAAGGTGCTCTCACGCCGTGTAGGCCAGTCGTTGGCCATCGAACTGCTTGTGGCCATGCCTGGGGCGCTTTCGGTGACCGAGGCCCACCGGCATGCACTTCGTATCGAGGAAAAACTCAAGGAAAAATATGACAATATTACACATGTAGGCATCCATATTGTGCCAGAGGATTATTTGGCATGATTTTTGCAGTATAAAATTGCGACTCAAATTATTTAAAATCAATGAAATGCACAGTTTGGTTTAACTTTTTTTAAACAAAAAATCCATCTGTCAGCCGAGCAACGTATTGCTTTTTTTATTAATTTTGCATCGCGTATTAAAGGATAATAAGTTAATTTATTGTTAGTCAATCTGTTAGAGTAATTTAAGGTAGAATGAGACAATTAAAGATTGTAAAGAGTATCACCAATCGTTCCAGTGAGGCATTAGACAAATACCTTGTGGAGATTGGTCGTGCTCCGTTGATTTCGATTGACGAGGAAATTGAGTTAGCCCAGAAGATTAAGAAAGGTGGTCCGGAGGGAGAGCGTGCCAAGGACAAGTTGGTGACCGCTAACCTTCGATTTGTTGTGTCTGTGGCCAAGCAGTACCAGCATCAGGGCCTTACCCTCACCGACCTCATTGATGAAGGCAACATTGGCCTCATCAAGGCTGCTCAGAAATTTGACGAGACCCGTGGTTTCAAATTCATTTCCTATGCCGTATGGTGGATTCGCCAGAGTATACTCCAGGCTATCGCCGAGCAGAGCCGCATTGTGCGCTTACCTTTGAATCAAGTAGGTTCGCTCAACAAGATCAACCATGAGATCAATAAGTTTGAGCAAGAAAACATGCGCCATCCCTCTGTTTCCGAGTTGTCGGACGCCACCAATCTCGACGAGGAGAAGATTGGCCAAAGTCTGATGGCCGATGGTCACCATGTGTCAATCGATGCCCCATTCCAAGATGGCGAGGACAACTGCATGCTCGACGTGATGCCCAGTGGCGAAGATAGCCGCACCGACCGTTACGTTGACCATGAGTCGATGGCTCTTGAGTTGGACTCCGTGCTCAACAAGGTGCTGAAAGACCGTGAGATTACGATTATCCGCGAGTGTTTCGGCATTGGCCAGCCCGAGAAGGGTCTGGAGGAGATTGGCGACCGTCTGGGTCTTACCCGCGAGCGTGTGCGCCAGATCCGTGAGAAGAGCATCGCCAAGCTTCGCGACAGTGGCAATGCGAAGATTTTGATGAAGTACCTCGGATAATTGTTTCCGAAATCATACCACGCTCCCCCTTCTTCTTTCGAACGAGGGGGAGCGTTTTTTTGTCGCTATTTTGCTGAAAACGAATAATAATCGTGCTTTTGGCCTGCGGCCGAAAGTACTTCCGCTCGAAAATGCAAAAATTATTTTGCATTTTACTCGCTTAATCGTAATTTTGGCCTGCGGCCGAAAGTACTTCCGCTCGAAAATGCAAAAATTATTTTGCATTTTACTCGCTTAATCGTACTTTTGTGGAATGAATAGGCAATTGTGTCTTCGATGGTTGGTTTTGGTTTCTGCCATAATGTCGGTTGTCGTGTTGGCAGAAGGAAAAGACAAACAGAAACAGTTTGTCGTGGAGCGCGTATATGACTACAGCGCCACCATCGACAGTGTGGTCGAAGGCATCACCTCGTTCACCTACCTGAAATATCAGATGGCAGCCACACACTACAACAACATTATTTATTGTGTGCCCCGTCTCTACAACATTCCACGCAGCGGAAAGCGCATCTTCTATGGTGAGCACTTCATGCACGAGACCTTCCATGAGGGCGAGGAGGAGGACAAGTGGATGAACATCGCCCATATCAGCACCATGCGCCGCAGACGTACCCTCTTGCCCAACCTGCGGAGTTATCTTGCCCCCCATATTTACAGCCCTGCCATTATCGACGGGAATATCCTCTCGCCATTCAACAGGCTTAACCATCGCTTATATAAATATAATGTGATCTATGTCTCCGACAGCATTGCCCAGGTGGAGTTTACTCCACAAGTCAACAATACCCAGGCCATCACGGGACAGGCCAAAGTAGAGACCGAGACGGGCAAGATCCTGAGTTGCTATCTCGAGGGCGAATTTGACATGGTGAGGTTTAAGTTGAATATGGAGATGGGCGACGAGGGAGTGAGGTCGTTGTTGCCCAAGCGCAGCAAACTATACACCCGTTTCACCTTTCTCGACAATATCATTGAGACCGATTATGAAGGGACGTTCTTCTTGCCCGACTCTCCCGACTACAAGGTGATAGACGACGAGGAGGGCGAACGCGAGTTTGTGGAGCGCCACCGTCCCTATCCCCTGACACCCCTGGAGGCAGGCCTGTTGGCGGAATACGACTCCGTGCAGGCTGTCCGCCGCAACGCCCCACCCAGTGTGCGCAAGAAGAACTTTACAAAAGACGTGCTTTGGGACATTTTCGGCGAACACCTGTTCCACCGCATCAGGGGCAGGTTTGGGCCTGAAGACAGAGGTTATTTCCGTCTGTCCCCCATTCTCAACCCCCTATATTTCAGTTATACAGGCCGTCGTGGTTTCACCTACCGCCTCAGTGCGAACATCAGTTACACGCTCTCTCCCAACAGTGAGATCCTCATACGCCAGAAGATGGGCTACTCGTTCAAGTGGCACCGGTTTTATGTGGAAGCCCCTGTCACATACACGTTCGACAAGGCCCATGAGGGAAACATCAAGGTTACCTTCAAGGATGGCAATCAAATCACCAACTCAACCGTGATTGACATCCTGAAGGAAGAGAAGGGTGACACGATAGACTGGGACAACCTCGACCTGGAATACTTCAAGCACCAACAGTTGGATTTCACGATGCACTACAACATCACCCCATTCCTGGGGCTGGAGGCAGGCATTCTGAAAAACCGCTGGATGGCCGTGTCGAGCGATGGGTTCATCATCACGGGCAAACCCCAGGTTTATGAGTCGACATCTTTTCACACTGAGGCCAAAGTGTTGCCTCTCGGCAAACAGGGCCCCGTGTTCACGGTCGACTACGAACGGTCGATCAACGGATTGAGCAAAGACAAAATGAACTATGAGCGATGGGAGTTTGATTTTTCATATCTGAAGAAACTCTCCTGTATCAGGTCGGTGTCGCTCCGCGTGGGTGGAGGTTTCTACACTACCCATACCACAGGAGTCTATTTTCTTGACTATACTAATTTCAGGGAGAACAATATCCCCGGCGGATGGAACGACGACTGGAGCGGAGAATTCGAGTTGTTGCACCGCAACTACTACAACGCCTCCAAATACTACCTCAGGATGAACGCCACCTATGAGTCGCCATTCCTCCTCATGTCGTGGATTCCGGTCATTGGACACACCATAGAGAAGGAACGATTCTACATAAGTGGTCTGCGGGCCAACAAACTCAGCCATTATGCGGAGATTGGTTACAGTTTCACCAACCGTTTTGTGTCGCTTGGATGCTTCATGGCCCTCAAGAGGGGGCACTACAATGGTATGGGTGTAAGAGTTGGTTTCGAACTCTTCAACGGATGGTAACCATGAGCCAACGGCAAGTTTTTTATGCATTGACAAAAAAAACCTCACCGATTTTTTGGCGGGTCGGGAAAAATTACTACCTTTGCATCCGTAAAACAAAACAGGAGCGTAGCTCAGTTGGTTTAGAGCGCTTCAGTCACATTGAAGAGGTCATCGGTTCGAGCCCGATCGTTCCTACAAAGCCAGGCATTTTGACCTGGCTTTTTTCATCATTAACCAACTATTTCTGACATGAAGAAAAGCATCCTCACCTTAGTGCTCATCCTATGCACCATGCTCTCGTTCGCCCAGACTCCACGAGAGGAAATCAAGGAAAACATATTCCGGTCGGGCAGCAACTACTATGCCTACCCCGGTCCATTGCAAGAGAGGCTCACTCCTTCACCACCCAACTATGCTCCATTCTATATCAGCCATTATGGCCGTCATGGGTCGCGCTACCTCATCAACGACAGCGACTACGACAAGGCCTTCAAGACGCTAAGCCGAGCCGATTCTCTGAACAAACTCACCCCGTTTGGAAAGGACGTGCTGCGCAGGGTGGCGCTGATACGGGAGGAAGCCCATCTACGGCATGGTGAACTGACACTCCGCGGAGCGGAACAGCATCAAGGTATAGCCCGCAGAATGATTGAGCGGTTCCCCCAGGTGTTTGAGGGCGCGACCGATATCGACGCCAAGAGCACGGTGGTGATACGTTGCATCCTTTCGATGGAGAATGCCCTGCATGCCCTATTGCGCGTGAATCCGCTCCTGCAGGTCAGGCACGATGCCAGTGAGCACGACATGTGGTATATGAATTTCCACGACGCCCAACTGAGCGAGGCCCGCTTTGCGCCAGAAATAGAGAAGCAATACGACGAGTTCTGCAAGCGTCACCAGCACAATGACCGTATCATGAACTCGCTGTTCAACGACAAAAAATACTGGAGCAACCAAGTGAATGCCCAAGACCTGTCCTATCATCTTTTCAAGATGGCCAGCAACATCCAGAGCACGGAACTACGCCATGAGGTGAGCCTCTACGATGTGTTCAACGAGGATGAACTCTACGACATGTGGCTCCAGACCAATGCCTGGTGGTATATCAACTATGGTCCCAGTCCGATGAACGGTGGCATTGCGCCCTATTCACAGCGCAACCTGCTGAGCGTGATGATTGCAGAGGCCGACAGTTGTCTGCGTCTTCCCCATCCCGGAGCCACCCTGCGCTACGGCCATGAGGTGTGCGTGATGCCTTTGGCATGCTTGCTCGAACTCGACGATTTCGGCAAGCCTATCGCCGACCTTGAGATGCTCGATGATGAGGGCTGGGCCTGTTACAAGATCTTTCCGATGGGCTGCAACATCCAGTTAGTATTCTATCGTCCTGTCACAGGAGAAGGCGACATCTTGCTGAAGGTGCTGCTCAATGAGAACGAGGCCCGTCTGCCCCTACCCCCTGTGGATGGTCCATACTACAAATGGAGCGACTTCCGTGCTTACTTCTTGAAGAAATTGGGAGATTTTCATCTGTAGCAAACGGTCAAGATTGCAAGAAACTGTAGAAGCCTAAAAGGCTTCAGGCTACTGAATTCAGAGGATAAAATTGGGAGAAAAAACTAATGGGCGTGGCGCCACCCGGCGCCGCGCCCATTTCATATAAAGTATTATGTAGAAATGATAGTACGCTTTTAAACAAACACAAGAGTAAAATCTTGCATCATCTTTTGTTAAAAATGATTAAACAGATTACAAGATGACAGCCGTACCACTGCACGACACCATCAGCATCGATCCGGCGTTGCCAATCGTCTCGTAGTCGAAATCGATGCCCACAACGGCATTTGCACCCATGGCTGCCGCCCTTTGCTGCAATTCGGCGAGCGAGGTGTCCTTGGCCTCTCTCAGCGTGCGCTCGTATGTGCCGCTTCGTCCGCCGAAGAAGTCCGTAATCGACGCTTTGAAGTCCTTGATGACATTGGCGCCGATGATTGTCTCACTGGTGACGACGCCGATATAATTGCGAATGGGATGACCCTCGATCGTTGGTGTTGTAGATAGAATCATGATAATAAAATGTTTTGTTAGCGCAAAAATAGTAAAAAAAGGCGAAACAAAGGAAAAATATTTTGCCTCTTGGTTTTTTTTCACTAATTTCGCCACAATTATAACATTAATTTAATAGGATATGAGAAAAGTGATATTTACAATAGCAATGTCCGTACTTATGGTGAGTTGCGGCAGTGGTCAACCATCTTCCACCTCGAAAGAATCAGCCGATCCTGCATCGGAAAAGTCGACGACGACATCCCAAAAGAAATCAAATGGTGACGTTCTGCAGCGAGTGGAGCAAATCTATCAGGATGTGTTTTCCATGTACGCAGAAGCCAGTGAGAATGAGGGTCCCATTACTGAATCCCCCGACGAGAAATACTGTTCGAAATCGTGGAACGATCTGTTGGAGAAGGTGATTGAATACGACACCACCCACCATCCCGATGACATCGGTTTCTTCGAGGCCGACTACTGGGTCATGGGGCAGGATTTTGACCATCCTACTGTCAGCAACCTGAAATTGGTGGAACAGAAAGGCGACCGTGCCGTAGTGGATTTGGATATCAACAATTTTGAGGTGATTCATGTCCGTCTTGAGATGGTGAACGAGCGCGGAGACTGGTATATCGACACCTTTATTGACCTTGACAACGATTTGAACTGGAAAAAGGAGATGGAGGACTACCTAAAAGAATCGTAATCATGCCAAGATTGCTCATCCTCCTCTTTTGTCTGATCACCCCATGCCTCTCTTATGGTGAGGGTATGTTGGGATCCCTGATTTCCGACTCCACATTGAACAACATTGTGGAGCCGGGTCGTTTTAAGCCCCTACCCCTTGCCTCATCTTCCTATTGGCGGGAGGCGCTCCCCAATGACCTCAGGGCTGGCTATATCGCCCTTGGTGAGCAGCACCTCAACGAACCTTGGCCCACGCTCAACGCCACCTTGTTTGCCGAGAACAAACTCAATGGCAACCGTGTGCGCTATGAGGCCGCATGTTTTGCCAAGCGCAGGATGCTGGCCGAACTCGTGATGGCCGAGGTCGCCGAGGGGAAAGGCCGCTTCCTCGACGCCATCACCGACGGGTTGTGGAGTCATCTCGAGGAGACTTGGTGGGGTATTCCGGCTCATTATTCCACGGCCTACCCCATCCCCAGTGACCAAACGGTCGACCTGTTCAACGCCGAGACAGCCAGTATGATTGCATGGACGTCATATATCCTTGCCGACAGTCTCGACGCCCGCTCTCCGCTCATCCGGAAACGTGTCGACGAGGAGATTACCCGTCGAATCCTCATTCCCGCTCTCTCCACGAACTACTGGTGGAAACGCGCTGGGATGAATTGGAATCCGTGGATTTGCAGCAATTGGCTTACCTGTGCGCTGATTTGCGAGCACGACCGAAACCGCCAACTCTCTGCCATCCGGCAGATTGCTGACGCACTCGACCATTTCATCGACTCCTATCCCGACGATGGTGGCTGTGACGAGGGACCGGGCTACTGGGACCGTGCGGCAGCCTCGCTCTATGAAGCCCTCAACCTGCTCTCTCTGGCCAGCAACGGAGCGATAGACCTGAGCCAGAATGCCAAGATCCATGCGATGGGCAGTTACGCCTACAAGACCTACATACAAGACGGGTATTGCACCAATTTCGCCGACTCACACGACAACAAGTCTCTCCTCCAGGTGAATATCCTCTACCCCTTCGGCCTCTATCTGCACGACAACGTGATGAGGTCGTTTGCCAAATATCTCTGGCAAGGACCTGAAAAGGCCGGAAAAGTGTACGCCAAGAGCGGCAACTTCCCCACGCTCGGCCGAGAGCTGTTTTTCCTGAGCCATTTCTCCCAGTTTGATACCGAAGAAGCCCTTGAGCCACAACTCCCCAACGTGTGGCTGCCCCACCTGCAGGTGATGGCTGCCCGCAACAAGTCGGGCCTGTATGTAGCCATGAAAGGCGGCCATAACGACGAGAGCCACAACCACAACGACGTGGGCAGTTTCATCGTCTACGCCAACGGTAGTCCGGTGCTCATCGATCCCGGTGTAGGCGAATACACGGCGAAGACCTTTGGTGCCTCACGCTACGAGATATGGACCATGCAGTCGGGCTACCACAACCTGCCCCAAATCAACGGCCACGACCAGCAACAAGGCAAGACCTATGCCGCCCGTGCCGTGAACTATAAGAAAGGGAGGCTGACCATGGACCTGGCAGGCGCCTATCCTGAGGATGCCCATGTGAAGGAATGGCTCCGCACGGTGAGCCTTCACGCGAATAGTGTGGAAGTGGACGAACGCTATGAATTGTCATCAATTACAGGTGAGACCTCCATTATGCTGATGACCACCCTCGAACCCAAACAAGAAAAAGGGAGGATTCTTTTGGGAAACCGACATGTTGCGTACAATCCTTCGCAGTTGGAAGCCGACGTAGAGGACATTTCGATGCTGCTCGACCCGTTACTGAAGGAAGTATGGGGCGAGCGTATGTTCCGCATCAAACTAAAAGTGAAGGGCAGCGAGACCAGAGGGCATTTGCGCTACCGGATAGAGTAGCCTCCTTACCAATGCCTGCTTTTCTGGATGTATTTCCGCAGACGGTCTTTGTGGATGACGAAATGAGAGATGCCGTCGGCATAGGCCCCAATCTGGTAGGGTTGGAAACTGAAAATGACATTGTTGCCTAAAACAGCCACCTGGGGCAAGTCATTGTCACCGATATCATATCCACGATTGGTCATCTCGCCAATGAGCACGTTCTTCACCTCGTCCAAAGAGCCGGGCTGGAAAAGACTGTTGTTGTTCACCACTTCACGCCTTTTCATGTCGAATGTGATGTAGCGCTCGAGTGGCAGGTCGTGTGCTCCATAGGAATAGTAATTGGTGGAAACGAAGAACGTGATATACTTGTCACTGACATACCTGGGCGTGATGAAGATGCGCAGATAGCACATGGGAAATGAAAAGTCCAGGTTTTTCAGATAGTACACCTGGCGCATGTAGATATCCCTGAAATGGTCGACGATGGACTGACCGTCTTTGATGTCCTCTATCTCGAAAGCCTCGGGATGCTGCCTTTTCAGCACTGCTGTGGGCAATGCGTTCTGGCTGATGTTCTGCTCAAGGTACACATCATCATAGTAGAGCATGTCGAGGTTGGTGAAATTATCAATATAGTTGATGAGCCAATACCTCAGAAAATCCCACTGCTCACCTTCGGCCGAAGGGAAATCCAGCACAATCTTGTAACCGAAATTGTTGGTGTCACAAGCCTTGAAATTGCATGGTGACACCGACTCGCACCTGGTGAAGAGGTCAGGAAACTTGTTGTCTACTAACATTTCGTGATTTTCCATCCCTTCGAGCGGCTTTGTCACCCTTTCCACACCAAGGTATGCACAAAGGTCACCATTCTGGTAGAGCGTGTCGGAAGGTATGGCTGGTCCGATGACAAAAGTTTCCCTTTTTTCAGAAAGCAATGAGAGGAAATGCACATTCTCGTAGTCTTCGAACAGCAAATAATACTCCACACCATTGATGTTCATCAACGAGTCGGAAGTGCCATTCTTCACATCGTCGATGAAGCCCGCATATTGTTGTGCCCATCCGAAAGAGGGGAACAAGGTCGTGAGAATCACGAATAAGACACAGCGTAACTTCCTGAAACACATATCATTAATACATTTTGCACCAATTGTCGAGAATAACTGTCTAAAAATAGAGTGCGAAATTACAGTTTTTTTGTCCAAACACAAGTATCGTGTGCTGACTTTTTCCGCCAGAGATTGTTAAATTTATCTAAATTGATTGATTGCCTGCGCCACCTCGACTGCCTCTTGAGTGGTGAGTTCGGGTCCAATGGGCAGACTGACCTCTTGCTGGTGAATACGTTCGGTCACTGGCAGCGACATGTCAGCCCATTGGCGATAGCACTGTTGATGGTGAGGAGGAATGGGATAATGGACCTCGGTCTCAACGCCATGGTCGAAGAGGTATTGCCGGAGCCTGTCGCGCTCGGCACACAGCACGGGATATTGATGCCACACATTCTCCCCACCAGGAGAGAACTGCGGTTTGCACACAAGCGGGTTTTGGATGTGTTGGTCATAGCATTGTGCTATGTTTCTGCGTCTTTCATTATCCTCGTTCAGGTATTTCAGTCGTACCCGGAGCACTGCCGCCTGCAACTCGTCCATGCGGCAGTTTCGTCCCATCACAGAGAATTCATATTTTCGGGCCGAGCCATAATTGCGCAGCATCCTGATGTTCTCTGCCAGAGTATGGTCGTCGGTAGTCACGGCACCCGCATCACCCATGGCACCAAGGTTCTTCGTGGGATAAAAACTATGCCCGGCGGCATCGCCCAGCGACCCTGTGGTCTGTTGCCCGAACCGGCATCCATGGGCTTGAGCATTGTCCTCCACCTGTTTCAGACCATATTTGCGGGCCAGTTCACCTATGCGCTGCGTAAATGCGCATCTGCCATAGAGATGGACGATGAGAATGGAACGTGTCTTCGCTGTGATGGCCTCCTCGATAAGGTTGTCATCAATCTGCATCGTAACGGGCGAAGGTTCCACAAGTACAGGCACCAGACTGTTTTCAGAAATGGCCAGGATGGATGCGATATAGGTATTGGCTGGAACGATGACCTCATCACCCGGTGCCATCAGTCCCATTTGGATATATGCGCGGTAGATAAGGGTGAGGGCATCAAGTCCGTTGCTCACCCCTACACAATATTTTGTTCCGACAAACTGGGCATATTCCTCCTCAAAATGCCTCAGTTCATCGCCAAGCAGATACCATCCCGAATCCACCACTCGGCATACAGCCTGGTGTATCTCCTCATCGTGCATCCGCATTCTCTTTTCAAGATTCACAAACCTTATCATGCTACAAAGGTAGTGCAAGACGAGTGGAAAACCAAACAAAACACGAAGTTTTTGTTTGGTTTCTCGAGGCGAAGCCTACCTTCGCCACGAAGTGGCAAAGGTGCGCAAACCGAGCGCAATGCAAAATAAATCAATATTTATTTTCAATGCCGAGGTGCCGCCTACCTTCGCCACGAAGTGGCAAAGGCACTGAAGCTGCCGACAACTGGCTGATATCTCCCGCCATCAAGTTGGAGGCATGGCGAGTGAAAAGCAAATTGTATTTGGTAAAATCCATGCTATTTTCATTGTGACACGATTACGCTGTTGTGAAAAAAAACGATTAAATTCTTTTTTTTTCCCATTGTTTGCAGTATCTTTGCAAAAAAATTGTGCGTGCCCATTGGCCGCGCACCAAAAACTTAGACATGAAAAGAATTCTCATCAGCCTATTGGTAGTGTTTTCGTTCGGTGCCCTCCATGCTCAGGAATGGCGTGACGAGAACCGTTACCACGATCCCTTTGACATCTATTTTGGTCCTACCGTTGGTGTGGCCGCCTCAAACATGACAGAATATGATGGCAAATTTAAGTTCGGTCCCGAGATAGGTGCTTTCATTCAGACTTATTTCTGCAATCATTTCGGTATGAGCTTTGAGTTGAACTACTCACGCGAGGGAACACGCGATGCATGGCAAAGTTTTCAACCCGACCGAGCTGGTGGACCTTACGACTATAGCATGGACTATATCAATACCATCTATAAGATGCGCTATTATCCCATGCATCGTATGAATGTTTTCCTTGGTTTCAAGTTTGGCGTCCACATCAACGCTTCGTGTACGCTCGATGGCAAGTCGACCGACATCAAAGGTGCCCTTCGTCGCCGTGCAGGTCATATCATAGGTGGTTTTGGCTATGAGCTCGACAAACTGAACATTGAGGCCTACTATTGCTTCCCTATCAGTCATTTAAGGAACAGTGAGTCGGAGACAGGTTGGCGTGCATTACGTGATGCCAAGGAGAATGTGTTCATGCTTACATTAGGCTATCGCATCAAGATTTACTAATCACGAATATTACATTATTAAATATATAGTTTGTGGTTTGAGATTTAAGATTTGAGGTTTGAGGGAAATCTCAAACCATAAACATCGTGCAAGCAGAGAGCAATAGAGCTTGCTCTAATTGCCGAGGCGCCGCCGATGTTCATCATTCGAAACATGATAAATCTCCAATCTCAAACCTCAAACCTCAAATCTTAATTCAGGAATTCGCGGATGCTCTCGAGTGGAATGCCGAAGTTGAAATTGTCGCTACCCACAAGTTTGGCGAAATTCACAGCCACCACATGGCCATTTTCATTGACTACCGGACTGCCGCTTGAACCTTGCACGGTGGGGATGCTGTAGGTGACACGCTCTCCATCAGGAGTCTGTGTGATTCTGCCGCTGGTCATCTGCACACTGATACCCTTCTGGGTGTTGGCGAGCGCCAGGCCTGCGTTGTAGCCAATCATATAGAGTTGCTGGTCGATTTTGAGTTTTGCCTCACTGTCCTTTCCGTTGAAATAACTCTTGTTTCCATCTCCTGCGAACCTGAAGACATAGGCATCCTTGGGAGTGGTCTTGCTGTCGAGTTGGAGCAAGGCGAGATCGGCATTCTCCTTATCCGACACCTTCAATATCTTGCAGGGGTTCTTGACGAGGAAATCGGCGGGCGACTTCACTTTCTCGCCATCATAGGAAATGCCGATGTTGCACACCGTACTCACCTTGATGGCATCAAAATTGGTGGTTTGAATGGTCCTTGCTGTCTGCGAGAGTTGCTCATAGATTTTCTTCAGCCTGTTTTGCTCGGCAACGATTTGCGCCAACTGACCCTCATCACCGGCAATGATATTTCCGAAGAAATCGTATTCCATATACTGCGATTTCTGTGCCTCAAGCATATTGTATTTCGACAGCACCTGCCGGGCCGACATGGCACATTGCATGAGCGTGGCCCTGAGGATTGTCGCCAGATTGGCCTTGAGCTGCGCCTGGTCGATATCAGTGATGGCCACATGTCGGTTGGTGATGAATTTACCGTCATCACTGACGAAGAAGCCTGTTCCATTGAGCATCTGCGCATTTTGCTTCGCCTCCCGCTCATCGCTGGTGAAACCTTGTAGGTTGCCATTGCTGTCGATACCAGTAAAGAACAATTTGTTTCCGGTGGGCATTTCCACCTGGTAATAGAACTTGTTGAGCACAAGCACCACCCCACTCTTCTGTTCCTCGAAAATCTCCTCTGCCGATTTCTTTCCACACGATGCCATGAGGAGAGGAATGAGCAAGAGGGTGGCAAATAAATACTTTCTCATAATATGATGATTTGATTGGAAAATGACCGATTTGATGTAATAGCGGCCATCTATTTGGGTGCAAAAGTATGACTTTGCATTGATATTTGAAATTATTTTGGCGATTTTTTGCACAGATTGACACATACGCTCAAAAATAGACAAAAATTTTAACCATTGAAACAATATTTTAGGTTAAAGCGTGTTTATAAAAAGTTAGAATTAAAAGCGAATTTATCTTAACTCATAAAAGGAACTAGTTATGTGTGGAATAGTAGGATACATCGGAACGCGCGAAGCCTATCCCGTACTGATTGAAGGATTGAAACGCCTGGAATACAGAGGTTACGACTCGGCTGGAGTGGCACTCATCAATGGCTCGAGCCAGTTGAACATTTACAAGGAGAAAGGCAAGGTTTCCAACCTTGAGGAATATGTCTCCTCGCACGACACATCGGGCTCCATCGGCATTGCCCATACCCGTTGGGCCACCCACGGAGAGCCATCGTCGGTGAACGCACACCCCCATCTTTCAGAGAGCGGCCGACTGGCATTGGTGCACAACGGCATTATCGAAAACTACGCCAACATCAAAGAATACCTGATCGGAAAAGGGTACCACTTCAAGAGCAGTACCGATACCGAGGTGCTGGTGCAACTGATTGAATTCGTGCAGCAGCGCTTCCATCTTGAACTTGGCCTGGCTGTGCTCTATGCCCTACGCCGCGTGGTGGGAGCCTACGCTATTGCCGTTCTCGACCGCGAACATCCCGACACCTTGATTTGCGCCCGAAAGAGCAGTCCGCTGGTGGTAGGCATCGGTGAGGACCAATCGGAATTCTTTCTGGCCTCCGACGCACTTCCCATTGTGGGCTACACCAAACACATCGTGTACCTGAACGACGAGGAGGTGGCCGAGATACGCCGTGGTGAGGAGATTACCATCAAGAACCTGGCCAACTGGCATGAGGTGGTGGCACCCAACGTGCACGATGTGGACATCGACCTCGACAAGTTGGAGAAAGGTGGCTATCCTCACTACATGCTCAAGGAGATTTTCGAACAGCCCCGCTGTATAGCCGACTGCATGCGCGGCCGTCTTCTGCCCAAGGAGAAGAAGATTGTGCTAAGCGCCATCAACCTGCACAAGGATCAGCTGGTGAATGCCAACCGTTTCATCATCGTGGCTTGTGGCACCTCATGGCATGCCGGCCTGATAGGCAAGCAACTGATAGAGGAGTTCTGCAAGGTGCCCGTTCAGGTAGAATATGCCAGTGAGTTCCGTTACCGCAATCCCGTGATACGTCCCGACGATATTGTGATTGCCATCTCGCAGAGTGGTGAGACCGCCGACACACTGGCCGCCTTCAACCTGGCCAAGGCCAATGGCGCACTATGTTTTGGCATCGTCAATTCTGTGGGTTCAAGTATTGCACGTGCCTCCGACACCGGCATTTATATTCATGTGGGACCGGAGATTGGTGTTGCTTCTACCAAGGCCTTCACCGGTCAGGTGACTGTGCTGACCTTGTTTGCCCTCGCCTTAGGGTATGAGAAGGGCACGCTCGACCGCCAGGTGTATGAGGAGAACATCGAGGGATTGTCGCACATACCTGAGAAGATAGAGCGTATCCTGGCCCAGAACGATTATATCCGCGACATTGCCCGTACCCTCACCTATGCCCGCAATACCCTTTATATGGGCAGGGGCATGAACTACCCCGTGGCTATGGAAGGTGCGTTGAAATTGAAGGAAATCAGTTACATCCACGCCGAAGGCTATCCCGCCGCCGAGATGAAACATGGTCCGATAGCCCTGGTTGATGAGAACATGCCCGTGGTGTTTGTGGCCACTCACCATCGCCTGTACAAGAAAGTCATCAGCAACATCCAAGAGGTGATAGCCCGCAATGGCCGTATCATTGCAGTGGTGACTGAAGGCGACCAGGAGGTGAAGCGCCTCTCGTCGTTTGTCATCGAGATTCCTGAGACCCTTGGCACATTGGCTCCGCTGCTTTCCGTGATTCCGCTGCAGTTGATTGCCTATCACGTGGCCGTGGTGAAGGGTCTGAATGTTGACCAGCCCCGCAACCTGGCCAAGAGCGTCACCGTGGAATAGACGGGGTGCAGCGCTCTGGCATAACATGAGTCATAAATTTGGTCGCTCCGCTCAAAATCAAATAATAATCTTTCTCAAATCCATTTATTCGGAATAGAATCTTGCTAATGAGAAATATAGAAGATTTTATTATAGATTTTGAAAGATTTTGAGCGAAGCGACCTCTTTTTGGGATATCAATAAAACCATACAAAAGAACCGGTCCTCACAGCAGTCGCTTCTCTGTAAGTGACTCTTGTGAGGACCGGTGATTTTATAGTAGTGTCGTTACTTTCCTATGCAGTGGTACTCGAATCCGTATTCCTCGAGTTCCTCTTTGTCGTAGATGTTTCGGCCGTCGATGACGAGCGCGTTCTTCATGGTCTTCTTCATCACACCCCAACTGGGCAGGCGGAATTGCTTCCATTCAGTGAGCATGAGCATGGCGTCGGCATCGAGCACAGCGTCGTACATATCCTTGGCATATTCCACCTTGTCGCCTATCCTTCGCTTGCATTCGTTCATGGCCACAGGGTCGAAAACGCGCACCTTGCAACCAGCCTCGAGCAACAGCGAGATAGTGACCAGCGAGGTGGCCTCTCTCATGTCATCGGTCTCGGGTTTGAAGGCCAGTCCCCAGATGGCGATGGTCTTGCCCTTGAGGTCGCCATTGAAAACCTTCTTCAATTTCTCAAAGACCACTCTTTTCTGACGCTCATTCACATCCTCCACAGCCTTGAGCACCTGCATCTCGTATCCGCTTTTCTCTGCGGTTTTGATGAGCGCCTTCACATCCTTGGGGAAGCAACTGCCACCATATCCACAACCAGGATAGAGGAACTTGCGCCCGATGCGTGTGTCGGCACCTATGCCCTGGCGCACCATCTCAACGTCGGCGCCCACGAGTTCGCAAAGGTTGGCAATGTCGTTCATGAAACTGATACGGGTAGCCAGCATCGAGTTGGCCGCATATTTGATCATCTCGGCCGAAGGGATATCGGTGAAGATGACCCTGAAATTGTTGAGCAGGATGGGACGGTAGAGACGGGTCATCAACGAGCGGGCCCTATCCGACTCCACACCCACTATCACGCGGTCGGGACTCATGAAGTCCTTGATGGCGGCACCCTCCTTGAGGAACTCGGGGTTGGAAGCCACGTCGAAAGGTATGTTCTCACCTCGTTTGTCGAGTTCTTCCTGAATGACGGCTTTCACCTTCTTCGCCGTTCCCACGGGAACAGTGGATTTGGTCACGAGAACTGTATATCTCTTGATATGCTGTCCGAACTCGCGTGCCACGCTGAGTACATATTTCAAATCGGCGGAGCCATCCTCGTCGGGTGGTGTTCCCACGGCGCTGAACACCAGGTTCACCTCTTCGATCACCTCCTTGAGACTGGTTGAGAAGCGCAGCCTTCCGGCGGCGACATTCTTTCTCACCATCTCTTCGAGTCCAGGCTCATAGATCGGAATAATACCATTTTTCAGTTTTTCGATTTTTTGCTCGTCGATGTCGACACAGGTGACGTGTACACCCATCTCGGCAAAACAAGCACCACTGACAAGACCCACATAACCGGTCCCTACTACTGCTACATTCATAATCAATTAGTTAGAAAATGATGGTTCCTGAACCCCATCATGTACAAATGAAAAGTTGTTATTGATAAAGGTCGATATTGTAATCGAATGGTGTGTGAAGTTCGCTCAGCAAGGGATGATGCTTGTCTTTCTCCGACAATATGATCTTGTCGGCTGGCAACCTCCAATCGATGTTGAGTTGCGGGTCGTCCCAAGCTACGCCACCTTCACTCTCGGGGTGATAGAACTCGTCGCATTTATACTGGAATACAGCAGTTTCGGAGAGTACGCTGAACCCATGGGCAAAGCCCCTGGGGATGAAGAGCATCTTCCGGTTCTCGGCCGACAGTTCCACGGCCACGCTCTTTCCGTATGTAGGTGAGTCCTTGCGGATGTCGACAGCCACGTCGAGCACCGTGCCCTCGATCACCCTCACCAGTTTGCTTTGGCAGAAAGGCCATTTCTGGTAATGCAATCCGCGCAGCACGCCATACGATGACTTGCTCTGGTTGTCCTGCACGAAATTCACCGTGCGCACCAACTTGTCGAAAAGCCGTTTGGAATACGACTCATAAAAATATCCTCTTTCGTCCTCGAAAACGGTGGGCTTAACTACAACCACACCCTCAATATCAGTTTTAATTATTTCCATTCAAATCTTTTCTTAAAATTCAAGGCGCAAAATTACTCAAAAAAAATGAGATGTAAGCACATTTCCCGAAAAAACCGCTTTTCGTGCATGAGGGTTGCGAAAAAAATCGTAATTTTGTGGCAAAGAGCCAAACCATTTTTCACCACAATATGGTATCAACGAATCATCATTGTATCAAATAATCATCACATGAAGAAAAGAAACACCATTGTATTGTTATTGTTGCTTGCCGCACAGGTGCTTATGGCACAAGGCTACAAGCAAGTGAACGACATTGCCTACAGCAAGAAGACCGACGCCTACTCTCTGGAGCGCCTGAAGCTCGACGTATATTATCCCGAGGGAGTGAAAGACTGTCCTGTCATCGTATGGTTCCATGGCGGCGGCCTGGAGGCTGGCAGCAAGGAGATTCCTTGGAAACTGAAGGAGAAAGGCCTCGTGGTGGTGGGCGTGAACTACCGTCTGCTGCCCAAAGTGACCATCAAGGAGACCCTTGACGATGCCGCAGAGGCTGTGGCGTGGGTATTCAAGAACATCGCCTCGTATAATGGCGACCCCAAGAAAATGGTGGTCACGGGGCATTCGGCGGGAGGATATATCTCGATGATGCTCTGCCTCGACAAGAAATGGTTGGCCAACTATGGTACTGACGCCGACGACGTGATGCTCTATGTGCCGTTCAGCGGACAAGCCATCACCCACTACAATGTGCGCAAGATGCAAGGCATCCCACCACTACAACCCACCATCGACGAGTATGCCCCACTCTATTGGGTTAGAAAGGACTGCCCACCACTGGTTCTTATCTGTGGTGACCGCGAGTTGGAACTTTATGGCCGATATGACGAGAACCAATATCTTGAACGGATGATGAAACTCGTAGGCCATCAACACACCTATCTTTATGAGATCGACGGCCACGGCCATGGAGGAATGGTGGAACCATCGTTCCATATCCTTGAGACCCACCTGAACAAGATGTTGGGAAAGCAAGTGAATCCATGATTTTTCAGGAGTGAACAAGTTCAAATGTGCAGAAGTTCAGGAGTGCAGACATTACTTTTGCCAATAATCGTTGCACCCAATGTGTTGATTATCGTGCTATTGTCTGAACTCCTGAACTTCTGAACTCCTTAACTCCTAATACAGCCGCCTCAATCGTTTTTGTAGTCGAAGCCCAGAACGTCGAGATAGCCTCCCGTTTGTTTGGTGGCATAGCAGAAGATGGCGAACTTTGAGCCCATGAAAAGCTTTCGGTAATCGAACCTCATTTTGTATGGAGTTCCGATCTGCTTCCATGTTTTACCATCCAGGCTGTAAGAGAACACGGCCATGTCGGAATGAGGCATGAAATCGGCATCTATACGCAGCCACACTTTCGGCTGCTTGAGAAGCACGGTCTCCACCACCTTCTCATCTACTTTTTGCACATGCTTGTCTCTGTTGCCGAGGTCCACTTCTTGTTCCGACATCGACAATTCCATACGTCGCCCGTTCTTTTTCACGGTAAGCACCCCACTCTGCCCATTAAAGGCAGACAGTCCGGCACAGTCGCCGTCACGAAGATGCGAGAGGTCGAGTTCCACCACACCACTGCACTGAGGTCCCTCCATACGTTGCGTGATGGTGTTGGGAGCCAGATAGAGATTGGGCACCACCCTGCTGGTCTTCAGCCTCAGCGCACCTGGCCGCTCGGTGAGCGACCATGCCCCATCCACGGGGTTATGGTTCCACTGCCAGTGCAAGCCAAGGGAAGGACTATTGAAATCGTCGCTCCTCACAATGGATGGCAATGGCTCGCAGACCACCGGTTTTTTCATTCTGGTGGGGATACGTCCATTGAAGTCGCCCAGCATCGGCCATCCATTGATCCATCGGCAAGGCATCAGCGTGAGCACACGTCCCACACCACCGCGGTCCTGGAAGATGACTCCATACCACTCACCATTCTGGCTATCCACGATAGTACCCTGACCGGCATGGGAGAAGCCTCCGAAATCCGACTCCAGGATGACGTTTTTCTCATACGGTCCCTTGATGTTGTCGGCCCTGTAGCACACTTCGCGGCGATGACGGCCCGGGGCATAGACATGTGATATCATCAAGAGATAGTATTTGCCGTTGTGCTTGATCATACGGGAGCCTTCGAGCAGACCTGTCTCATCGGCCTCGCGCTGGAAGATTTTCATGTTCGACCCTTCCACAACACCAGAGAAGTCGCTTTTGAGTTCACACATCTCACCTGTCCCATACACCACATACACCCTGTCGTCATCGTCGAAGAACAGCGAGGCATCGTGGAAATGGCGCAATCGGGCTTGCAGCGTCCATTTTGTGGTGGGGTCATCGGTAGAGAAGATATACGTGTCGCCCGTCGACCCGGCCTCATTGGGTGCCAGAAGCGCATAAAACTTGCCCTTGTGGTACTTGAGCGACGTGGCCCATTGACCCCGCCCGTACGCCGTGCCTGCACCCTCTGGCGAACCGTCAAGGTCGTATTTAGGAGAATCGGTGAGTCGGTCGAAAATATAGCTCACTGTTTCCCAGTTGACCAAGTCTTTCGACCTCATAACGGGTGCACCGGGCATCAGGTGCATCGTGGTGGTTACCAGATAGTAATACTCGCCTACGCGGATGACATCGGGGTCGGGCAGGTCGGCCCAGGCCATCGGGTTGCACACCGTCTCACGAATCGACTTCGACACGTATTTGATGGCATCCTCGAGTCCACGCTTCCAGTAGCCCCACTCATGGCCTCCGCTGAACACCCTCATCTCGTAGGGAATCTGCTTCTCGCGTAGCGCCTTCACAAAATCCATGTTGCCCTCGAGCGTGAAATCCTGGTCACCGCAATCGATAAACCATCCTATCTGCTTCCATCTTGTCACATCCGACTCGCTGCCGTTCTCCACGATTTTGATGGGATTGTGGCGCTCCACATTCTGCTGTCGCCACTCACCCAAGGGGTCGTTCTTGAGGAAGTCGAGCGGCTGGCGCCTCAGATAGGCGCTCATGGCATAGACCACATTGAACATCTCGGGATGGCGCAGTCCGTAACCAACGGCACCGCCACCTCCCATCGAGAATCCTGCCACCGAGCGCATCGACCGCCGCGTGTCTACCCTGTAGTTCTGTTCCACATAGGGGATGAGTTCCTTGAAAAAATAGTCCTCATAGGTCCACTCCGGTTCATTGAACCATATCATCTTTCCTCCCTCGTTGGCTTCGGCACAGATGATAATCATGGGAGTCATCTCGCCCGAGGCTGTGAGCTGGTCGACCACCTGCTGCAACTTGCCAAACTCTACCCACTGTGTGCTTGGACATCCTCCACCATGCAACAGATAGAGCACGGGATAGCTTTTGCCCGATGTGTCGTAGTCGGCAGGGAGGCAAACGATATAATCCCTTTGCTGGATACCTGCGAGCAGTTTACAGGGCATCTGTCTTACTTCCACACGGCATCCTGCCATGCTGCAGATGGTAGTGAAAAAAATGAGGAGAGAGGTGATGAACAATTTTTTCATGACTTGCAATGATTAGGGTTATTTTACGATTGCAAAAATACGAAAAAGAAAGATTGTGCCCAAGCCAGAATGTATTAAATAGTTTTGAATTTGTAAATGAGGCATGTTTTCATGGCTTTCTCTTTTGTGGTGTGGCCAGTCTGACGCCTGACCCACAGTGGCTGATAAGAGTGAGAGGGGCAAACCTCAAACATCGTGCAAGCCGAGAGCAATAGAGCATGCTCTAATTGCCGAGGCGCCTCAGATGTTCATCATGCAAAGCATGATAAATCTCAAACCTCAATTCTCAATTCTCAAATCATAAATGCAAATAATTGTACGTGAAAGGTGTGATATCGAGAAAAAATATTAAATTTGCATCGGAAAAGAGAAAGGGGATTCTGTACTGCCCTTTTATTTCTTTTTTCGAAGTAAAAAGTCAAGATGAGTCAGAAAATCAGAATCAAAGACATTGCTATCCGCGCAGGAGTATCCGTGGGTACCGTAGATCGTGTGCTGCACAACCGTCCCAACGTATCGGCCCCTGCCCGTGAGAAAGTGGAGAAAGCCCTGGCCGAAATGGACTATGAGCCCAACATGTATGCCAGTGCGCTCGCCTATAACCGCTCCTACACATTCTATTTCATCATGCCCAAACACGCCTCCGAGGCCTATTGGGAGGAGATAGAGGAAGGTGCGATGCGAGCCTGTGAGGTGCACCGCGACTTCCACGTCGACGTGAAGATGCTTTACTACCATCGTTTCGACGATGATACCTTTGTGGAGGCTTATGAGCAATGCCTTGCCCAATCGCCCGAGGGCGTGATTGTGGTGCCCTCGCAGTTGGAACACACCCGTCAGTTCACCGACCAGCTGCATGAGCGCGAGATTCCTTTCGTGCTGCTCGACTCGTATATGCCCGACCTCCGTCCCCTCTCCTTCTACGGACAAGACTCTTTCTGCAGCGGCTATTTTGCCGCCAAGATGCTGATGCTCATTGCCCGCGACAGCACCGAAATTATGGTGATGAAGCAGATGAAGAACGGCCGAGTGGCCAGTAAGCAGCAAGACAACCGTGAGGTGGGATTCCGTCATTACATGCACGACCATTTCCCCAAAGTACAGATCAACGACGTGAACCTGCCTTTGGAAGAAGGGCGCTCCACCTACGACGACATCTTGGAGAACTACTTCAAGTCGCACCCGAAAACCCACCATTGCATCACCTTCTGTTCGAAGGCCCATATCGTGGGCGATTTCCTGCTGCGCACCAACCGCCGAAAAATCCAGATTATGGGCTACGACATGGTTCAGAAAAATGCCAACTGCCTTCGTGAGGGCAGCATCTCGTTCCTCATTGCCCAGCATGCCTATATGCAGGGCTACTACTGTGTGGATGCCTTGTTCAAGGCCATCGTGCTGAAGAAGAAGGTGCCCCCCGTGAACTATATGCCCATTGAGATCCTGAGCAAGGAGAATGTGGAGTTCTACCAGCGAACTATGTTTTAAAAACTATATTTACTATTATGAATCCATCATCGTTTATCAAAATCAATCCAGCCGACTCGGTAGTGGTATGCCTGCGCCCCTTTGTCAAGGGAGAGCAGATAGAGGTCGACGGCACCACCGTCACCCTCCAGCAAGACACTCCGATGGGGCACAAGGTCATCATTGCCGACACCCCAGCCGGCACCAACATCATCAAATATGGCTACCCCATCGGCCATGCCCTTGTCGACCTGAAGGCCGGCGAATGGGTGAACGAGAACAACCTGAAGACCAACCTCTCGGGCACCCTGGAATATGAGTATCATCCCGTGGATGAACCCCTCAAGATAGCCAAGGAAGACAAGACCTTCAACGGCTACGTGCGCAAGAACGGCGAGGTGGGCATCCGCAATGAGATTTGGATCGTGCCCACCGTGGGCTGCGTGAACGGCATAGCCGAGCGCCTGGCCTCCGCCCTTGAGGCCGAGACCCACTGCGAGGGCATCGACGCCGTGCACGCATGGCACCATAACTATGGTTGCTCGCAACTGAGCGAGGACCACGAGAACACCCGCAAGGTGCTGCGCGACATCGTGCTTCATCCCAATGCCGGTGGTGTGCTTGTCGTGGGACTGGGTTGCGAGAACAACCAGCCTGAGGAGTTCATGAAACTCCTGGGCGACTACGACACTTCGCGCATCCGCCTGATGGTGACACAGAAGGTGGAGGGCGACGAGATGGAGGAAGGCATGAAGATACTGCGTGAACTCTATGCTCAAGCCCGTGAGGACAAGCGCGAGAAATGTCCGCTCAGTCACCTCCGCGTGGGTTTGAAATGTGGTGGCAGCGATGGCTTCAGCGGCATCACCGCCAATCCATTGGTGGGCGAGTTCTCCGACTATCTGGTGGCACAGGGCGGAACTTCGATTCTTACCGAGGTGCCCGAAATGTTCGGAGCCGAGACCATCTTGATGAACCGTTGCGAGACTCCCGAGTTGTTCGACCAGACCGTGAAGTTGGTGAACGACTTCAAGGAATACTTCCTCAGCCATGGCGAGCCTGTGGGCGAGAATCCCTCACCGGGCAACAAGGCCGGTGGTATCTCCACACTCGAGGACAAGGCACTGGGATGCACCCAGAAATGCGGCCGTGCCCCGGTAAGCGGTGTGCTGTCGTATGGCGACCGCTTGAAGGTGAATGGCCTGAACCTGCTCTCTGCCCCTGGCAACGACTTGGTGGCTGCCACCGCCCTTGCCTCTGCCGGATGTCAGATCGTGCTCTTCACTACGGGCCGTGGCACTCCATTCGGCACCTTCATCCCCACGATGAAGATCGCTACAAACAGCAATCTCTTTGCCCACAAACCCAACTGGATAGACTTCAATGCCGGTAAGTTGGTCGAAGGCACTTCGATGAGCGACCTGCTCAAGGAGTTTGTGGAGAAAATCATCGCCGTGGCCAATGGCGAGAAGACACAGAACGAGAAGAATGGCTATCGCGAGATCTCCATCTTCAAGAATGGAGTGACGCTTTAGACAGAACCTGATGAGGGTGTTCCAGAGGATTTCCTGGCACATCCTCATCATTTCCCATCACGGAATTCACCCGTGCCGACCACTGTTAGAAAAAGATGAGAGAGCGTAAGTGAAAGAGACGCCGACAGATTGATTGGAATTTGGAAATGTATTGTAAATAAAGATGATGAACAACAAACGAGGCCTGTTCGCACTGAGCCCATTATTCGTTTTCGTATTCGTGTATCTGGTTGGATCGCTGGTCGCAGGCAACTTCTACAAGATACCGCTTACGGTGGCGTTTCTGATCGCCAGCGTGTATGCCATCTCCACCACTACGGGAGCCACCCTCAAAGACCGTATCTCGCACTTCACCCGAGGTGCCAGCACGGGCAACCTGATTCTGATGTTGTGGATATTCGTGATGGCCGGTGCTTTCGCCGCTTCGGCCAAGGATATGGGCAGCATCGACTCTACCGTGAACCTCACCCTGTCGCTCCTGCCTGGCAATATGATTCTGGCAGGACTCTTCATCGCCTCGTGCTTCATCTCTATCTCCATCGGCACCAGTGTGGGCACTATTGTGGCCCTTACCCCCATAGCCGCGGGTATAGCACTTTCGACAGACTCCAACACCGCCCTGCTGACCGCTGTAGTGGTAGGCGGCGCATTCTTTGGCGACAACCTGTCGTTTATCTCCGATACCACCATTGTGGCCACCCAGACCCAGCATTGCCGCATGAGCGACAAGTTCAGGGTGAACCTCTACATCACCCTGCCCGCCGCCATCCTCATCCTGATTGTCTACCTTTTTATGGGAGCCAATATCCAGTCGCCCTCATCGGTGCCCGAAGTGGAGTATCTGAAGGTGACACCCTATCTGGTGGTTCTCATCTCGGCCGCCTTTGGCATGAACGTGATGGCCGTACTGACGCTTGGTCTGCTGATGACCGGCATCATAGGCATCTGTAGCGGCTCCTACGACCTTTACGGATGGTTTGGCTCAATGGGCAAAGGCATCACCGGTATGGGCGAACTGATTATTATCACCATGATGGCCGGTGGTCTGCTCGAGATTATCCGCATCAACGGAGGTATTGACTACATCATAGGCAAACTCACCCGCCATGTGAATGGCAAACGTGGGGCAGAATTGTCGATTGCGGCCTTGGTGAGCCTTGTGAACGCTTGTACGGCCAACAACACCGTGGCCATTCTCACTGTGGGTGAGATATCAAAAGACATTGGCGACCGCTATGGTCTGGACAACCGCAAATGTGCCAGCATCCTCGACACCTTCTCGTGCTGCATGCAAGGCATTCTGCCTTATGGCGCTCAGGTGCTGATGGCCGCCGGTCTGGCCGAGGTCAACCCCATCAACATCATCCCCTACCTTTATTATCCACTGACATTGGGATTTGTGGCCCTGATGTCTATCCTCCTCAGATATCCGAAGAAATATTCATAAACGACTCAAGAGAAAACATCAATGATTGTATACGAGATTGAGAAAAGCAACTTCATCACCATTCTGCGCAGTGGTGCGTTCGACGACAGCAGGCCTATCGGCATGTTGTCGGACTTCAAATGGAAGAAACTCATCGAACTGGCCCGGATGCACGACGTGATCCATTTTTTCGCCCAGGGCCTGGAGCATTATTACTATGACGACAACCTGAACCTATCCGAAGAGCACATTGCCGAAATCAAATCGCTGATGCAGCAGACCCCTCTCCACACCATCCCCGAACTCTATGACTTCGACAAGGTTCACCTGCACGACACCAAACTTGAGGGCAAGTTGCAGGGCATCGTGAGTCAGGAGCACAAGGACATGGAGAAATCGTATGAGACGATGCAGTTGGCTGCCATCATCATCGAGAATGTGAACAACATCCTCTCTGGCCGCAGTTTCCTGCGTGGCATTGTCGACCTGGGGCGTTACTTGCGTCTTGATGGCAACCGTGTTGACTTCGTGAAACTAGAGAAATGGCTTCAGCAGACCAAGATGACCAACATGGCACAGTTGCAGGGCAACTTGCTGATCGAGGCTTTTGGCTTCACTGCCGAGGAATTGCCATTTGTCAATCATCACGACCACAGGGTGGGTCAGGTGCTTGAGAACGCCATCACCACCAATGTGACGAGAGAAGGTGAGAAATGGGAGTTCAGGCAGAGCAAGAGCGGCTTCATCGTGAGCAGTCCACAACAGGCCATCCGCTCTATCCGCCATTCGCTTCGCTATCGTCGTTATGCCCGCAAGGAAGCCTATGCCACGATATACAAAGGATTCCTCAAAGGACTATCCGAGATAGAGGAGTGAGCACTCTGAGACGGCTCCATGAAAACGCATGATGTCAATCGAAAAAAAAGAAAAAAACATCTTGATATTTTGAAGTTTCATTATTAATTCTTATTTTTGCTTTTTTAAGCAACCGCCCCCATTATTTCGGCTTCAGTCACTAAAATGCGGCACAGTGGCAAACACATGGAGCGAGATGGGAACAACCGAGGTTACAATAACAAATACTCTGTCTAACCCAAGTGCCGCGACCTTGACTATAGCATGAAAACAAAATCTATCATTTTCGGTATGTTCATTGCCGCATCCTTTATGGTATCGTGCAAGGACATTAGTCTGAAATCCTCGAAAAATGCCGACCCACTCGATGTGATCGAGACTCTGAGCAATGACATTTCGAGCAAGAGCGACGATTGGAGCAAGGAAGACTGGGACGATGCTGCCGACTTGCTGGAGAATGCCTTAGGCGACCTGCCCGACCGTCTGACCGACGATGAGTCGACCATCGTGAGTTCGGCAGTCTCCAGGATGAAAGTCTATGGCGAGCGTCATCGCCGCAAAGCCTCCGGATTGCTCGAGGCCCTCGAGAAATTCAGTCCTGCAGAAGAAGAACCCGCCATTGTCGAGGCAGAGACGAAGCCTGAGCCCGCTAAAGCCGCCGAGCAACCTGTTGCTGCTGCGCCCGCTCCTGCTCCAGCCCCCGCACCTAAAGTGTCTGTAGCCGGATTGCTTCCTGCCCATGTTATCCGTGAAGGAGGCTATACGAATGTACGCCAAGGGCCGGGAACCAACTATGCTATCGTGACAAAGGTGAAAGACGGCAACGCCATCTACTATACCGCCTATAATGCCAATTGGTGCAATGTGTACAACACAGCCGGCCAATTCCTTGGCTACATGCACAAGAGCAAGGTGATACCCGACGGAGCACCTGCCGCTCCCGCTGCCACTTCCCGCAGGGCAGCAGTAGCCACTGGCACAGTGTACGATTGGCTCGCCCAGCGCTATGTCACCGATGCCGACGTCCGCAACTTAAACAGCAGCCAACTGCGCATACTGCGCAATGCCATCTATGCCCGTCACTACCGCAAATTCCAGGATGCCAGCCTGCGCAATTATTTCAACACGTTCCAATGGTATGACGGCTACCGCAACGAGATTCCCGCCAGCGAACTCAATAAATACGAGAAATACAACATCCAGTTTATACAACGCTATGAATGATAATGCAAGCAGAGTGCTACTTGCATCCTCTTGACCATACATGATCGACACGCTACTTTACTACCTAAACATATGATATATGAATAAAAAACTAAGAATACTATTCCTCCTGCTTTCGTGCTGTGTACTGACACAAACGAAAGCAGAGGATGTCGTGTTCGTGTTCGCGGACATGGGATTCAGCAATGGAGAAAAACTGACCGATGTGGTGTCTGGTGACGTGAAACTCACTTTTGACAAAGCAGAGGGAGCCACTGAACCCGCATACTATGACGGTGACAAAAGTGCGAGAGTCTATAAGGCCAACACGCTCACTTTCGCTTCTACCAATCCAGACAAGAAGCTTAACAAAGTGGTCATGTCTTTCGTATCAGGCAATGCCCCAAAATCCACCATCAATTATGGTGTAGACTTGTCTATTTCTGGAACCCAAGCAACATGGGTAGGGGATGTTACGTCATTTACAATTACCAATAACACAACGACGAAAGACCAACTTCGTTTCACGAAAATCGTCGTGACGCTCAGTGGTGGCGGCAGCAGCGAAGTGTATCCCGAGGTTTCCTCGCTGACCGACCTGAAGGCACTTGATTCGGGCACATTGGCATGGCTCTCCCTTGGCCGCGACAATCCTGGCTACATCGAGTATGCCTATGATGCCAACGCCACGGAGGCCTACGTACGTGATAACGCCACGGCAGTGCGCTTCTACGATTTCCTACCCGATGATCCAGGATGGCACACCCATACCGGTGGCGCCCTTATCGGCAGGGTGCTGGGCAAATACGAGGTGAACAAGGGTATGCCCGAGTTTACCCATGTCGACGCCAGCTTCGCCGACTCCATTCTGTGTCTGGACTACTATCACGAGCCCTCCGTCAGGAGTTTCAACCAAATATCCGACCTTACTGGCAGTACCTACCGTGCCGACTTGGTGGAGGTGACCTACGCTGGGATCACCTATGAGAGCGGGCAATATTTCTTGACAAGAGGCGATGAGCAACTTTCTATTTCAAATCGTTTCAACGAAATCGACATTCCTGCCGACACCAAGTACAAATCGTATAACGTAACAGGTATATTGGGAACCACTTCAGATGGCTCCAGTTCGCAACTCTATTGCACCGATATACGTGAAGTTGTGCCCGACTTAGCCCTTAACGAGGCCCTTTCCAACAATGCATCGCTTATAGGCGTATTCAATGGACGCAATGTGAACGTGACACTAACTCGCAAAATGACTACCGGCACCTGGAACACCCTCTGCCTGCCCTTCGACGTTGCCGAATTCTCCGACATCGTGGCCTCCTCACGACTGGCTGCCCTCAGCAGTTTCAACGCTGCTACCAACACCTTGGAGTTCACCAGTGTGAGTTCGCTCGAAGCAGGCGTGCCCTACCTTGTGTTTCCCGAGGAAGACGTTGAGTCGATCACCATTCAGGGAACCATCATCGACAGCGAGTTGAAACCAGTGAGCCAATCCACATGGGAGTTTGTGGGAATCTACGACCCCACCACTCTCTATGCCGGCGACACCAGTGTGTTGTTCCTTGGCGAAGGCAACACCCTCTACTATCCTAATGTGACCAACGACCTGAAAGCCTTCCGCGCCTACTTCAGGACCACAGGTCAGAGCAGTGCCAACATCTGTGTGGACGGCATCTCAACCGGCATCACTACCGCGACTCTCGACGGCAACGAAGGCGACGGCCGCATTTACAATGTGAGCGGCCAGTTCATGGGTAACCAGACCCGCGACCTGCCAAAGGGTGTGTATCTGCGTAATGGAAATAAGATTATCGTAAAATAATCGGTCATGAAAATCATTAAACAACAGAGGAGGAAAGGCATGAAAAAGTTCATCATACTGTTGGCATTGATGCTGTCGTCGGTGGCAGCCATGGCCGAGGAGAAGAATGACACCGTTATCATCACGCTCCAGAACGGCACCGAGGTGCGCTACACCTCCGACCAGTTCGACCGCGTGCAGATTATCTACAATCTGAAATATGGTGTGAAAGTGTATCTGAAGAATGGCAAGTCGAAAGACTACCTGGCTTCGAAAGTGGTGGTGGCCTTGTATCAGCAAGGCAGTGTAGAGGTAGCGAACAGAAACAGCAACACCGACAATCGAGCTAAACTGCTGGAATATCCACATCTTGCCGAAGACCAGTCGATGAACCAACTCATCATCAAATCAACTGCCGATTATGGCATCACATTCAGTCTGGAGTGGAGCTATAAAGACAAAGCCAACCGATGGACTTGTTACCAGCTGCACGCAGGCAACAAAGGTGGCAATGCTGGGCGAAACGATTCATTCAGGGAAGACCCGGAGATTCCTGTGCAATACCGTTCGACCCTGGCCGACTACAAAGGCAGTGGCTTCTCGCGTGGTCATCTTTGTCCGTCGAGCGACCGTCAATGCTCTGTGGAGCAGAACAAGCAGACGTTCTTCTTAAGCAATATGCAACCTCAATGGCAAAACCACAATGGTGTGTTATGGGCCAATTTTGAGGATAGAGTACGTGAGTGGGCCGACGTCTGCGACACCCTTTATGTGGTGAAAGCTGCCACCATACGCAGCGACCAGGTATATGAGGAGAAATGCAATGACGTCCTGCCCGTACCCAAATACTTCTACATGGCCCTGCTCCAGTACGACAAGAGTACCAACGAGTATCAGGCCATGGCACTTTGGACCGTGCATGAGAACAGGTCGATTAAAGGCGCAAATTTCAAAGACTATGCCATCACCATCGACGAGTTGGAGGAGCGCACCGGCATCGACTTCTTCTGCAATCTGCCCGACGATATTGAAGACAAAGTGGAAAAGAGCATTGACTTCAGCAAATGGTAGCAGGGAAGATTCGCGAAATCTAAATAGCAAAAAGGCCATCGCTTGTGGGCGATGGCCTTTTGCTATTGAATTTCCTTACCTCGACATCTGCAACTCCCTGATAAGCTGGCGCTGATGCTCGGTGAGATTGGTGGGCAACTTCACCTGGTAGGTGATGATGAGGTCGCCGAAGGTGCCGTCGCCACGGTCGAAGCCCTTGCCCTTCAGACGTACCTTCGTGCCGGGTTGCGTCTCGGGCTTCACCTTCAGTTTCACCTTCGACCCATTGCTGAGCGAGAGAATCACCTCTCCACCGAGCAGTGCGGTATAGAGGTCGATATTCACCGTAGCATTCATCTCGCCGCCACCCGAACGCCGTGATGTGGAACCGCCCTGACGGCCGAAAATCTGTTCGAAGAAACTACTGAATCCGCCTTTGCCCCCTTTGGAGAACATGCTGAAGTCAAAGCCGTCGAAGGGCGAGCCACCCCCACCCGACTGCCAATACTGTCCGCCGCCGGCACCGCCGGCCTTCTCGAAAGCTTCGGCTTGGCGCCACTGCTCTCCATATTGGTCGTACTTCTTCCGTTTCTCCGGGTCACCTATCACCTCGTAAGCCTCTTGCAAGGCCTGGAATTTGGCCTTTGCCTTGGGGTCGTCGGGATGCAGGTCGGGATGGAACTGCTGTGCCCGCTTATGATAAGCCTTCTTCACATCGGCCTGTGGGATATTCTTGTCTACACCCAGAATTTTGTAATAATCAATGAATGCCATAATTACACCTCCTTTTTTACTTTACTTGATGCAAAAAACGTGCCAATCAGTGTTTTTCGTACACTTTCTGTCACATCCCGATGCGATGGCCACCGACCAACAGTTAATAATTATTAAATGTTATGTTTTTATCCTTTGTGAAATAATAAAATAAGGTGCAAGAATGGTGTTATTTGCCGAAAAAGCAGTACCTTTGCACCCGATTTTCAATCAACATAAAGTCTAACTTTATTAAATCATTCATTTTTTATTAATTCATTTTATGTCAAACTTTAAAAACGTTCAGCCTCTCGACGACTTCAATTGGGAAGAGTTTGAGAATGGCAGCATGAACAACGCAAGCAAATCAGACCTCGAGAAGGCCTATGATGAAACCCTCAACAAAGTGAGCGAGCATCAGGTTGTTGACGGTAAGGTAATCTCTTTTGACAAGAAGGAAGTTGTTGTCAACATTGGTTACAAGAGCGACGGTATTATCCCCGCCAGCGAATTTCGCTACAACCCCGACCTGAAGGTTGGCGACATCGTAGAAGTTTACGTAGAAAATCAGGAAGACAAGAAAGGTCAGTTGATTCTTTCGCACAAGAAGGCCCGTCTGAGCAAGAGCTGGGAGCGTATCAACGCTGCTCTTGACAATGAGGAAGTGATCCAGGGCTACATCAAGTGCCGCACGAAGGGTGGTATGATTGTCGATGTATTCGGCATTGAGGCCTTCCTCCCCGGCAGTCAGATCGACGTTCACCCCATCCGCGACTACGACGTGTTCGTGGGCAAGACCATGGAGTTCAAGGTGGTGAAGATCAACCAGGAGTTCCGCAACGTGGTGGTATCTCACAAGGCCCTCATCGAGGCCGAGCTCGAGGCTCAGAAGAAGGAGATCATCAGCAAGTTGGAGAAGGGACAGATTCTGGAAGGTACCGTGAAGAACATCACCTCTTATGGTGTGTTCGTGGACCTTGGCGGTGTAGACGGACTCATCCACATCACCGACCTGTCTTGGGGCCGCGTAAGCGATCCGAAAGAGGTTGTTGCCCTCGACCAGAAGATCAACGTTGTTATTCTCGACTTCGATGACGAGAAGAAGCGCATCGCCCTTGGTCTGAAGCAACTCACTCCGCATCCATGGGATGCTCTCGACGAGAACCTGAAGGTGGGCGACCACGTGAAGGGCAAGGTAGTGGTGATTGCCGACTACGGTGCATTCGTAGAGATTGCTCCGGGTGTGGAAGGTCTGATCCACGTATCGGAGATGAGCTGGAGCCAGCACCTGCGCTCTGCCCAGGAGTTCATGCACGTGGGCGACGAGGTAGAGGCCGTGATCCTTACCCTCGACCGCAGCGAGCGCAAGATGTCGCTTGGCATCAAGCAGCTGAAGGAAGACCCATGGGAGGCCATCGAGGTGAAATATCCTCTTGGCTCGAAGCACACCGCCAAGGTGCGCAACTTCACCAACTTCGGTATCTTCGTAGAGCTTGAGGAAGGTGTTGACGGCCTGATCCACATCAGCGACCTCTCTTGGACCAAGAAGGTGAAGCATCCTTCAGAGTTCACTCAGGTTGGCGCCGACATTGACGTCGTGGTTCTCGAGATCGACAAGGAGAACCGTCGTCTGAGCCTTGGCCACAAGCAGCTTGAGGACAACCCATGGGATACCTACGAGACCCTCTATACTCCCGGATCGGTACACATCGGCAAGATCACCGAACTGATGGACAAGGGTGCTGTGATTGCCCTGAACGAGGGCGGTGAGGGCTTTGCCACTCCGAAGCACCTGGAGAAGGAAGACGGTTCGAAGGCCCAGCTGGGTGAGGAACTCCCCTTCAAGGTAATCGAGTTTGTGAAGGAGACCAAGCGCATCATCCTCTCTCACAGCCGCACCTTCGAGGAGGGCAAGGAAGAGAAGAAGCCCGCCCGTAAGCATGCAGCTCCGAAGAAGGAAGAGACCCCGGTCATCAACAACCAGACTGGTGGCACCACTCTCGGCGACCTCGATGCTTTGGCAGAACTGAAGAAGAGAATGGAAGGCAAATAAGCCGTCCTGAGATAACGGGAGCCTGTTCGGAAAGGGACAGGCTCTTTTTTCTTTAAGCAGCAAAAAATGGAAGGAACTTGTGTTTCTCCTTATCGAAGACTATGAATCACTAATCAAGAAAAAATATTATGGAAAGGACATGGAGATGGTTTGGCAAGAACGACAAGATAACGCTTGCCATGCTCCGTCAGATCGGAGTTGAAGGTATTGTCACCGCCCTGCACGACGTGCCCCTGGGTGAAGTATGGACCCGTGAGAAGATCAGGGACCTGAGAGAGTATATCGAGAGTTATGGCATGCGCTGGAGCGTGGTGGAGTCGCTGCCTGTGGTGGAGACCATTAAATATGGCGGTCCCGACCGCGACGAGCAGATAGAGGTGTACAAGGAAAGCCTCCGCAACCTCTCGGCCGAGGGCATCCATACCATCTGCTACAATTTCATGCCCGTCCTCGACTGGGCCCGCACCGACCTGCTTCACGACAACCCCAACGGCAGTTCGAACCTCTATTTCTCGTATGCCGAGTTTGCCTATTTCGACATCTACATCCTGAAACGCGAAGGCGCCCGCGAGGAGTGGGCAAAGTTTGAGTTCCCCGCCGGCGTGGGCCAGGGCCGCAACGTGCTTGCCGAGGCCGACGAACTTTCGAAGACGATGACTCCTGAGAAAGAGCACAAGCTCGTGGAGAACATCATCATCAAGACCCAGGGATTCGTATCGGGCAACTTCAGCGAGAACGACGAGGCACCCATACAGAAGTTCCGCGACTTCCTCGACCTCTACAAAGGCATCGACAAGGCCCAGCTCCGTGCCAACATGAAATACTTCCTCGAGGCCATCATGCCCACCTGCGAGGAATATGGCATGAACATGTGCGTGCACCCCGACGACCCACCCATCGAGATTCTCGGACTTCCGCGCATCGTTCGCACCGAGGAGGACATCGAGTGGTTCCTCAAAGCCGTGGACAACAAGCACAACGGTCTCACCTTCTGTGCCGGATCGCTCTCAGCCGGAGCATATAATAATGTGGTGGAGATGGCCCGCAAGTTTGCACCCCGCACCCACTTCGTACACCTCCGCTCCTGTCATATCTTCCCCAACGGCGACTTCACCGAGGCTAGCCACCTTGGAGGCCGTGCCGATATCGTAGAGCTTGCCCGCATCTTCGAGCGCGAGAATCCCGACCTGCCCATGCGCGTCGACCATGGTATGACGATGCTTGGCGACGAAGAGCGTGGCTACAACGCAGGTTACAGCTTCCTCGGCCGCATGTTCGCACTTGGTCAGGTGCAGGGCATCCTTGCCACCGTAGACCGCGAGCTGGGCATCGAATACAAACAACCCGGTTTCTTCGACTAACATCCAAAAAACGACAATCATGAAACTTACCGACATCCTTTCAGGCAAATACAATGCCCAGGAATGGGAATCAAAAGGCTACCAGCTTCCCAAGTTCGACATAGCCGCTGTATGCAAGAAGACCCACGACGACCCCAGGTGGGTACACTTTGGTGGTGGAAACATCTTCCGCGCATTCCCGGCTGCCATTCTTAACGATGCCCTCAACAGCGGGCAGTACGATCATGGCGTGATCGTGGCCGAGACCTTCGACTTCGAGGTCATCGACAAAGCCTATGCTCCCTATAACAATCTCTCGTTGCTCGTGAGCCTCCAGTCTACCGGCACGATAGAGAAGAAGGTCATCGCTTCGGTGACCGAGGCCTTGAAAGCCGACTACCAGTTCGACGACTGGAACCGTCTGGTGGAGATTTTCCGTGCCCCCTCGCTGCAGATGATCTCTTTCACCATCACCGAGAAGGGCTACAGCGTGGCTCCTGCCGACTTGGAACGTGGTCTCAAACCGGTGCTTGCCATGGGTAAGGTGACCGCCCTGCTCTATGAGCGTTTCCAGGCCGGAGCACTCCCGCTCACCGTGCAGAGCATGGACAACTGCTCGCACAATGGCGACAAGGTGAAAGCAGGTGTCTTCGCCTATGCCGAGAAATGGGTAGCCGACGGACTTGTGCCCTCCGCTTTCCTCGACTATCTGAAAGACGAGACCAAGATTACCTTCCCCTGGTCAATGATCGACAAGATCACTCCTCGTCCGCACGAGAAGGTGCAGGCTATGCTTGCCGCCGACGGCTTCGACGACAACAACTACATCGAGACCGAGAAGCACACCTTCACTGCACCGTTCGTGAACGCAGAGGAAGTGCAGTATCTGGTGATCGAGGACAACTATACCAACGGCCGTCCCCCACTCGACCTTGGTGGTGCACTCTACACCACGCGCGAGACCGTCGACAAGGTGGAGACCATGAAAGTGACGACCTGTCTGAACCCACTCCACACTGCTATGTCAATCTACGGCTGCATGCTGGGCTACACGCTCATCTCTGCCGAGATGGCCGACGACGACCTACGCAGCTTTATCCAGAAGATCGGTTATATCGAGGCCATGCCAGTGGTCACCGACCCAGGTGTGCTCAATCCTTACGAGTTTATCGGAGCGGTCATCAACCGCAGGCTTCCCAACCCCTTCATGCCCGACGCACCCCAGCGCATCGCCATGGATACCAGCCAGAAACTGCCCATCCGCTTTGGCGAGACCATCAAGAAGTATGTGGCCCGCGGCCTCGACATGTCGAACCTCCAACTCATCCCGCTCACCCTGGCTGGCTATGCACGCTACCTGAAAGGAATCAAGGACGACGGCACTCCCTTCGAGCCATCTCCCGACCCCATGCTCGCTGAACTGCAGGCCATTGTGGCTCCATTGGAGATTGGCAAGGCCGACCAGGACTACAGTTGCCTGCATAACCTGTACAGCCGTGCCGACGTGTTCGGCCTCGACCTCTATGCTGCCGGCCTTGGCGAGCAGATAGAGGGCATGGTGAAGGAACTTTATGCCGGCAAAGGTGCCGTGCGAGCCACCCTCCACAAATATGTTTCGGCAAGATAACATTCAAATACCTTAAAAAACAGGCGGAGGTTGCTCCGCCTGTTTTTTTGTGTCTCACAATCGAGACGATATATGGATTAGCAAGTTATAAAAAGGATTGTCATGCCACCGCACGACACTCACTGTAGATAGAATTCGAGTGCAAAGATAACGTAGGGTTGTTCCAATTCATGGGACATGGTCGAAAATAATACAATAACCAGGTGCATTTTTTCAATTTTTCTTTATATTTGCAATGAAATGATACCGGCAGCGAGAATACCATCAAGTTGCGTTACGCCAAAGACCCAGGTTGGCTATGGCTCAGCACTGATGTTCTCGATGTGGACTTCATCGCAGAATACTTCGACAAACCCTCATGGCAGATCATGCTCGACAAGTTGAAAGCAAAAAAAACAGCCCAGCGAGGTGGTGCAATGGAACCGAAGGCTGAAAGAGAATATGATTGAATACAACGAGCCATTTACGGGTCTCGAAATCACGGATTATTAAGAGTAGGACATGAAATGCCATCTCTTCATCTTTGATACCGATTAAACTAACAACCTATTGTAATGAACGGAATAGTATGAAGCAAAACCATAAATCCAAAACCGTAAGTCTGATTGTCCTGATGTTGGTGCTCTCATGTTCTGTTTCCATGGGGCAAGGTCGCAGACTTCCAGAGGTGAAGAGCCGTCATATCAGTGAGATACGCCTGAGCGACCCCGCCATCCTTGCCGATTCCGCTTCACAAATGTATTACATGACAGGCACCGGAGGCTTGCTTTATTCGAGTAAGGACTTGGAATATTGGACAGGACCATACGTTGTGGCGATGACCGACTCCACGTCGTGGATGGGTCCACATCCCATGATCTGGGCGGCAGAGTTGCATCAATACAAAGGCAAGTATTACTATTTCGCCACTTTCACCAATCGTGACGTTAAAATCGGAGTGGTTCGCGGCAATGTCATCGAGCGCAGAGCCAGTCACGTATTGGTGAGCGACAAACCCGGCGGACCATACGTTCCGATGAAGGACAAGACGTATCTGCCTGCCGACCGCCCCACCCTCGACGGAACACTCTGGACGGATAAAGACGGTCAGCCCTATATGGTTTTTTGTGGTGAATGGCTCAGTAACTGGAATGGCACCATTGAGAAAATACGGCTGAAAGACGACCTGAGCGGAAGCATCGGGCAGCCTGAGGTGCTCTTCCGTGCTCACGACAGCCCATGGAGTCGTGAAATAGAAGACGGAGTGGAGAAGCCCAACAAAGTGACCGACGGGCCGTTCCTTTTCCGCACTGCCACCGGCCGTTTGGGTATGATATGGACCAGTTGGGTATATAGCACCTATACTCAAGGGGTGGCCTATTCGCAGTCGGGCACGCTCAGCGGACCATGGATTCAGGAGAAGGAACCTATCACCCCACCCGACTTCGGCCATGGCATGCTGTTCAAAACGCTCGATGGCCGGTGGATGATGTCGGTTCATAGCCACAAGAGTGTTGATGGCCGTTACATCCGCATCCCCCACATTTTTGAAGTCGACCTGAGTGGCGACAAACTAGTCGTTGGAAAAATGGTGTTGTAACTTAGATTTGATTTCAACTATGGTAGGTGAACTAGGACGTGAGCCATCGCTGACCGACTATATGGTGGGTGATGCTGATATGAAGGCGTCGATTCATCTTTTCTGAAATCATGATTGGACTTTCGAACAAGTACAAAATACGCTCAACCTAAGCCAATTTCACAGCAGTTGTTCCAACTGCTGCACGGCCAGCGTGATGTCATTGCCAAACTTGCGGTGGTCTTTTAGAAAATCTGTCCTGCCATGGGAGATGACCTCAAGCAATTCTTTGCTCATCTCATCAACGAATGAGGCGACGGCATACTCGATGTCATCGCGCTGCCATTCCATGGTGGAATGAACATACACGTTCCGCTTCTGATGCAGGAAACTATAAGCGGTCTCTATGCTGTCTTTGGTCAACATTTCTTCACTTCTGCTGAATCATCCTCCCTTTCAATGGCCGTGGCACCATCGTAGCCTATCGGTCTGAACTGTTTCTGCTCCTCACTCCATACAAAGCCATGCGAGAAGAGATAGTTTCTCACTTCCATAGGCTCTCTGCCGAAAGCATAGCACAACGCCTCCAGCGAGTCGAACTCCTCATCACGCAGGAGCATATTGACGCTCGACACCAGAATGGCCGGATCTTTGGGCAAGTAATCCATGGTTTTCGACTTTATCTTACGATCTTCGCTTTCTGCAGGTTGGTCATTTCTGTCCAGAAACTGTTTTGCTCTGCATCGGTGAAACCATCTGCCGACATTTCCCTGAGGATGGCATCAAGGAGTTGGTTCTTTGAAATATTCAGTGCAGGAGCCACAACTATCCGGTAAGTGAGGATATCGCCTAATGAACCGACATGGACATTGGTAACGGCCACCTGCCCATCCATCTGCTTTACCTCTATCGTCCTACCTAAGCCATATTCGGGCTTCACCTTCAACAGCTCTTGGAAGAGTTGGCTGTCGGCAAAATCATCAGCATCTACGGATAAAATGAGTTCACGCAGTGTCATGACAATGGATATAATTATTCGCTGTAATTATGGTCCACAATGATTTGCACTTGCATCCCGGGCACCATAGGCTGGATCTCGTTAATGAGTTGACTGGTGAGCGCGGCATCATCGTGAACGGAAATATCGGGAACGACATCTACGGAGAGTAGATTTTCCTTCTCGGAATAGTAGAAGCCATGTACCTGAACGATGTTCTCGTGGCCAGCCAGTGTCTGCATCACCTTCGACTGCAACTCAGCCCGCCTGTTTTCTCCGGTAGCAATGGCATAAACGCCTACGGTCATGATAATACCGTGCCGCGCTGCCATCTGCATGGTTATCTTGCGGGTGAGCCCATGTATCTCATGTGCCGTCATCGTGTCATAGACATTGATGTGGAGCGAGCCAATCTTCACATCTGGACCGTAATTGTGGAGAATCAGGTCGTACACCCCATGCACGCCCTCGAACTCGGTCACCTCTTTCTTGATTTGATTGGTGAGTTCGGCCGAGATACTGGTGCCCAACAGTTCGTTGACAGGCGAGGCCAACATTTCGATACCGGCCTTGATGATGACAATGGAGATAAGCGCGCCCAGGATACCGTCGAGGCTGACATTCCACAACAGCATGACACCAGCCGAAATGAGGGTGGCCAGCGTGATGATGGCATCGAAAAGCGCATCCGATCCAGAGGCAATCAGGGCATCGCTGTTCAGTTGCTCCCCCTTCTGCTTGACATATCTCCCCAACACCAGCTTCACTACGATGGCCACCACAATGACCACGAGCGTCGTCGTGGTGTATTCCGGTTCGGTAGGGTTGAAAATCTTCTTCACCGACTCGATAAGCGAGGTGATGCCAGCCGATAGAACGATGACGGCGATGATAATGGCACTGAAATACTCGATGCGGCCGAAGCCGAAGGGATGCTTCCGGTCGGCAGGCCGTTGCGAGAGTTTCGTACCGATGATGGTGATGACGCTCGAGAGCGCATCGCTGAGGTTGTTCACCGCATCCATCACGATGGCCACCGAACTGGCCAAAATGCCTACTGCGGCCTTGAAGCCAGCAAGAAGGACATTAGCCACTATGCCCACCCAACTGGTCCGAATAATCTGGGAACTACGATCCATATCTTTATGTTTTTGGTTTCGCATCTGCTTATTTTCAGGAGTTCAGAAGTTCAGAAGTTCAGGAGTTCAGACAATAGCCCGGCTACACCTCAGTGGACGATGGGCAGCTTATCTTCAGCACTCCCTTCAACCAGAGAAGGTCACTGATGAGCAAAGCGAATGAAGTGATTTTTCTAAACAACTGCAAAGGTAACAAATTCTTGTGTGGAATACTACTTTTGGGAACACATTATGATGAAGAACGTGGAGAAAAGCTCTGATGGCACTACCACGTTGACCATCATAGAGAGCATTGAGCAGCCGTCGTGCGTCGATGTCTCAATGTTCGCCATTCCTCAAGTGAAGTAATTCCTGCACATACCTCACGCTCGCCGCATACTCCTCGTCGGAAGTGAGGTGCTCGATGATCATGGGCATGCTGACATTCTCGGCAGAAGCCAGCCTGACATATCGCTTGATATCCAGTTGGCCTTCGCCACAGGCACACTCCTGAAGCTGGAAGGTATATTCCTGCTTCAGCATGATATCCTTCAGATGACAACTCACAATGGTTCCATGCAGTTTCCGGAAACATTCCTCAAGGAACTCATCATTATAAAAATACCTTCTTGGCGTGGTAATCATGTTCACCACATCCAGGTGGGTGCCAAACTCCGCACGGTCTACATCCTCTATCAGGCGCAGGCACTCATCAGGACTGCTGGGTATCATCCACGGCATGCACTCTATGCAGAACTTGGTGTGCCGTGGGCGGGCTGCGTCGATGACTTGGCGTATCATCCCCACGGCCATACCCCACAACTTGCTGCTGAAATTGTCGCGGTAACCACCATCCCAGCGCGGCCCATAGGGAGTGCCCACCACATTCACGCAGCAAGCGGCGCCTATGGCATCGGCCATGTTGGCGGATGGCATAGTCGTTCCATTCTTAGATTATTATTTGGCAAAGATACGTTTTAAGAACGACTTTACGTCATTTTTTTAACTATCTTTGCACAAGAGCATGATTTTGTTTCCCAAATTATAATTATCTTTGCATGAATATATGTATTCTTTTCGCATTTATGAGAAACATCAGAGTTATTGCAATCGTATTATTAACTGCGATGGTCGTAACTGCCTTCGCTCAAACTACACAATCAATGGAAGAAAATAGTAAAGAGAGTATTCCGCTGTATGCTTACACGGAAAAAGAAATGGAAAAGGTCTCCGCCTACATCGATCGGCAATACGGAAAGTCTGATTTGGTTGGACACGAAATGGTTTCTCCCGACATCCATTGTGACATTGTTATTGTTCCCCCCACCGATGAGCAACCCTATTACAAACTGGTAACCATGGGCGCTGGGGCATACAAGATGAATATACCCGATGAATTGAAATTAGAGGTGTGCGACAGGGCAGAATACGTCATTTTCCTGCCTAAGGATTGGAATCTGGAATCCTCCAAGGAAGAAGACTACTGGCCCATCAGAATGTTGAAAACCATAGCACGGCTTCCTGTACGGTCAGAGGATTGGCTTTACTATACACATACGGTGAATCTGACTGATGACGGGAGTTATCTTGCAGAAAACACACAATTCAATTCCTGTGTGCTTTTGCCCTCCATAGGCTGTGACAACCAGATTGTGGAGCCCCTGAAATTGAGTCTTTTTGGCAAGAAAGTAGCGTTCTACCAGATATATCCATTGTATCAAGAGGAAATGGATTACAAATTGGAACATTCATTCGACGAACTGATTGACAAAATTGACGATGAGGATATTGAAAACCTTGTCATCAATATTCATCGCAAGAATTATTGTAAATAATCCACAGATAGACAAACAACATTGCACTATGAGAAAACACAGATTGCTCCTAGTGTTCTTACTAGCAGTTACCATGTGTCCTGTTGTATATGGACAACAACAGTCTGCTGGCAACATTCCTTCAGATAAAAAGGAAATCATCGACCGTTTCATTGCAGGAATTGCCGAAATGACCCGCCAGATTATTGCCGAGGGACCAAGGGGGCATATCATGATCGGTGCCGACTGCTCCGTCCCCTCTCCTCTAGACATCACTGCCAATATCCACGCTGCCGTCAGCACTGCTCACGGGCGATAGGTCGTCGCTTCCGTCCTTGTCTTCCGCTCCCTCATACAGGCCCAGGGCTTCCTTCAGTTTATCACGCATAAACTTCACGGCCATCCTGGGATAGATAATCCTGATGCCCGGACCATAGGACATGAAGACCGAATACATCTCGAAATTGATGACCACGTCGATCCTGAAGACGCAACTGCCGTCTTCAGGATTTTCTCTTACCAGTTGTTGGGAGCGATGGATGGGTTTGGTCTTGATATATTTGCTCTGCTCACGACTGGCCCAGAACTTGATGCGCCTGGGTGTATTCTTGACATTCTTACTCACTCCGATCACATCGTCGAAGAAATGCTCAGGGTCGAAGTCGGGATTCTCACGGAATGGAACATCTATTGGTTCGACACTTTTGATGCGGTCGAGGGCGAGATTGTAGAGCAACAGGTTGCTCGCCTTTGCACCAAACAGGAACCAGCGGTTGCGGAACTCTTTCAGCAGGTACGGACAGAGGATGAACTCCGTGGGACGCCGTGCCGAGAACGACTGATACATGATGCGTAGCGTCTGCTTGTGCGCAATGTAGTTGTACAATGGGTTCAACAGGCGGATACCTTTCAGGTCGGGCACGCTGTCGAAATGGATGATGGGCTTGCGGTTGTTGCGGCTGATGGCCAACTTGTCCTGCAGGCGGCTCACTACATCTGCCATCTCCGAGAACTGTCCGAAATCCTCCAACTGCCGTAGCATGTCGACCGCCTCCTGCATCACCTCATAGTCGTTCTGCGACATCGGCATATCCATGATGGAATAGTCACTGTCGGCATAGCGATAGTATTTGTGGTCGTAGACTTCGATGGGAGCTTTATATCCGAGTTTGTCGGAGCGCATCATCTGGATGTCACCCTGCACGGTGCGCACGGAGACGCCCTTGCGGATACCCTCCATGTCGTAGAGGGCCTCCGAACAGGCGTCCACCAGGTCGTCGAGCGTCCAACGGCGATAGCGGTTACGAAGACAGTTGTCAATAGTCTTATAGCGTATCAACGCATTCTTATTTGCTGGCATGGTCGTTTGCTTTTATAATTGTATAGATAAGTTCTGACGGAGAGCATCATAATCATTCATCTTAATTCCCTAAGAATTCTTTACAATAGCAAAGATAGGCAATTTCTACGCATTCTATTTGCGTAGAACCCTAAAAATACACTTTTTTGAGATATTTCTTTAAATTTTTACTTAACCACGCAAAAACAATGCGTAGTGGTGTCATAGCTTTGCACCGCGGTCTTGAAAATATAGACACGTTTAGAAAATCTGAGCTAAGGGCACCACCAAACGATTTAAAGATGTGTTACAATTAAAGAAAAAAGACAATGGAAGTCAAGATGATTAACAACCGTCCGGTGAAAATTTGGACGGACAATGTTGAGGAATCGGCCATGCGTCAGATAGAGAACCTGACCACCCTACCCTTCCTCTTCCATCACCTGGCCATTATGCCTGACGTGCATGCTGGAATGGGAATGCCTATCGGTGGTGTGCTGGCATGTGTGGATGCCGTGATACCCAACGCCGTAGGCGTGGACATCGGTTGCGGCATGTGCGCTGTGAAAACCAACTGGCGTGTGAGCGACATTCCCACCAATGTGCTCCGAAAGAAAATCATGAGGGGTATCCGCAAGCGTATTCCCCTGGGAATGGATCACCACAAGGAGGCTCAGGATGAGAAATATTTGCCTGAGGGCCACGACATCGACACTCTCGAGGTAGTGAAACGCCGCATCAACTCCATCACCAAAGAGGTGGGCACATTGGGCGGCGGCAACCACTTCATCGAACTGCAGAAAGACGAGAACGACAACCTTTGGGTAATGATCCACTCTGGATCACGCAACCTCGGCAAGCAGGTAGGCGACTATTATAACAAGATAGCAGCCACACTCAATGCCCGATGGCACTCCGTGGTGTCGCCCGACATCCGTCTGCCTTTCCTTGCCCGAGGAACGGAGGAGTTTGATATGTACTGGAGGGAAATGCAGTACTGCATTGATTTTGCCCTGTGCAACCGCCGCTTAATGATGGAACGTATCGAAGAGGTGCTTGCTGATGCCCTGGTTGGTATAGAGTTCGAGCCGATGATCAATATCGCCCACAATTATGCGGCATGGGAAAACCATTTCGGAAAGAACGTCATCGTTCACCGCAAAGGGGCTACTCTTGCGCGTGAAGGAGTCATCGGCATCATTCCTGGTTCGCAGGGCACGGCATCCTATATCGTCGAGGGGCTTGGCAATCCCGACTCCTTCTGCTCCTGTTCGCATGGAGCAGGTCGTGTGCTGTCGCGCACGGCTGCCATCAAGACCCTTGACATGGCAGCAGAGGTAGCCCAACTTGAGGCCAAGGGCATCGTCCACGCCATCCGTCGCCAGGAAGACATGCAGGAGGCATCGGGCGCCTACAAGGATATCGAGATGGTCATCGCCAATGAGGCCGACCTGGTAAGGGTGAAGACCCGACTGCTCCCCGTGGCCGTTATTAAAGGATAATGGTATCAAACCATGCTATAAGGCGACGATGCTGAAAACTACAAACAAAAGGATGGCAGAGGTTATTTCTCTGCCATCCTTTTGTTTCAGATTACTCAGTTTTATTGTATGTATACAAATGTGTGCAAATACGAGAGAATTCATCAAAAAAAGTGATACCTTTGTACAGTCAACAATATGTTATACCATAGAATGTGAAAAATGACCATACAAGAATTCCGTGATTACATGGCATCGGGAAAGCCTGTCATAGGAGGCTCCGATGTTCACATGATGTTTCATCAGTTGTCTCAGGAGGCACTGAAGATTACTGCTGAGATTAATGGCAAGTATCATACACCAGAGGAACTGCATGCTTTATTGGAGCAGCTTTGGGGGCGTGAGGTACCCAAGACGGTAGGCATGTTCCCACCATTCCATACCGATTGCGGCAAGAACACCACCATTGGTGAACGGGTCTTTATCAACATGGGCTGCAAGTTCCAGGATCAAGGTGGCATCACCATCGACGAAGGCGCACTCATCGGCCACAACGTCGTGCTGGCAACCATCAACCATGACCTTGACCCTGCTAAACGTCAAAGTATGAGTTATGCACCCATCCACATTGGAAAGAACGTTTGGATTGGAGCCAATGCAACTATCCTTGCCGGAGTGACCATCGGTGATGGGGCTGTGGTGGCCGCCGGTGCCGTAGTCACAAAAGACGTTGAACCCAACACGATAGTTGGCGGTATACCAGCCAAGATAATCAAAAAGATAGAAGAATAAGCAGATAGATCGGGATTCATGGGTTACAAATACGTTTGTTTACGTTGTCGCAAGTGCTTCAGTGCTGGAACTGATTATACAAAGTTTAAGGACAAGAAGAAATGTCCAGAATGTTCGAAGCCTTCAATCGGATAAATACGAAAAAAAGCATCTTATAACCAAAGAAGCAAAAAATCAGAGATGAACAAAAAAGCTATCATAGTCTTTCTTTTTGCCCTCGTTGCTATGACGGGATGGGCACAGACAAAGGTGTGGAATGAAATTGTGACGGGATATGCCAACACACCTATTATAAAAGTGACCAAAGTGGAGATTTACAACGACCGCACAGAGGTGTCTTTACATATCGACCTGCCGGCACAAGCGGCTGGGGAGAAGATACCCATCGCCTCGAATACCATACTACGGGCTGATGGGAAGGAATATGCTGTGAAGGGTGCGAAGGTGATTTCCCTTAACGAACTATATACTGTCCCTACGGACGGCAAAGTGGATTGCTCACTGATTTTCGAACCCATACCTGCGAACACATGGCTGATAGATGTGGCTGAGCCTGGTGCGTGGAACATATCCAACGTACGCGACGCGAAAAACCAACCCGTGGGCATTGCCGACACTTATTGGCGAAACGAGGCAACTGGCGACTGGATGATAGGATTCACACCAAGACACGTAATATTCGACAGCAAAGTCTGGGACATCGTCAAACAGGCGGAAAAGAAGGATGTCTATCTGCTTACCCTTGATGACGGAAGAAATATCAAGGTGGGCAAGATGAAAAAGGGAAAGCGCGCCATCACCATTGACAGCGAAAAGCCCATCACCTGCAGCCCTGTAACAGGCACCTCTCTGCCTGAATATCCTACAAAGGACATGCGTACAGGTTTTGTTGACAATGGCTACAACGATACAGACAGCGTGACAATCATCGGCTGGTTGAAGGACATGCCAGAGGAGGCGTGGAAGAGGAAAGGCCGTGAGTTTAGTGTGATGTTAATGAACATCCTCAATGTCAAGGAGGAGAGTGCCTATACCACAATGGACTCCCTCGGACGCTTCACCCTCAGGATACCGCTGCTCAACACGTCGGAGGTGCTTCTCGACTGGGGCAGAACTACAGAGAACACTGTGTTGGAGCCAGGCAAGACCTACTTCTTCCTCAATGACTTCAAAACTGGTCAGAAGTTATGGATGGGTGATGACGTAAGGCTGCAAAACGAACTGCTGGCATATCCTCATGATTATTCCTACGACCTCATCGAAGATGTGGACGAGGGCAAGGTGACGGCGATGGACTTCAAAGTCCACACCGACAGTTCGCGTGCTGCCTACATGGCAAAACTTCAGGAGTGCATCGTGCTGCATCCGACCCTCTCGCAGCGATACATCGACTATCAGAAAGGCTGTTTCCAGACAGCACAGGCATATGTGTTGATGCAAGCCCGTTTTGTCTTTCCTAATCGCAATCTGCCACAAGAGTATATGGAATTCGTGGGCAAGGAACTTTGGCAAAAATCTACCAAGCCATACACGCTTTACCGTAAATTCTCCTGGTTCATGCGCGACTATATAGACCAAATCACCAGCAAACATATCAGAAATTCTGCCGATGAAACGGTTAGGGTTGTCCGGCAATTGGAGCAGCAAGGGGTGGTGACACTGTCGAATGAGGAAAACGAGGCATTGGAAGTCTACCTTCCCATGCTGAAAGAGTTGGAAACCAATCTGCAGAACGCCCATGACGGCGAAACCATCCAGACCCTTGTCAACGCCTTCAACGAAAACGAAACTGTGAAGAAAGTATATGCGCTGTTTGAGCGCATTGGAGAACCATTTCAGAAGGAAATGGCGACATACGCCCTCCGTCAAAATCTTGCACTACTCGATTCCGTTGGCTCCAACAGCACATTGCGCGACATCTATATCGTACGAAACCTGTACGTTCAGATTGAGGCGGATCAACAACCGCTCAACCCAGGCCTGATGGAATATGCCGAACAGCATATACAGATGCCCTATGCCTTGAACTTTATCAGGGAAGTGAATGAAAAAATGATTGCCATACAAAACATGGACATATCGAAACTGACGACATTGAAACCTAAAGAAGACGTGGCAAACATGAGCGACGGCGAGAAGATTCTCCGTAAGATAATGGAACCATACAAGGGGAAAATCATTTTGCTCGACATCTGGGGCACATGGTGCGCCCCCTGCAGGGAAGCACTTTCGCACAGTCAGGAGGAATACGAACGGCTGAAGGAGTTCGACCTCATCTATCTCTATCTTGCCAACCGCAGCAGTGATGAGGGATGTAAAAACGTCATCAAGCAGTACAATGTCACTGGCGAAAACGTGGTACATTACAACCTGCCCGAAGACCAGCAGGCTGCCGTAGAGAATTTCCTAAACGTCCATTCATGGCCCACCTACAAACTTTTCGACCGCAACGGCAATCTGATAGACTTGGAGGTCGACCCACGCGCACTTGAAAAACTGGCTCAGGTGCTGGAAAAATTGCGATAAATGTGTGTTCCTAAAAGAGGATCCATCGAAATAAAGTGTTGTCTGAATAACCATTTTCCAAACACAAAGAGTGGTTTTCCTAATGGAGTATAGGAAAACCGGTAAACGCACGAAATCAAACACAGCATGGGCGACCATGATGCGCTGACGATCTCCACAACCTCGATTTTCGGGGTTGTGGAGATTTCTTTTTCACAGGCACTTGTAGCCTGATAATGCGACAATATAAACAAGGTTATCACCCATTTGTCGCAAATATGAGAGATTGTCCATTATAGTCGGGCAGATACTTCGGAAAATATTTTCGAGCCATGCAAACTCGTTTTATATTTGCCATGTCGGAAGGGGAAAGCGCTCTCCCGACAACAAGAAAATTAATAGGTCAAACAAAATTCAACAACAATGAAAAAGTCAAGAATATTCCTCGTAGCACTCTGTTGCATGATCATGCAAACCGCTCCAACATTTGCACAGGTTGACGTCATCCCTACATCACAGCCCGAAGCTGTTTACATTCCAGATGAGATTCCCGCATCGCAGTTGCCAGAAACGGCCAAAGCCTTTGTGCAGAATTACTTCCCGGGGCAAGTCATCGACTACGTGGTTCTCGACACCGACTTCGATGGTGATGTCTATGAGATTAGCCTGAACAACGGTGTGGAAATAGACTTCGACCTGGCAGGAAACTGGGAAAAGGTGGACTGCTTTGTCGACGCCGTCCCCGAAGGCATCGTCCCTACCCCTATCGCCCACTTTGTGAAAGCCAACTATGATGGTGCTGCCATCGTCAAAATCGATAAGGAGCACTATGGCTATGAGGTGGAATTCGACAATGGCATCGAACTGAAAATCACTGCCGACGGACAGTTGCTCGCCTACGACGACTGACATTGCCATTCACACCCTCATCTCGACAAGTGAGGTAAGCATTGTGCAAGCGTCTTTAAAAAGCCCATAAGGGAGACTCGTTCCCCTTATGAGCTTTCTTGGTTATGCTCCCCGCAAGTCCTCCAACACGTTATCTATCATATCGCTTAACAACACGAACCCGTTTGGGGCTAACTGATGCCCGAACCTACCATCGGTCTTGAAAAGGAATTCAGAATCCGTCTCTTCGGCAATCTGCTTGAAAAACTGACAATGGCTGTCTCCCAGCACCTCATCGTTGGTAGAGAGCAGTGCCCGTATTCTGTCGACCTTGGACCTCACTTTTTCTGCGACGTCATATTCCTTGAAGCGTTCAAGTACTGGTCGTGTAAGGGTGTAAGTGCTACTACCGTCATCACGCTTGGAATGATAAGTCAACACCTGGTCCAGATATCTCTGTAGATGAGTGTAAGGGTCGACACATGGGTTCACCACCACAACAGGGATATCGCCGCTCTCACACATCAATGCATAGAAGCCACCAAATGAAGAACCGACAATCAGCCTGGGTTTCTCTTTGGCAATTATGCTGTTGATCAGTGATAAAGAATAATGTGGGTCTCCGTTCAATTCCGGTGACAAGATCTCATAGAGATGACCGTATCTGGCAATCAGTCGCCTCACGGTATAACTATTGGCACCCGACATAAAACCATGGATATACAACAATTTTGTGCGATTCCGATTTCTGTTCTTGTAACTTCTACTTTCCTTGATTTTGATGTATCTTCTCTTTGTCATCTTGTTTGACGATTGGGTTTTCTTCAACATTTGCAAAGATATCGAAAAGAATGGATACAGATGGTTGTTTTATAGGTATAACGCACGTAGAAAAATCAGGAAGCCATAGAATTATTAGCCGAAAATATGTTATCTTTGCATCTGTGGATTATATGTATCGGTTTTATTGAGGTTACAAATATGCGACAGGAATTGACTATGATCACTACAAGGACGGTATGGGTGCTGCCCCCCAAGGTGCGTGTGGCTGTCGTGCTACTTGTTTTATTGACCGGTTTGATTCAGCCTATTTCTGCACAAAACATCTTTCAGCGCTTTGACAGTGTGCTGACCAAGAACTACCACAAAGGCAACATCGACACCACCTATATCACACGGCCAAAGACCAAATGGACCCTTACAGCCCGATGGAACCTGTCGGGTGCGAAGATTGAATCTGAAGGAATAGAGAACGAACAACATTTCAAATCGGAAATGACCGCCGACTACAAATCCACGCTCAGTGTGGGCGTAAGCTATTTGGGCTTTTCGCTTAACTTCTCTCTCAATCCCGCCAAACTGATGGGAAAGTACAAGGACTATGAGCTGAATATCAACTCCTATGGCAAGCGTTTCGGCTGGGACTTCATCTACCAAAATGCTCACAACTTCACAGGATGGCACGACCATGAGGGGATGGAGCGCATCAATCTGCCAACCGACATCCTTTCCGTGAAGACGCTCAACCTGAATGCTTACTATGCCTTCAACAGCCGCCGCTTCTCCTATCCCGCCGCATTCTCGCAGAGTTACATTCAACGACGTTCCGCAGGCAGCTTTCTGTTGGCAGCGTCGGCAATGGGACAGAATGCAACGCTCGACTGGGAACAGAAGATGGAGTTGAAGATGGCAAACATCGGTATCGGTGGCGGATACGGATACAACTACGTACCCGCTCAGGGTTGGCTGCTGCACATCTCCGCCCTACCCACATTCATGGTCTATAGTCATTCTTCTATGACCTTCGGCGACAGCCGCGTACCACTGCACTACCACTTCCCCGAGGTGATTATCACTGGCCGTGGGGCTGTGGTTCGTCAGAAGTGCAACCTATTCTATGGTCTGTCGATGGTTTACAACTTCACAAATATTGGCAATGAGGATAACCTCGCCCTGCATAACCAAAAATGGCGAATACGCACCTTTTTCGGCCTGAGACTATAATTGTAAGGAGTTCAGAAGTTCAGGAGTTCAGACAATAGCCCTTCTTAAGATCTTTAAGGACTTTAAGGACCTTAAGGACTTTAAGGACCTTAAAGCCTTTAAAGAACCTCAAACCTCCATACACGCTTCAGTTGTCGGCTCTATGGAATTTCATGCCGTCCCATTTCAATGTCAATGTGGTAATCTTTTTCCCCTCGTAGGTCTTCACGATGATGTCCTTTCCCACCCTGGGGAGTTCGATGATGACTATCGGCCTTACCTCAATCCACTGGTCGAACTCCTCTTTCGTCATCGTAATCTTTCTTTCGGGGTTTGAATAGGATAAAAAATAGCTTTTGGTGTCACTGTTATATCCATAGCTGGATGGTCCTGTTTCCTTTTCAGTCAGACAGACTCCTACAGGGTCTTCATCCAACTCCTCCCATTCGTGGCTGGATGGATTGTATAGACTGATTTCTAAATACGTACATTCTGTGACGGCAGGCTTGTCTTCATAGATGACAACGCTATTCCATGCCACCAATTGTTTGCCATCGCTACGGTTCCAGTAGCAAATTTCCACATAAGTATGCACATCTTTTTCAGCATTATTGTTTTCATAGCGGAAATAGCCGTTTCTGCCATCAAGTATGATTTTCTCTCCCTTCTTTTGAGGTTTGCCTTTCAGGTATCGTTGCCAAGCATTGTGCACGGCACCTATCAGTTCGCCTTCGGGTTCGCTCAATTGGTTATTCACGATTTCCTTGATGGTCAAGCGATTGCTTTTGCTTTTCCTTGATGGTTGAGCGCTGATGCTGCAGCATAGCAGCATCAAGAACAATGCCAATACTGTTGTTTTTTTCATGGGGCGATGATGATTGATTATTTACCAGTCTTTGACAACATTGACCAATGAAGAAACCTTGTTCTTCATCGATTTGGGGTGAATTAAAACCAGTACCTTACTATGTTGGACTTCTCCTCCAGGAATCATCTTTTGCTTCAAATAAAAGATGTTTCCATTCTGTGTGTAGCCCGATGTGATTCCTTTTGAATAGGCTCTATAGGTAACGTTTTTCACTTTCTCCGTAGGACTGAGCCATACTCCTTCTTCAGGGAAATCACCAAGAGTAGACCACGTTCCAAGCAATGACCAGTAGCATAGACGTATGCTGCCTTTCGAAAAGACCTCTACGCTTGCAGGAACGTCGTCTACGAACACCTCAGAACGCAGGTATGAACTGGGGTACCTGAAACCGCCGTCAGCGTGCCACCGCCAAGTCTTTGATGCTTTTTTAGGAGGAAGAGGTGTTTCCATCACTCCCCACCCCATACAAACTAAAGCCAACGCAATGAATAAATATTTTTTCATATACTATTGTTTTGATGATTAATACGTTGCTTTCCTTATCACATCGACAAAGTTAATGAGAAAAATTCGTCTTTGAAAAGGATTGTAGCATTGTTAGTAGAATGCTCTCACAAGTTCACGGGTGGTAGTCTTTTCGATGGCCACCCATAATCCTGGTACATAGTGACACTGAGATTGTGCTTCTTGGCATAAACAGCCAGCCCTTCCGCCCGTAGCCTCTCCCGTGCTTCAGCATCGTCATGAATGGTATTAAACACCTCGAATTTGTTGCCGAAGATCCTCTTGGCAGAAGGTATAAAACCTGATCCATCCTCCACAGGATCGAAGCCCGTGACCTCGAAACCATTTTCCGTTTGTCTGATATGCATCCGACCGGGGTGATTGCCGCCAGAAACGCATTTCAACGTGTCGCCCACCTGATTATAGTTGAACACCCAGAAATCGCCCCAGACCAGGATGTCTTCTCTGTTCCGCTCATCTACAGTCACGATGGGATGCAAAGGAACACAGTGCTCACCCTCGGCATAATGCTTGCCGAACTCATTTGCCAGATAACGGTCGATGGCAGGGAAATAGTTGGTCTCCTTTTGAGGTTCTTCCTCTACCGCTTGAGGAACTGCAGAAGGCTTGTTTCCACATGATGCCAAAATGAACATGATTGCGAAAGAGAAAAGGGCAACTCTTTGCCGTTTTAAAATGATATCCATAGCTTGGACGATTGGTGTTTCTTGTGTTTCAAGAGCTACTTTACCATGTAGACGAACGTCTCCAATCCCTGGGCAGGGAAATGGTACATGTAATTCACATATTCGGGTTTTCTCTTAAGCACCGTATCCACAATCTTTGCAATCTGATCGTCGCTGAGTTTCTTCAAGTCGAGACGATAAGAATTCGGTCCATCTTCGGCTGGCATTGCCACACTCTTGTTGAAACTGAGGGAAAGGCCGTCTTCCGAATCATTGATGACGACACTTTCATTCTGGTCATTGATGATATAGCTGTCAATAAAGTAAGCAAACGGGGTGACCACGACGCCGTCTTTCAGCACGCCCACTTGGAGGCTTTCTCCTTCGAGCTCGTTGTACTCATCAATAAGGACAACATCCTTGTATTTGCCGTCTTTCATTACCCGGCACTTGAAGTAATTGTCTTCCGATTCAAGCATATCAGCCTTGATAGGAGCGGTCTCGATGTCTTGGACACAGGCTTTGGGGAGGTAAGCGCTCTCGATATCGCACCATCTGTTTAGGATACATACCTTATAAAAGTTACCATCCTCGCCAAGCACAGGGAATACACGGCCTTCCGAAGTCAAAATATCTGTGCTCAATTCGAATCCGGCTTTTTCGGGTTGGTCTGACCATTGGTAAGCTACCTCGCAAAAGTCACTCTCGCAGTCTGCCTCATCCCAACGAATCAACGTGGGACTGTTGAGGTCTGGATTCTTGTATAGTCCTTCTTCAGGGGTGGTCACCACCACGAATTTCTGGAATGGCGGTAGGGCCAGTTTGATTACACTTTCTTCAACGGCTGTTGTCTCAGCCGTTTCAGCTTTGTCTACATTTTTCTTGTTACTGCAGTTTGCTGTCAGTAAGGGAAACAACATACCACAAAGCACGATAAAAAAACGGGTTTTGATAGTTTTCATAATAGTTAATTGATTGTTTTTCGTGGCGAAGATAAAAAACATTTTCCAATTGACAATGAAATTGATGGAGAAATGTAGGCGAAAATGTCTATCCTATACCCAGGAATCCTGTTCACATATTAATATGATGTTTACATGTATCTCTTATTATCGTCTGATAATTTTAGCCTCGCCGCTGAAAGCACATATATCGGTGGCAATTTTGTTCAGGTTATGAAACCGACTATAGTCGCTGTCGGCTGGTATCCCGTTTACGTCCTGCATGATGTCGAGTTCCCATGGAGCAAGTATCAACAGCCTTCCTTTAGCGCATGCCTCGAAACGGCGCCGTTCTGGTTTCCAGAAAGAAGTGATTGGCTCTTTTTGCAAATGGATGATAGGATATCCCGCTCATGTGTCCGAACAATGGCTCACGCCCACTAATCACCAATGTCACGAGATAGACACCACGACCATAATAGTCGTGGCCTGGATTGCGTGGGCGGTAAGTTGAGTCGTTCATAGTCTTTCAGTAAACGCTACAAAGATACACCCTTTTCCTTTTCTCTGTCAGCCCAAAAGGCAAAATTTTCATTTCTACTTCTTAATCTTTGCAAAAATAGACTTTAAATCAGAATAAAATTGTATTTTTGTGTTTTGGATACATGAGGTACTTAGGGAATGCTCAGCCAAGTGCCCTTTGTCTGTCGCGTTTTTATCAACTATTGTTTTACCTGCCTAATTATGAGGAGTAAATGATTATGAACAAAGAATTTGACAATGAGAGGCGAAAGTTTTTGAAAAAGCTGATTAGCAGCACATTCTTGGTATCCGCCGGATTGTTTATCGGTTCAAAAGAAACATTTGCGCATATCATCAGTTCAGCCACCGGCAAATGCAGCTCTTCTTTCAGCTGTAGTGGTGGTGGAGGCAAATGTGGCTCCTCGTTCGACTGCGGAGGAGGCGGCGGCAAATGTGGCTCCTCATTCGACTGCGCGGGTCAGGGCAGCCAAGGGAAAGGTAAATGTGGCTCCTCGTTCGACTGCGGAGGTGGAGGCGGCAAATGTAGTTCTTCTTTCGATTGCGCTGGTCAGGGCAGCAAGGGCAAGGGCAAATGCGGTTCCTCATTCGACTGCGCAGGTGGCGGTGGCAAATGCGGCTCATCGTTCGATTGTGCAGGACAAGGCAGTAAAGGAAAGGGCAAATGCGGTTCCTCGTTCGACTGCGCAGGTGGTGGCGGCAAATGCGGCTCATCGTTTGATTGTGCAGGACAAGGCAGTAAAGGGAAAGGCAAATGTGGTTCCTCATTCGACTGCGCAGGTGGCGGTGGCAAATGCGGTTCATCGTTCGATTGTGCAGGAGCTGGAGGCAAATGCGGAACATCATTTGACTGTGCAGGAAGATAGTTATGCCCACTTTTTTGTCACTTCCATCGGCAGTTCAAAAATTTGAGCGGAATGATAAAGTCGTCTTTATCAATCCCGATATACCATCATGGCTCGTCACGAACAAGAATGGGGAATTATTACTCTCTTTATGTAATGGTTCCACCAGCATGGAGGATATCGTAGATGCCTTTGCCGAGAGTCTGGGAGAGAACTATCGCAAAGATGCTGAAGGCTTTTTCAACGAAGCCATTGCCAGTAGAATATTTGAATCGCCAACAGAAGGGAGCATTCCTGTCAAGGACGAACGCCAACAGTTAAGCCTTGTGCAACTATCCATTTCAGAAGTCTGCAATCTTAATTGCAAATATTGCTACGCTACTGACCGCAGGGAGCACAACAAACCGATGACCTTGGATGACTACAAAGCGGTAGTAGATGACATTGTGTCTCATTTTGGACAGGTCAGTTTCTCCATTACTGGTGGAGAGCCTCTGATGAATCAGGACTGTTTTCTCATAGCGGCATATATCAAGAGTAAAGGATGCGACGCAGATCTTCTGACCAATGCTACTCTGCTTGATGAAAGCAACATCCAAAAAGTAAAAGAATATTTCACTCGTGTCACGGTCAGCCTGGATGGCAGCACGAAAAACCTGCATGAAACATTCAGAGGACCTCATACGTACGACCGGACACAACATGCGATATCCCTACTACGTGATTATCAGATACCCTATATGTTGTCGATGACAGTAAACAAGCTGAACATTTCTGATGTGGAGAATATGGCACAGAAATATAAGGGAAGCTTGAATTTCGCACCGTTGTTTCCAGCGGGAAATGCCAAAAATGACAAGGATGACATCAGCATTACCGGCAAACAGTATTATCAGGCCTTAAAACAGGCCAGTGGTGTCAATCCGCTTGGCTATTGTGAGTCGACTCTTGATGAGGCTTTGATATGCCGTAGGTGCAAGTGTGCCATTGGGGGAGCAGAATTAAGCATCTCCGCATCTGGCGACGTGTATCCCTGTCAATTGCTTCACTACCCAGAATTTCTAATAGGCAATATCCATGAACGCAAAGTGTCGGAAATGGTTTCCAGCTCCCCAGTGATTGAGAGATGCGCAAAGATGACCGTTGACAACATCGAAGGATGTTCTACTTGTGCCATCAAGTATATTTGCGGAGGGGCATGCCGGGCTCGTTCTTTCCATGAGGGCGGCGACATCATGTCTTCGAGTCCTTTTTGTGAGTATGAAAAGGAAGCATTTATTGATGGCATCATCGAGATCTATAGCAAGAACGCGTTGAGTGATTTACACTAAATGTGACGCCCCTATGATTCTTTGCTTTTCCCATATCGGCAGGAAATGACATATTTTTCATTTCATCTTCTTAATCTTTGCAAAAATCGCTGGCAAGTCAGAAAAAAAATATACTTTTGTCTTTTGGAGAGATGGGGCTATACGCCCTTATTCATAACTCAAATGTTTATATCATAATGAAAAAAAACATGGTTGACATAAAAAGAATCGTTTTGATGTTGATGGTGCTGGCCGCCTCGACAGGTGCCTTCGCCCAATATGAGGCACAAGTTCCGGACGACATGATGAACCTGGAGTATGCGTTGAAAGCAGACTCCATGGGCAGAAAGATACTCGTCGACAAAGGCAGTTACGCCACTGCCATCGAACTGTTCAAGCGCAGTTCGACTATATACAGGCGACTGAACGGCAATACGGACGGCAATTATGTCAATGCCATGGCATTGCTCGCCAAATCGTACGTGCGCAATGAGCAGGTGAAAGATGCCATCAAGGTAACCGAGAAATTGCTGGGCGACCTTGAAAGTCAGAAGCAGACGAGCGACTATGCCATCATCCTCGACAATCTCTCTTTCTATTATGCCATGGCCAATGAGACGGCAAAAGCATTGGAAGCGAGCAAGGAGGTGCTGAAGATCTGTGAGAATGCCGATATGCCTGACGACGATTTGTCGTCGATTCTCATCCATGCTGCCGAGAATTATTCGGCGATGAATGAGCATGCCGAAGCCATTCGTCTTCAGTTAAGGGCCTTGGACCGCATACATCAGGCGTATGGCCTGGGTTCGGAGAAATACATTGAAGAGTTGAAGTATCTGCAACAGTATTACGAGAAAGATGGACAAGCGTCCAAGGCCAGCAAGACGGCCGAGACCATAGAGAGTCTGGAAAAGCCAGGTGGTGGAGTCAGGCCCGTAGAAGAATTGTCGTCGGTTGAGGACTGCACCTACCATCGTGGTGATGCCTACTGGTGCGCTGAATACTTCCTCACCCATTCGTTATCAGCCACTAACGCCATCCAAGCCGGACAGTATGTCACGACTTGGTGTATCAAGACAGACGAGTTGAACATTGAGATCGATGATTGCCACATGAAATGCATAGGTGACTGCCCTACCGAACTGAACGCCTATATGTGTGGATGCGTGATATTGGGACAATCGAATCATGTGAAGAAACTGACCCGTGAGATGGAAAGGCAGGCCATGGTGTGGACGGTGAGGCACTATAATCACAATAGAAATATCCTGGTGAAGACATCACCTGAAATGGACAAGTTGAATGAGTATCTGGAAAAAGGCACGCTGGAAGAGCATTTGCTTGAGCTCATACCAGATAAGGAGAATGTTGAACCTGCAACAAAATAACAACGCGATATGAAAAAGAGAATCAGCACATACAGATATATGGTGGGCTTACTGTTGCTTGTATGCTCACTACAGGTGGGTGCCATTCCCGCCAAACGCGGTATGTGGCGCACTATACAGTTGAAGAACGGCAAGGAGGTGAAAGCCCAACTCGTTGGTGACGAGTGGTTCCACTATTATGCCGACTCGCTGGGCACCGCCTATGTGGAGAAGAAGAACAACCTCTACAAAAAAGTAAGCAAGCGGAAACTCCAGAGAATGATAGAGAAAAGCAAAAAACGCCGTAACCCGTAACAATAACCAGCACCCTACCCTATGAGAAAAATTATTTTTATCATAAGTATGATGTTCCTATGCCAACTGTCTCAGGCACAGGATAACACGAAGTTCTGGCTAGGAGCCGACATCAGCGGAACCACTGAGTTGGAAGCACGTGGACAACGGCTGTATAACTTGGACGGAGAGATACGCGAGAACACGGCCCTGATGAAGGAATATGGCATGAATGCCATCAGGTTGCGCGTATGGGTGAACCCACGTGGTGGTTTCTGCGACAAGAACGATGTGCTGCTGATGGCCAAGCGTGCCAAATACTACGGCATGGCCGTGATGATTGACTTCCACTACAGCGACTGGTGGGCCGACCCTGGCAAACAACACATCCCGGCAGCATGGCAGTATATGAGTTACGACGAGATGCGGATGACGCTCAAATGGCATACCACCGACGTGCTGCAACTGCTCAAGGACAACCAGATAGATGTGAGATGGGTGCAGGTGGGCAATGAGACCACGCATGGATTCTTATGGCCCATGGGGAAAGCCGAGGAAAACATGGAGCATTATGCCGGGTTCACACAGGCAGGATACGAGGCGGTGAAGAGCGTCTACCCCGATGCCGACGTGATTGTACATCTCGATGCCGGGTGTGACCAGAAACGCTATGACTTCATCTTCGACGGACTGAGGAAATATGGTGCCCATTACGACCTTATCGGCATCAGTGTCTATCCCTATTGGGACAAGGAAGCCAAGTTGGAGCAAGATACCGAAGGTACCATCCGCGACTTCGTAGCCAACGTGAAACACCTCTATGAGAAATACGGTGTCAACTCGATGATTGTGGAGACGGGCACCGAATCGAAAAAGCCCATAGAGGGGAAGAAAATCATGAGCGACATCATCAATGCCGCCTTGCGGCAATGCGATGGCCATTGTCTGGGAGTGTTCTATTGGGCGCCCGAACTGGAAGGCCACTACCCTCTCGGAGCCTTCAACAACCATCGGCCAACCATTATCATGGACGCTTTCAAGGAGGCGGCACGGCAGTTGAAGCAATAATAAATGGGGCATCTCCGCTTGAAGATGCCCCTAATTTGTAATTTGAAAAATACTTATTGATAAACCTTTATCTCCTGCTGACCGGTAAGTGCACGATAGGCATTATGTGCCAAAGCCGTGAGCTCATCCTCGCCGGGATACACAAACACTGGTGCCAGATACTCCAGACGCTTGATGAGTCCGCCACTCACATACTTGCTCTGCGACATGGCTCCCGTGAGAATAACGGCATCCACATGGCCATAGGTGACAGGTGCGAGTGAAGCCAAATAGCGTGCCACCTGATAGATCATCGCATCGAGGATGAGGCGTGCGTGCTCGTCGCCCTCGGCGATACGCTTCTCCACCACCCTCACATCGTTAGTGCCCAGATGGGCGGTAAGGCCACTGTGTCCATTCACCTTGCGCAGCATCTCCTTCTCTGTGTACTTCCCACTGTAGCACAACTGAATGAGTTGCACCGACGGCAGTGTGCCTGCCCTCGACGGACTGAACGGACCATCACCGCTGAGGGCGTCGCTGCATGCTATGGCACGTCCATGGTGGTGCATGGCAAAGGAAATGCCACTGCCCAGATGGCAGACTATCAGGTCTTGTTCTTCATATTTCACACCATGCTCGCGGCAGTAGCGTTTGGCTATCTCGCGCTGGTTGAGCGCATGCCATATCGTCTGATGGGGAATCTCGGGCATTCCAGAGATTCTCGCCACATCCTCCAGTTCGTCTACCACACCAGGGTCAACGGTGAAGGCCCGGCATCCCGGAATCTCCTTGGCGATGCTCAATGCAATCAGGGAACCCAGGTTGCAGGCATGATGAAGACGCGGATGCATGGTGTCCTCAATCACTTTCTCATTCAATTCGTATACTCCACTCTCTATGGGCTTGACGAGTCCGCCACGTCCGACAACCACATCGAAATCCATTCCAAAACCTTGACGTTTCAACTCCTCAATCAGTTTTTCCTTTCGGTAGTCGAACTCGTCCATAATGAACGGGTATTGGCACAACTCCTCATAGGGATGGTTGATGCAGGCGTGCATCACAATCTCTTCGTCATGAAACACTCCGACCTTGGTCGAAATCATTCCTGGGTTGATAGCAAGTATTTTCATCGTATTAAAAAGATTTGGCTAACAAGGTAAGTCTGATTCGCCTCATTGCGAATATATATCGCAAATATATAACTTAAATTTGAAACGGCAAAATAAATCGATTGTTTTTCCGCAAACTACCCAAAAACTTTAACAATTAAACAAAAATGATGCCGGAGATGGTCTTGTCTCCGGCATCACTTTTATTCTTCTTCATCATCGGTAAGTGGCTTTCCTTGTTTCAGTCGCTCCACATATTCGGCTATCTTTTGCAATTCCTGAGGAATCCTGATGTTTTGCGGGCAATGGACAACACACTGACCACAACCGATGCAGTGGTCGGCCTGCCTCATTTTCGGCACCGAACGGTCGAGGCCGATGAGGAAGATACGGCGGTTGCGCTTGTAATTCTCGTCCATGATGTCGCGGGGCAGGGTGCCTTCGTTCTTGCATTTGTTGTAATGCACGAAAATGCCCGGGATGTCGATGCCATACGGACAAGGCATGCAATATTTGCAGTCGTTGCAAGGAATGGTTTCCACGCCTACGATTTCCTTGGCCACATCATAGAGGAAATTTTGCTCCTCCTCGGTCAGCGGTACCAAAGGACAATACGACAGCAAGTTGTCTTTCAGGTGTTCCATATAGGTCATGCCGCTCAGCACGGTAAGCACGCCTTCTGGGGTGCCGGCATACCTGAAAGCCCAAGAGGCCACCGACTTCTCGGGGTCGCGCTGTTTCATCCGCTTCATCAGGTATTGCGGCACATTGGCGAGCCTTCCACCCAAGAGGGGTTCCATAATCACGGCAGGGATGCCGCGCTTCTGCAATTCGTCGTATAGATAACGGGCATCGGTGTTGCGGTCGTTGATCTCGTTGGCATAGTCCCAGTCAAGATAGTTGAGTTCGATTTGCACGAAATCCCACTTGTACTTGTCATGATGCTCCAGCAGGTAGTCGAACACCTCGACATCGCCATGATAGGAGAAACCCAGGTTCTTAATGCGACCAGCATCGCGCTCTTTCAGAAGATAGTCCATGATACCGTTGTCGATGAAGCGTGAGTTGAGATTGTCCATTCCGCCCATTCCTATGCCATGCAGCAGATAATAGTCGATATAGTCTACCTGCAAGCTCTTCATCGAGTTGTGATACATCTCAATGGAAGATTTGAGCGACCATGTGGAGGGGTCAAAATTCGACAGTTTGGTAGCCACGAAGTATTTCTCGCGTGGATGACGGTGAAGAGCGATGCCTGTCGACGTCTCGGAGTTGCCCTGACAATAGGCTGGCGAGGTGTCGAAATAGTTCACTCCATGCTCGATGGCATAGTCTACGAGGCGGTTCACCTGCTCCTGGTCGATGGGGTCCTCGCCCTCGCGCGACGAGTTGCCCGACATGGTGGGCAGACGCATCATGCCATAGCCCAGGAGTGAGATCTGCTTTTGTGTATGGGGGTCTACACGATAGGTCATCTTCCCCTTTGGGGGTTCTACCTGGTTTTTGTAATCGTCGGTGCTGCCATCGGCATTGGTGGCCTGCTTGCATCCCGTGACCGCAGCCACAGTGGCCAGCGAGCCGGCACCAAACAGTTTGATAAATTTTCTTCTGGAAATATCCTTATTCTTCATGATGACATTCTTTGGAGATTAGACTATCTTATGCACCTCATGGCCTTCGACAAAGATGGCTGGGAAAGGACGGGCCGGACACAGATTCTCGCAAGCGCCACAACCGATACACCGGCTCTCGTTGACAGCGGGAACGAAGGGAGACTCGTCGTCTTCCTCATCCAGTTGCACCATCTCTATCGCACCTACAGGACAATGGCGGGCACAGTTGCCACACTCCACCCCATCGTTCACCGCCACGCAGTTCTTCTTGATAAACACGGCATGACCAATCTGGATGGACGATTTCTCGTCGAGAGAGATAGGTTTGATGGCACCGGCGGGACAAGCCTCAGCACATCGCGTGCATTCTGGTCGGCAATAGCCGCGCTCATACGACATGGTGGGCTGCATCAGTTTCATCAGGTCGGAAGAGGGCCTTAAGACGCCATTGGGACATTCCGACACGCATAGCTGACAAGCGGTGCAATGCTTCTGCATATTGGAAGCGCTCAACGAACCCGGAGGCGTGATGGGCGTCTGGCGTACAGGAGCCAGTTTTTCCTTGATTTCCGCCAGTCCGCCATCCACTTTCTTTTTCTCCTGAGCCATGGCGGCAGTGGTCACAAGGGCTGTTGCCAGCAGGAACGAGCGCTTGCCTTCGTCGACACTCTCCTGACGAGGCTCGGCAACAGGTTCTGATTTCTTGCCAGCTTTTTTCATGGAATAAGCGAGGGCACCGAATTTGCATTTGTCGATGCAGTTTCCACAAGCCACGCAGCGGCTGTAATCCACGCTATGACTCTTGTAGTCGATGCAGGCAGCCTTGCAGTTCTTTGAGCAGAGGGAGCAGTTCTTGCATTTCTCCTCATCAAACCTGACCTTGAACAGCGAGAAGCGGGCGAAGAAGCCGAGCACCGTGCCCACCGGACAAATGGTGTTGCAATAAGTGCGGCCATGGCGGAATGCCAGGAATCCCACAACGAGCAAGGTGGCAAGGGCGATGCCGAACGTGGACAGACTCTTCATCCATACGTCGGTGGTATAAAACGCATAACTGTCCACCCGCTCGGCTATGGAGGCCAGCACATTGTTGCCCAATTGCCATAGCGGTTGCAGGATGAAGGTGGCTATCCTACCATAACTGCTGTAAGGAGCGAGTAAAGCCATGAGCGATCCTATACCCGCCACACACGCCACCACCATGATGGCGAGCATGATATATCGCAACCACGAGATGGCCCCCGAGTAAGAATACTTGTTTTTTTTGCGGTTGAGACGCGCGATCACATCCTGCATGACTCCCATCGGACAGATGACCGAACAATAGATACGGCCAAAAATCAGCGTGAGCGCGAGCAAGGCCACGATCACCACGACATTGAGTGCGAGAACAGCAGGCAAGAACTGTACTTTTGCCATCCACGAGAGCCAACGGTGGAGGGTTCCGGTGAAGTCGAGAAACATCAGGGTTATTCCGATGAAGAACAACCCAGCTAAGACCAATCTGATTTTCCGAAGCATAATAGAGTGTTGTGTATGTGCTATGTTATGTTGATTGCAAAATTAACAAAAAAATCATCAAATCGCCACCCTTTCTAATGATTTTATCCATGTTTTTTCACTTTTTACATAAATAGCAATCATCTGTTGGCACAAATACCACAATGTCATAAAATAAATAATGGATAAAAAAGCCTTCGATTTTTATGCATTGTCGAATGTTTTTTCGTATCTTTGTCATCAAGAAATCATACCTAAATATTTTATACCAATCTAAAACAAATCTCTATGAAGACAAGATTAGCATTGATTGTCATTGCTTTATTGGCGGTTTGTACCTATGCAGCAACCACCTGGAAAGCCAATGAGAGCACACCCGTTGCTCCTGAGTCTACATTGTTAGACGATGACGCCTTGACTGTGAAGACAGTCTATGCCACCACCCTCAATGGAAATTCCATCACCATTGCGGGTGAGGAATTTACGCATTACATTCAGGTACGTAATGCCGAGTTACCTACTGCAGCAAGTCCTGACGGTACAGAGAATAGTGGCAGCACATCCCTGGTGGTGACCGCTAAAAAGGACGTCACATTGACCGTTTTTTACCGCCGCCAACCCAAGGATGATGCCTACATCTCAAACGACGGAAAGGATTTGAAACTTTTCAACCGTGCCGACTTGTCGTTGTTGGATGGTACGTTGACCCTGGATTCCAAGACGGAAGACGAAAAGTACGGATTTGTCACCAAGGTGTATGAGTTGACCGAAGGAGCCTCGTATACGTTCTCAGCTAAGGGTACTACTATCCAGTTCTACGGACTGACCTGCGAGGAGGCCGCTCCTCCCGCACCAACCGTTGGAGAGGCCATTGAGATATCTCCTGCGAGCGGAATGGACATCGCAGCCGAACTGGCCACAGTCATGGCGGGCAATCCTTATCCCTCAAGCATTACCATCAATCTGGCTGCCGGTGGAGAATATACCGTGGGGCAGACCATGCCTGTTACCGGTGCGCTCACCATTAAAGGTGATGTCAGCAAACCAGCTGTCATTGATGCGTCAGCTCTCTCTGGACCGATGTTTGCTGTCAGTACTACCTTGCCTGAGAGCCTGGTGAACGAATTGGAATTCTTCCAACTGGGTGATGTCTCCGTATCAGGCATCTCCGTGAAGGGACTCCCTGCACAGTTCTTCTTCGGCAGTGGCGTCAAGTCATTAATCAACAGTTTCCTGATCGACAACAGTATCGTCGAGATGAATGGAGGCAACAAGAATATCTTCGACTTCGCCGGAGGTGGCGTGGCGGCCAACTTCAAGGTAACCAATTCTACCATCTACTCCAAGACTCCGCATACTGGTTTTATCTACAGTTCTCAGTCGGGCCAGAAGGCAACCGAAGCCGGTCTTGAGATGCAGAACTTCATCTTGAGTAATTCCACTTTCTACAACGTGGCCAACGGCAAGAATACCTTCAATCACCGCCAGAGCGGACAGAAATGGCTGAGTTTCACCGTCACCGATTGTATCAGCATCGACACCGGCAAGAGCGGACAGTTCATCAAAGGTCTTAACGCTGGTCAGGCCAGCGCCAACCCCGTTTGGAATGTGTCGGGCATCTCCTCGCAATACACCGTCGATGGCGCACTTACCGATATGACAGCCAGCGAGTCGACTGGCGATGAAGAAGAGCCTGTCACCAATCCTGTCGAGGGTCTCATTGCCTTCACTGGCGACTATACCCAAGGCGACTTCACCTTGGCCGACTGCCCGCAGAAGGAAGCCAAACTGGGCGACCCACGCTGGATAGTTGAGGAGGAACCAGTCGACATCGTCATCAATGCTGCCGACGGTCAGGATCTTACCTCTCTGTTGAATGCCGAACTGGCCAAGGGGGCCGCTCCCAAGAGCATCACCTTCAATCTGGAACAGGATGCCAACTACACGGTCAGTGGAACGCTCAACATCTCCTGTCCATTAAGTATTATAGGTGCCAACAGCAGCATCGATGCTTCTGCCCTGACAGGGCCGATGATTCTGGTCAATACTCCCAAAAAAGACGAACCAGATGAGAACGGTTTCTATCCTATGGGCGACATTGTCATCTATGGCATTTACGTCAAAGGACTCTCGACCCAGTTCTTCTATGGAAATGGCATCAAGAGTTTGTTCTCTAATTTCCATCTGGATTACAGCATCATCGAGATGAATGGCGGCGGCAAGAATATTATCGACTTCTCCGGAGGCGGCGTAGTGGGCTCCTTAAGGATGTACAACACCACCATCTATTCCAAAACACCGCACACTGGTTTCATCTATAGTTCACAGTCGGGCAATAAGGCTACAGAAGCAGGATGTGAAAGTCAGTCTTTCACCTTGGAAAACTGCACATTCTACAACGTGGCTAACGGCAAGAATACCTTCAATCACCGCCAGAGCGGACAGAAATGGCTGAAGTTCGAAATATTTAACTGCGTGAGCATCAACACAGGAAAGAGCGGTCAGTTTGTCCGTGGCATGAATGCCGGTCAGGCCAGTGCCAACCCCTCTTGGAATGTTTCGGGCATCTCCTCTCAATACACCGTTGACGGTGTTCTCACTGATGTGACAGCCAGTGAATCGACTGGCGACAGTGAAGAACCTGTTATAAGTCCCGTCGAGGGCGTGATTGCGTTCGAAGGTGACTACACCACAGGCGACTTCACCATGGCCAGCTGTGCCCAGAACAACGCACGTATTGGTGACCATCGTTGGTTGACCAGCATCTCGGAGATTGCCTTTGAAATCACCGACGAGGGCGGTTTCGCCACCTATTTTAACAACGAACATGCCTACGTGATGCCCGAGGGTGTCGTTGGTGGTCCTGTGGTCAAACTGGAGAACAACAAGTCAATTGTCGATTACATCTATAAGGCTGGTGACGTCGTTCCTGTCGGCACGCCATTGGTGCTCAAGGGTGAGGTCAAGGCCTACACGGCTGCCATCACCAATGAGAAAGGAACGGCACCTGCCAACAACATGCTCTGGGGCTATGATGCCTTCTATCCGAAGGCAAGCGGTTCCTCGCTCTATTTCTACAAGCTGAGCCGCTCAACGGTCAACGATGTCAAGAAATTGGGCTTCTTCTGGTTCACCCCTGATGGACACACCAACCTGTGTGGACTCAATAAGGCATACCTGATCCTCAACAAAGAAGAGGCAGCCAACTTCTTCATCCTCCTGGATAACGAAACCGATGCTATCGTCGAGGTTAATACCGACAACGACAACAGCCGCGAGGTGTATACCATCAGTGGCGTAAGGGTGAACAGCGACCGCCTCACGCCAGGCATTTATATTATCAATGGAAAGAAAACTGTAGTCAAATAATAACACAACAAGATATGAAAAAGTATTTGAAACCGAGAATTGCCGTACAGGACATCGAATCCGCCGCTTTTCTTGAAGAGGCAATCAGCAATTATGACAACTTTGGCGATGGCGACCAGTTGGCCAATGAGGCTATGCAGGACCAGTTTGAGAATACCTCTCACAATAGTAGTCCTTGGGACGATCCTGAGAAATAACCTCTTGATTCTGAATTGACAATTCTTAACCTGGCTTACCTTTGGGAAAGCCAGGTTTTTTCGACCTCTTCGCTCAACTTCTGCAACTTCTGAACTCCTCTCAACTAACAAAAATAGAGTTAAAGCATTAATTTACCGAACTATTGTTAAAAAGATGTGTTTTATTTTGTATTCAACTGCGTTTTGCTTAATTTTGCAAACGATTATGGCCTGTTCTGTTTAAGGACAGGCAAGCAATAGGTAAATTAGGAAATGTGTAGGAATAGAACAAGAACTATTGGTATCTTGCCCATCTTTGTCATCCTGACAATGATTGGCTGCAAACACCACCCCACGATGAAGGAGATGGGCGTGGTGCTCGACACACTGACCACCGATACCACCGCTATCCTGAGCGACTCTGCCCTGCAGGCCCATTGCTCGGTGTCGCTTCAGCTCCTTACCTTTGCCAACAAGGAATATGCCCCGCTCAACGACAGCCTGCTCCATGCCGATATCCTCTCGCCCGACTACTTGTCGCTCAGCGACAGGCATTTCTCGCCAAGAGAAGCCGTCGACTCTTTCGTGCGACGCTATATCGATGACTACCGCGAGTTCTACACTGGCATTTTCACTGACGAGGCGAATGCCGAAGCAGCATCTATCAGTTTCAAAGTGAAGACGAGTATGGAGGAAGGCAAGGACAGCACCTTGAACTACCTGGCCAAAATCTCCAATTGTCAGGGAGCCATCACCACTGACTACACGGTATGCCTGAACCTTGACCTGGCCACTAAGCGCATTCTCAGATTGGAAGACATCTTCGTACATGGTGCGGAGCGAAGCATCACCGACGCCATTGTCTCGAAGTTGCAGAAACAGGCTGCTATGAAATCGCTGGATGAATTGCGTCAGGCGGGTTTCTTTGTCAACAGCGAGCCCTACCCCACCCAGAATTTCATCCTCAAGGATAACACCATCACCTTCGTTTACGTCATGGGCGAGATAGCCGACCGTTCGAAAGGTGAGATTGAAGTGGAAGTCAAGAACTCTGACCTGAAAAACCTTTTCAAGCGATGAACCAGATACAGAAGTATTTTACCGGTCTTACAGCCGACCAGATACGACAATTCAATGAATTGTACCCACTCTATGAGGACTGGAACCAAAAGGTGAACGTCATCTCGCGGAAAGACATCCAGCACCTATACGAGCATCATGTGCTCCACTCCCTGGCCATCGCCTACGGCCTTAATCCCACGGCCGGAACAAAAATACTTGACTTCGGAACCGGTGGTGGTTTCCCGGGGATTCCCCTCGCCATCCTTTGGCCTGAATGTGAGTTCCATCTTATCGATGGAACTGGGAAGAAGATACGCGTCGTGGAGGAGGTGGCCAAGGCCATCGCACTGCGCAATGTATCGGCCACACACATCCGTGGCGAGGAGGAACGCGGAAAATACGACTTCGTGGTGAGCCGTGCCGTCATGCCCCTGCCCGACCTGGTGCGCATCGTGAGAAAGAATATCTCGCCCGTGCAAAAGAACGCCATAGCCAACGGCATCTTCTGCCTGAAGGGTGGCGACATACGTGACGAGATCGCGCCTTTCCGCAACAGCATTGAAGTGATGCCTATCAGCGACTGGATAGAGGAAGAGTGGTTCAAGGAAAAATATCTTATATATCTGCCATTATGATTAAGATACAACGATTTGTGTGCAACATGCTGCAGGAGAACTGCTACGTGCTGAGCGACGAAAGTGGCGAGTGCGTGGTAGTGGATTGTGGAGCCTGGTTTGAGAACGAGCGCAAGGCCATCGTGGATTACATCCGTGACAACCACCTCACCCCGAAGCATCTGCTGTCGACGCATGGCCATTGCGACCATAACTTCGGCAATAACACCATCTACGATGCCTTCGGGCTCTCGCCAGAGGTGCACAAAGACGACCTGACGCTGATGGACAAGTTGCCACAGCAGTCGGTGTTGTTCATCGGCACCAAGCCTCCCTACCCCTTCCCCGCTCCAAGCAGATTGCTGACCGATGGCGACAAGATCAGCTTTGGTCACCATACCCTTCATGTGATCCATACACCCGGGCATTCCAGAGGGTCTGTCTGCTTCCATATCATGGACGAGCACATCCTGCTCACGGGCGACACCCTTTTCCACTTGTCGATAGGCCGCACCGACTTGGAAGGTGGCAGCATGATGCAAATCATCCAAAGCCTAAGGTCGCTGGCCCAGTTGCCCGACGAGACTCAGGTGTTGCCCGGCCATGGCAATGTCACCACGATTGGAGATGAACTGCGACTGAATCCCTATCTCGACCGATGACGGAGAAAATCATACTCGGAATCGACCCAGGCACCAACGTCATGGGTTATGGTGTGGTGAAGGTGGAAGGCAATCATGCGTCGATGATGGCCATGGGCGTCATCGACCTGAGAAAGATGGGCGACCCCTATCTGAAACTGGGACACATCTTCGAACGCATGACGGGCATCATCGATGCTTTCCTGCCCGACGAGGTGGCCATCGAGGCGCCTTTCTTCGGCAAGAACGTGCAGTCGATGCTGAAACTCGGAAGGGCCCAGGGCGTGGCTATTGCGGCAGCCATCCACCGCGACATCCCCATCCACGAGTATGCGCCACTCAAAATCAAGATGGCCATCACAGGCAACGGCTCGGCATCGAAAGAACAAGTGGCAGGCATGCTCCGACGCCTGCTCAACATCAACGATGACGACATGCCCCGATTCCTGGATGCCACCGACGCCTTGGCCGCCGCTTATTGCCACTATCTGCAGATGGGCAAGCCCTCGTCGGATGCCCATTTCCGTGGATGGAAGGATTTCGTGAACAAGAACAGAGACAGAGTATGCAAGCAACCATCAAAATAAAGGCTGGCGTGCCCCGTATGCCCAAATGGCGTATGGCGGCTCCCGTTGACTTCGAGGCGCTCTCGGATGAGCACATCGCCATCGTCGGAGCCAACGGCTGCGGCAAGACCATGCTGGTGGAAATGCTTGTGGGCCGACACCCTTTGCTGGGGCAGGACCCTGTCTATGATTTCTCGCCAAGCAAGAGGGAACTGGCTGCCGAGAATATCAAATATATCACCTTCCGCGACTGCTATGGTGGTGACAACGACTCCACCTACTACCTGCAGCAGCGGTGGAACCAGCATGATATCGACGAGGAGACCCCGACGGTGGGTGAATTGCTCGAACAGGAGTTTCTCCTCACAGGGAAAGACATGCCCGAAAGACGCGCTTTCCAAGAGCATCTCTACCAGCTCTTCGGCATGGATGCTCTGCTCGACAAGTACATCATCCTGCTGTCGAGTGGCGAACTGCGGAAGTTCCAACTGACGAAGGCGCTCTTCTCCCACCCACGCATCCTGATGATGGACAACCCATTCATCGGACTCGATGTGGTGGCACGCGGACAGTTGGACGACCTGCTGACCACCCTTTCCAAGGAGCAGGCCCTGCAACTGGTACTGGTATTGGCGAAAACCGACGACATACCCGGCTTCATCACCCATGTGGTAGTGGTAGACCAAATGCTCGTGGGGACGAAGATGCCCGTTGCCAAATATCTCCGCGTGAAGAAACCGCGGCCCGCCAGCGTGCTCACCAACGAGAAGCGCGATGCTCTGCTCCGATTACCCTATAAGGCAGACGAGTATCATGCCCGAGAAGTGGTGAGGTTGCGCAAGGTATCCATCCGATACGGCGAACGCACCATCCTACGCGAGCTGGACTGGGTGGTGATGAACGGAGAGCGGTGGGCCCTCAGCGGAAGCAATGGTTCGGGAAAGTCGACCCTGCTGAGTCTCATCTGTGCCGACAACCCTCAAGGATATGCGAGCGACATCACCTTGTTCGATATCCCCCGTGGTTCGGGTGAGACCATCTGGGACATCAAGCGCCATATCGGCTACGTGTCGCCAGAGATGCACCGCGCCTATCGCAAGGACATGCCGGCCATCCGCGTGGTGGCCAGTGGACTGAAAGACTCGGTGGGCTTGTATGTGAAACCCACTGAAGAGGAATATGAGCAGTGTCGTTGGTGGATGGACCTCTTTGGCATAGGCCATCTGCACGACCGCAACTTCATGAGTATCTCAAGCGGTGAACAACGTCTCGTGCTGTTGGCCAGGGCATTCGTCAAAGACCCCGAGCTGCTCATCCTCGACGAGCCCCTTCACGGACTCGACGATGCCAACCGACAGTTGGCAAAAGACATCATCGAAACATTCTGTCAGCGACAGAACAAGACCTTGATCATGGTGACCCACTATGCTGAGGAATTACCTCCCTGTATCGACCATCATCTTGAATTGAAGAAGAATTAACAAGAATAGAAACCAAATCAACAAATAGAATTATGAGACGACTTTTCATTTCGTTCGCACTGCTCTTTGCCGTCGCTTTTGCCTCGGCACAAGAAGCTGTTTCCACAGATTCAGTGGCCTATCTTGAAGCATTACGCATGGCCAGGGAAACCTCTGAGAATACCTCTAAATCGCTTGAGGAAAGAAAAATCGCACGTTTCAAACAGTTCGCTCTCGAATATCTTGGAACACAAACTCTCAAACGTGATCCCAAAAGCGACATAGGTCCACTCAACGAGCAGGCCTTGGCGCTCTACAAGTTCATCAATGCCTACGAATACCAGCTGACCATTTCCAACAAGAAAGCGCGCCAGAACGTCATCGAGACGTTCAAGCAAGTGAGTCTTGCCAATCCGCTTTTCAACGATCCCAACAAGGAATATGTGCTGGCCTACATCACCAACGAAGGCTACCTCACCAAGTTCTCGCTTGACACCGACTGGGTGGCAGCCTACAAGGAAATCGAGCGGATTTATTCCGCACAATGATTCCATGGAGTTGAGCGAATGCGAAACTTCATCCATTAATATAATAAGAGCGAGGTCGAAACCGGCCCCGCTCTTATTTCATTATTCTGCTTTCAGTTCCAAAGTCGCCTGCCGTAGGTCGACGCCCTTGGCCGTCAGACGGATGCTGCCAGGATTCTTTTTCGCTTGGAGCACCACCAGGCATTTGCCCGCGAACGCTTTCCGGTTGTCGGCTTTGAATCGCTCCATCGATGTCTGCAGGCCATTGTCCACGCCTGCGATGGTGGCATTCCCCTCTACGGAGAAGAACACCTGGTTCTCAGCATTCGGACAAACGTTACCCTCTTTGTCTACGATCTCGACGGTTACGAAGGCGAGGCTCTTTCCATTGGCATAGATGGCATTACGGTCGGAGGTCAACCGGATATGGTCGGGGGCGCCGGCGGTGCGTATCACCTGTTCACGCACCTGCTTTCCATCCTTGCGTGCCACCACCTTCACCTCGCCAGGCTCAAAGGTCACCCGCCACATCACATGATACTGGTGCGAGTCGGCCTTCTTTCTCACGCCTTGGCTCTTGCCATTAATGAACAGTTCTACCTCGTCGGCCTGGTTGTAGTAGCACCACATGTCGATGGTCTGACCTTCTATCCAGTTCCAATGGGGAAAGAGATGGAGGACGGGCTTTTCGGTCCACTCGCTCTGGTACATATAGTACGAATCCTTGGGGAAGCCAGCCAAGTCGATGATGCCGAAATAACTGCTTCGGGCCGGGAAGGCGTAGGGCGTGGGCTCACCGATATAGTCGAACCCTGTCCAAATGAATTGTCCACCAACGAAGTCGTTGTGCTTCACCACGTCCCAGGTCTCCTCGTGTGTACTGCTCCATGAGGCGTGCATATTGTCGTAGGCGCTGCATTTGAAAGAGGGGTCGGTATAAGGCAGCCACCACTCCTTGGGAGCCACATACACAGAGTCGCTGGGCATCATGTAGAAACCACGGGTCTGCAATGCCGATACGCTCTCGCTGAAGATAAATGGCTTGCCCGGGAAATTCCGAGGCACGTCTTTCACCCATTGGTGGTGATAATTGAAACCGATAATATCGATGGCACCACTCTTGAACAGATGGTTGCCTGGGTCGGGCTCATTGCACCCAGCCGTGATGGGACGAGTGTCATCGAGTTTTCTCACAATCTCGGCCAGGTGACGTGTGAGAAGCGAGTTCACGCTCAACTCCCCTTCCTTGGCCAAGGTTGATGCGTCATGGCCCGCATTGAGAATCAGGTTGGCCTGCTCGAGAGTCAGCGTGTCGGCCTCGGCCGATGACCACTGCTCGAGCACCTCGTTGCCAATGCTCCACATCAGGATGGAGGGATGGTTGCGGTCGCGCTTCACCAGGTCGGCGAGGTCGCGCTCATGCCATTCGTCAAAGAAACGGGCATAGTCGTTCTGTGTCTTCTTGCGTCGCCACATGTCGAACGACTCGTCCATCACGATAAAGCCCATGGTGTCGCACATATTGAGCAGTTCGGGTGCCGGTGGGTTGTGCGAGCAACGAATGGCGTTGACACCCATCTCCTTGAGGATAGTAAGTTTACGATGGATAGCGTCCTCGTTGATGGCGGCACCAAGGCAACCGAGGTCATGATGCTCGCACACGCCATTGATCTTCATCGATTTCCCATTGAGTGAGAATCCCTTTTGTGCATCAAATCGGAAGGACCGGAAACCGGTGGTCGTGACATAGGAGTCTATCACCTCATTCCCCTTCATCAGCTCAGTCCTCACGGTGTATACGTAGGGGTCTTCTATCGACCAGAGATGTGGTCGCCTCACTTTCAACTTGTCTGTAGCACGTGACGAAGTGGATGTGGCTACTGCATTGCCTTTGTCATCAAGAATGGTGTTACGCACTTTGCAGAATGGTGGCGGGTAATCAATTGTAAAATCAGACGTCACGCTCACGGTACCATTTGCTTCAGTCACCACGTGGACGCCCCAATGGTTGAAATGCGAACTAGGTGTTGTGGTAAGCCATACATGGCGATAGATGCCGCAACCGCTGTACCACCGTGAGTTGGGCTGGTCGCTGTTATCCACTTTGACAGCAATGATGTTCTCAGCACCTTTAATAATATAAGGTGTGATGTCGTATTCAAAAGAACTGTATCCGTAGGGACGGAACCCTACTTGCCGACCATTCACGTAGACGGTAGAGTTCATGTATACTCCGTCGAATTGTATGAAGTAGCGGTCGGATGTCTCGACTTTGAAATGCTTGCGATACCATCCAATACCACCAGGAAGAGCACCACCACCAGCGCCCGAGGGATGTGATGGAAGGAAATCACCTTCTATAGCCCAGTCATGAGGAAGGTCGAGCCGTCGCCATGATGAATCATCATAATCGATGGCAGACATCGATGCGGAGTCACCCAACGTGAACAGCCATCCCTCATCAAAGCACTTGCGGTCTCTTGCCGAGACCACAAGTGATATTGCTGAGGCGATAAGAAATAATAAAGACTTTCTCATCATTTTCTCACTTCATCGTTAAGTTACCGTTCAATTATAGTTGCACCTTGACCTCCTTGCCACTGTAGTTGACCAACTGTCCGGCAGGATTGTCGAGATTGAGGGGCATGGGTTTGTCTTTCGAAACCACCACGACATTGAACGACCGGTTCTTCAGCATACCTTTGAACGAACCGTTTCGCTTGCCGAAGGTCAGGGTCTTGGTAGACTCGTCGTAGGAAATCTTGATGGTGGCATATTTGCCCTTCTCATAATTGTAGTTGGTACCTTCGTCCTCGTAAAGTTCGAAGCATCCGTCGGCACCCTCATAGACATAGAGATTGATGACATCGGCGGGTTTCTCGTCGCACCATTCCATCTCTGGACCGAAAGGCACGATGCTGCCCTCGCGCACGAATACTGGGATTCTGTCGTATGGGGCATCGACAATGATGCGCTGTCCGCCATTCACGAAATCGCCGGTATAGAGGTCGTACCACCCACACTGTTTGGGGAAATAGACGCTACGGCTACGCTCCTTGTAATATCCCACCGGACAGGCCATGAAAGCCGGACCGAACATCCACTGGTCGGGAATGTCGTATACGTTCTCGTCGCCATTGAAGTCCATGGCCAGACCACGCATCATGGTATAGTCGTTGAAGTGCACCCATCCTGCCATGGAGTAGAGATATGGCATCATGCGGTAGCGCAACTTGTCGTACCATACGATGGTCTTGTATGCGGGATGGTTGTCGGGAGCAATGTTCCACACCTCGCGAAGCGGCCACTGGCCGTGAGCACGGTAAAGAGGAATGAAACAGCCAAACTGGTTCCAGCGTGCCTGAAGCTCACGCCACTCGGTGAGGTCGGCGCTCTCCACACCCGTCTGGTCGAAGTCTTGCTGCGCCTTCACGTAACGGCTTTCCACGGAGAAACCACCCTGGTCCATTCCCCAGAAAGGAAGTCCACTCATTGAGTAGTTGAGTCCGGCAGTCATCTGTGCACGCATGTCCTCCCAGCGTGTGCCGATATCGCCCGACCATGTGGCAGTGGAGAAACGCTGCTCGCCTGCAAAACCGCTGCGGGTGAGCAAGAACACGCGCTGGTTGGGATTCACCGAACGTTGGCCGTTGTAGATGGCGTCGGCATTGACTATGGAATAGGCATTGAAATACTCGGTTGACGTGCCGAGCGCCGTGGGACCCGAGAGGGCCTTCCTGTACCATACGGGGGTGCAGTCGCGCACATTGGGTTCGGAGGCATCCATCCACCAGGCATCGATGCCGAATTTGTATTTCGTGTAGAGGTTTTCGTCCATCTGACGCCAGAACATCTTGCGTGCCCCTGCATCATAGGCATCATAGAACGACCCCGTATACCCGAGCCAGTCGTGGATGTCGTCGGTGATGGCCTGTTTGTAGATCCAGCCCTTGCTTTCGAGTTCCTTGTAATTTTTTACCGTATCATAGAACTTGGGCCATACCGAGATCATGAAGCGTCCATGCATTTGGTGCACGCTGTCGAGCATGGCCTGCGGATTGGCATAGCGAGAGGTCTCAAACTCATGGCTACCCCAATCGGGCAAGGGCCAGTAGTTCCAGTCTTGCACGATATTGTCGATGGGGATATGCCTTTTCCTGAACTCGGCCAGATTGTCCTCGATGTCGCCACTGCTCTTGTAGCGCTCGCGGCTTTGCCAGAATCCGAGCACCCATTTGGGATAGAGCGATGCTTTGCCGGTGAGTGTGCGGTAGCCGCTGATCACCTCATCCATGTTGTTGCCGGCAATGAAGTAGTAGTCCATGTCGCGGCTCATCTCACTCCAAATGCTGATGTTTTTATTCTTGTTGCCCTCATAGGGAGGAGCCACACGCAGACCACAATAGCTCACGCCACCATCAGGTTTCCACTCAATGCGCAGTTGAGTCTTCACCCCTTTCTGCAGTTGGGTGGCAAATTTCCAGGAATTGGGGTTCCAGGCTGTGCGCCAACGCTCGGCAACCACTTCCTTGCCACCGATATACACCCTCATGTATCCAGCATAGTAGAGAATGAAATGATACAGGTCGGTGGCCGGTGCCTCGATGAATCCGTCGTAGACCACTGTAGCCCCGTCGAAATTGAAATTCTTAGGCAGGTTCTTGATGCCGCCATCGTCGGTGGCATTTCCAATCTTGGACGTCGACGGACAGTCGTATTCAAAATAGATGGAGTCTTCGCCCCTCACTATTTTCTTGCCGTCCTTATCCACATAGGTTCCGGTAAGTTGGCCAGGCTTGCCATTCTTGTCGTAGAGTTTGAAGGCCCTGTTCAGTTGCAGATAGTCCTGCGGATTTCCCCAACGGCAGAGGCTGTAGCTGTCCCAGAGCAAGCCATAGTTCAGGTTGCTCATCACGAAGGGCACGCTCACCTTGGTGTTATATTGATAGAGTTCCTCGTTCTTGTCGAGCATGTTGAATTCCTCGGCTTGGTGTTGTCCGAGTCCATAGACGGCTTTCAAGTCAGACTGCGGTTCGAAGAGCAGGTGCCAGGTGAGCCCGTTGAGTTCCTGCTCAGAGAGTGTTCGCTGGCAGACGCCCAACTCACGCTCCGGCACACGGAAAGGCTTGAAGGTCTTGCCATTTTTCGCCTCCTTGAGCAACTGCTTGCCATTGGCATCAAGGAAAGTGACATCGCCGCTCTTCTTGTCGACAACGGCCTGCACATTCTTCGCCTTCACATACACCTTCTGGGCGTCCTCATCGACGGAGAACTGCGGTTTGCCCTTTTGAGGCACAATGATGAGACTGTTCTTCTCGGGCAAGGCGTTCTCGCTTGTGGCCCTCACGCGGATGATGTTGTCGTTGACCACTTGCAGGCATACTACCTTGGCGCCATCGGCTTTTGGCGACTCTGGTGAGACGGTCACGCAATTGCCGTTTTTCACTATCTCAGCGGCACTGAGGCCCAATGCGCATGTACATAGAAAGGCAGAAATAAGAATTTTGAATCTTTGCATAATGATGAATAGTTATTTAGATTGTTTGTTTCGGTTTTTCACACTGCTGTCACGAATCTTGAGAATCATGGGCACCACCTCATGGTAAATGGTGGTGTCGCCATTGATATTGCGGAGCAAGAGTTCACAGGCTTTCTTGCCCTGGATATGGGCCTGGTCCATGATGGCCGACAGTTTTGGAGTGACGAAAGCCGCACTGTCGCCATCGGTGAACCCCATGATAGCCACATCGTCGGGGATGGCGAGTTCCTTGCTCTTGATGGCATCAAAGGCGGCGTAGGTGATGATGTCGTTGAATGCCAGTATGGCATCAGGCGGATTCTCCGACTCAAGGAGTTTGAGGGTGGCATTACGGGCCACATCGAAGTCGATTTTATCGCAAGCCACCAGTTCGCGCTCTATTGGGATGCGGTTGTCGCGCAGCGCCTCCAGATAGCCATGCTTGCGTCGTTTCACCATATCGAGGTGGTTGGGGCCTCCGATGAATGCGATGCGTCGGCAACCATTATCGATGAGGTGCTGGGTGGCTTGCTGTGCGGCCTCGGCGCCATTGGCCACTACCTGCGAGAACAATTCGGGCAGGCATGTACGTGCGAAGAATACCAGGGGGATACCCATATCGTGTATTTCCCTGAAATGCGAATAGTCGATGGTGTCTTGCGACAGGCAGGCAATGATACCCTCCACGTGCATGGAGATGAAGTTGTCGACAGCCCTCTCCTCAAGGTTATAGTCCTCATGGCTGTTGCAGCTGAAAACGGAATAACCATTTTGGCGAGCATACTCCTCTATTCCGTCAAGGACGGCAGCATAATAGTGAGTAACCAGATTCGGGACTACCACTCCAATATTTCGCGGAGCCTCCTTGCGCAGGCTTTGGGCAAAAGGATTGGGGCGGTAATTGAGTTTTTTGGCGAGGTCTTTCACTCGTTCTCGCATTTCCTCGCTCACCTCATGGCTACCTCTGAGCGCCCTTGACACAGTGGCAATCGACACACCCAGTTTGTCGGCCAAATCTTTTAAAGAAGTGCGGCGTTGTTTCATAATTATGGCAAAATTAGTAAGAATTTCGGAATTACGCAAACGTTTACGTATCATTTTCCACAAAAAAATGCGATAATGGAAAAAATAAATAGTAATTTTGCAACGAGTTAGAATGAGTAATGAATAGTTGATAATAAGTTAGTTAGAAATAATGATGGAGGCCGTTGTGAAACAGTCTCCATTGTTTTTTGTCTTTTTCCGAACTATTCCCTACCTTTTTTCCTTTCCATTCCGAATCGATATTTTTCAGAATTATCGGCATGGATGACAGATGCCAGACGATTTGATTTTGTATCAATCGTTTTCTATTGTCTTTCAAAAAATGCAAAAAAATGCACAAAGTCTTGAAATCATACACTTTTTTGTGCTACCTTTGCAAAAGAATTTAATAAAGATGTGATTATCATGCGTATTTTTCTACTTTCATTTTTACTATCATTGTCAGCTTTGGCTATGCAAGGAGCTGATTTTACCTATCTGACATTCCAAACCGAAGACGGTTCGGAATATAGTGTTGTGGCCTCTGGACTGTCGATCAGTTTCCAAGATGGAAATCTGGTGGCCAGCGATGGCACGTCGTTGCCTCTTACGAATCTTCGCAAGATGTATTTCAGCAACGCCTCTGACATATCAGGTCTTGCCGGCGAGAAGGCCAATGGCATGGTGACCGTCTACAATCTTCAGGGCAAGTTGTTGGGCTCCTATCCCTCATTGTCTGAGGCAACTGCCGCAATGGGCAAAGGGTTGTTTTTGATCAAGGAAGAAAATGGTAAAACCCAAAAGAAAGTAGTAAAATGAGAAAGATTGCTATTCTTGCCATCTCCTGTCTTCTGGGCATGACTGCTCAGTCGCAGACATTGAACGTGAATGTTGGGAATGTGACCTATGCCTTCCCCTCGTCGCAAACTGGCGATATGGTTTACGAAAATGGCAATACGCTGACCATTTGCGGGAAGGCCTTTCCTATCAGCGAAATCACCAATATGATTGTAGACCAAACCGAGGTGAACGACAACACCGTACTGGTGTCGTATGACAACAGCATGGCCAAGGTGGTTGTTGCCGGCAACATCGCCAAGTATATCTCTGCCGATGTGAAAGGCGGACATGTCGCACTGGTTGCCTCTCCTTCACTTCAACAATCGGTTACCTATACCCTGACGGGTACATCATCGAATGGCTCCTTCTATATGTCGGGAGAATACGCCTGCCGTGTAGTACTCAACGGCGTAAGTCTGAACAATCCCGACAGTGCTGCCATCAACATCCAAGATGGGAAGAAAATTGACATTGAACTTGCGACGGGAACATCCAACAGTTTGTCGGATGGGCTTACCAGCGTGACCGATGATGGAAGCGACACCCACAAGGCTGTATTCTATGTGGAAGGACATTCTTCATGGAGTGGAAGCGGTTCGCTGAACATCAAGGGAAACGTGCGTCATGGCTTCTTCTCGGATGAGTATACCCAGTTTGAATCCAACCTCGGAAGCGTGACAGTGGAGCAGGCCAAGAGCGATGGCTTCCATGTGAACCAGTATTTCCAGATGCAAGGTGGAACATTGAACATCACAGCTGTAGGCGATGGTATAGACGTAGGTGCGAAAAAATCGGACAAAGAAAACAATGGCAATCTGATGTTGGAAGGAGGCAATCTCACCATTGTCACATCTGGCGATGCTACCAGGGCATTGAAATGCGACAACGATTTGATTGTCAGTGGCGGTACGATTGATGCCAAGACCCTGGGCAATCCCGTCTATGACAGTTCGGAGGTCGACCTGTCGAGTTGTGCAGCCGCCAAATGCGATGGCAAATTCACGATGACCGCTGGCACGCTCCGTCTCACCAGCACTGGTGAGGGTGGAAAAGGACTAAATGCCACTGGCGAGGTGGAGGTAAGTGGTGGCGACCTTGTGGTAGTGACCACTGGTGCCACTTACGAATATACCAGCGAACTCGATTCAAAGCCCCATGGCGTGAAGTCAGACGCCAACATCACCCTCTCGGGCGGCAATGTGCTGGTTTGTGCTTCGGCCGATGGCGGAACCGCTTTCAAGACCTCGGTGAATGTGTTCACCAATGGTGCCACGATGATGGGCGTTGGAGGCAAAGCCACCACAGGCTCAGCCAGTTCCACTCATAACAGCAAGAAATACTCGAACGTGAAAGTGACGGGAGGAAGTACCCTATCATACGACGGTGTGAGTTTTGTCATTCCCGAAATCTACAACAACTCGAGCGCCAAGGTCATTGTCTCGTCAGCAGCGATGTAATTGGTTATTTGGGGAGTTTCGCGAAAGTAAAACTTCAATAAAAAAATTCAGAAACAGGGTTGGTTCCTACTTCACGGTAACATGGAAGCAACCCTGTTTCTTTTCGTATTTCACATGACAACGTCCTTCCTGGCGCATGTCTCTCAGCACTTCGCTGAGCACCCATTTCAAGGTGTCGTTGCCCACCTCGCGTGAAGGCGTGCCATCGGCAGCCGGAACAGCCTTGTAGCGATTGTAGCCGATATCGAATGTAGTGCCAAAAAGATGACAACTGTTCTCCGATGCGTTACGGTTCACCATCTTCAGGTTATCCAAATCATCCTGACTACGAAGAACGCTGGTGACGATAAACTGATGTAGAGGGATGTGCTTAACATACAGGCTGTCGAAGAAATGACGGCCGATGTCGTTGAGCAGTACGGCGGCCCGAGGCACCAAATATGGAATACTCCTTTTCAGCGGGTCGACATGATAGTATGGACTTGCCCCTATATAAACAAGCTCCGACTTAAGCTGCTCAGCCTCTTTCCTATTGTTTACCACCGACACGCCATATTTCTGGGCATCGGCAAGTTGAATATCGTTGGAATCGGGAAACGCCTTGCTATAACTGAGCACGCCAATGATGGGATGTTTCACTCCTGGCTGATAAACATTCGGATAGTCGTGCCGAGCCAATGGTTCACACGCTGAACCCCTTTCTGCAAGAGAGGCTGGAGAAGCGGTGGAAAGCGAATCGGTGGAAATTGTGACGATGGTATCTGCAGTGGTGGCAGTGTCGGTTTTGACGATGCTGTCGGCTTCGACAGTTTCTTTGTTCAGCGAACCCGCAACAGAGGGGAAGACACACCTCACGAGCGCCAAAATAATGACCACGATGCCGAAAGTCTCCAAATATAATTTCTGTGGTTTATTCATACAGTTCTGCCAAATCGGGTGCAAAGTTAAAAAAAGTCGGCCGCATTACAAAAGATAAAATCTGCCAAATTCAAAACTAGAGCGCAAATTATTCGGGATATAGGCTAATATTTTGATATTTTTGAGTATTTTTGCATCCAAATTCATGAATCATTCAGACATTGATAGAAAAGCATATCATTCTTGAGGACATCGACCCTGTGTCGTTCTATGGCGTCAACAACGTTCACTTGCTGATGCTCAAGTCGTTGTTCCCCAAACTCAGGATTGTGGCACGCGGTAATGTGATCAAGGTGCTTGGCGACAATGAAGAGACCGACCGCTTTGAGGAATGCGTGGAGAAAGTGCGCAAGCATGTGGAGCAATTCAACACCATATCTGACGAGGACATTCTCGACATTGTAAAAGGACGCAAGACCAAGGCCGAGAGCGTGAAAGACGTGCTTGTGTACAGCATCTCGGGACGGCCTATCAAAGGGCGCAGCGAGAACCAGCAACGCCTGATTGACGAGTATGAGGCCAACGACATGGTTTTTGCAGAAGGTCCTGCCGGAACGGGTAAGACCTACCTGAGTATCGCACTCGCCGTTAAGGCGCTGAAGGAGAAAAACGCCAAGAAAATCATTCTCAGCCGTCCGGCTGTGGAGGCAGGAGAGAAACTGGGATTCCTTCCCGGTGACATGAAGGACAAAATCGACCCCTACCTGCAGCCCCTTTACGACGCGCTGGAGGACATGATACCGCCCGCCAAATTGCAAGACATGATCGACAAGCGCATCATACAGATCGCTCCATTGGCATTCATGCGTGGACGTACGCTCAGCGACGCCGTCGTCATTCTCGACGAGGCCCAGAACACCACAGCGGCCCAAATCAGGATGTTCCTTACTCGTATGGGGTGGAACACCAAGATGATCATCACTGGCGACCTCACCCAGATCGACCTGCCACGCGGCCAGCGCAGCGGACTGGCAGAAGCCTTGGAGTTGCTCCAGGATATTGAGGGCATCGGCTTTGTGAGGATGGAGAAGAAAGACATCGTGCGCCACAAACTGGTGACCCGCATCGTGAATGCCTATGAGAGGGCCGACAAGGAAAACAGCAACAACTAAATCAATAAAAAGACAGCAATGAAAGCATTAACAAAGACCGATTTCAAATTCGACGGACAAAAGAGCGTTTACCATGGTAAAGTGCGTGATGTGTATGATATCAACGACGATTTGCTGGTCATGGTGGCCACCGACCGCATCTCGGCTTTCGATGTCATCCTGCCCAAAGGCATCCCCTTCAAGGGACAAGTGCTCAACCAGATTGCAGCCAAGTCTCTTGACATCACCAGCGATATCTGTCCGAACTGGAAGCTCGCCACTCCCGACCCGATGGTCACTGTGGGGCTGAAATGCGAGGGATTCAGGGTAGAGATGATTATCCGGTCTATTCTCACAGGGTCGGCATGGCGTGCCTACAAGGATGGCTGCCGCGAACTCTGTGGCGTACCCCTTCCCGACGGGATGGTGGAGAACCAGCGCTTCCCCGAGCCTATCATCACTCCCACCACCAAGGCCGATGAGGGTCATGACATGAACATCTCACGGGAGGAAATCATCAGCCAGGGACTTGTCTCGGCCGACGACTATGCTGTGATGGAGGATTACACCAGGAAACTGTTTGCCAGAGGACAGGAGACCGCTGCCAAGCATGGACTGATTCTGGTCGACACGAAATACGAGTTTGGCAAGAGAGACGGGAAAGTGTATCTCATCGACGAGATCCACACCCCCGACAGCAGCCGCTATTTCTATGCCGATGGCTATGAGGAGAACCTGGAGAAGGGACTGCCGCAGCGACAGCTCTCCAAGGAATTCGTAAGACAATGGCTGATCGACCATGACTTCATGAACGAGCCGGGCCAGACCATGCCGGAGATCACCGACGAATATGCAGCCTCGGTAAGCGACCGCTATATCGAACTCTACGAGCACATCACCGGCGAGAAATTCATCAAGACCGATGATGAGGGAGAACTGCTGGCACGCATCGAGCGGAATGTGAGCGACTACCTCGCTTCTATCAAAAAGTAATGTACGAGCAAGAGAAGATCAAGCCCTACGACAATGAGTCGGGCAAAGGCGAGCAAGTAGAGAAGATGTTCGACAACATCGCCTCTCGCTACGACACGCTCAACCACTGGATGTCGTTCGACATCGACAAGAGATGGAGGAAGAAGGCCATCATGCAACTTGGCGAGCACTCCCCGAAAGAGATACTCGACATTGCCACAGGCACAGGCGACTTTGCCATCATGACTGCCAAGATGCTCCATCCGAAACGCCTTGTCGGAGCCGACATCTCTGAGGGCATGATGGACGTCGGACGGAAGAAAGTGATTGCCGAGGGACTGACCGACGTGGTCAGTTTCGCCAAGGAAGACTGCATGCAGTTGACATTCGCCGACGGGAGTTTCGATGCCGTGACGGCTGCTTTTGGAATACGCAATTTTGCAGACCTGGAGAAAGGACTCTCCGAGATGTACCGTGTGTTGCGCCCTGGCGGTCACCTCTGTGTGGTGGAACTCACCCACCCCACCCGCTTCCCCATGAAGCAGTTGTTCAAGGTCTACTCGCATACGATTCTACCCACCTATGGGCGTCTTATCTCCAAAGACCGCAAGGCCTATGCGTACCTCACCGCCACGATCGAGGCATTTCCACAGGGCGAGACCATGATGGAGATCCTCACGCGTGTGGGATTCAGGTCATCTTCATTCACGAGGATGACTTTTGGAATCTGTACGATGTATAATGCAGAAAAATAAACTTCTACGATAACTAACGGATAGAGATAGATATGGATATTTATGGCTTGATTGGTTACCCATTGGGGCATTCTTTCTCTGTGGGATATTTCAATGAGAAATTCCAGAACGAGGGAATTGATGCCAAATATGTGAATTTCGAGATTCCCCAAATCGAAATGTTGGAGGAAGTGATTGCCTCGAACCCCGACTTGAAGGGCTTGAACGTGACCATCCCCTACAAGGAGAAGGTCATCAGCTACCTCGACAATGTCTCTCCAGAGGCCCGCACCATAGGCGCTATAAACGTGATACGCGTTATCCACAAGGGACGAAGTGTCATACTCAAGGGCTACAACAGCGATGTCATCGGTTTTACCCAGAGCATAGAGCCAAGGCTGGAGCCATACCACAAGAAAGCACTTATCCTTGGAACGGGAGGCGCCTCGAAAGCCGTGAACTATGGTCTGAAGTCGCTGGGACTCGAGACCGTGTTCGTAAGCCGCTATGAGCGTCCTGGCACCATCCAGTATGAGAAGCTCACCCCCGACGATATCAAGGAGTATAACGTCATCGTCAACTGCACGCCATGCGGGATGTACCCCCATTCCAACAAATGTCCCAACCTGCCCTATGAGGCCATGGACAGCCATACCCTGCTCTACGACCTGATTTACAACCCCGACGAGACGCTCTTCATGTACAAGGGCAGGAAACAAGGTGCCACCGTGGTGAACGGACTTGAGATGCTCTTGCTCCAGGCCTTCGTGAGCTGGGAAATTTGGAACGAAGAATAACACCGACAATTATTTTCAAATGGACAACAAGACCAACAGATACATGCTTCGCGGCGTCTCGGCTGCAAAGGAAGACGTGCACAATGCCATCAAGAATATTGACAAAGGGATCTATCCACAGGCCTTCTGCAAGATTATTCCCGACATACTGGGTGGCGACCCCGACTATTGCAACATCATGCATGCCGACGGGGCGGGCACGAAGTCGTCGCTGGCCTACATGTACTGGAAAGAGACTGGTGACCTGAGTGTGTGGAAAGGCATTGCCCAGGATGCCATCGTGATGAACACCGACGACCTGTTGTGCGTGGGTGCCGTAGATAACATCCTGGTGTCGAGCACGATCGGAAGGAACAAGAACCTGGTGCCTGGCGAGGTTATCTCGGCCATCATCAACGGCACCGACGAATTGCTTGCCGAAATGAGAGAGATGGGGATAGGTATCTATCCCACTGGTGGCGAGACCGCCGATGTGGGAGACCTTGTGCGCACCATCATCGTCGACTCCACCGTCACCTGCCGCATGCGACGCAGCGACGTCATCGACAACGCCAACATCCGTCCGGGCGACGTCATCGTGGGTCTGTCGTCTACGGGGCAGGCCACATACGAGAAATGCTACAACGGCGGCATGGGCAGCAACGGACTTACCTCGGCACGTCACGATGTCTTTGCCAAATACCTGGCTTCCCAATATCCGGAGAGTTACAACCATGATGTGCCCGAGGCACTGGTTTACAGTGGCAAGTATCGCCTCACCGACGCTGTGGAAGGCGTACCCGTCGACGCCGGCAAACTGGTCCTCTCACCTACCCGCACCTACGCTCCCGTCGTCAAGAAAGTGCTCGACGAACTGCGCACGGAGATTCATGGCATGGTGCACTGCACTGGCGGTGCACAGACGAAGGTGCTGCATTTCGTAGGTGAGAACTGCAAGGTGGTCAAGGACAACATGTTCCCCGTCCCCCCACTCTTCCGTGCCATCCACGACTGCTCCGACACCGATTGGCGTGAGATGTACCAAGTTTTCAACATGGGGCACCGCATGGAAATCTACGTAGCCCCCGAGGTGGCAGAGAAAGTGATTGCCATTGCCAACCAATTCAACATCGATGCCCGGGTGGTAGGCCATATCGAAGAAGGCCCCCGTTCGCTCACCATCAAGAGCGAGTTTGGTACCTTTAACTATTAGAATAAGCATATGAGAGCAAAAGGTCTGTGCCTTCTTCTATGTGTTATCACGATGGCGTCGTGCACCACATTGGCCAGCATGATTGTCGAGGATACCCTTCAGGATATAGTCGTGGGCCCCAATAAGGCTCCGAATACGTCGAATGTAAACAGCAAGGCTCTGGAGAAAGAGCGGAAGCAAATGATAAAAGAAGGAAAATGTCCGGTTTGCAGGGGCGTAGGCAAGAGCATCGACGGCAAATACGAATGCTCCATTTGCAACGGAACAGGGAAATATATTGAACAAAACAACACACAACCATAATGGCAGAGAACAATAACATACTTCAGAAACTCGATGGCCTGGAGGCCCGTTTCGAGGAGGTGTCAACACTGATTACCGACCCCGAGGTGATAGCCGACCAAAACCGGTTTGTGAAACTCACCAAGGAATACAAGGACCTGGGCGACATCATGGATGCCCGTAAAAGGTACATCACTTGTCTGAACAATATCAAGGAAGCCAAGGACATCCTTGCCAACGAGGATGACCCCGAAATGAAGGAGATGGCCCGTGAGGAACTGGCCGAGAACGAAGCCCTTCAACCCCAGTTGGAGGAGGAGATCAAGATAGCCCTCATTCCCAAGGACCCGGAAGACGCCAAAAACGTACAGATGGAAATACGAGCCGGCACCGGTGGCGACGAAGCCTGCCTTTTCGCCGGCGACCTGTTCAAGATGTACAAGAACTTCTGTGAGTCGAAAGGATGGCAACTCTCCATCACCAGCGTCTCAGAGGGCGCCGTGGGCGGATACAAGGAGATTGACTTCGCCGTCAGTGGCGCCGATGTGTATGGTACGCTGAAATACGAGTCAGGTGTGCACCGTGTGCAGCGCGTGCCTGCCACGGAGACACAGGGCCGTATGCATACCTCGGCAGCTACCGTGGCCGTGCTTCCAGAAGCCGACAAGTTTGAGGTGCATATCAACGAGGGAGAGATCAAATGGGATACTTTCCGTTCGAGTGGCGCTGGTGGCCAGAACGTGAACAAAGTGGAATCAGGCGTTCGCCTGCGCTATATGTGGAAGAACCCCAATACTGGTGAGACGGAGGAAATCCTGATTGAATGTACGGAGACCAGAGACCAGCCCAAGAACAAGGAGCGTGCCCTCTCGCGTCTGTATACATTTATATATGACAAGGAGCACCAGAAATACATCGACGACATCGCATCGCGCCGCAAGAGTCTTGTATCTACAGGCGACCGTTCTGCAAAGATACGCACCTATAATTTCCCCCAGGGCCGCGTGACCGACCACCGCATCGGTTTTACCACCCATGACCTGCAAGGATTCCTTGGCGGCAATATCCAAGGCATGATCGACGCCCTCACTGTGGCCGAGAATGCCGAGAGAATGAAGGATAACGAATTATAACGACACCTATGAACAAGCAGCAACTTATAGACCAGATTCGCCAAAAGCGTTCGTTCCTTTGTGTGGGCCTTGACACAGACATCAAAAAAATACCCCCACACCTTACAGAGACGGAATCACCAATCTTCGCGTTCAACAAAGCCATCATCGATGCCACGGCTCCCTACTGTGTGGCCTACAAGCCCAACCTGGCTTTCTATGAGAGTCTGGGGGTAGAAGGGATGAAAGCCTTCGAGCGCACGGTGAGGTATCTGAGGAAATACTACCCTCAGCATTTTGTCATTGCTGATGCCAAGCGCGGTGATATCGGCAACACCTCTGCCATGTATGCCAGGACATTCTTCGAGGAATACGATGTCGACTCGCTCACGGTGGCACCTTACATGGGTGAGGACAGCGTGACCCCATTCCTTGGATATGAGGGGAAATGGGTCATCCTGCTCGCGCTGACCAGCAATCCCGGCTCAAAGGATTTCCAGTTGTTTGCCGACAGCGAAGGCCAGCGCCTGTTTGAGAAAGTCATCATCAAGTCGAAAGAATGGGCCGGCCCCGACCGTATGATGTATGTCGTTGGTGCCACACGCGGCGAGATGTTCAAGGATATCCGCCGTCTTGCCCCCGACCATTTCCTTCTGGTACCAGGAGTAGGCGCTCAGGGAGGAAGTCTGGAGGAAGTATGCAAATACGGCATGAACAAGGATTGCGGACTACTTGTCAACTCGTCGCGTGGCATCATCTATGCCAGCAATGGAGAGGACTTTGCCGAGGCCGCTGCCAGCAGTGCCAGTAAATTGCAACTCCAGATGAAAGAGATACTCGACCAAGCCAATTTCTAAATGAGCGACGGGAAAATCATCAACGATCCGGTTTTCGGTTTTATCAAGATACCTGGGGGTGTGCTGATGGACATCGTCGACCACCCCTTGATGCAGCGGTTACGCCATATCAAGCAAGTGGGATTGGCCTCGATTGTGTTTCCTGGAGCCCAACATACCCGCTTCCAGCATTCGCTGGGTGCCTATTGGCTGATGAGCGAGGCCATATTGTCGCTGGAGCAGAAAGGCATCTTCATCTTCGACAGCGAGGCAGAGGCCATCAAGGCCGCTATCCTGATGCATGACATCGGCCACGGTCCTTTCTCCCATGTGCTGGAGCATACACTCATCGAAGGGATTTCGCATGAGGACGTGTCGATGATGATGATGGAGCAGGTGAACCGCGAGATGGGAGGATGCCTCAACCTGGCACTCAGCATCTTCAAGGACCAATACCCCAAGCGATTCTTGCACCAGCTTATCAGCAGCCAGCTGGATATGGACAGGCTCGACTACCTCTGCCGAGACAGTTTCTTCACTGGCGTGCATGAGGGCAACATCGGAAGTGCACGTATTATCAAGATGCTCAACGTGGTGGACGACAAGCTTGTCGTCGACTCAAAAGGCATCTACTCCATTGAGAATTACCTGATTTCACGAAGGCTGATGTACTGGCAGGTCTATCTCCACAAGACCACGGTAGCCACCGAGAAGATGCTCGTCAACCTCCTACTCAGGGCCAAATACCTGTTCCAAAACGGTGCGCAGTTGTTTGCCACACCCTCATTGCGTTTCTTCCTTTCGAACCATGTTGATGCCGAATTCTTCGGAAGTCATCCCGAGGCATTGGAGCACTACGGACTTCTCGACGACAGCGACATCCACTGTGCGATCAAGGAATGGACCAAGAGCGACGACAAGGTGCTCTCGCTGCTTGCCCGTAACATGATCAGCCGGCGGCCATTCAAAGTGGAGATTTACGACCAAGCCATCTCACAAGAACAGATAGGCCGCTTGGAGGAACGCCTGATGCAACAGACAGGCGTGAGCCACGACGAGGTGAAATACCTCTACAACGTGAGTCTGATACAGAAAGACATGTACGACATCAACGACGACCACATCACTATTCTTTTCAAAGACGGCAGCATGAAAGATATTGCGGAGGCATCCGAAATCCTGAATGTTTCGTTACTTTCCAAAAAAATCCGTAAATATTATTTGTGTTACCATAAAAACTGAATTTAATTTGCTATATTTGCAGAATATTAACCCACTTGCCACGCCGCTATCGGCTAAATGGCTTTGAAAGACATATATTATGGAGTTTACAGCAAAACAAATTGCAGAATTGATTGGAGGTAGAGTTGAAGGCGACGAGAACGCCACCGTGAGTTCCTTCTCGAAGATAGAGGAAGGAAAGCCAGGCGCCATTTCGTTCCTTTCCAATCCGAAATACACCCATTATATCTACGACACTCAGTCGAGTGTGGTTCTCGTCAATGAGGATGTGGTACTTGAACAGCCCGTGAGAACCACGCTCATCCGCGTGGCCAATGCCTATGAGTGCGTCGCCAAGTTGCTGCAATTCTACGAGTCGATGAAACCCCGGAAGACAGGTGTCGACCCATTGGCATTTGTCTCACCCAGTGCCAAAATTGGAGAGAACTGCTACATTGGCGCCTTCGCCGTAATTGAGGACAATGCCGTCGTAGGTGATGGCTGCCAGATTTATCCCCACTGCTATGTGGGACAGGGCGTGACCATCGGCAACGACAGCGTGCTCTATCCTCACGTGGTGATCTACTACGGATGTAAGGTGGGCCAGCGCGTGATACTCCATGCCGGTTGCGTGATTGGTGCCGATGGCTTCGGGTTCGCGCCCTCGGCCAATGGCTATGACAAGATTCCACAGATTGGCATCGTCACCATCGAAGACGATGTGGAGATAGGTGCCAACGCTTGTGTCGACCGTTCCACAATGGGCAGCACATACGTGCGGCGTGGCGTGAAACTCGACAACCTGGTGCAGATTGCCCATAACACCGACATCGGTGAGAACACCGTGATGTCGGCACAAGTGGGTGTGGCAGGCAGTTCCAAGGTTGGAAAGTGGTGTATGTTTGGCGGACAGGTCGGTGTAGCCGGACATCTCGTGATAGGCGACAAGGTGAACGTGGGCGCCCAAAGTGGTATCATCGGCAACCTGAAGAGCGATCAGTCGTACATGGGCTCACCCGTCATGGACCCGAAATTATTCTTCAAATCGATGGCTGTCTTGCGTCGTCTGCCTGAAATATACAAGATGGTCAACGATATGGAAAAGGAAATTAAAGAACTCAAGAAAGGAAAACAAGCATAATGAATAAGCAAAAGACTCTGAAGGGCAGTTTCTCACTATTCGGGAAGGGCCTTCATACCGGACTAAACCTCACCGTTACATTCAATCCCGCTCCCGAGAACACTGGATATAAGATCCAGCGCATCGACCTGGAAGGACAACCCGTCATCGATGCTGTGGCAGAGCATGTCACCGACACACAAAGAGGAACGGTGCTGTGCCATAAGGATGTCAGGGTATCAACGGTGGAGCATGGCCTCGCCGCCCTCTATGCCATGGGCATCGACAACTGCCTCATACAGGTGAACGGTCCGGAGTTCCCCATTCTCGATGGTAGTGCCATCCTCTACGTGGAACGCATCAAGCAAGTGGGCATCGTGGAGCAAAACGCCCCGAAAGACTATTATATCATCCGTCACAAAATCGAGGTAAAGGACGATAATGGCTCCTGCATCACCATTCTTCCCGACGAGGAGTTCAGTATCACCGCGATGTGCTCTTTTGAGTCGAAGTTCATCAACAGCCAGTTTGCCACACTCGACAACATCTCCAATTTCGAGGAGGAGGTGGCACCAGCACGTACCTTCGTTTTCGTGAGAGACATCGAGCCATTGCTCCATGCCAACCTCATCAAGGGTGGTGACATGGATAATGCCATTGTCATCTACGAGAAGCAAATCTCGCAGGAGCAACTCGACAAGTTGGCCGACTTGTTGAAGGTTCCTCACATGGACGCCACGAAGATGGGATATATCCAACCCAAGCCCCTTCAGTGGGAAAATGAGTGCACCCGGCACAAACTGCTTGATATCATCGGCGACATGGCACTCATCGGCAAGCCCATCAAAGGCCGTATCATCGCCACGCGTCCCGGCCATACCGTCAACAACCAATTTGCTCGCCTCATGCGCCGCGAGATTCGGAAACATGAGATACAAGCCCCTATCTACGACCCCAATGAGGCACCGTTGATGGACAACAACCGCATCCGCGAGTTGCTTCCTCACCGCTATCCCATGCAATTGGTCGACAAAGTGATAGAATTGGGAGCCAACTACATTGTGGGCGTAAAGAATGTGACAGCCAACGAGCCTTTCTTCCAAGGACATTTCCCACAAGAGCCCGTCATGCCAGGCGTGCTGATGATAGAGGCCATGGCCCAATGTGGTGGTCTGCTGGTGTTGAACACCGTCGAGGAACCTGAGCGCTGGTCGACATACTTCATGAAGATTGACGGCGTGAAATTCCGTCAGAAGATCATACCAGGCGATACCCTGCTCTTCAGAGTGGAGTTGCTTCATCCCCTGCAGCATGGCATCAGTTCCATGCGCGGCTACATGTTTGTGGGCGACCATGTGGTGGCCGAGGCAACCTTCACCGCACAGATTGTGAAAAACAAGTGATCATAGCGCGCAATAACTATTATTCAACCCAAACTGACAAGATATGAACCAGATTAGTCCTATGGCATATGTCCATCCCGAGGCGAAAATGGGCGACAACAATATCATCGGCCCGTTTTGCTATATCGACCGGAATACGGAGATGGGCGACAACAACTTCCTCCAGAATGGCGTGACCATCAATTATGGCGCCCGCATTGGCAATGGAAACGAATTCTTCACAGGTGCCAGCATATCGGCCAAGCCACAAGACCTGAAATTCAAGGGCGAGGACACGATTTGCCAAATTGGTGACAACAACAGTTTCCGTGAGAATGTGAACATCTCGCGTGGCACAGCATCCAAAGGCACTACCATCATCGGCAACAACTGTCTGCTGATGGAAGACTCACATGTGGCCCATGACTGCGTGATTGGCAACAATATCATCATTGGCAATTCCACAAAATTTGCCGGCGAGGTGGTAGTCGACGACAACGCCATCATCAGCGCCACAGTGCTCTGCCATCAGTTTTGCCGTATCGGAGGCTATGTGATGATACAGGGCGGAAGCCGGTTCAGCATGGACATCCCCCCGTATATCATCGCCGGCAAGGAGCCCACCCGTTATTGCGGACTGAACCTTGTGGGGCTTCGCCGCCGCGGATTCTCTCGCGAGACCATCGACCTCATCCACTCTTGCTACCGCATCCTCTATTCCAAGAGCACTTTTGCCGAGGCCTTTGAGGAGATCAGCAAGCAACTTCCCATGACCGACGAGGTGAAATACATCGTCGACTTTGTCAGGGAATCAAAACGGGGCATCATCAGGTAACCGACATCCGCCTGAGTTAGAAAGCCGATGAAAATACTGTTTGTTTTACTGGGACCTACGGCAGTTGGCAAGACAGAGATATGCCTGAAGATTGCACAGCGGCTACACGCTCCCGTCATCAATGCCGACTCAAGGCAGATATTCGACGGTATTCCAATCGGCACAGCAGCCCCTACCGCGGAACAGCTTTCCGCCGTGAAGCACTACTTCGTAGGCAGATGCAAGTTGACCGACTATTACAGTGCCTCACGATTCGAGGAGGAGGTGATGGAATTGATTTCGCCCGAAGGAGAACTTGGCGCCCTACCCTACGGTATCATGAGTGGCGGGAGCATGATGTATATCGATGCGGTGTGCAATGGCATCGACGACATCCCCACCATCGACGAGGAAACACGTAGGCTGATGAAACAGCGCCTTGAGGAAGAGGGACTGGAACGGCTTGTAGAAGAACTCCGGATTCTCGACCCTGAGTACTATGCTATTGTCGACCGGAAAAACATACGAAGAGTGGTTCATGCGCTGGAGATTTGCTACATGACGGGAAACACCTACACCTCGTATCGGACAAACGAAAAAAAACAGCGCGACTTCCGTATTGTGAAGATCGGACTCAACCGCGACCGCAACGAACTATACAACCGTATCAACCAACGTGTAATCCAGATGATTTCGCAGGGCTTGGAAGACGAGGTGAGGAAGGTATACCCCTATAAGGGCGTCAATGCGCTCAACACGGTAGGCTACCGCGAGATGTTTGATTACATCGAAGGCAAATGTAGTCGGGAGGAAGCCATTGAAAAGATTCAGAGCAACACACGACGGTATTGCAGGAAACAACTCACATGGTTCAAGAGAGACCCGGATATACATTGGTTCACCCCCGATGACTTGGATGGAATCATGCGACTCATCGACAAGGAGATAGAATCAGCATAGACTGGAAGTATAGAGACCTATGAAAGCATTGAAATGGTGCTGGCGAAAGATAAAAGGTGTGTTTTCATGGTATATACACCTTTTCAAGGGCAGACGATGGTATGTGAAACTGTTGTCTGGATTCCTGTCGTTCATCATTTTCATGTTGGTCTATTTCGGTATGGTCGACATCAATTTCCTGGGCCTTTTTGGCAAATCACCTGGTTTCTACGAGATTCTCCATCCACCAACCATCTCGGCATCTGATATATTCAGCGCTGACGGCAAGCGTATTGGCAAATTTTACAATGAGAACCGCAGTCCCGTAAAATACGAGGACGTGGCTCCCGTTTTCTGGGATGCGTTGGTCGATACCGAGGACGAACGTTTCTACTATCATCATGGCGTGGACTTCAGCGGTATTCTCGCCGCCATCAAGGATGCGGTGATCCACCAGGAGGCCAGGGGCGCGTCGACCATTACCCAGCAATTGGCCAAGAACATGTTCCGCATGCGCACCCAGACGTCGAATGGATTGCTGAGCGACATCCCCGGACTGCGAATGCTCATTGTGAAAACCAAGGAGTGGATCATCGCTTCGAAGATCGAGATGGTCTACGACAAGAAAGAGATTCTCACCATGTATGCCAACACGGTGGATTTCGGTTCCAACACCTTTGGCATCAAGACGGCAAGTAAGAACTATTTCAATATCACCCCCTCTGAACTCACCACCGACCAGGCTGCCATTCTCGTTGGTATCCTCAAGGCCACGTCGTTCTATAACCCATTGCTCAACCCCAAGAACAGTGAGAGTCGTAGGAATGTGGTGATGAAACTAATGGTGAAGAACGGGCACCTCTCCGAGGAGGAATACCAACGGTTGTCGAAAAAACCTGTTGTGCTCTCCTATTCGTCGGACACCGGGACGCAAAAACAAACCACCTATTTCAAGGATGCCGTAGAGGCCTATTTGGCGAAATGGTGCCATGAGACTGGATACGACCTATACACCTCTGGACTGAAGATTTACACCACGCTCGACACACGCTTGCAGGCATGTGCCGAGAATGCGGTGGAGAAACAGATGAAGTCGCTTCAAAAGACCTTCGCCGCCGACTGGGCCGGTGCCGACCCCTGGCGTGACGAGAAGGGCAACCCGATACCCGACTTCGTGGAGAAGACCGTGCAGAAAATGCCTGTCTACGAGGACTTGAAACGTCGTTTCAACAACAATACCGACTCCATCAACTATTATCTGAACAAGCCCCATCAAGTGAAATTATGGTCGCCCGATAAAGGAGAGTATGAGACAGAGATGAGCACACTCGACTCCTTGAGATATATGATGAAATACCTGCACTGCGGCTTTGTGGCGATGGAGCCCCAGACAGGTGCCGTGGTGGCCTGGGTGGGCGATATCGACTATAACATATGGCAATACGACAAAGTGACCGCCATGCACCAACCTGGTTCCACCTTCAAATTGTTTGTCTATACCGAGGCTTTCAACCAAGGTCTGACACCCTGCGACAAAAGACGTGACGAGCCTGTGAGTGTGCCTATCTACGACGAGAAGACCGGTACGGAAACCATCTGGAAGCCCACCAATGCCAGCAAGTATTTTTCCGGAGACTCCTTGTTCCTGAAGCAAGCCTTTGCCAAGAGCACCAACTCTGTGGCCGTAAGGCTGGGCGTGGAGATGGGCTTGAAGAATGTAATCAAGACCGCACACGACATGGGTATCAAGAGCCAACTCGACCCCCACCCTTCCACACTGCTTGGTGCATCTGACGTCAACCTGCTTGAGATGGTGAACGCCTATAGCACCATTGCCAACGACGGAAAACGACATGAGCCCGTCTTGGTGACGAGGATTTTAGACAGCGAGGGCAACTTAGTATATGAGGGTCCGACCGATACCCCCAGGACACTGCCCTACAAGACCGCTTACCTGATGCAGAAACTATTGGTAAACGGTGTGAAGGATGGCACCTCAAGAGGAATGAACTCGTATATTCCTGCCAGCGTGGTAGAGTGCGGCGGCAAGACAGGCACATCAAACAATGCTGCCGACGGGTGGTTCATTGCCGTCACGCCACATCTTGTTTGTGGAGCGTGGGTAGGCGGTGAATACCGCCAAATACATTTCAAGAGCGCTGCCCTCGGCCAGGGGGCGCATACTGCCCTACCTGTATGTGGGAATTTCCTTTATTTCGTCTTGGTGAACAAAGATTTCACCAAGTATTGGGGAAAGTTCGAGATACCTGCAGGAGAAGACATCGACATTTCCGACGACCTGTTCGTCTGCAACAGGCAAGTGGTGGTATCTCCTTCGCCCGCCAGGCAAGAAGACTCCATCCCCAATTGGGATATGGGAAGCCGCGAGACAGTCATCCCCGAGTTGGAAGAGACGGAATCATCGCGCCCGCCAAGCGGTGAGGGAGACAATTTCGACGTCGAATTTCAATGAAACCCCGTGGCTCCTACTACGACACATATCGACACCAACAATCCTGAGTTCCAGAATGCGCTCCAGATTGTAGAGTATACCAGGCGCTCCCTTTTCCTGACGGGGAAAGCCGGTACAGGCAAGTCCACATTCCTCAGATATATCTGCTCGACGACCAAAAAGAAGTTCGTGGTCCTGGCCCCTACCGGGATTGCCGCCATCAATGTGGGTGGCGCCACATTGCATAGTTTCTTCAAGATACCCTTTCACCCTTTGTTGCCCAACGATGTGAACTACTCGGAGAAGAACATCCGGGAGACCTTGAAATACACAGGCGAGAAGCGGAAGATTATCCGCGAGGTGGAACTCATCATCATCGACGAAATCAGCATGGTAAGGGCCGACATCATCGATTTCGTTGACAAAGTGCTGCGCATCTATACCAGAAACAGGTACGAGCCTTTCGGAGGCAAGCAATTGCTTCTGGTGGGCGACATCTACCAGTTGGAGCCTGTGGTCAAGGAAGAAGACCGCCAGTTGCTTCAACCATTCTATCCGTCGGCTTTCTTTTTCGACGCCCGTGTCTTCAGGCAGATGTCATTGGTAAGCATAGAGTTGACCAAAGTGTATCGCCAGAACGACGAGCAGTTCATACATATTCTCGACAAGATTCGCACGAATACCATATCCTCGGCCGAGTTGGCGGTGCTGAACCAGCATGTAGGCAAGCAATTGGCCAAGAATGAGAGTGAACTCTCCATCACGCTGTCCACCCGCAGAGATACGGTAGACTATATCAACGACCAGCATTTGCAACAGTTGCCAGGCGACGTGGTGACCCTGAAAGGCACCATCGATGGCGAATTTCCGGAAAGCAGTCTTCCTACCACCATTGATTTGGATGTGAAAGTGGGTGCACAGGTCATCTTCGTGAAGAACGACATGGAGCATAGATGGGTGAATGGTACGCTCGGCACGATCACAGGCATCGACCTCGACGAGGAAGGCAATCAATTGCTTATGGTCAGGACCGATGAGGGTGAGGAGTATGATGTAGACCAAGCGGTGTGGAGCAACATGCACTATACCTACAATGAGCAAGAGGAGAAAATCGAGGAAGAGGAGATTGGCCGCTTCGTGCAATATCCAATCCGTCTGGCATGGGCTATCACGGTGCACAAAAGCCAGGGCCTCACATTCCAAAGAGTGAACATCGACCTGGCCGGTGGCGCTTTTGCCGGTGGTCAGACCTATGTGGCACTCTCACGTTGCCGTTCTCTTGAAGGCATATCGCTGAAGGATCCCATCCGCATGTCGGATATCTTTGTCAGAAGCGAGGTGGTGAGGTTCGCCCGTAACTACAACAACCGCAATATGATTGACAGCGTGCTGAAGGAGTCGCAGGCCGACAAGGAGTATCACGATGCTGTAAAGGCATTTGACGCAGGAGACATGGAGGTTTTTTTGGACAATTTCTTCAAAGCCATCCATCATCGATACGACATTGAAAGACCTGAGGTGAGACGTCTCATCAGGATGAAGCTCAACCACTTGTCGGGCTTTAGAAATGTGTGCCGCCGTATGGAGGAGGAACAGCAACGTCAGAAGAATTTACTGAAAAGGCTCGCAGCCGAATATACACTGATGGGAAAAGAGTGTGAGCGCGAGGGTATGCCCGATGCGGCCATTGCCAACTACAAGAAGGCGCTCAGCCTTTATCCCGAAGCACCGGAGCCCAAACGCAGGCTGAAGAAACTGGAAAAAAATAACCCCCAGACCAAGTCCAGGGGTTAATATTGGCTTACGAGTCGCTTATCCTACTTGAAAGTAGCGGTTGGCCATTTTCTGTATCGCCAGTTGGTTGGGTATCTGGTTTCCTGTACCATCTTTGGCAATCAGCATCTTGAGATCATAGAAATCGCAATACTGGCATTGTGAAGGGTCGTCGATAACGTTGGCCATTATTTCGGGTTGTACCGCTAATTTTGCATTCTCGGGATATAAGTCACGATGGCGGATATAATTCCAAACCAAGTTAGTCACATCTTTCATGTAAGCACTCGTGTCGTTAAATAATTTCATTCCCATTCTTCCAATTAATTCTTAGTCAAACATTAAGTGATAAGTGAACCTTGCGCCCTTGAGTACGTGTTTTTCGGGCGCGCTCTATAATAGAGACGAGTAAAAAGGGAATTTGTTATCTCAACGACGATTTTTTATGATTTTTTTTGAAATAAAGTCCAGCTGACGTCAATTTTTAGTCATTGTCAAGCAATTTTTTGATTTCTTCATCAGTCGACGTCAGTTTGGTCTTGCACAGCTTGATCAGTTCCTGCGCTTTCTTCAGTTCAGCGGCGAGCGTGTCGATATCCAACTCGTCGTTCTCCATTTTTCTCACGATTTGCTCCAGCTGTGCTACTGCTTCCTCGTATTTGATGGGTTCGTCCATTTTAATGTATTTTTTTTGATGATGATTGGTATTCTATGATTGATTGTCGACGTTAATCACCTTAGAGGTAAGACGCCCCGATTTCAACCGTGTCTCTATAATGGCGTCGACAGGTAGTAATGTGGGGTCTTTCACCGCTTTGCCCTCAAAGGTAGTGATACTGTATCCACGGTCGAGAAGAAGTTGAGGGTCGAGATTGCTTACCTTGCTGGCCAACATCTCCAGACGGTGCTTCTCCTGACTCACCTTGCGCAAGACGGCGGGAGGAATGGTCTGTGCAAGTTGTTCGATGCGATGTCGCTTGTTGGTGGTGGTACGGTTGCATGCATTCACGGCACGCATGAACAAGGTGTCGATTTTCGCATTCTGTCGGGTTTTCACTATAGCGAAAAGAGAAGGTATCCTGAGAGCGAGATGGTTGAGTCTCAGTTTCTCTTTACTTACAGTCTGATCCACAGCCCGGAGAATTCGTTGGTGCGCATCGTCGATACGTATCTCCACCTCTCTCAGGCGGTCGATAAAGAATGCTGCGGCAGCGGTGGGCGTCTTCAACCTTGTGTTCGAGATGATGTCGAGCACGCTCTCATCGCGGTCGTGTCCTATTGCGGTGATGACTGGCAAAGAACAATTTGCAACTTTACGAGCCAGATCAAGCGCATCGAACCCCGAAAGATCGCTGGTTGCTCCCCCACCCCTTGTGATGACGATACAATCAAAATGGGCAGCTTGGTCTTCAATGCGGTTGATGGCTGCAATGATGCTCTGTTCCACCCCCTCGCCTTGCATGGCGGCCTCGAACAGTTCGGTGTAGAACACATAGCCATGTTCATTCTCATCAAGATGATTGCAAAAATCCCCATACCCGGCAGCAGTGGCACTTGAGATGACCGCAATGCGCTGGGTGAACAAAGGCAACACCAACTCCTTGTTATAATAGATAATACCTTCAGCCTCCAACTGCCGGAGGATTTGTTGTCGCTTGGCAGCCATATCGCCGAGCGTGAAAGTGGGGTCGATGTCGGAGACAATCCATGAGAAGCCATAATTCTCATGAAACTGTGCCGACACCTTGAGCAGCATCTTCATGCCTGGTCCGGGCATCTTATGGGCAACACGGAGGAACCGCGCCTTGATGCCATTCCAACTGCTACGCCAACATCTAGCCGATGATTTGGCGACGGGTGTGTTGTTATAGATATCCTTCTGTATAAGATCCATATAACAATGTCCACCCACCTCGCGCAGTTCGGAGACCTCGGCCTCTACCCAATACTCGTGGGGCATCTCAGTCTCGATGAGTTCTCTCACCAACTGATTGAGTTCGAATAGTGTAAGATGTGGATTGTCTGCTTTCACGATGGCTATTTCTTTTCTCTGAGAATCTGGTAAGCTTTGAGGAAATCGGGTATGCCATATCCAAACACATTGTTAGGCGTGTCGTAGTTGTCGCCACTCCGACGGATGGCATCCATCACCTGGTAGGCAGTCTTGGTGGGAGCCGACTGCCACAAGCTGGCCACCAAGCCGGAAATAATCGGCGCCGCAAACGACGTGCCCATGTCGTTGTTCACTGACCCTCGGCCCGAGATGACCGCGGTGGAACTGCCCAAGGCCATGATGTCGGGCTTTACCCTCCCGTCTTGGGTAGGACCTACTGAACTGAACGAGGAATTCATTTTCAATGCGTTGACCGCACCTACAGCAAGGATATCTCTTGCGTCGGCAGGGAAATTGATTTTCTTCCAGGTGCCCATGCCATCGTTGCCCGCACTATTCACATGAACGATACCCTTGCTAGCCAGCATCGAGGCCGTGCGGGAGATGAGGGCGTGGGCGCCATCGAGTTCGGCATAAGTGTGGTCGGTGGTCTTATCGTCGAAATCCTGGAACCCCAGCGAACTGCTGATGATGTCGACCCCAATAGAGTCGGCAAATTCGGCCGCGGCAACCCAATAATCCTCCTCCGCCAGACTTTCGGTACGGGTGTCTTCGGTGCGGAACAGCCAGAACTCGGCTTCGGGAGCCGTGCCTACAAACACACCGGGCAAATTGGTGGCCATCGTAGAGAGCACCTTCGTGCCATGGTCTATCTCCTTGAAGATGTCATCCGACGCGAAGACCACGAAGTCGCGCGTTCCTTTGATGCGCACATTCTGAAAGGCCGGAATGCGGTCGGCATTCATGAATCCGCCATCGAAGACCGCAATAGTCATTCCGTGGCCCTTATATCCCATATCATGAAGCGGACGGCCGTGCACCAAGTCGATATTTCCCTTGGCCAAGCCATAGTGGTCGTCGGGCAAATCCTCACGAAGCTCGAGTTCTTTGTGGAAGAGCGACCTGACCGGGGCCTTCACCGAATCGGGGGCAGTAAAGACCTTGATGGCTTCTTTCACGAACGGCAGCGATTGGAGTTTCCTCACCACATTGGTGCTCTTCACCCTCACCACAACGGTGTTGTTCCATTTGCTCTTGCATACAATCTTCACACCCTCTATTCCATTTATCATATTCAGGTATTCTGGAGTATGGGGCAAATCGGTGGAATCAGGCCGTAGTCCTTGTCTCTTCCGCCTTTCTATCGATTTTCCTGAAAGGAACTCCTCTGGGCGAGACAAGGAGAATGGCGTGTGGTGTTTGTCGGTGAGCTGGAGCCTATAGAGGAAGCACTTGCCACCAGGAAAGCGGACAAAAGAATCGCCGTTGGTAGCTGGAGGTTCTTTAGCCTGACTTTGTATGGCGGCAAACAACAAGAATGTGATGAATACTATTCTTTTCAGCATATTGGCTTCTAAGGTATGGATTGGTTATTGGAAAGCAAAATTACCGAATTTTTTTCAATTAACTCGTTTTTCATTCAAAAAACCACCTACAATCCGGAAAGTAGACTGATTGAACCACGATTTCTTGCTCCATTCGATGGAATTGTGTAATTTTGCATCAGATAATTATCACATGGATAACAAGAAAGCAGCATTGGAGTTGGGCACAAAGCCTGTGGGGCAACTGTTGGTTCAGTATGCCCTTCCCGCTATTGTTGCCATGACGGCATCCTCGCTCTACAACATGGTCGACAGCATATTCATCGGCCAGGGTGTGGGTGCGATGGCCATTTCGGGTTTGGCCATCACCTTCCCGTTCATGAACTTGTCGGGAGCGTTTGGAGCCGCCATAGGCGTGGGTGCCTCTACCCTTATCTCTGTCAGGCTCGGCCAGAAAGACTATGCCACGGCCGAGAAGATTTTCGGAAACACGATATGCCTGAACATCATCATCGGCATAGTGTTTGCCGCCGTCACCCTCTATTTCCTTGAACCCATTCTGCGCTTTTTCGGAGCCAGCGACAACACGTTGCCGTATGCCACAGAGTATATGCAGATCATCTTGATGGGCAACATGTTCACCCACATGTATTTTGGGATGAACGCCATCCTCCGCGCCTCTGGAAAGCCACGAATGGCCATGATGGCCACCATCTTCACCGTGGTGCTCAACACCATCCTCGACCCAATTTTCATCTATGTGCTGGGTTGGGGCATACGGGGTGCCGCCATTGCCACCATCCTCTCACAGATGGCGGCGCTGAGTTGGCAATGCAGGCAATTCAGCCATAAAGACGAAATCTTGCACTTTGAGAAAGGTATCTACAAACTGAACGGCAATCTGGTGAAGAACATCATAGCTATAGGCATTTCGCCCTTCTCGATGAATGCCACTTCGTGCCTGATTGTCATCTTTTTCAACAAGAGCCTCATGCATTATGGTGGCGACCTGGCCGTGGGCGCCTACGGCATCGTCAACCGTATTTCCTTCCTCTTCTTCATGGTCATCTTTGGACTGAACCAAGGCATGCAACCTATTGCGGGTTACAATTATGGTGCGATGCGTTTCGACCGTCTGATGCAGGTGCTTCGCTATGCCATCATCTCGGCCACCGTCGTCTCTTTTGTGGGATGGCTCGTGAGCGAGTTGATGCCCTACTACTGCGCAAGGGTCTTCACTTCCGACCAGTCGCTCATCAAGATGGCTGAAAGAGGTCTGAGAGTGGCCAATATATTCCTTTTTGTAGTGGGTTACCAGATTGTGATCACTCACTTCTTCCAGAGCATCGGGAAGGCAAAGGTGAGCATTTTCCTGTCGTTGTCGCGACAACTCCTCTTCCTCATGCCCATCCTGCTCGTCCTACCCCGGTTCTTCGGACTCGACGGAGTGTGGTTTGCCCTCCCATCATCCGACCTGATTGCCGCTATCGTGGCTTTTGCCATCATGCGCAAGTATATGAGACAATTCAAGGTTCAACATCAACAACAAGATAATGGCTGAAAAGAAAATTATCATCAACGTTGGACGCCAACTGGGCAGCGGTGGACGTGCCATCGGCAAACTGCTTGCCGAGGAGTTTGGCTGTTCGTTCTACGACAAGGAGATTCTCAACCTGGCAGCCAAGGAAAGTGGTTTCAGCGAATCATTCTTCGAGCAGCACGACGAGCACAAGCGGTTTTTCAAATCGCTCTTCCACTTGCACACCCAGCACCTGAGCGACAACAATTTCTACACCAATAATTTCTCAGAGGAGAGCCTCTTCCAGTTCCAGGCCGAGGCCATCCTCAAGGCTGCCAAGACGGGCAACTGTGTCTTCGTAGGCAGGTGTGCCGACTACATCTTGCGCGACTATCCCGACGCCATCAACATCTTCATCACAGGCGACATCAAGGAGCGTGCGACCCAGGTGATGCGCCGGCATGGATGCGACTATGAGGCAGCCTTGAAAATCATCAACACCAAAGAGGGCAACCGCGCCTCCTACTATAACTACTTCACAGGAAAGAAGTGGGGACAGTGCGAGTCCTACGACCTCTCTGTCAACTCTTCGCTGTTGGGAATAGAGGGCAGTGCCAAACTCATTGCCCAGTACGTGAGACAAAGACTTCAACTGCCAGAGGCCAAATGAAAAAGATAGGAATCATCAGCGACACCCACTCCTATTGGGACGACCGCTACGCCACTTACTTCGAAAGTTGCGATGAGATTTGGCATGCCGGTGATATCTGCTCGGTGGAGCTGGCCGAGCGCCTTGGAAAGGTGGCGCATCTCAGGGCTGTCTGCGGCAACTGCGACGGCGGCGACCTGCGCCTGATGTTTCCCGAAATCCTTCGGTTCAAATGCGAGGATGTGGAAGTGCTGATGAAACATATCGGCGGATATCCCGGACGCTACGACCCCAGTATCATCAGGCAAATCACCTCCCGTCCGCCACAACTTTTTATCAGCGGCCATTCGCATATACTGAAAGTGAAATACGACAAGACCCTGCAACTCCTGCATATCAACCCGGGCGCAGCCGGTCTTCAAGGATGGCAACAAGAGCGCACTTTGGTCAGACTGACCATCGAAGGCAATAAATTCGGCGATTGCGAGGTTATATCATTAGGAGGCAGATAGCAATGCCTGTCGACTGTAAGACATCAAACACAATATCCAATATATGAAAACATATCTTATTACCGGAGCAGCAGGTTTCATTGGTGCGAACTTCGTCAAGTACCTGCTTTATAAAAAATACAAAGACGAGGAGATCCGACTGATTGTGCTCGACGCACTGACCTATGCCGGCAATCTCGGCACAATCAAGGACGACATCGACGACCAGCGTTGCGTCTTCGTGAAAGGTGACATCCGTGACCGGCAACTCGCCGAGCGGTTGTTTGCCGAAAACGACATCGACTTTGTGGTGAACTTCGCCGCAGAGAGCCATGTGGACCGCTCGATAGAAGATCCGCAGCTATTTCTTTCGGTCAACATCTTGGGCACACAGAACCTGCTCGACGCCGCACGCAAGGCTTGGGTGACAGGAAAGGGTGCCGACGGCTATCCAGTATGGAAGGCTGGCAAGCGCTACCACCAAGTGTCTACCGACGAGGTATATGGCTCGCTGGGTGAGGACGGTTTCTTCACCGAGACCACGCCGCTGTGCCCTCACAGTCCGTACAGTGCGTCGAAGACCTCTGCCGACCTCATCGTGATGGCCTATCACGACACCTATCACATGCCCGTGACCATCACCCGTTGCTCCAACAATTACGGTCCCTATCACTTCCCCGAGAAACTCATCCCGCTCATCATCAACAACATCCTTTCCGGCAAGCAACTGCCTGTATACGGCAAGGGCGAGAACGTGCGCGACTGGCTCTATGTGGAAGACCACTGCAAGGCCATCGACCTGGTGGTGCGCGAGGGTCGTGAGGGCGAAGTCTACAACGTAGGTGGGCACAACGAGATGAAGAATATCGACATCGTGCGCCTGACCATCAAGACCATCCACGACATGATGGCGGAGAACAAGGAACTGCGCAAGGTGCTCAAGAAGCAGGAGCGCGATGCGGCTGGCGAAATCAGTATCGACTGGATCAACGACTCGCTCATCACCTTTGTCACCGACCGTCTGGGCCATGACATGCGCTATGCCATTGACCCCACGAAGATCAAGGACGAACTGGGCTGGTATCCCGAGACTTGCTTCGCCGAGGGTATCGTGAAGACCATCAAGTGGAACCTGGAGCACCAGGACTGGGTTAGCGAGGTGACCAGTGGAGATTATCAGAAATATTACGAGGAGATGTATGGCAACCGATAAGAGCCATCGTCATATAACAATTCAAAGAAGATGAAAAAAATCTTATTGTTGGGTTCTGGCGAGTTGGGAAAAGAGTTCGTCATTGCCGCCAAACGAGCAGGCGTACATGTCGTGGCCTGCGACCATTATGACAATGCACCGGCCATGCAAGTGGCCGACGAGCGGGAAGTATTTGACATGCTCGATGGTGATGCCCTCGAGGCCATCGTGAGGAAGCACTGCCCCGACATCATCGTTCCTGAAATCGAGGCTATACGCACAGAGCGCCTCTTCGCTTTCGAGGAAGAGGGCATCCAGGTGGTTCCCAGTGCCAAGGCTGTGAACTACACGATGAACCGTCGTGCCATCCGCGACCTTGCTTCACGCGAACTCGGTCTGCGGACCGCAAAATATTTCTACGCCAAGACCCTTGACGAGTTTCGCAAGGCAGCCAGCGAGATTGGGTTCCCATGTGTGGTGAAGCCCCTGATGTCGTCGAGCGGACACGGTCAGAGTTATGTGCATAACAGCGACGAGTTGGAAGCCGCTTTCCAGGAAGCCATGGATGGCAGCCGTGGTGATGTGAAGGAAGTGATTATCGAGGAGTTCATCGATTTCGACTCCGAGTTCACACTGCTCACGGTCACGCAAAAGAATGGTCCCACGTTGTTCTGTCCGCCGATTGGTCACGTTCAGAAAGGCGGTGACTACCGAGAGAGTTGGCAACCTTATCGTATCAGCGAAAGCGCTCTTCGCCAAGCCCAGCATATGGCCGCCGAAGTGACAAAGGCCCTTGGTGGTGCAAGCATCTGGGGAGTGGAGTTCTTCCTGACGAAATCGGGCGAGGTCATCTTCTCCGAACTCAGTCCGCGTCCGCACGATACGGGCATGGTGACCTTGGGCCATACCACCAACCTGAGTGAGTTTGAACTGCATCTGCGCGCCGTCCTCGGCCTGCCAATCGCCGGCATCCATCTCGAGCATGCAGGCTGCAGTGCGGTGGTGCTCTCACCCGAAGAGAAAGACGGTCCACTCGACTACCATCTCGACGAGGCACTGACTGAAGACTATACCCGTGTGCGCATCTTTGGCAAGCCCAAAGCCCATTTCGGCCGACGTATGGGCGTGGTGCTGTGCTATGGCGACTTGGATGCAGATGTCGATGCGCTCCGCAACAAGGCCAAGCGCCTCGCCACAACAATTTTAGGTGTAGATCCCTATGTGGAAAAATAAGGCCGCAATTCTTTCACTGCCCAAGATTGTAGACCCACGGGGCAACCTCACCGTAGCCGAGCAAGCCTGTGGGGTGCCCTTTGCCATCAATAGGGTCTACTGGACATACGACATCCCTGCCGGGGAAGGCCGTGGTGGGCATGCCCACAAAGCGTGCGAGGAAATCATTATCGCCGTGAGCGGTTCATTTGACGTTACGCTGGACAATGGGAAGGAACGCAAGACCTTCCACCTGAACCACCCTTACCAGGGACTCTATGTGGGAGTAGGCGTATGGCGTACGCTCGACGATTTCTCCTCTGGCTCCGTATGCTTGGTGCTGGCATCTCATGAATTCGACGAAGACGATTACATCAGGGATTACGACGAATTCCTTTCCTATACCCAATGTTCGAAATAAGGCGATACACCCAACAAGATGAAAAGGCATGGAACGAATTTGTAGGTCGTTCCAAGAATGGCACGTTTCTGCACCTGCGGACCTACATGGACTATCATTCCGACCGATTCGCCGACCATTCACTGATTTTTTCCGACGACCATGGCATTTACGCCATGCTGCCGGCCAACCAGGTCGGTGATACAATCTATAGCCATCAAGGACTCACCTATGGCGGACTGATTGTAGACGATCGGGCCACGGTCGAAGGCGTTCGCACATTGTTTACAGCGCTGAACGACTATCTCAGCCGCCTTGGCATCGGCAAAGTGGTATACAAGGCTATTCCATGGATTTATCATCGCCAGCCCTCGGAGGAAGACCTGTATGCAATGCTGAACGTATGCAATGCCCGCATCAATGTCAGGCATGTCTCCACCACCATTTCCCTTGCCTCACCCATCCGTTGGCGCCGCGACCATCGATATGGCGCCAACAAGGCTTTTACAGAGGGTGTCATCGTTGAGCGCAGTGATGATTTCGATGCTTTCTGGCAGATTCTTACAGGCAACCTTTGGCGGAAATATGGAGCGCGACCTGTGCATACGATAGAGGAGATCATACTGTTGCATCAACGGTTCCCGCAGAACATCCGTTTGTATACCGCCCTAAAAGAAGGGCGCACGGTGGGCGGAACGGTGCTTTATCTTTGTGGTGAGGTGGTGCACGCACAATATATCTCTGCCAGTGAGGAAGGCAAACGCCTGCATGCTGTGGATGCCCTCTTCAGGCATATACTCACCGAGGAGCGATGGGATGCCAAGTATTTCGACTTCGGCAAATCCAGCAATGGTGACGGCCATGACCTTAACACCTCGCTCATCTCGCAGAAAGAAGGGTTTGGCGGACGCGCCATCTGTTATGACTGGTATGAGTGGGAGACCACTATATAAATAATGTAACTCTACTTTTGCAAGTTGAAAGAAGCACAGAGGTTACAGAAGTTCAGACGATACTTCAATAATGTGATATGGCAAAAGACAAGATAGCATATGTCTGCTCGAACTGCGGACAAGAGTCGTCGAAATGGATAGGGAAATGTCCATCTTGCGGACAGTGGAACACTTTTAAGGAAATCAGGGTGAGCAGCGACACCGGCAGTCAGGCAGCCCGCTCGGCTGCCAGCGTCATCCGTTCCTCTCTGTCGGGGAAGAACCACCCCCAGCCCCTGCGCTCCATTGCATCGCAGGAAGCCCCGAGGATGGATATGTACGACAATGAGCTCAATAGGGTTCTTGGAGGCGGACTGGTGCCCGGATCGATAGTGCTTTTAGGAGGTGAACCCGGTATAGGAAAGAGCACGCTCACGCTCCAGACGATACTCAATATGCCCGACCGCCAGATTCTCTATGTCAGCGGTGAGGAGAGTGCCCACCAACTGAAAATGCGTGCCGAGCGTATCGGCAAAGGTGATAGCGACAACGTGCATATCCTCTGCGAGACCTCGTTGGAGAACATCTTCGCGCAAATCAAGAATTTCCAACCCGAACTGGTGGTTGTCGACTCTATCCAGACCATCTATACCGAAGAGGTGGACAGTTCGCCCGGCAGTGTGTCCCAGATTAGGGAGTGTGCCTCGGCCTTGTTGCGATTCTCCAAGTCGAGCGGTATCCCAGTCTTGATGATAGGCCATATCAACAAAGAGGGCTCCATCGCAGGACCAAAGATTCTGGAGCATATTGTCGATACCGTGATTCAGTTTGAGGGCGACCAGCATTATATGTACCGCATTCTGCGAAGCATCAAGAATAGGTTTGGCAGCACCAGCGAACTGGGAATCTATGAGATGCGGCAGAATGGACTCCGGCCTGTGAGCAATCCTTCCGAACTCTTGCTCTCGCAAGATCACGAAGGACTATCGGGAGTGGCCATCACAGCAGCCGTCGAGGGCATCAGGCCCTTCCTTGTGGAAACCCAGGCTTTGGTCTCGACTGCCGCCTATGGCACCCCACAACGGTCGGCCACAGGTTTCGACCAACGCCGTCTGAACATGCTTCTTGCCGTGCTGGAGAAACGCGTGGGGTTCAAACTCATCCAAAAAGATGTGTTCATCAACATTGCTGGCGGACTGCGTGTCACCGACCTGGCCATGGACCTCAGCGTGATAGCCGCCGTTTTGTCGAGCAATGTCGATACCGCCATCGAACCAGGCTGGTGCATGGCTGGAGAGGTGGGATTGAGTGGCGAGGTGCGCCCGGTGAGTCGTATAGAGCAAAGAATAGCCGAGGCTGAGAAACTGGGATTCACCGATATGCTGGTGCCCAGTCACAACCTGTCGGGAATAGACGCGCGACGATACAATATCCGCCTGCATCCTGTGAGAAAAGTGGAAGAAGCCCTTCGCGAGTTGTTCGGATAGGATGCCAAGCCAGTCGGCCTTTCTATCTGGCAGCAATACACTCTATCTCTACCAACGCATTCTTTGGCAAGGTCTTCACGGCAACGGCCGACCGCCCAGGATACGGCATGGAGAAGAATGAGGCATACACCTCGTTCATGGCAGCGAAATCGCCCATGTCGGCCAGGAACACGGTTGTCTTCACCACATTGCACATGTCAAGCCCCTCGGAGTTGAGAATGGCCTTGACATTGAGCAGCGATTGCCTCGTCTGCTCCTTGATTCCTCCCTCTGGGAAGGCTCCCGTGGAAGGGTCGATGGGGAGTTGTCCGGAGGTAAATACCATACCATTCACTTCAATGGCCTGACTATAGGGACCGATGGCTGCCGGAGCCTTTTCTGTATTAAGTGCTTTCATCATAGGTCTGATGTTTGGTGATACTTGAGGCAAAGATAGTCATTATTCACAAAATTGGGAAACAATACCATCATTTATTTATAAATGGATAACAATGCATGGCATGGAAGACTGAAAAAACTACTTCTTTCTCCTTTATTTAAGAATAAATCACTACTTTTGCATCCGCTTTGATAAAGTATTCCCAATACAGACAACATGTCTGCTATTCTAGATTTAAAAGCATCATAATGAAAAAGACATTTCTTCTGGCACTTGCCATGCTATCTCTTGTTTGCAACCTACAAGCAAATGATTATTCCACACCAGGCGATGGCAAGGCCTATTCGTTCGAGACTTTGGCAGGAATAGCCGAAAGTGGCGTGTCAATCACCGACGGTGCGTATGTAGTCAATGGTACGGTGACCATTGCCCTGGGCGATGAGTTCAAAATCGACAATGGCGCTACCGTTCTTTTTGCCGACGCAGCCGAACTGGTCGTCAAAGGCAAGGCCGATTTGAGAGCGGCCACCCCTACCCTGCTGGGCCGTCTAGGAGAGTCGACCTCATGCTACGGGCTGAACATACAAAGCGAGGAGGTGACCGAAGTGAGCAACCTGACCTTCGAATATGTCGGTCTGCGAGGAGGCACCACTGCCGGCATGAACGTGAGCGACTGCAAATTCCTGAATCATAATGGCACCGCATCGGGAGCACTCTTCCTTGGAGGCAATGGCGCTTCGTTCAAGGTAGAAAACTGCGAGTTTGAGAATTGTCAGAAAGCCGCCATAGGTGGTGCTGCCAATTTCTTCTGTCCGTTGCTTGTGGAGAACTGCACATTCAAGATGAACTCCCAAGCCAACGGCAACGTTCCCCAACTCAACCTGACAGCCTCTGAAGACATCACCATCAGGAATTGTGTGGTAGAGGGCGACTCCACCCTTACCATGGTTGGCGGCATCGGCATAGCCAATTGGTTTGGCTCAGAAGGCATGAACGTCTGCATCGAGGGTTGTGAGATCACCAACAACCGTTATGGTATCACTACGATGGGCATCATGGACGTGGTCATCAAGAACAATGTAATATCCAACAACAAGTTCGAGGTCAATCCCAATAATGGCGGGAGTGGCATCAGCCTCTATGACCCTTACTACAAGCAGAAGGCGGTCATCTCTGGCAATATCATCGAAAAAAGCCTTTGGGGTATTACTGTCATCGGATGTGGTGACGTGAATCTGGGAAAGACCGAAGTCGATGCCGACGCATCCGACTACAACCCTGGTGGCAATGTGTTTCGCGATAATGGCAACAACGGTGTGCTCTACGACATTTACAACAATTCGATGAACACCGTCTATGCCCAGGGCAATATATGGAATGTAAGCATACAGGATGCTGAACACATAGAGACCGTGATCTATCACAAGATCGACGACCCATCACTCGGCGAGGTCATCTTCATGCCTGCCGGCGACCCTCAGGGCGTATCCCCGATAAGGCCAGACGACGAATTCCAAACAAAGGTTTATAACCTGCAGGGTATTCGTGTAACCCATCCCGGAACGAAGAAGGGTATTTATATCGTGAATGGGAAAAAGGTGATGAGATGACGACACGACGTGCGACACTTCTCGTTGCCATTCTCTTCATGAGCATGGCTGGCATGGCGCAAAAAATCATCGACAATCCCGGCAAGTTGTGTCATCTTGACTTGCTTTTCGTGATTGCCCAACAGCCGAATGCCATTACCGAAGTCACCTCCGGAGCTGACAATTATGAGATCGACCATGTGGGTGTGCTGGTAAAGGAAAACGGCAAGATGAAAGTCATCGAAGCCGTATATGAAGGCGTGAGGGAGATTGATTATGAGCAATTCGTGAGGAGCAACAAGCATATATTGGTGGGACGGATCAGGAAAGGTATTGACAAGGCACAGACGTTCTCCCGTCTTCGCTCATTGTTGGGCCGGCCCTACGATTTCGTGTTCATGCCCGGCACCGAGGCGGTGTATTGCAGTGAGCTTGTCTCAGAATGTTTTGTCAACAAAACAGGCCAGCGTCTTCTCCCGCCTGTCACGATGTCGTTTCACGATGCCCAAGGACGGATTACCCCCTATTGGACGGATTTTTACTCACGTCGCGGAAAGGACGTTCCTGAGGGCCTGCCGGGCACCAATCCTGGCGAGATGTCGAAGCGTGCGAACGTCAAAATCAAGTATCAACTCCGTCAATTTGCCAAGTAGAGTTGACATACTGATTGCATCATGGTAAAAAAACGTAAAAAATACCATTCAAGCCTAGCGGATTGTCACAAATTTATTAAATTTGCATGCTGAAAATTATTCTCTAACAATTATATCAACAACATCTAGATTATGAAAATTGACCAATTCAACTTTGCCGGCAAAAAGGCAATCGTTCGTGTAGACTTCAATGTGCCATTGGATGAGAATGGCAAAATCACTGACGACACCCGTATCCGTGGTGCTCTTCCCACACTCAAGAAGATTCTTGCTGATGGTGGTGCCCTTATCATCATGTCGCATATGGGTAAGCCCAAAGGAAAGGTAAACCCGAAGTTCTCTCTCGGACAAATTGTCGACGCTGTGGCAGCTGCTCTCGGCACAGAGGTGAAGTTCGCTCCCGACTGTGCTAAAGCCAAGGATGCCGCCGACGCATTGAAACCCGGTGAAGTGCTGTTGCTCGAGAACCTCCGTTTCTATCCTGAAGAGGAAGGCAAGCCCGTAGGTATCGAGAAGGATGACCCCGCTTACGACGATGCCAAGAAGGCTATGAAAGCCAGCCAGAAGGAATTTGCAAAGACTCTGGCCAGCTATGCCGACTGCTATGTGATGGACGCGTTCGGTACTGCTCACCGCAAGCACGCCTCAACCGCCGTCATCGACGAGTTCTTCGACAAAGACCACAAAATGCTGGGTTACCTGATGGAGAAGGAAGTGACTGCCGTTGACAACGTTCTCGGCAACATCAAGCGCCCATTCACCGCTATCATGGGTGGCTCGAAGGTTTCCACCAAGATTGGTATCATTGAGAACCTGCTCGGAAAGGTTGACAACCTGATTCTCTGTGGTGGTATGACCTATACCTTCGCCAAGGCTTGTGGCGGTAAGATTGGCAACTCCATTTGTGAGGACGACAAACTCGACGTGGCTCTCGACGTGATCAAGAAAGCCAAGGAGAATGGCGTGAACCTCGTGCTCGGTACCGACTGTATCGCTGCTGACGCCTTTGCCAACGATGCCAACACTCAGGTATGTGCAGCCAACGATATCCCTGAGGGCTGGGAAGGACTGGATGCTGGTCCAGAGACCAGGAAAGCCTTCGCCGCTGCCATCAAGGATGCCAAGACCATTCTTTGGAACGGTCCTGCCGGTGTGTTTGAGTTCGACAACTTCATTGGTGGTTCCAAGGCTATTGCCGACGCCATTGCCGAGGCTACAGCCAATGGCGCCTTCTCGCTGATTGGCGGTGGTGATTCTGTGGCATGCATCAACAAGTTTGGCATGGCCGACCAGGTATCCTACATCTCCACAGGTGGTGGCGCTCTGCTCGAGGCTATCGAGGGCAAGGTGCTTCCCGGTGTGGCTGCCATCGAGGCTTAATCAAGAAATCCCTGCTGTTTGAGAAATCATCAAACAACAAACATGAAAATCCCCGCATCAGTTGGATGCGGGGATTTTTATGTAAGCGATAGTTGCTGATAACGGCTATCGACTATTTCTTAAAAAGGCGCTTGTAGAGTCCCTCGAAGCCAGCGCAGTGACGAGCCTCGTCTTTAGCCATCTCGTGGACAGTGTCGTGGGTGGCATCCATGTTGGCCTTCTTGGCATTGCGGGCAATGCGGAACTTGTCTTCACAGGCACCACGCTCTGCTGCTATGCGGGCCTCAAGGTTGCTCTTGGTGTCGCCAAGCACGTCGCCCAGCAGTTCTGCGAATTTGGATGCGTGCTCTGCCTCCTCGAACGCATAGCGTTTGAAAGCCTCAGCCACCTCGGGATAACCCTCACGGTCGGCCTGACGGCTCATGGCCAGATACATGCCTACCTCGCCACACTCGCCATTGAAATGGTTGAGCAAGTCTTTGATCATCTCCTCGTCGGCACCCTCTTTGCGGGCGGCACCCAGTTCGTGAACGGTAGCGAATGGCTGTTCCTCGCCCTCTACGACCTCATTGAACTTTGATGCAGGAGCTTTACAGATTGGGCATCTCTCAGGAGCCTCTGTGCCCTCGTGAATGTAACCACATACGGTGCAAATAAATTTTTTCTTCATAAATGTTTGGTGTTTTGTAAGGTTAGTGAATATTATTCTCAATTGTTTTTGCAAATATAAATAAAAACAAATTACCAAACAAGAAAAACAGACCGCTATTTTTGCTTTCGTCGACTTTTCCCTCCTTTTCGACCTCTTTTTATTTAGACATTAGGGGTTCTTTTATCATATCTATGTCACATTATGGTTTTTCATGCTACAAATTGACTATTTTTTGAAAGAAAAACGGATATTCAATATTAAAAGATATAAAAAAGCGACAATCTGTTTTTTCTATTGGGATTTTTGTGTAATTTTGCACGCGATTTAAAGCAATCATTAAACATTCATCGTAAAGTTATGAAAAAACTGTCAAAGGTTATTGTGTTAGGAAGTGGGGCCTTGAAGATTGGACAGGCCGGAGAATTCGACTATTCGGGTTCACAAGCGTTGAAAGCGCTACGCGAAGAAGGAATCTCCAGTATCCTAGTCAACCCCAACATCGCCACTATCCAGACCAGTGAAGGCATCGCCGACAAAGTCTATTTTCAACCCGTCACTACGCACTTCGTTACAGAAATCATCAAGAAAGAGCGTCCTGACGGGATTTTATTGGCATTTGGTGGACAGACAGCCTTGAACTGCGGAACGGAACTCTACTTGAACGGCACTTTGAAGGAATATGGAGTTCAGGTGCTGGGTACCAGCGTGGAAGCCATTATGAACACAGAAGACCGCGACCGTTTTGTGAAAAAACTGGACGAGGCTGGACTGAAAACCCCTGTCAGCCATGCAGTAGAGAACATGGATGATGCTTTGGCGGCAGCCCGAGAGATTGGATTCCCTATCATGATCCGCTCGGCCTACGCCCTTGGCGGTCTTGGTTCAGGCCTTTGCAATGATGAGAAAGGATTTGTGGAGTTGGCTGAGAGCGCATTCACCTTTGCTCCCCAGATTCTCGTTGAAGAAAGTCTGAAGGGATGGAAGGAAATAGAGTTCGAGGTCATTCGCGACGCCAAAGACCGCTGCTTCACCGTGGCCTCGATGGAGAACTTCGACCCACTGGGTATCCACACCGGCGAGTCGATCGTTGTGGCTCCTACCTGCTCCTTGACCGACGAACAAGTGAAGATGCTTCAGGACCTTTCGGTGAAATGTGTGAAACACCTGAACATTGTGGGTGAGTGCAATATCCAGTTTGCCTTCAATGCCGAGACCAATGACTACCGTATCATTGAGATCAATGCCCGACTCTCACGTTCTTCGGCTCTCGCTTCGAAAGCCACAGGATATCCTCTGGCCTTTGTCGCAGCGAAGATTGCATTGGGCTATACTCTCGACCAGATTGGCGAGATGGGCACCACCAACTCTGCCTACGTGGCACCAAGTCTCGACTATATGATTTGCAAGATTCCACGTTGGGACCTTACCAAATTTGCCGGTGTGAGCCGTCTGATCGGATCTTCGATGAAGTCGGTGGGCGAAATCATGAGTATCGGCCGCACCTTTGAGGAGATGATTCAGAAAGGCCTTCGAATGATTGGTCAGGGCATGCACGGGTTCGTGGGCAACGACCACACACGCTTTGAGAACCTAGACGACTCTTTGGAGAATCCTACCGACCTGCGTATCTTCGCCATCGCCCAGGCTCTGGAGGAGGGATTCACCGTAGAGCGCATCGAGCAGCTGACCAAAATCGACAAGTGGTTCATCGAGCGCCTCAAACATATCGTAGACTTGAAGAAAGAACTGCTCAAGTATAACAAACTTGAGGACCTGAGCGACGAGTTCCTGAAAGAAGTGAAGGCCGCCGGTTTCAGCGACTTCCAGATAGCCCGCTTCGTATTGAAGCCAAAGAGCGGCAATATGGAGAAGGAGAACCTGGAAGTGAGACGGTTCAGACAGTCGAGAGGCGTCGTTCCAGCCGTAAAGCGCATCAACACAGTGGCCAGCGAGCATCCCGAACTCACCAACTACCTCTACTTTACTTATAACACCCCACCGGTTCACGACATCCCGTACTACAAGAACGAGAAATCCGTGGTGGTTTTGGGTAGTGGTGCCTACCGCATCGGTTCGAGCGTGGAGTTCGACTGGTGCTCGGTGAATGCCATCAACACCGCCCGCAAACTGGGATACAAGTCGATCATGATCAATTACAATCCAGAGACCGTATCGACCGACTACGACATGTGCGACCGTCTGTATTTCGACGAACTGTCGCTTGAGCGTGTGCTCGACGTGATTGAGTTGGAACAGCCCCGTGGTGTGATTGTGAGCGTGGGTGGACAGATTCCCAACAACCTGGCCATGAAACTGCACCGCCGCGGTGTGCCCGTGCTGGGAACGAGTCCTGTCGACATCGACCGTGCAGAGAACCGCGACAAGTTCTCGGCCATGCTCGACAAATTGGGCGTCGACCAACCAGCCTGGCGTGCACTGACCTCGTTCGAAGACATCAAGCAGTTTGTGAACGAAGTGGGATATCCTGTTCTCGTAAGGCCATCGTATGTGCTCAGTGGTGCTGCCATGAACGTATGCTATGACGACGAGGAACTGCATCGCTTCCTGGAAAAAGCCACCGAGGTGTCGAAAGAATATCCCGTGGTTGTGAGCCAGTTCATGCAAGACACCAAGGAGATTGAGTTTGATGCCGTGGCCGACAAAGGCGAGGTGGTGGAATATGCCATCAGCGAGCACATCGAATATGCTGGTGTGCACTCTGGCGATGCCACTATGGTTTTCCCCGCACAGCATATCTATTTCTCAACCATCAGACAGATCAAGAAGATTTCTCGCAAGATAGCCAAGGAACTTAACATCAGTGGTCCGTTCAACATCCAATTCCTTGCCAAGAACCGTGAGGTGAAGGTGATAGAGTGCAACCTGCGTGCATCCCGCTCGTTCCCGTTTGTGTCGAAGATACTGAAGCGCAATTTCATCGAGACTGCCACAAAGATTATGCTCGACGTACCTTACAACCGTCCCGACAGATCGGAGTTTGACATCGACCGCATCGGAGTGAAGGCCAGCCAGTTCTCCTTCGCACGACTGCAGAACGCCGATCCAGTACTCGGTGTGGACATGTCGTCGACTGGTGAGGTGGGATGCCTGGGCGACTCGATGGAAGAGGCCTTGCTCAATGCCCTTATCGCAACAGGTTACCGCCTGCCCAACAAAGCCGACCATGCTGCCATCCTGATGAGCAGTGGTGGTGCGAAAGGCAAGGTCGACCTGCTTGAGCCTGCCCGTCAGCTCTCCCGCAACGGATTCGTCATCTATGGCACGGCCGGTACAGCCAAGTTCTTGAACGACAATGGCATAGAGGCCCAGACCGTGGCATGGCCCGACGAGGAAGGCGAGAATAACGTGATGGATATGATAGCCGCACATCGTTTCGGTCTGATCATCAATGTCCCCAAGAACCATACCAAGCGCGAATTGACCAACGGATACCGTATCCGTCGTGCCGCCATCGACCACAATATCCCGTTGATGACCAACGTGCGTTTGGCCAAGGCGTTCATCATGGCTTTCTGCTCACTCGACGAGAAAGACATTCAAATCAAGAGTTGGCAAGAGTATAACTCATAAAGACCGATTCAAAGAGGTCTGAATGACACAGATAATGACGAAGGGCAGCCCGAGTGGCTGCCCTTCGTCGTATCATATGCTTTAAAGATTCATCTCTTTTTCAGTTTTGCATGCTCTGAGACAGAGAACTTGATTCTCTTTCCTTTTGGAATTGATGGATATCGCCATTCTCCATTGAGAATCCTCACTACGGTCTTCTTACCCATAGGAACATCGTCTACGGCTTGCTGCAAGTCCATGTAGTTGCCTTTGCCGTCGGCAGCCACGATATAGTCGTAATGGCGGATGTGCTTCTTCAGTGAAGGTGCCACTTTGCCAATCTCGTCGACCAACAAGCCTGCCACCACATGGGCGCCATAAACGCTGTAATGCGTATTGTCCTCACGTCCTTTGGGGAGAGAAGGGTTCTCACCGGGTTTGAACCACATGTGAAGGCGTTTCGACTCCTCTGGACCGAGCGATTGCTCAAGGTCGTGAGTGACCTTGTTGGCATCAACGAATGGCGTGGCGGTAGCTACAGCCACATTCCGCGGAGCGATGATGTAGTCGCCATGAGTATCTACCAGCACCGAGCCCTCCTCTGCCTTCTTTCCGGTATAAACCGTCTCGCGCAGTTTCTCATCGTCATCATTTTGGGGAAACACCTGCTGGAAATTCCGTCTCACCACGCTATTCATGAGAATGGGATGGCCACCCCGGGCCCGTGTTTCCTCCACAAACCTTCTCAGGTTAGCATCGAAAGTGGAACCAGGGTCGGTGTGCCGGTCGGCCTGCGGCTTCTCATCGTTATGGCCAAACTGAATGATGACATAATCACCTGGCTTGATTTTATCGAGCACCACCTGCCATCGGCCCTCATCGATAAAACTCTTCGACGACCTGCCATTCACGGCATGATTGTCGACCACGACATTATCGGTGAAGAATCCTTGCAGTGCCATCCCCCACCCTCTTTCGGGCTTGGAGTTGTCGTACGACTTATTGGCCATTGTGGAGTCGCCTATCATGAACACCGTGACTTGTTTGCGGCCTGAAGTAAGCGATACCAGCACCAGCAAGGAGAGGAGCATAACGAGAAAACGCTTCATAGTCGGGGCTTTTTACAAGATGAGCGGTCTATTTCCTTACGAGTTGGATGAGTTGTTGTGGGTCAACCATTTGCTGTTCGCCAGAGTTCATGTCCTTCAGGGTGATTTTCCCTTCTGACATCTCGTTGTCACCAGCCAGTGCCACGAACGGAATCGCCTTGGCATTGGCATACGACATTTGCTTCTTCATTTTGGCTTTGTCGGGGAACACCTCGCACCTGATGCCTGCCTCACGACATTTCGCTGCCATTGGCAAGCAATAGGCAGTCTCTTTCTCACCGAAGTTGACAAAGAGCAGTTGCGTGGTCTCCATGGCGTCTTTGGGGTAAAGGTCGAGCGTGTTGAGCACGTCGAAAATCCTGTCTGCTCCAAAAGAGATGCCCACGCCGCTCAGTCCGGGCATGCCAAAGATACCGGTGAGGTTGTCGTACCGTCCACCGCCTGTGATGCTACCCATAGGCGTATCGAGCGCCTTTACCTCAAAAATGGCACCAGTATAATAGTTCAGTCCACGTGCCAGCGTAAGGTCGAATTCCACGACATTGGCCAGTTGGCAGTTGGCCAGCGTGTTGAGGATCACGCGAGTTTCCTCCACGCCCTTCATCCCCACTTCCGACTGAGCAAGCACCTTCGAGATGTCGTCCAACTTCTCGTTGTTGCCGCCAGAGAGACGAAGTATAGGCTGAAGTTTCTCAATGGCCTCGCTACCGACACCGTTGGCAGCCAGTTCGGCATTCACGTTGTCGATACCTATTTTCTCCAACTTGTCAATGGCCACGGTGATGTCGACAATCTTGTCGGCCTCGCCTATCACCTCGGCTATGCCGCTGAGGATTTTACGGTTATTGATTTTGATGGCCACCCTGATGCCCAGACGGGCGAATACCGTGTCGACAATCTGCATCAGTTCCACCTCGTTGAGCAAGGAGTCGCTGCCTACGATGTCGGCATCGCATTGATAGAATTCCCTATAGCGGCCTTTCTGAGGACGGTCGGCTCGCCATACGGGTTGTATCTGATAGCGCTTGAAAGGCAGTTGCAGTTGGTCGCGATGCATGACGACGAACCGAGCGAACGGAACGGTCAGGTCGTAGCGCAGTCCTTTCTCGCACATTCTGGCTGCCAATGGCAGGAGTTGTGGGTCTTGCAAATCCTCGGGTTTCACTTTGGCCAGATAATCGCCGGAATTAAGGATCTTGAAGAGCAATTTGTCGCCTTCCTCACCATATTTTCCCATCAGGGTTTGCATTTGCTCAAGCGCGGGAGTCTCAATCTGTTGGAAACCATAGAGGGCGAACACCTCACGGATCGTGTTGAAGATATAGTTGCGCTTGGCCATTTCGGCAGGCGTGAAGTCGCGCGTGCCTTTGGGTATACTTGGTTTTTGTACCATGATTATTGTCTCACTATGGTTTGTTCACGGTCGGGGCCAACCGAGATGATTTTAATAGGCGTATCGAGTTGCTGTTCCAGGAAAGCCACATATTGCTTGAATTGCTCCGGGAATTCCGACTCGCTGCAAATCTTCGTCATGTCGGTCTTCCAGCCTGGCAGTTCCACGTATACAGGTTCGATGCCCTTCTCTATATCGTATGGGAAATAGTCGATTTCCTTTCCGTCTTGTTTATAGGCCACACATGCCTTGATGGTGTCGAACCCATCGAGCACGTCGCTCTTCATCATAATGAGTTGAGTGACACCATTCACCATGATCGAGTATCTCAGGGCCACCAGGTCGATCCATCCACAACGGCGCTCACGACCTGTCACGGCCCCATACTCATGGCCCAATTGGCGGATGAGGGCGCCTGTCTCGTCGAAGAGTTCGGTGGGGAACGGTCCGGCTCCGACTCTGGTGCAATAGGCTTTCATAATGCCATACACCTCGCCTATTTTGTTAGGACCGATGCCAAGGCCCGTACATGCTCCCGCACAAATGGTATTGGATGACGTGACGAAAGGATAACTGCCGAAATCGACATCCAGCATGGTGCCCTGCGCACCTTCGCACAAGATGGTCTTGCCTTGCTTGAGCAGGTTGTTGATTTCGTGCTCGCTATCCACAATCTGGAATTGTTTGATATACTCGATACCCTCCATCCACTTCTTCTCGACTTCCGTGATGTCGTAATCGACAAAGCCAAGCGATTTGAGCGTGGCTTCGTGGCGAGCCTTGTGGGCAGCATATTTCTCCTCGAAATGGTCGAAAATATCGCCGACACGCAAGCCGTTACGCGAAATCTTGTCGGTATAGGTCGGACCGATGCCCTTGCCTGTGGTACCCACCTTGCTTTTGCCCTTTGCTGCCTCAAGAGCGGCATCAAGCAGACGATGGGTGGGCATGATGAGATGGGCTTTCTTTGATATATGGAGTCTGTTTTTCAGGGGATGGCCACTCTTCTCCAAATCCTTGGCCTCATCCATAAACAAATCGGGGGCTAAAACCACACCGTTTCCGATGATATTGACCTTACCACCTTGAAAAATGCCCGAAGGAATGCTTCTCAAAACGTATTTCTCTCCTTCGAACTCCAGGGTATGCCCAGCATTGGGACCACCTTGGAAGCGTGCGATGACATCGTATTGTGGTGTCATCACATCGACTACTTTTCCTTTGCCTTCGTCACCCCATTGCAATCCGAGGAGGACGTCTACTTTGCCATTGTTCATTTCTTAGAAATATTTCTTGGTTTGTTTGTTTTGGTCTTCTTTCTTGTTATCTTGGCCTGGCATTTGCTGCATATGCCATAGATATATAGCGAAAAGCCCATCTGATGGAAGCGTTTCAACTTGATGGAACTCACTGCATCAATGAAATGGGCAGTGGGCACCTCATCCACCTTGCCGCAGATGGTGCATATCTGATGGCAATGGTTGTCGTTATGGAAACTGGCCTCATATTTGATGCCTTGCTGGAAATTATGCCTGACAACGATTCTCAACTTGAGGAACAGGTTGATGGCATTATAGAGGGTCGCACGGCTCACCCTGAAGTTGTCTTGCTCCATCCTCGCTCCCAATTCCTCCAAGGTAAAATGCCCATTCATCTTATATACAGCCTCAAGAATGGCAAACCGCTCAGGTGTCTTCCTGAAATGGTTTTCCTCCAAGTAGTTGGCCAGTGTCTGTTTTACCTTGACTAAGATGTTCTCATCCATGAGTGCCGCTTGTCGCTTATCGTCAAAATCACTTGCAAAGGTAATACAAATTGGGGGGAGGACAAAGAGAAATGCTGTATTTTTCTTTATCCTCCCCCCAACCGAAGGAATTTCCTCGGATATCCGCTACGGTCCCAGGCTTAAAACGCTATACCAGTGCCTTTCAAGGCAGAATTGACCATCTTTGCATATTCATCTCCCAAGTCGGCCAATCGTTGCAGACAGTTGTAGGCGGCATGTCTGACGGCTACAGAATCATCGGCGAGTGCCGTGTGTGCCTGGTCGACAAGTTCGCACAAGCCCCGATCGTCGGGAGCGCCGTCTCTCGCTATTCTCCTCGACAGGGTCAAGTATCCACAAATCTGATAATATGGTGAGGGATGGGAAATCCACTGAAAGGCAAGTATAGGAGCGAAATCAAGATGTTGGAACAGGTTGAAGGCTAGCATCTCGGCCATTTCCTGTGTTGTGGTCTGCTCCATCCACAACTCGGCCAAATCGGGAGCCATCTCCTCACAGGGCATCATGAGCGTGGCCAGGATCTTGCACTCGCGGATGTTCTCTTTCCACAACTCCACGGCAAGCGAATAATCCTTGCCATATTCCTGTGCCATCTGCTTGAGGTCGGTGAAGGCAACGCCCCAGTTCAAATGATAGTCGAGCCCTTTCTCCCGCATCGATTTGGATGCCTCGCCATTCATCAACAACCTGAAAGAGCGCTTGATCTCCTTCAATTTTTCCTGGGTATTACTGGTTTCTGTCATTTGGCTTGATATGGATAGGTGTGTCACAATGATGCGTAGTCTTTCGAATACCTCAGCATCTGTTCCTCATAGGTTTCCGAATAGTCTACTTCCACATCCTCGATTTCTCCTTTTGCTGAATAGACCAAGGATAGCCTCGGATTAAGGAATCCCTTATATGGGGCAAGGTCGAGGGCTGCATAGCGCCTGAGGACCTCCTCATGCAGCACGGGGTCGACCTTCACGCCATACGTCTCCACCATCTGCCGGGCAGCATCGAAATCGCCCTCACTCTTGATTCGTTGCACTTCTGCGAGCAGAGTGGCGAAAAGCGTTCTCAGTTTCTCGTAGTCGTTAACGACGAGGTAGGTCTTGCCATCTTTATGGATGAGCGCCAGTGCCCCCTCCGAATGGTCATAGGTCCATCGGGCTATCAGTGCGCGGTTGCGCATATGCGCTTCCTCTATCTGGTCGCCAGGCTTGATGCGTGTGAGTTGGGTCATCAAGCCATTCATCAGATAGGTATAGTACTGCGACTTGTAGGCTTCGTTGTCGGGAAGAAGACCCAGTTCCACCAATTTGGGGTCGGCGATGTAGTATAGTCCGAAGAGGTCGGCTCTTGCCTCCTCAATCGTATTACCATAGGCCTTAAGAGCATCGGGGTCAGTACCAGGTAGCAGTTGACCGCTACCATGGCCAAGACACTCATGGAGGTCGGTATGCAGGTCGTCGCAAAGGTCACCATACTTCTCGATGAGTTGCAGTGTGGTATTGTCGACTACAAACTCCTCCTTGAATCCATTGCCATGGGCTGCCTTGTTGTATGCATCTGTGAGATTGCCTATGGTAACGCTCTTGCTGCCATATTCGGCCCGAATCCAGTCGGCATTGGGCAGATTGATGCCGATGGCGGTAGATGGGTATTCCTCGCCACCGAGCATGGCAGCACACACCACATTGGCGGTAACGCCCTTCACCACACGCTTTTTGAAACGACTGTCTACGGGAGAATGGTCCTCAAACCACTGGGCGTTGTCACTGATCTTGCGGGTTCGCTTGGTGGCCTCGAGGTCTTTGTATTCCACGATGCCCTCCCATGTGGCCTTGAGTCCGAGAGGATCGCCGTAAACCTCAATAAAGCCGTTGATGAAGTCGATATCACCGTCATTCGTGTTCACCCAATGAATGGAATAGCGGTCGAAATCACGCAGGTCGCCAGTTTTATAATAGTTCACCAGAAGCCGGATGCATTCGCGCTGCGCCTCATTCTCTGCCACCTCGGCGGCCTTTTCCAACCAGTAGACAATATGGCGGATGGCCTGTCCGTACATGCCATCGTATTTCCATACGATTTCCTTGAGTTCGCCATCCTCCTTGGTCAACAAACTATTCAGTCCGTAAGATGGAGGGCATTTGTCGGAAGGGTCTTTCATCGCCTTGTAATAGGATTCTGCCTCATTCTGCGTTACTCCTTGGTAGAAATGGCATGAAGAAGTGACGACTAGATCCTCGCCATCGGCCTTGTTCACTCGTTTCGAAAGGATATTGGGATTGAATATGACAGGAAACAATTCTGCCATCATCTCTTCTACCGACTGTCTGGGCAGCAACGGCAAAGAAGATTCATCAATTTTCATAATTTTATCCCTAAGAAAATCCTCCGAAAAACCAGGGGTGAATTTCTCACCACCGTAATGATGATAGATGCCATTTGAGAACCAGATCCGCTTCATGTATGTGCGAAGTTGATCTGCCTCACAAGAATTATCTTGACTCACAAAAGAATATACAACTTCCATCAGTTTCCTGATTCGGATGTTGTATATTCCCATTTGGTCGAAAGTGATGTCGCGTCCCCACAAAGTGGCCTCAGATAGGTAGTAGACCAGCAGTTTTTGATTGATTGTCAGTTGCTCAAATCCATTGAGTCTGTATCGAAGCATTTGAAGGTCGGCAAACCGCTCTCCTTTGTAACAAAAACCGTCGTCCATTGACTATACGATTTTTAACATCAGTTTTCTCCCTTTGCGGCCCTCGCGCTTGAGGTCTTTCAAAGAGGGGTGCTGAGCAAGATGGCGAATCTTGTATTCGCGTGGTGTCAGGCCGTTGATTTTGTAGAACGAGGCATAGAAAGATTGTCTGTTCGAGAACCCCACCATACTGCTGATCTCCTCCATGTTGAGGTCTTGATAGCGTTTGTCGACGAGTAAGGTCATCGCTTCGTCAATACGATATTTGTTTACAAAAGACGTATAATTCATATGGAATCTAACATTCACCACTGCAGAAATATATCTGGTATTTGTGCCCAAATCTTCTGCCAGTTTCTTGGCTGAATAATCCTTGTCCTTGTACTTCTTCTGAATCAAAATAATGTCCAGAATCTTTTCTTTCAACTCGTCCATCAGACGTGGACTGACCAGACTGCGATAAGCAGCCTCTTTTTCCTTTTTTTGTGTGATGTTGTATTTTGCCATATCTACCAGTTAGTTTTTTTATGTTAATAATAAATCTAGTTTTTATGTATCGCAAATATATCAATAAATAACTAAAATCACAAATATTTCGTCGAATATTTTGATTTTTTTATAACTTTGCGGTAAAATCGAACAATCAAAAAAGATTTACTAGAAAAAAATGAATATTGCTGAAATACTTGGTCATTATTTCGGATATAAGACATTTCGTCCGCTGCAGCGGGAGATTATCGAGCGGACAATCAGAGGAAAAGACAGTTTGGTGCTTATGCCCACAGGTGGAGGCAAAAGCATATGCTATCAGATTCCAGCCCTTTCGATGCCGGGAACCGCAGTGATTGTATCGCCCCTTATCAGTTTGATGAAGGACCAAGTGGAGTCGTTGCAATCCAATGGTATACAGTCGGCCACGCTCAACAGCAGTTCCACCATTGAGTATCAGCAAATGGTGAAAAGACAGTGTGCGGGAGGTGACTTGAAATTGCTTTACATCTCCCCCGAAAGGCTGATTGTCGAAATTCCTTTCATTCGCCAACAAATGAAAGTGTCACTTTTTGCAATAGACGAAGCACATTGTATCAGTCATTGGGGGCATGATTTCAGGCCTGAGTATTCCCAGTTGGGCATTCTTCGTGACGAGTTTCCCGACACGCCTGTCATGGCATTGACGGCGACGGCCGACAAACTGACCCGAACCGACATCATCAACCAACTGCATCTCCGGGTGAACGACACGGAAGGGATTTTTATCAGTTCGTTTGACAGGCCCAACCTCTCACTGAGGGTAATGCATGGATATGAGAGGCGCGACAAAGATGCCTATATCATCAATTACATCCGCCAACATCCCCATGCCCCGGGCATTATTTACTGCCTCAGCAGGAAAAGCACCGAGCAACTGGCACAAAAGCTACGCAAGGCAGGCATACAGTCGGCTTCTTACCATGCAGGAATGACTTCCGGCGACCGCGATAACGTACAGGAGGCTTTCAGCCACGATGACATCCAAGTGGTGTGTGCCACCATTGCATTCGGGATGGGTATAGACAAAAGCAATATACGATGGGTTATCCACTACAACATGCCCAAGAGTATAGAGGGATTCTATCAGGAGATAGGAAGGGCCGGGCGTGACGGGCTGCATGCCGACACCATCCTTTTCTATTCGCTTCAAGACATTGTTCAACTGTCACAATTCATACAGACGGGCACCGACGAAGAAGTCAGGCGTACCAACACTGAGAAACTGAGGCTCATGCGCCAATATGCCGAGGCCAGGATTTGCCGCCGGCGCATCCTGCTCAACTACTTCAACGAGCCCTACGACAAGAACTGCAACAACTGTGATGTATGCAACCACCCACCTCAGACCTTTGACGGGACAATCGTGGCTCAAAAAGCCCTGAGTGCCGCCGCACGCACGCAGGAGAGCCGATCCTCGTCGACCCTCATCGACATTCTCAGGGGAAGAGTCACTGAAACCATTCGGCGGAATGGGTACGACCACTTGCCCACTTTCGGTAAGGGTGCAGAATACGACGAGCGTCAATGGCGTGACTTTTTCCTTCAATTACTCCAAATGGGATATATAGAAATCGCATACGACAAGTTCAACGCCGTGAAAATTACGCCCTTTGGCTGGGAAGTGATACGTGGAATGCGGAAAGTGGACATGGTGGACAACACTTTGAAAAAGCAGCCCTCCACAACAAAAAAAGACAGGCAGTTGAGGCTGACCATCCCCGTCCTGGGCGGTAGGAAAGGCATCGACCCCGTTTTGTTCGACGAATTGAGGCAGTTGCGGAAACAAATAGCCGATGAGAAAGGAGTGCCCGCTTTTGTGATCATGAACGACAAGGTGCTCAGTGCCATTGCCGCCCGCAAGCCCCAAAACGAGAGCGAGTTTGGCATGATACCTGGTATTGGCACCTACAAGCGAGAACAATATGCAGAGGCATTCATAGCCGTCATCAAAAAACATCCCTGAGTGCTGGATGCAGGAACCATTGATGCATAAAATCAGCATAAAGCCGCCAAATCGTAAGGCAAAATCCATTTTTTATAAATAATATGGTGGAAAATGGTTGGAAATAACTACCTTTGCAAAATATTTTTGGAAACGTAATGAAACCAACCGCTATATTGCTTCTGCATTGCCCTGACCAACAAGGCATCATCTCGGAGGTGACGAAGTTTATTACCGACAACAAGGGCAACATCGTCTACCTTGACCAATATGTCGACCATCAGGATGGCCGATTCTTCATGCGTATTGAATGGGAACTCGAATCCTTTCTCATCCCACGTGAGAAAATCAAGGAGTATATCGACGTACTGTATGCCCAGCGTTATGACATGACGTTCAATCTCTACTTCAGCGATATCCGTCCAAGAATGGCGATTTTCGTGAGCAAGATGAGCCATTGCCTTTTCGATTTGCTTGCCCGATACAAGGCCGGCGAATGGAATGTCGACATCCCCTGCATTGTGAGCAACCACGAGGACATGCGCGAGGTTTCAGAGCAATTCGGCATTCCCTATTATGTCTGGTCAATCAAGAAAGACCACTCCAATAAAGAAGAGGTGGAGCAGGAAGAGCTGAAGTTGCTGGAGGAGAAAAAGGTGACGTTCATCGTTCTTGCCCGTTACATGCAGATTGTCAGCGACCTGATGATAGGCCGTTACCCCCATCACATCATCAACATCCACCACTCTTTCCTTCCTGCCTTCATAGGTGCGAAGCCCTATCATCAGGCCTGGGAGCGTGGTGTGAAGATTATTGGTGCTACCAGCCATTACGTGACCAGCGACCTTGACGCCGGTCCTATCATTGAGCAAGATGTGGTGAGAATTTCTCACAAGGACACTCCGGAGAGCCTTGTGCTCAAAGGACGCGACCTTGAGAAGATTGTGCTCTCGCGTGCCGTCACCAAGCACATTGAGCGCAAAATCCTCACATACAACAACAAGACCATCATTTTCAGTTGAACCCTAACCCTGTGGCACATGAATGTGGCGATAGTGAAATATAATGCCGGCAACATCTACTCAGTGATAAGTGCATTGCGACGTCTTGGCGTGGCTCCCCTTCTCACCGACGACCCGACGCTCCTGCAGCAAGCCGACTGCGTATTGTTTCCTGGACAGGGCGAGGCACAAGGGGCCATGACCTACCTGCGTGCCCGACGGCTCGACGAGGTGATAAGAAAGCTGAGGCAGCCTGTTCTCGGCATCTGCATTGGCCAGCAATTGCTCTGCCGTCATTCCGAGGAAGGAAATACCGACTGCCTGGGGATATTCGACGTGCCAGTGAAAAGGTTCCAGCCTCAGTGCCATGACGACAAGATACCCGCTATGGGATGGAATGAACTGACTCATCTCAGGTCACCACTGATGGAAGGACTGCAAGAGCGCGATTTCGTGTATTTTGTGCACAGTTATTATGTGCCCTGCTGCGAGTGGACGATTGCTGAGTCGGACTATATCCACAGTTATAGCGCCGCACTGAACAAGGACAATTTCTACGCCACCCAGTTTCACCCCGAGAAAAGCGGCAAGGTGGGTGAGCGGATCATTGACAACTTCCTGCACATCGCCGAGCAGGCCAACAACACGACAACGAAATGATAGAACTCATACCTGCTATAGACATCATTGGTGGACAATGCGTGAGGCTTACCCGTGGTGATTACAATGCGAAAAAGGTCTACAACGAGGACCCCGTGAGGATGGCCTGCGAGTTTGAGCGCCTTGGATTCAAGAGGCTTCATGTCGTGGACCTCGATGGGGCCAAGTCGAAGCATATTGTCAACACGCAAGTGCTCCGTGGCATCTCCTCGGCTACCAACCTCATCGTCGACTTTGGTGGCGGCATCAAGACCGACGACGATATTGAGACAGCCTTCGATGCTGGTGCAAGTATGGTGACCATCGGCTCGGTGGCGGTCACCCATCCCGACTTGTTCGCCGGATGGCTGAAGAAATATGGCGCCGACAGGATTATTCTGGGAGCCGATGTCAGAGATGGCTTTATTGCCATCAACGGATGGAAAGAAGAGAGCCGAGAGCAGTTGCTCCCATTCCTGAAATATTATGTGGAGCAAGGAGTCTGCAATGTGCTTTGCACCGACATATCACGCGACGGAATGCTCAATGGACCGTCGGCCACGCTGTATGCTGAAGTCATGGCCGCGTTTCCGCATTTGCATCTCATAGCCAGTGGTGGTGTCTCCTCGAACGAGGACATCCTGCATCTCGACCGGCTCGGCATTCCCGCAGTCGTGTTTGGGAAAGCATATTATGAAGGAAAGATTGACATAGATAAACTGATGTGACATGGGACTCGCAAAACGTATCATCCCGTGCCTCGACGTAAAGGACGGCACAACTGTCAAAGGAATCAATTTCGTCAACCTCCGCGAGGCTGGCGACCCTGTGGCTTTGGGCAAGGCATACAGTGAAGCGGGAGCCGACGAGTTGGTGTTTCTCGACATCACTGCCAGCCATGAGGGCAGAAAGACCTTCACCGATATGGTGACCCGCGTGGCCGATGAGGTGAACATCCCCTTCACTGTGGGTGGCGGCATCAACGAACTGGCCGACGTGGAGCGGTTGCTGTATGCCGGGGCCGACAAGGTGAGCGTGAACAGCGCCGCCATTCGCTGTCCCGAACTCATCGACGAGATTGCCTCCCGGTTTGGTTCCCAAGTATGCGTCTGCGCTATCGATGCCCGTCTCGACAACGGCATTTGGCAATGCTATCTGAACGGGGGCAGAATTCCCACGGAGAAGACATTGTTTGAATGGGCTCGTGAGGTGGCCGACCGAGGTGCCGGCGAGATTCTCTTCACGAGCATGAATCATGATGGCGTGAAAGATGGTTTTGCTGTTGAGGCGCTCGCACGCCTTCACGACATTCTACCCATTCCGGTGATTGCAAGCGGGGGTGCCGGGAAGATGTCGCATTTCACCGACGTGTTCACCAAGGGAAAGGCCGATGCCGCTCTTGCTGCCAGCGTATTCCATTTTGGTGAGATAAGCATTGCCGACCTGAAGACATACCTTCGCAATGAAGGAATAAAAGTGAGATAATCGTTTAAGAAAAATAAAAATGGATATAGATTTCGGAAAATGTGGCGGGCTGGTACCCGCTATTATCCAAGACGCCACCACAAATAAGGTACTGATGCTTGGTTATATGAACCAAGAAGCCCTTGACAAGACCAAGGAAACAGGGCTGGTGACTTTCTTCAGCCGGTCGCGCCAGACATTGTGGACCAAGGGTGAGACCTCGGGCAACTACCTGAAGTTGGTTGACATGAAGATTGACTGCGACAATGACACGCTCCTTGTGAAAGCCATCCCTGCCGGCCCCGTCTGCCATAAAGGCACCGACACATGCTGGGGAGAGACCAATGAGTCGTCGCCCCTCACCTTCCTCACACAACTTCAAGACTTCATCGAGAAGCGTCACGAGGAGATGCCTGAAGGCAGCTACACCACCAGCCTGTTCCGTGACGGACTCAACCGCATGGCCCAAAAAGTGGGAGAAGAGGCCCTGGAACTCGTGATAGAAGCCACCAACGGCAGTAACGAGCGAATGGTGTATGAGGGTGCCGACATGCTCTACCACCTCATCGTGCTGCTCACCAGCAAGGGTCTGAGGATAGAAGACCTTGCCAGCGAACTGCGTGAGCGTCACGACCCCAATTGGCACAAACATTGAGAACCAAACAACAATAAAATATGCTGATAGACTATAAAAATGTAAATATCGTACAGGATGGCAACATCGTCCTGAAAGACGTCAACCTGCAAGTGAACGAGGGAGATTTCGTTTATATTATTGGTAAGGTGGGCTCAGGAAAGAGCTCGTTGCTCAAGACCCTGTATTGCGAACTCGACCACGACAATCCCGAGAAAGCCCTTGTGCTGGGATACGATGTGGACGATATCAAGCGCAAGCATGTGCCTGCCCTGCGCAAGCAGATGGGCATCATCTTCCAGGATTTCCAACTGCTTCACGACCGCACGGTGAAGAAGAATCTGGAGTTTGTGCTCAAGGCCACAGGATGGAGCAAGCGCAAGGAGCGCAACGAGCGTATCGACACCGTACTGGAAGCCGTTGGCATGCTCGACAAGAAAGACAAGATGCCACATGAGCTTTCGGGTGGAGAGCAGCAACATATCGCCATCGCCCGCGCCTTGCTCAACAAGCCCCAGATCATCGTTGCCGATGAGCCTACGGGTAACCTTGATATGGACACGGCCCGCCACATCGTCGGCCTGCTGAAGTCCATCAGCAAGGATGGTACTGCCGTAGTGATGTCGACACACAACATCCAGTTGCTCGACGAGTTCCCTGGCACGGTGTACCGTTGCAAAGACGGTGCTGTGACCGATGTGACCAAGGAATACCACCAAATGGACCTTACCGAAGATAGCAAAGACTAATAGATATTGATTAATCATCCATTATAACCCAATTGTTAATATGATAGTCATGAAATTCGGCGGCACCTCCGTCGGCACGCCAGATAGAATCAAGCATGTGGCCTCCTTGGTCACACGGAGTGGACAACCTACCTTCGTGGTGCTTTCGGCCATGTCGGGTACCACCAACACGTTGTTGGAAATCTGCGATTACCTGTACAAGAAGAATCCCGACGGCGCCAATGAGGTCATCAATATGCTCGAGTCGCGTTACATGCAGCATATTGAACAACTTTTCGGCACCGAGGAGTGGCGTGAGAAGACCCGCCTTTTCCTTGTCGAGGAGTTCAATTACTTGCGCTCGTTCACCAAAGACCTTTTCACCAGTTTTGAGGAAAAGAGCATTGTGGCACAGGGCGAGGTGATCAGCACCAACATGATGACCAACTACCTTCACGAGATAGGAATCGACGCCATCCTCCTCTCGGCGCTCGACTTCATGCGCACCGACAAGAACGCAGAGCCCGACACCCAGTACATCAAGGAGAAACTCTCCTCACTGATGAAGGAGAATGGCGAGCACCAGATATACATCACGCAAGGGTTTATCTGCCGCAACGCCTATGGCGAGGTCGACAACCTGCTGCGAGGTGGCAGCGACTACACCGCATCACTGGTAGGAGCCGCGATCGAAGCCGAGGAGATCCAGATCTGGACCGATATCGATGGTATGCACAACAACGACCCACGTATCGTGGACGACACGGAGGCCGTGAGGCAACTCAATTTCGAGGAGGCTGCCGAGTTGGCCTACTTCGGAGCCAAGATTCTGCACCCCACATGCATCCAGCCTGCCAAATATGCCGGCATCCCCGTCCGTCTGCTCAACACGATGGAGCCCGACGCCGAGGGCACGATAGTGGACAACGTGATCATGCGTGGACAAATCAAGGCCGTAGCCGCTAAAGACAACATCGTGGCCATCAAGATCAAAAGCTCACGCATGTTGCTCGCCACCGGTTTCCTGCGCAAGGTATTCGAGATCTTCGAGAGTTACCAGACCCCTATCGACATGGTTTGCACCTCAGAGGTAGGTGTATCGGTGACCATCGACAATGCCGCCAACCTCACCCCAATCGTCAATGAGCTGAAGAAATACGGCACGGTGACTGTCGACACCAACATGTGCATCATTTGTGTGGTTGGCGACCTGGATTGGAGCAATCTGGGATTCGAGACGCTGGCAACAGACGCCATGAAGGACATTCCTGTGAGAATGATCTCGTATGGTGGCTCGAACTACAATATCTCGTTCCTGGTGAAGGAGCAAGACAAGAAACGTGCTCTCCAGAATCTCAGTGCCAAACTATTCAGTTGATATATGAAAGGTAAGTTCCCGATAGACAGTTTCCAGGATATAGCCACTCCGTTCTATTACTACGATACGGAGATTCTCAGGTCGACCCTCCGGGCCATCAACGCCGAAGTGGCCAAGCATGAGGGGTTCGTCGTTCACTACGCCATCAAGGCCAATGCCAACCCCAAAGTGCTCAATCTCATTGCACTTTCCGGACTTGGCGCCGACTGTGTGAGTGGCGGTGAGATTCAGGCCTCATTGTCGAGCGGTTTCTCCCCACGCAAGATTGTCTATGCCGGTGTAGGCAAGAGCGACTGGGAGATCAGGCTTGGGCTGAAAGCGGGAATTTTCTGTTTCAACGTGGAGAGTCTGGCCGAGTTGGAGGTAATCAGCGAAATTGCCTCAGAGATGGGGAAGACCGCCAGGGTGGCTTTCCGCATCAACCCCGATGTAGGCGCCCACACCCACTCGAAGATCACTACCGGACTGGCAGAGAACAAGTTCGGCATTGCCATGCGCGACATGGAAGAGGTAATCGAGGTGGCTTCCGGAATGCCGAGTATCCAGTTTATCGGACTCCACTTCCACATTGGCTCGCAGATTCTCAATATGGACGATTTTGCGGCATTGTGCAACCGCATCAACGACTTGCAGAAACAGTTGGAGCGTAAGAAAATCGTTGTCGAGAACATCAATGTAGGAGGTGGACTGGGTGTTGATTACGAGCACCCCAACCGTCTTCCCATACCCGACTTCAAAGCCTATTTCGACACCTACGCCCGCCATTTGAAACTGCGCCCCGGGCAAACCCTGCACTTCGAATTGGGCCGCGCCGTAGTTGCCCAATGCGGGTCACTCATCACCCGCACACTGTACGTGAAGAAAGGTGCAGTGAAACAATTTGCCATTGTCGATGCCGGAATGACCGACCTCATCAGGCCTGCGCTCTATCAAGCTTATCACAAGATTGAGAATATCAGCAGTGATGGTCCGACCGAAGTCTATGATGTGGTGGGGCCTATCTGCGAGTCGAGCGATGTCTTCGGCAAGGCTGTGGACCTTAACCAGACCCGTCGAGGCGACCTGATAGCGATACGGACCGCGGGTGCTTACGGCGAGATTATGGCATCGCAATACAACTGCAGGAAACTACCGCTAGGATATATTACCGAAGACCTATGACCTTTTCCATTTCCATCGATACGCTCACGCTCATTGTTTCGGGCATTCTTCTGCTGATGGCCCTCGTCACGCCTCTGCTCAGTCCACACTTCCGAAGGTTGAGGCACGACGCGCCCCAGAGCACCATCGACCTGCCACGCGTTACTGTCTTGCTGGTTTCAAACGGCGACCATGTGGCCCTCGACGAGCACCTGCCCATATACCTCACCCAGGACTATGCTCCAGGATACGACGTGGTGGTGGTCTCGGAAAAAGCCGATGCAGAGACCGACAACGTGCTGAAACGCTATGCCAACAACGAGAGGCTGTATTCCACTTTTGTTCCTGAGAGTTCGCGCTACATGAGCAAGAACAAACTCGCCATCACCCTTGGTGTGAAGGCAGCGAAGAACGACTGGATTGTGCTCACCGACCCACGTTGCAAGCCAATGGGCAGCGACTGGCTTTCGTCGCTTTCCCAATCACTGGCCGACCACGACAGCATCGTACTTGGATATGTGAACTATTCCGAGGAGAGCAAGCCTTATCACCGTTTCGAGCAGATGCATACCGCACTCTACCTTCTCAGGGCCGCTCAGCGCGGTGAAGCCTATCGCACCAATTGTCCGCTGGTCGCTTTCAAGAAAAAAGAATTCATGGAAAACAATGGTTTCCTTGAGCATCTCCGCTACTCCATCGGAGAATATGACTTCCTAGTCAACAAGTATGGAAAGTTGGGCGATTCGGAAGTGGCCATCTCGCCACAAACCTGGCTGACAGAAGACCCTATCCACGAGAAGACCTGGCAGAACCGACAAGTTTACTATGAGGAGACGAAAAAACATCTTGAGGGCGGTATGGGTGTAAGGACCCTTTTTCTTACCGACCAGATGATGCTGCACCTCAACTATATCCTCGAATTTGCTGCGATGGCTTTCGCCGGCCTTACCTCACGATGGGTGCTGCTAGGCGTGGCTTTGCTGTCGTTGGTCATCACCTGCCTGTTGCGAACGCTCAATGGCAAGCGCGCAATGAAAGAGATGGGCGTCAGCATTCCCTCCTGGAAGGTGGTTCCCTATGAAGTGAGCATGCTCTGGCGTAACATGATGACCAGGTTGCGCTACGAATACGCCGACAAGAACGATTTCATCAGTCATAAAGTCTAGTCTTCTGACATAAAAAGTACGGATTCCGCTTTTTTTCTTCAAGCATTTGGTGCAAAACTGCTTTTTTTTATGTAAGTTTGCACATTACTACCATCAGTGCGTGCTATGGCAAGCGTCATAGTGTGCTGTGTGTGGCCCACTCGACATCAGCGGACAAGCCAAACGACGAATATGAACCTAAAGATACTTCACTTCACCCCATACTTCGATAGAGAGTCTCCCCTCTCACTCCACCTTGACCATCTGCTCTCAGAAATGGGTAAGGAAGCCGTCGTGAGCCTTGTCACGCTCAGCAATCCAACCTCATCGCACGAAACCTACCAGCATCTCTCGATAGGTTCCGGCAAGAAGGACTATGGACGCAAAGGTCTGGTGAATCTTCTGGCACTCCAGAAACGCTACCTGCATATCCTCTACGGCATCATGCCCGACATCGTCCATATCCACGGCAGCTACAATTTTATTGCCTCAAGGATAGAATTATGGTCACGAAAGCGTGGCTTCCCTGTGGTGTTCTCCTCGTATGGTGGAATGAATCCCGAATTTATCGATGCCGAGTATGGTGTGCGCACGTGGAAAATGATATGCTACCAGAAGAAGATGGTAAGAGGTGCTGCCGCCATGCTATTATCCGACGTCAAGGAAGGAGAATATCTTGTGGGGCAGAAACTAACCGACAGGGTGTCGATGGTCTCCGACCCAAGGACCGACGAGTACTCGGATTATGAGGAGATGGCCAAGGACACCTTGGAACTATACAACAAGGTGATGGACAGCGACATGGGTACCAAACTCGACCAGAACTCCCGTGAGGCCATCAGTGCCCTCTTGCACCTATGCCTGGCCCCCAACAACGAGCGGCAGCCGCTCTGTGCCGAAGATATCCTCAATCTCAGGGGCCTCTCGCCCAAGAAATGGCGCAACCTGCTGCTCTATGCCGATGAGCAAGGTGTAGCCTCGCTCGTATTGGAAGGGATAGACCGGGCGCAACTCAAAGTGCCCGCCATCGACCTCGCATCGGTGTCAAGGTTCACGCCCCGCCATGCCAAGTCGGTCTCTCCCCTACCCTCCAACTCACTATTGTCGGGCAAACGGCAAGAGAAGAATTTCGCCCGCAGGACCAAGGACAGCGGTGAGGTGGAGAAATCGGTATGCTACATGCTCCAGAACATCAAATATCACCTCTCCCACGACTCGCTCACGTTGAGACACCTCTGCGACCTCTATGCCGTCTACCGGCACGACGCCATCGACGAGGTTTCGCTCAATGCCCTGCTTGTCCAATTACGGTTGCACACCTTCGCCCGGCGGATTAGTCAGGTGATGTGTGAGACGGTGTATCTTTCTGATGGTTTCATGCCCGTGCCTTCGCTGAACGACCATGGAACCGAGAAAATCAGGCAATCCCTGGTAAAATACTGAGAACACAGAAACTTCGAAAACAGAAAAAACAAACACTATGAAAAACTTGAATTTGGAAAACGACCTGAGGTACTTGCAATTGCTGTCGCACTCCTTCCCCACCATAGCTGAGGCCAGCACCGAGATCATCAACCTGCAGGCTATCCTCAACCTGCCCAAGGGCACCGAGCACTTTCTTGCCGACATTCATGGTGAGCAAGAAGCGTTTCAGCATGTGCTGAAAAACGCATCGGGAAACATCAAGCGCAAGGTGAACGAGATTTTCGGCAACCAGATACGCGAGTCGGAGAAGAAAGAACTCTGCACGCTCATCTACTATCCACGCGAGAAACTTGAGTTGGTGAAGGAGAAAGAAGACGACATCGATGACTGGTATCACATCACCATCCATCATCTGGTGAAGGTTTGCCGTGAGGTGTCGAGCAAATACACCCGCTCCAAAGTGAGGAAATCACTTCCACCGGAATTCAGCTATATCATCCAGGAACTCCTGCATGAGCGCACCGAAGACGTGGATAAGACCGCATACGTCAGCGCAATTATCGACACCATCATTTCCACAGGTAGCGCCGATGACTTCATCGTTGCCCTATCCAACGTGATTCACCGCCTGGCCGTGGACCAGCTGCACATCTTGGGCGACATCTACGACCGTGGGCCGGGCGCCCACATCATCATGGATGTCATGCACGACTATCACACCTGGGATATCCAGTGGGGCAACCACGACATACTATGGATGGGAGCCTGCGCGGGCAATGAGGCCTGCATGTGCAATGTGATCCGCCTCTCTCTGCGCTATGCCAACCTTGCCACGCTCGAAGAGGGCTATGGCATCAACCTCATCCCACTGGCCACCTTCGCCCTCGACACTTACGGCAACGACCCCTGCGAGGAATTCCTGCCCCGCACATTGAGCAGCGATCCGATGATGGACACCAAGACCCGCATGCTCACCGCCCGTATGCACAAGGCCATTGCCATTCTGCAGTTCAAGTTGGAGGCACAGTTGGCCGACAAGCATCCTGAATGGGACATGGCCGACCGCAAGTTGCTGGATTTCATCGACTATGAGAAAGGAACGATTACCCTTGACGGGAAGACATACCAACTCACCAGCAACAACTTCCCCACCATCGACCCCAAATGTCCCAATCGCCTGACAGAGGCCGAGAAGTTGCTGATACAGCGACTGCACCACTCATTCAATGTAAGTGAGAAGCTCCACCGCCATATCCGCCTGATGCTGCGCCATGGATGTATGTATGCCGTGATCAACAACAACCTGCTCTTCCATGCCTCGGTGCCCCTCAACGCCGATGGTTCGCTCAAAGAGGTGATGCTGTATGATGGCAAAAAGTATAAGGGACATGAACTCCTTCACAACATCGGAATGATCATCAGGGCCGCTTTCCAAGCCGACACCGCCGACGACGAGCGCGAGTATGCCATCGACTATTTCCTCTATCTGTGGTGTGGCAAGGACTCCCCCCTGTTCGACAAGTCTAAGATGGCCACCTTTGAGCGCTATTTCCTCACCGAGAAATCGACGCACAAGGAAGAGAAAGGATTCTATTTCAAGTTGCGCGACAATGCCGAGATATGCGACCGCATCATGGACTCTTTCGGTGTGGAGGGTCCCAATCGCCACATCATCAACGGCCATGTGCCCGTGCATGTGAAGACCGGCGAGAATCCCATCAAGGCCAATGGCAAGCTCATGGTCATCGATGGCGGATTCTCCGAGGCCTATCACAAAGAGACCGGCATAGCCGGATACACCCTGGTATATCACAGCCGTGGTTTCGACTTGGTACAACATGAGCCTTTCACCTCGGCCACCGACGCCATCCAGCGTGGTACCGACATTCTGGGCACCACACAAATCGTGGAGATGTCGGCCAAACGCATGCGGGTGTCGGATACTGACAAGGGCAAGGAGATTCAGCAACAGATCAACGACCTTGAGAAATTGCTTTACGCCTACCGACATGGCATCATCAAGGAGCGGGAACGCAAAAAATAAGGTAATGGCATGAGTGGGTGCGCGGATTCTTTCGCGCACCCATCCTTTTTCTGCCTCACCGCAATCGTTTACATACATTTTTAACACCCATCACGAAGGTCTTCTCCAAGAAAATACCTATCTTTGCCAAAAGTATAACTACTTTGAAATCTCATTTCATCAAATCAAGAAATCATTCTCCCTACACAATTATGAAAAAAACTTTACTCCTAATCCTGGCTATCGCCATTCCGACGCTAATATTTGCCCAAGCCCCGGCCTTCCCTGGCGCAGAGGGACATGGACGCTACGTGACAGGCGGTCGTGGCGGAAAGGTGGTGCATGTGACCAACCTGAATGACAAAGGTACTGGTTCGCTGAGAACTGCCGTCAGTGGCAACGACAAGAAAATCGTCGTGTTCGATGTGGCTGGTGTCATCGCTTTGGAAAGCGACCTGTCAATCGGCAACAACACCACGATTGCCGGGCAGACGGCCCCCTACCCAGGCATCACCATCCGTTACCGCACTGTAAGACCCGGTGCCAACAACATCATCCGTTTCATCCGTATCCGCCGAGGACAGGAAAGAGATGTGAACGATGGTGCCGACGCCATCTGGCAGAGGGAAAAGACAGGCATCATAATCGACCACTGCTCCTTCAGTTGGTGCATCGACGAAGTGGCCTCATTCTACGACAACAACAATTTCACCATGCAATGGTGTACGATAGCCGAAAGCCTTACCAATGCCGGCCACAACAAGGGAGCCCATGGCTATGGTGGCATCTGGGGAGGCAAGCTGGCTTCTTTCCATCACAATTTCCTGCTTCACTTGCAAAACCGCGTGCCACGATTCAACGGCGCACGCTATCAGTGGAGCGGATACAAGGACAACAAATTGTATAGCGAATACCAGTGGCAGAACTATGTGCAGGCCGAGATTGTCGACTTCCGCAACTGTGTGCTCTACAACTGGGGAACAGGCGGTTGCTATGGTGGCCCAGGAGGTGGTTATATCAACATGGTGAACAACTACTACAAGGCTGGTCCGGCCACCAAGAACAAGACCCGCATCACGCAGGTCACGGTAGGTGCCGACGGCAATTCCACTCCCGCTGCCTTGAGGGGTATGACCAGCCGTTACTACATCAACGGCAACTACGCCTATGCAGCCCCCGAGGGTTCAAAGGAGAACTACGACTGGAAAGGTGTGATCTACGACAGCGGTGTGTTCGACATCGATGGCGAGAAGTATAGCGTTGATGCCAGCCATTGGTATGGCGACAATGTGGAGCACAAGAAGAACGCTGCTGGCACCGACTGTGTGAGCATCAAGGTGAATGAGCCGTCGCCCAAAGGCGATGTGACCACCCACACCGCCGTGAATGCCTTCCCCAAAGTGCTGGCCTACTCTGGCTCCTCGCTCTATCGCGACAACGTGGACGAGCGCTATGCCAATGAGGCAGAGAGCGGAACAGCCACCTATACAGGCTCCGTCACCAAGCAGCCCGGCATTATCGACTTGGTGTCCGACGTGGAGGGATACACAGAGAACAACTTCCCCACCAACTCACGTGACGCCGACTTCGACACCGACAAAGACGGTATCCCCAACTATTGGGAGGAGGCCAATGGACTGAACCCCAACGATGCCAATGACGCTGCACTCTTCACCATCGACACCGAAAAAGGATGGTATTCCAACCTTGAGGTGTATCTCAACTCACTCGTAGAGGACATCATGAAGCAAGGCAATGAGGATGCCATGGAGAACGTGGAAGAGTATTATCCCAACTATGTGCATGTCAGTGGCATCAGCAATGTGTCGTCGACCAACGTGGTGAAGACCGAATACTATTCTATAGATGGAAAGAAAATCAGCCATCCCACGACCGGAATAGTCATCCGCCGACAAACGCTGAGCGACGGAAGTGTGACGGTAGAAAAAGTGATTTTATGATTTTGAATACCAGGGCTGCCAAGATTTGGCAGCCCTAATTTTTCTCTCTGAATACTGTTCTTGATAGAGATGCCCGTGCCTCCTTTTTTTATTAAATAATTTTCCCAGTTCATTATATTTTAGTAAATTTGCAGTCACATTAAACTGCACATCGTTTCTGCGGAATAGTGCATCTATTCTCCATGCGGCCAACATGTAGCATGCAATGCATTTTTATTGAGTTCAAGATACCCCACTCACACATCTGTTCGTGGGGAAGATGTTTGTGCGGCTACATGAAGAATCGAGATATTGTAATTAAAAATCCACCACCAATATTCTTGAATAAATGCCATCACTGAAGAAAAATTTTGCATGGAATGGCATTTTGACCATTTCAGGCTACTTGTTTCCTCTTTTGACATTTCCATATGTCACGAGAGTACTTGGTGCTGAGAATTTCGGCATAGCCAACTTTGCCATGAGCATAGTTGACTATGCCATTTTGTTTTCCACTCTGGGTTTAGCGACAATAGGCTATCGCTATATTCCACAATGCAATGACGACAGGGAGAGCCGTGAGGATGTTTTCAATCATCTGGTGAGTCTGCATATCATCATGACAGGCATCATACTGGTCATCTACACCGCATGTGTGTTTGTCATACCACAGTTGTCATCCAACAAGCCGCTTTATTTTATTGGCGCGACAAAGATTATCTTCAATATCATCCTGGTGGAATGGCTTTTCCAGGGAATGCAGGATTTCAGGTTCATCACGCTGCGCACCTTATTGGTTCGCTCGCTCTATGTTGTCGCAGTCTTTCTCTTTGTAAGAAAAAGCAGCGACTATGACATCTATTTTTATCTCACCATTGCCCAGGTAGTAGTCAATGCCGTTATCAACTGGCATTATACACGGCAGTTCGTATCATTCAGATTCCAGATAAAAGGGTGTAAAAAATATCTGTTTCCTGTTCTGTCGATGGGAGTAAACAGGATTTTGTTCTCATTCTACCTCACATTCAATGTGATTTATCTAGGTATGTTATGCGGTAATCTGGCTGTAGGATATTTTTCTACTGCCACACGTCTATATACTATTTTCCTTTCCATTCTAAATGCGTATAATGGCGTGTTCGTTCCCTTCTTGAATTCGCTTTATGGTAAGAATGAGCTTGAACAATTCAAGAAAATGATTCATTATTCATTTTCCATCGTGGGTTTCGTTTCCATTCCTCTTATCATCGTTTGTGTGATTTTTGCCCCGGAAATCATCCGCATTACAGCGGGTGCTGGTTATGAACCTGCTATACTACCATTTCGAATAGTCATCTTCCAAGTGTTTTTCATCGGTCTGGCACAAATATTGGAGAATCAGATATTGCTCTCTTTGAAAAAATTCAAGGAAGTACTTGTATGCACTTCTGTTTGCACATTATTGTCAGTGATCATTTTATTGTCGTTCACAGCCAAATATGGCGAAGTGGCGGCTGCATATGCAGTAGCCATTCCCCACGTATTGGAGTCCGTACTGCTCTATCACTATGCCAAAAAAAGTCTCAATTTCACATTCCCTTCAAAAGAATATCTGTACCATTTGAGCGTATGTGTACCTATCGTGATGTTGTGTCTTGCTCTGAAGCAGTGGTGCCCCAATTATATCATGTCATTGGTTTTGGGGTGTGGCATCTCGATGGTATATTATTTTCTGATTGAATATCACGTGGTGCGCCAGGAAATGGTGACCTCACAAATAGACAAGGTTCTCCACAAAGCCCACGCCCTATTCCGGAATACATAACATTTCTATCGTATTTGTTTCATCATACCTGATTTTTTTGTAATTATGCACCGCGTTTTGCAGCATGATAGTCAAGCCTTGTAGTTCCGGGCCGATTCCAAGAGCTGAAAGGCATTTACTGCATCTGTTTGAATATTACAACTGCAATGAGGAATATGTGACAAACGGAAAGAACTTGGACGAGGGAACACTGACGTATCGTTTCACATGGATTTATAAAAGAATGCTTTATCTTTATCTCTATCTCTCCCCACGACCACTACTAGCAAGGGACTATCGCGGCTTGCAACTCTTTGTCATTCTATTCCTTCTTTCATCATTCCTATCCTGCTTTCAGAATGACGAGGAAGACGACACACCCGTGGTGATTTCGGAAGGCTTTGTCAGTGTTGCACATAGAGGATATCACCCACAAGGCGTAGCGGAGAACTCAGCCCTGGCCTACCGCCATGCCAAACTTGCCGGATTCGACTATGGTGAAACCGACATCCAATGGACCAAAGACAACATCCCCGTGTGCTGTCACGACGAATATTTTTTCGACCACAGCACGAACGACAGCATTTCCATCAGGCAGCACACTTTGGAAGAATTGAAAAGATTTGACTACCAAGGCACATCGATTTCCTCCTTGCAAGAGGTGATGGACACTTGCAAGCGCTATGGATTAGGCTTATACTTAGACCGTTTCACCACCTTCGATAAAGAACGACGGGTAAAGATCTTCAATATGATTGAAGCGTTTGGGAAAGAGAAAGTCTGTTACATCTTCGGCAATCGTGAAGTAGCAGGCATTCAGCAAGTGTTGGATTTCGACTCCTGCGCCACCATCGCCCTACTCCAATTTCATCGCATTAACAGAGAATTGGTTGAATTCGCCAACTCCCTCAGCACATCAACCAACAAAGTCATCCTTGACGTAGACCACAGCACCAACCCCACCACAGCACTCAACCAATATCTCCCAATGCTCAAGCCCAACGTCCATTTCAGCGTGTTTACAATCAACAACAAAAGAACTTACAAGGAATACCTGCCCTTTGTCATTTCTATCACATCAGACCTGTTGTCTGCAAGACACTTGAGATGACCATCTACAAGAGGTCACCATATTGAAGTCACCTCAAAAGGATTTTCGACTGCCCAGTAAGCACATAGCTTGCAGATTCTCTCGTTTGACATATCAACCATCATAGCCCCTTTAGCCTCAGCTTCATCAGCAGAAAGCGTATATACGACAGGATTGTCCAGGATACTTCTTTTAGCAAATGTAGAGAGGAGCCCTTCATACAAAGTGCTTGCAGCAATGAATTTCCCCACTCCATTGCACAAGTGCCAGTTGTCTCTCGTTAGATACATGCCATTGTCAAGTCCCTGGCATCTTGCATTTTGAATGGCTGTCCCTATGGGGATGACAGTGATGGCATAGTCCTTAGCTATTCTCTTAGCACATGCTATGTTGCCCGTCCATTCCAACTCATTGGTATTCAAGGTATGTGACCAAGGCAACATATAAGCCAACAACAAATTCGAATTGGGGCAAAGGTTTTTAATGATTTCAATGAGTCTTGGGAGCGTGTTTTCAAAACTATCCCATTTGTAGGATGCATCACTGTTTTGCAACAACAAACACACGTCCCAAGGCTGTTTCAACACATCCACGAGAGGGCCTGAAGTATTCATCTTGATGGCTCCAGCCATTCTGTAAATCGACTGTTGAGTAGCATTTTCCAATGTCTCAATCCAATCAGCCATCCCCCCGCCACTTATCATGGCATTATACACACAAAAGCGGTTGCGGTCAAGGCCAGCTCCGTCAGCCACCTCCTTTAAATAAGTCGTAGCATCTGCGGAAAAGCTGTTGCCTAGAATGAGCACACGCATCGTGTCGCCCTCATAGGCCAAACGCCCCTTGCAAGAGAGAACAAAAGGGTCTTCTTTTTCAGGCTCTTCCACCATTTCATCGACTTTGGAGGAAGAGCATGCATAAGACATCACAATGGCAAAAAACACTGCCAGCCATGCAAAGGCAAATTTTTGGGAACAAACTGCATGCACTTTCATGGCAGCAAAGGTACAAATATTCTAGGTAAAGCTAAAACATTATACCTATTTTTTCAAGGACAATCCTTATTTTTTCTTCCTGCTATGAAATCCTGCTGCTGCCATCATCGGCAACCATTGTTTTTGTAGCAATAATTTGTTTAATTCCGATGGTTTTTGTACTTTTGCATCCGCAAAATACGAAAATCTGCGGGACGGCAGTATTACAGCCTTCCTATATGTGGCTTTTTCCGTATGGCATGCAATCCTCTTTTCCACACATTCATCCTTTTTGCCCGGGCAAAGAGGAGAGAATTTTGTATGCATACGGCCAAAGTCCCCGCATATCAACCATACTGCAATGACATTCAACACAGGTGAGACCTCAGAAGAGTTACGAGCGACTTACAATCCCGAAGGTTCCATACTAAGGAAAGTGCAAGATCGCCTTCTTGAAATGCTGCTCTATCTTGATGGAGTCTGCAAGAGCATTGGCGTTCCCTACCGGTTGGACGGCGGCAATGTATTGGGTGCTATCCGTCATCAAGGCTTCATCCCGTGGGATGACGATATGGATGTCGTGGTTGAGGAAAAATACTACGCCAAGTTGTGCGACTACCTGGCTTCACACCCTCACCCTGAATTTGCTTTCCAAAGCCCTGAGACCGACAAAGGCTGTCTCCGTTTTTGGAACACCCTCCGCGACACGAAAAGCGAATACATCCATAAGAAAAAGAATGTATTGAACGACGCATTAGAGTACAGAGGGCTTCAAGTAGACATCTTCTGTTATTCAACCGGCATAATTCCGTCGCTCCATCGTTTCGCCTCGCTCTTTTACCAATACACAGTGCTGAAGGGTATCAACCATTCCTACACTTTTGCCAAAAGCATGTTTTGGTTGCAACGCCACATCATCAATCCCTTTTTCTATTTCATTTCCAGGCATTTAGGCAACAAAGACCGTTACATGCATGCCTACGGGGTTACCTTTCCCTACCAATATCCTAGGGCTTCCCTTCTGCCCCATAGTGAATTGGAATTCGAGGGTCATGTCTTCCCCGGTCCAGCTGACCCGGCGGCTTTTTGCAGGATACAGTATGGCGATTTCATGGATTTACCTCCCAAAGACAAGCGGAAGCACCATGACGTAGAATATGTGTTTTATTAACGGAAATTCCTAATTTAGTCCATCAAAAAAGTAAATATCTATAATTTAATGTATTTACCGTTGTACTGATTTTGCTGCTGTTCACACGACGCTAAGCAAAGGTGGCTTCCGCTTACACCGTCGCCATCCCCCATCTTCTGGAAACCTTCCTTTTGTATTATTTTGTCCGTAAAGCCATTCCCTTGGACTTCCCCACGCGACGATACATAGTCACCACCCTGCCCCCCGATTGTGGACATGTGCTTGGCCTCTAAACTGCTTTGGCCGGATATCGCCTGATATTGGCCATCAATTTTATGGTATCAGCCATCTATTATCTGTCGGTGATGTGTTTTGTATTGAAAGACCAGCTTCACATCAACCAACTCAAGCGTATTCCCCTTCCGCATAAGAAACGGACATAGACATCCAAAGATGAACAAACTGTTATCAATTCTCATATACCAAACCTATCGGGTATGGCTTGCCTTGCTGAGGAGATGTAAGAACTACTTCCATCAGAGAGTATCCATAGGATATTGCCTTACCCACCAAGTCAGATTCAATCCGAGGAAGATACACTTTCATGGCAAGACCGACTTGTTTTTCCACCCTGGTAGCAAGGTCGTCCTTGGTGACGGGTTCATCTGCAGGAGCGGGAGGAACAGTGGCACGATAGATCATCATGTCATGTCGGTCATAGAAGTACGGCCAAGAGCAGAATTGTACATCGGAAGCCATACAGGAATCTCCAACAGTTGCATTCACTGCCACCAGTCCATCACAATCGGCGAATATGTGAACATTGGGGCTGGAACTATGATATTCGACACCGACTTCCACAGTCTGGACTGGAAAGACCGCAAAGCCGGCACAGACATCATCCACCGCAAATGCAAGCCAGTCGTCATCAAAGATTATGCTTTCATAGGTGCCAACTGCCTCATACTGAAAGGTTCTAAGATTGGCCTTCATTCAGTTGTCGGCGCAGGCAGCGTGGTATGTTGCGACATACCCGACAATGAAATCTGGGCAGGCAACCCCGCTGTTTTCATTAAAAGGATAGAGAACACAAAACAGCTATAAGCAACGCTATGATAGGATATATCCTTTTAGGAATTGCCATATTCACCTACATCATCGAACTTCGTAAGATCAGTTTGATGATTTTCTTTTCGTTCATGCTGAATGGCTGGTGTGTGCTGACAGATGACGTATTAGGCTCAAAGAACTATGATTTGGCATTGATTTACATCGGTTTCAACTTGGCTTACTCAACTTTGTTCGAAAAGAAGCCCCCGCGTATCCCCGACTCGAAACTCCGTTTCTGGTTGGTGCTCTTCTTCTTATTCATGCTTTTAGATATTTTATTCTCCCTCAAACACTATCAATTCACCACATATCAAGTAATCCAAGGCTGCCGCGCCTCCTTTCTGTTCCTATCCTACTACATCCTCAAGGATGTGGACAGGAAAGACTTCATCTGGGTCAACCAGTTTTTTTTCTACGTCACCCTTGTCACCTCTGTCCTCTACGTCTTCGAAGTGTTGTTCGACTGGCATCTCTTGCCTTATGACTATGACAATGTGAAGATCGATGATTTCACTGGCATCAAGCGTTATTACAACTCCCCCCCCCTGCTTTATTGGTTTATCTTTGTCACCATCCTATCCCCGAAACACCTCAAATCCTACTTCAGCTTTCCCGGCATCTTCATTTTAGTCATTGCGTTGATAGCCACTTTGGGCCGCACCCAGATAGCCATGACAGGCATCGTGCTGGCATTAGGCCTTCTCATCCAGCACAAGGCTAAATCAATGTTGTTGGTGACCTTCGTGACGTTGGTGCTATACATCCCCTTCTCAGGAATCATCGGTTTGCGTTTTGCCGGCAAGTTTGAGAAATCGACAGAAAGTGAAATCAAGTCCATCTTTTCCGGCGGCATCCAAGAAACGGCCTATTACGGCAACACCAACGACGTGGGCACATTGACCTATCGTTTTGCGTGGATATACGAGCGTGCGTCCTACCTTGCCAACAGACCTTTTGCCGAAAACCTGATGGGCTTGGGATTGATTAGCGACAGCCAAACCATCACGGTGCACCAGAGGTACAATTTTCTTTTAGGTCTTCCCGACCAAGATGGCGATACGACACAAATGACCACGCCGGACATCTCATATGGCAATCTTTTTTCCAAATACGGCTATCTTGGCAGCTTCATCTATTTGAGCATCTGGTTTTACCTGCTTTTCTTCTTCATCCACAATAAGCGAGATAATGACTATTCATTCTTAGGCTTGTTGATTGTGCTTGAAATGCTATTGTTGTCGTTCTCTGGCACCTCCACCTCAGACCAAGGCAACCTCATCTATCCCTTCATGGTCTATCTGCTTGTGCACTACAAGAAACTAGAAAATTCAAGGCAGGGTTTTCTTACATCAAAGCCACAAGACGTATGAAAATTATACATATCGAGTCGGGCTTGGGCAACCAGATGCTCAGTTACTGCGAATACCTTGCCATCAAGTCGGTCAATCCCGGTGATGACTGCATGATAGAGACCATCGTGTATGACATTCCCGAATGCAACGAAGTCATCTGCCAATGGAATGGTTACGAGTTGGATCGGATTTTCCATCTCAATGCCCCAAACATCAAATCATTTTTTTCCTTCAATCAATGGGAAATGTTACTCACTTACATCCGTGAGTCCCGTTTTTGGGAGCGTAACTGGAACTACCCTGTATATTTCACTCAAGCATTCGAGAAGTCAGGGCTTCAGATGAAGAACTTGCGTGGCGACTTCGAAGCCCCGGGTGCACCATATATGACACCACTGAGCAAACCCGGGTATAAGAAGACCTTCATTTTCCAATATCTGAACTACTTCCGAAAGAAATACCTCAAGCACCCCATCCCCCCCCCCTCGCCGGAACTGTTCATTAAATCGACAGACAACATTTTTACCGGCCAGCAGTTGACATTCAAGAACAAGAACAGTGGCATTGAAAGGATAGACAAAGAGGTAAGAGAATGTTTCACTTTTCCCGCCTTGTCGTCAAAAGCCGACCTGAAACTTGCGAAAGAGGTGCAGTCATGCCCGTCGGTCGCCATCCATGCCCGACGTGGCGACATGCTCAGTTACAACTTCGACTGCTATTATGGCGGCTATTTTAAGCGTGCCGTGAAATACATCAAGCAAACGGTTCCCTCCCCCTGTTTTTACATCTTTTGCGATCCGGGCAGTGTGGAATGGGCAAGGCACCACAGCAAGGTTTTCGGCTTGGACTTTCAGAAAGACCACATCACCTTTGTAGACTGGAACAAGGGAGTGAACAGTTGGCGTGACATGCATTTGATGTCACTGTGCAAGCACCAGGTCATCACCCGCAGTTCATTTGGCTGGTGGAGTGCATACCTGAACACATACAGAGATAAAATCACATGCTCGCCAGATGCCATAACAAATACCACCCATCATTTCTGACACCAACATGATACCCAAAGTCATCCATTATTGCTGGTTCGGACACGGCCCCCTTCCTGAGATGGCTGTCAAATGCATTGCATCATGGAAGAAATACCTGTCCGACTATGAAATCAAGCGTTGGGACGAGAGCAATTTCGACGTAAATATGATTCGCTATACGGCTGAAGCTTACGCACTTGGAAAATATGCCTTTGTAAGCGATTATGCACGTTTCTGGATTCTATACCATGAAGGGGGCTTGTATTTCGACACCGACGTGGAAGTAATCAAACCACTTGACGACATAGTGGAAAGAGGGCCTTTTTTAGGATGTGAACAACCGTCGAATCCAGAAGAAGTCCCGGACTCTCCGGGAAAAGGACTGTGGTGCGCCCCTGGTTTGGGAATGGGAGCAACTCCTGGCCTTTCCTTTTACAAGGAGATGATGGACCTCTACCAGGACTTGAGGTTTGAGAACAACGATGGTGGAAAGAAAATTATGACCATCGTGAACTACACCACCAACCATCTTTGCGAACATGGAATGCTCAACACTTCGTCCATACAAGAAGTCGACGGCATCTTCATCTACCCCAATGACTATTTCTGCCCCATCCACCCTGTGACGAAACGGATGCACATCACAGAAAACACACGGACCATCCATCATTATGCCGCCTCGTGGATGGTATTTGGCACAAAAGACAGATTAAAGAAAGCCATCCGTTCACTGATGCCCGAATCCGCCCTCATGTGGTTCAACAGATTGAAAAGAAAGAGGAGGCAAGAGAATATCAGTTAATTCTGGTGTCAAAGGAGCTTTGAAATGATAAAGACGAAATCCGAATTACAAGAGTGGCTGGCCCTTGACCTTGGCCGTTACGGTGCTGAAAAACCCACGCTGACCGACCGTATTCTCCACAATGAGAAATGGTATCTTTGGCAATACGTCAAGGCCCTGCGCCATGTGGAATATCACATGAACAAAAGTCGCCGCGGCTTGCTATTCTACTTTTGGTGGTATCGCTACAAGCATCTCGGTGCCCGCACCCATTGCAAGGTCAGCCCAAACACCACTGGCCCGGGTTTGGTGATTTTCCATATCGGCGATTACACAGGGGTCAAGCCCTCCGCTCGTATCGGCAAGAACTGCACCTTGCGTGCTGGCGTGGTCATCGGCCGACGATTTGACGAGACGGGCGACGGACTGCCAGTCATCATTGGTGACAATGTGAATTTCGGTTTGGGAGTCAAGGTTTTCGGACAAATCACCATCGGCAACAACGTATCGATTGGCGCCAACTCCGTCGTGACCCATGATATCCCGGATAATGCCGTGTTGGGAGGTATTCCCGCCAGGGTCATCAGAATAAAGGGGAGTTAAAGTAACATATGTTCACTTTGAGTGCTATTTGAGTACTATTTAAGGAAAAAGAGATACCATGGTTCGCAAACTATTTGTATTCGGCAACATCGGCGACCTCAATGAACTGCCGAAAGGTGGAGGCGGCCAGACCTCATGCCGTCGTGTGATGCATGGTTTCGAAGAAGCGGGGCTTGAGGTCGCCCACGTGTCGAGGCATTTTGCCGAATGGAAGGGAAAATTACTTCACGTAATAGAAGTGCTCTTCTTCGGCCTTACTGACTTATTCAAGATTTTCTTCCATCTGCGCAAAGAAGACCCATACAGCACCTTGTTTTTCCACATGACCTTCTCTGGCCACCTCCTTCCCTATGAGTACATAGTGACAAAGATGGTAAGGATAATGGGGTTCAAGAGTGTGATGTATCTCCAAGGAGGCCAGTTCCTGCACTACTACAACAAGGGGGGCAAAAGATACAGGGCGTTATTTGCCAAGGTGTTAAACTTGCAGGCAATGGTGCTGTTTGAGGGCAAAGAAGGCATCGATTTGTCATCTTCAATCACAACTACCCCCCTATCCTATTTTCCAAGCTACTCATTCAATAAAGATATCCCGGCCAACGTTCCAGTACGTTCTGCGGAAATGGTCCGCCTGCTATACTTTGGCCGTATCGACCCACACAAGCACGTTGAAATTGTAATCGATTGTTTTGAACTGCTTTGCGAACATCGTGATGATGTGTATCTAACCATCATTGGTGGTCCGGGCAGCAGCAAGGAATACGTGAACCAAATCGACAAGAAGATCCTCTCTTCAAGTCATTCAAGTCATATTGAGCGATACAACCTTTCTCCTTACGAGTTTATCAAGGAGAAAATGCAAACCCACCATTTCTTTGTCTTCCCCACCAGCGAGCCTTGCGAAGGTCATAGCAATTCACTCAGCGAAGCCATGAGCCAGGGCCTGATACCGATTGTCAGCAAACATAATTTCAACGGCTCCATAGTTGGGAATGATCTTCTGGTTGTGGATGACCTTTCTGCCAAAGCCTTTGCTGATACAATAGAAAGAATCCTTGATGAAGGAAAAATGGAATCCCTTTCCCGCCAGATGCTTGAACGTGAAAGGGAACTATACTCCTATGATGCAGTGAATCCACGTATAGTGAAGGAACTGAAGGATTTATAAAAGGACAGGCATAGCATTATATGAAAGATAATCATTTTAGTAAATGGTAACCGATTCACCCAATCAACAACTAACCCTCAGATTACGCCATCTGAAACTGGTGGAGAGCAGGGCCTCGCTGGAAAAAATTCCACCCGGCAAGGTTTTGATCAACACCATCAACGCCAATTCCTACAATACAGCCCAGAAAGATCAAGAATTTGCCAAGGCATTGCTTTTGGGCGACTATCTTATTCCCGACGGAGCCAGTATTGTGAAAGCATGCCGATGGCTTCGAGCCGACAGCCGTCCCAAGGAACGAATTGCAGGGTGGGACTTGTTCAAGATTGAAATGGACCTCATCAACAAGAAGGGGGAAAAGCAGGTTGCAGAAAATGGGGAAAAGCCTATAGTCATGTTCATGGGGTCAAGCGAGAAGACACTCTCGCTTATTCAAGAACATTGCAGAAAAGAATACCCATACATAAGAGTAGAAGTGTACTCTCCTCCATATAAGCCGCAGTTCTCAACAGAAGAAAACAGGGTTATCATAGATAAGATCAACCACATACGACCCGACTTGTTGTGGATTGGAATGACAGCACCCAAACAGGAGAAATGGGCATACCAGCATTGGGATGAACTTAACATCAACTGTCATGTGGGGACAATTGGCGCGGTGTTTGATTTCTATGCCGGTTCAGCCAAACGCGCTCCCCGATGGATACAGGAGAACTCGCTGGAGTGGCTCTATCGATTGATGAAAGAGCCTCGGAGGTTATGGAGAAGATATATCTTGGGCAACCCTCTATTTCTTTGGAATATGGCCAAGGAAAAATGGGGGAAAACCATTCAAAAGTGATATGGCCGGACAATGGAAAAGGAATTCGTAGACATACTTAATGTAAGGATCCAGAACCTCACTGAGGCCAAATTACTCGCCAGCCTCAAAGAGGGTGTGCTCTTTACCCCCAACGTAGACCATGTGATGAAACTCCAAAAAGACAAGGAGTTTTACGAGGCCTACCAAAAAGCCGACTGGGTGGTGTGCGACAGCAAGGTGATCTTGTTCTGCTCCCGTCTCACTTCCACGCCAATCAAGGAAACCATCTCGGGGAGTACGTTTTTCAGGTCGTTCTACCAATACCACCACGACAACCCCGATTGCCGCATCTTCCTTCTTGGCTCCTTGGACAACGTGGCCGAGAAAGCGAAAGAACGTATCAACAACAAGGTTGGGCGCGACATCATTGTCGGCGCACTATCGCCGAGCATGGGGTTCGACAAGAAGCCCCAGGAATGTGTGCATATCATCGACACGGTCAAAGCCAGCGGGGCCAACGTCCTGGTTGTTGGCGTGGGGGCGCCCAAACAGGAAAAGTATATCATGACATGGAAGGACAGGATGCCCAACATCAAGATTTTCATGGCTCTCGGTGCAACCATCGACTTCGAGGCTGGAGTGAAGCGCCGTGCTCCCCTCTGGATGCAGCATATCGGTATGGAATGGTTCTACCGGTTTGTTCACGAACCACGACGCCTGTTCCGAAGGTATTTCATTCATGACCTCGGGTTCTTCATACTCTTTGCCAAACAGCATTTGGGAAGATACCAAAATCCATGGAAAAGGGGCTCCACTTAGGTGAGCCCCTTTTTCTATTTGGTAAGCACAGTCTCGATATTGTATCTCGGCCTGTCTTTCACTTCCACATACACCTTGCCGATATACTCTCCCATAATACCCATTCCGACCAGGATGCAGCCACCGACAAACCACACAGACAGGATGAGCGACGACCAACCCTGCACCACATTGTCGGTCATATACCTCACCAATACCCAACAAAGAATACCTAGTGAGATCAAGATGAACAGAATGCCCATATAGACCAACATCCTCAATGGTTTGATACTGAATGAGGAAATACCGTCGATGGCGAAGTTGATCATCTTGCCCAACGGATACTTGCTCTCGCCGGCGAACCGCTCGGCCCGGTCGTAATACACGCAACTGCTCTTGTAACCAATGAGTGGGACCATACCCCTGAGAAACAAGTTACGCTCCCTGAACTCAGTGAGTTTCTCCACGGCCCGTTTGCTCATCAACCTGTAATCAGCATGGTTGTATACAGTTTTCACACCAAGCCAACTCATCAATTTATAGAAGCCCTGGGCTGTTGTTCGTTTAAAGAAGGTATCGGTTTCACGCTTCTTTCTCACTCCATACACAATATCGCATCCATTGTTGTATTCTCTCACCATTTGCGGAATGACCTCCACGTCGTCTTGCAGGTCAGCATCAATACTCACGATGATGTCGGCATATTCTTTTGCCGTAGTGAGTCCAGCCATAAGGGCGTTCTGATGTCCCACATTGCCAGCCAGTTTCACTCCTGTGATGTAATGATTCGAACCAAATAGTTGTTGGATGATTTCCCACGTCGTGTCTCTTGAGCCATCATCAACAAACATCACCCTGCTCTCCCATGAAACCAACTTCTCTGCAGCCATACGCTCAATCAATGATGTGAGCCGACTGCAAGTTTCATGTAGCACCTTCTCTTCATTATAGCAAGGAACAACTATGTATAGAATTTTATTTTCCATGATAAATCTCGATAAATTCAATTGTGTGTTTTTTTCACATCCAAAATTACGGTATTTTTCTCACGACATGGATTTCATTTTGTTAAATTTCGTTAAATGACCAAAAAGGGGCTAGTTTCCAAGATAGACGGCAAAACAAATGATGACTTTAACCTTCGTCGCGAAGATAGGCTGCGGCTCGTGAATACCAAACAAAAACTTTGTATTTTGTTTGGTATTCCGCTCGCCTTGCACTATCTTTGCAAAAGAATAATACCAATATTATTACAACAAACTACAACCTGCCACGCATTCGTGCGAATGCCTCGTGTGAAATGCGGTTCTAAGATTATAATATGATGAGAAATCTTTTAATCCTTATTTTTTCAATGGTGGCCACTATGGCTACTTGTCAAGTGGCGTGGCCTCAGCCACAACCCGAAAGCAAGGCCGGACTAAGATGGTGGTGGCCAGGATCGGCGGTAGACGATGCCAATATCAAATGGAACATCGAGGAGTATGCCAAGGCAGGTGCGGGCAGTGTGGAAATCACCCCCATCTATGGTGTGCAAGGTAACGAGAAGAATGCCATCCCCTTTCTTTCGAGCGAATGGATGAGGCAACTGTCGAATGTGGAACGGATAGGTAGCGAAAATGGTGTGCTTGTAGACATGAACACAGGCACCGGCTGGCCTTTTGGCGGTCCCACCACACCTATTGAGGAAGCCGCTTGCAAGGCTGTCTTCATCATTGATACCATAGTCATCGACAAGGTGACCGACCTGCCAATAATGGTCGACATCACGGTAAAGGACGAGAAAGAGCGTCGATTCGCGCAATTTGCATGTGCCTGGGCATACCCCATAGAGGTGAAAGGATATAAGGGAAAGTGCATCGATGTGACAGGGAACGTGGAGAACGGGCAGTTGCAGATGCTGCGCCTACAAGGGAAATGGCTGGTTGTGGCACTCTACGTATCGCGCACCCGCCAGCAAGTGAAGCGTGCTGCCCCCGGCGGAGCCGGATATGTAATCGACCATTTCGACAAGACCGCCGTGCAACACTATCTGGAGCGTTTCGACAAGGCCTTCGCCGAGAGTGGCGTCGCTTTCCCACACAATTTCTTCAACGACTCCTACGAGGTGTATAATGCCAACTGGACCCCTACCCTGCTCGCTGAGTTCAAGACGCGCCGGGGCTATGACCTGGAAAAACATTTCCCCGAATTACTGGGTATCGACCTTCCGTCGAACGACAAGAGCAAAGACGTGCTCTCCGACTATAGGGAAACGCTGAGCGACATGCTTTTGGAGAATTTCTCACAACAATGGACCGCCTGGGCTCATTCGCATGGCTCAAAGACCCGCAACCAGGCTCATGGTTCTCCAGCCAGCCTCATCGACGTCTATGCCTCGGTCGACGTGCCAGAGATAGAGGGATTCGGACTGTCGGAATTCAATATCAAAGGTCTCCGCAAAGACCCAGGATTTACCCGTCCCAACTTCAGCGACGTGTCGATGCTGAAATATGCCTCGTCGGCCGCCCACATCACAGGCAAACCGCTCACCAGCAGTGAGACTTTCACCTGGCTCACCGAGCATTTCAGGACCTCGCTCTCACAGATGAAGCCCGACCTCGACCTGATGTTCACATGTGGCGTGAACCATATGTTCTTCCATGGCACTTGCTATTCGCCAAAAGATGACCCATGGCCAGGATGGCGGTTCTATGCCAGCATTGACATGAGTCCGAACAACTCGATTTGGCGCGATGCCCCCTACCTGATGAAATATATCGAGCGCAGCCAGAGTTTCCTGCAGATGGGGCAGCCCGACAACGACTTCCTTGTCCTCGTTCCCTTGCGCGACATGTGGTCGAAGCGCCATGCACCCGGCGTTGAGGGATTGCTAATGAGTTTCGACATCCACAAAATGGACGAGAAAGCACCAGAGTTTATCAAGAGCATACTCGAAATCGACAGCCTTGGTTTCGATTGCGACTATATCAGTGAGAAGATACTAGCCGCGACCACCTTCAGCGATGGCATGCTCGTTACTCCAGGCGGCGCACGCTACAAGGGACTGATCATACCCGGAAGTGGCCGCATGCCCGAATCGCTGCGCCAACACCTTACCCAACTAACAGCAGCGGGAGCCCATGTCATATATGGCATAGACGAGGCCAAAATGCTGGCCTCGGCCGACCCTGAGCCCATGCGTACGAAGATGGGGCTGAGGGCTATCAGAAGAACCAATGAGCATGGCCACCATTACTTTATTGCCAACCTCACCCCCGATGACAAACAAGGATGGGTGTCTTTGGCAGTGACATTCAAGGATGCCGTATGGTTCAATCCGCTCAATGGCGCTATCACCCATGCCAAGACCGACAAGAACAAGGTGTTTATTGATTTGAAGTCGGGCGAGTCGGCCATTCTTCAGACCTACGACAACGTCCTGCCCGCCAACACATTCCCACCAGAACAGGAACCGGTACCCTCTGTCACAGAGACCATCGACCTCACCAACAGTATATGGACCCTATCCTTCACCGACGAGGCACCAAAAGTGGAAGAGACCTTTACACTTGAAAAACTCAGCACATGGGAGAGACTCAGCGATGCTGCCCGTATCACAATGGGAACAGGTGTATATACCACCACCATCAAGGTTGACAAGCATCAGGCCAAAAAGACATGGAGCATTGACCTGGGCGACGTCAGGGAAAGCGCGAGAGTGTATGTGAATGGCGAGTTCAAGGGTTGCCTGTGGTGTGTGCCCTTCACGCTCGATCTTGGCCCATGCATGGTCAAGGGAAAGAATGAGATCAGGATTGAGGTGACCAACCTGCCCGCCAACCGTATTGCCGAACTCGACCGGCAAGGCGTGAGTTGGAGAAAAATGGAGGAAATCAATGTCGTCGACCTCAACTACAAGAAGACCACATACGAAGGATGGGATCCTGTGCCCAGTGGCCTGAACTCCACCGTCAAACTATACGCAAAGTAATCATCAAATACGGAATAATCAACATGAAGCGTTTCCTCTTCACCTTTTGGGCATGCCTGTGTGTGACTATGGCCTACTGCTCATCCCTCGACCGGCAACAAATTTCGATGAATTTCGGTTGGAAGTTTCATCTTGGCGATATTACAACAATACCGACACCAGAGAACGTGAATAACGTGACCAGCGACTGGCGCACGGTAGACCTGCCCCATGATTTCCAGATAGAACAGCCTTGGGTAGCCCCTGGGGCTGATGAGCAAGGCGACAACAGCGACCAGGCCAGCAACTTCAAGAGTCGCCTGAGCGCAAGGGGTTTCAAGGAAATGGGCATTGGCTGGTATGTGAAGACCCTCACCCCGCCTGCTGAATGGAAAGGGAAACGGGTTGTGGTCGATTTCCAAGGCATCATGTATGTGGGCGATGTCTATCTCAACGGCCAGCGTGTTGGCGGGACCGACTACGGATACGTGGGATTCGATATCGACCTGTCGAAACAACTCGTATATGGCTCTGAGAACGTGATAGCCGTGAAAGCCAACACCCAGGCTCCCCTCAACTCAAGATGGTATACGGGAGGTGGATTGATCCGCGATGTGGGGCTGACCGTCACTTCTTCTAATCTCTACTTCCCCCGTCATCCCATCTACGTCACCACGCCCAAAGTGAGCGAGAGCGATGCGACGGTAGCCATACAGGCCGAGATAGCCTGCTATCTAAAAACCGACCACTTGAAGGTGCATGCCACCATTGAGGATGCCAATCATCAGATCGTTGCCGACGACATCACAGATATTGCGTGGAACGGAAAGTCGAGACAATATGAATACCGACTCAACGACATCCACATCGCTTCCCCCCAACTATGGAGCTGCGAGTCACCTTATTTATATCAGCTGAAACTTGACCTCTGTGATGCCGATGGAAATGTTGCCGACCATGTGGAGACGGCGTTCGGCGTGCGTACCATTGAGTTCTCGCCCGACTTCGGTTTCAAACTCAATGGCAAGAAAGTGATTCTGAAAGGCATCGCCAACCATCACTCTTTAGGAGCGCTGGGGTCGGCAGCCTATCCCAAAGCCATTGACAAACGCCTGAAAATGCTCCGACAATGGGGATTCAACCACGTGCGAACCTCGCATAACCCCTATAGTGAGGACTTCCTCCGCCTGTGCGATGAGAATGGCATACTGGTCGTTGACGAACTCTATGACAAATGGCTCACCCAGTTTACTGGCGGAAGGAAGGAGTGGACCGAACTATGGCAGCACGATGTGCCAGAGTTCATCAAGCGCGACCGCAACCACCCGTCGGTGGTGCTCTGGAGCCTTGGCAACGAATTGCAGACCTATGCCAACCTGCCCTTCAACGACTGGGGTGTGACACCTTACCGGCTACAGCGCGAACTGATTCACCGCTACGACACCACCCGACTCGTGACAGTGGCCATGCATCCGAGAGGCCGCAGTCTGGAAACCGACTCCCTACCCGCCCCCCTGGCCATGGAGACCGACATCGCCGCCTATAACTACCGGTATATGTATTTCCCTGGTGATGGCAAACGTTTCCCATGGATGATTTTCTATCAGAGCGAGGCCAATCTACCGATGATGGGACCCAACTATTATGAGATGAACCTCGACAAAGTCGTGGGTCTGGCCTACTGGGGTATGATTGATTACCTGGGAGAGTCGCGTGGCTGGCCCGCCAAGGGATGGACCGACGGTGTCTTCGACATCGCACTTGAGCCCAAGCCCATGGCTTATTTCCTGAGAAGCGTGTTTGATGAAGAACATCCCATCGTTCATGTGAGCGTTGTCGACGACCTTGCCGACAATACCGAATGGAATGGTGTGAAGTTTGGAGGAGAGCGATTCAGCGACCATTGGAACCGCACTCCCGGAACGAAACTCACCATCTACGCCTATAGCAATGCCGAGGAGGTAGAGCTATTCGTCAACGGCAAGAGCCAAGGAAAACGGAGCAATACCACCAATCCGAAGAATCGCAACAAGATGCGTTGGGAGAACGTGGAATATGCCAATGGATACGTGGAGGCCGTGGCCATGAATGGCGGAAAGGTAGTGGCACGGCACCGTGTGGAGACCAGTGGCAATGCAGCAAAACTCAGCATCGTGCCCGAAGACAATGAATGGGTGGCCGATGGCATCGACCTCATGCACATCCGTCTCCATGCCATAGACACGAAAGGCCGTCGCGACTATCGCTCACAAGATGAGTTGGAGTTTGCTGTCGAGGGTGATGCCAAGATTGTGGCCGTGAGCAATGGCGACATGCTATCGGATGAACTGAATGCCGTAAACACCCGAAGCCTCTACAATGGTTCGGCCATGGTCATTCTAAGAGCCGGCAAGACGGCAGGTCAGGTGGTACTCACAGTAAAGCCCAAGGGCAGCAAGTTGAAACCACAACGAATCAAGTTGAAGACCACGGCTATAGACGCCAGGCCATCAATGTAATGGTGGAAGAAAAAGTAATGACCGAAGAAAATGTAATGGTCTAAGAAATATCATCAAACTGTCGACGGGCTTTGCGTAGTTTGCGCAAAGCCTTGTCGCGTATTTGGCGCACACGTTCCCGATTCAGGTTCATGATGGCCCCCACCTCAACCATGGTATGGCGGTCGGAACCCACACCATAGATGAGAGACATTACCTGGCGCTCACGATCATTCAGTTGTGTGAAGATGGACTGGAGACGGTGCTCGACATCCTCCTTGGTGATTTGCTTGTCGGCATACGACGCACTGGTGTTCTCTATCAGATTGAGCAAATTGAAATTGTTGTTGCTGCCTGCTGGAATAGGAGCGTCGATGGATGCGGGATGGCTGCGACGCGACTCGGCTTGTGATTTCTCGCCATGAGGAATTTTGTACAGTCCCGAATGCTTTTCGATGAACTGCTCAATGCTGTCGCGCACAATGGGAGCGGCAAAACTCACGAAGCGTTTTCCGGGATACGGGCTGAAACGAGATGCAGCCTTCATCAATCCGATGTTTCCCTCACTCACAAGGTCATCATACGACAAGTCGTTGCCCCGATACTGATTGGCGATGGAAAGGACAAACCGCAGGTTCGACTCCACCAATTCGGAAATGGCGGTTGTGTCGCCCTCGTGGATGCGCTGAGCCAACAACCGTTCTTGCTCGTCCGACAACAAAGGCGTGTCGGTGATTTCCTCTATATACTTGGATATGGCATTTTTCTTATCTGCTGACATAGTTGCTTTTGTTTTCTGCAAAAATAATGAAAAATATCGATTTACTTGCTATTTTAAATTGAAAAAAGGAAGAAACTTCCAAAGGAAAGAGGCAACTGCTGATTTGCACTTCATATCCATTTTGCGTATTTTAATGAAATAACCATACGAAATCATCATCCTATGTAAGTGATATCGATTAAAAATCATTATTTTTGCACTAGTCAACGAACTGACAAACAAAGATTATTCATCAACACCATAATCATTAACACACTAACCTAATATGAAGAAATGCTGTTTACTGTTTATCGTTATGGCATGCTGCCTGAACACACAGGCCAGTCGCATAGCGATTGAGACCAAGAACATGACCCTTGTAGTGAATGCCGACGTTGGCTCGGCACCACAACTCTGGTATTTCGGGCCAAAACTCTCAAGCGAAGACATTGGGCGGCTGCAGCATCCCTCGGGAGGGAGAATGGACGCCTACCCTGCCTACGGACTCAACACGCCAGCCGAGGCGGCTTTCGCCATGCGCCACTCCGATGGAAACATGTCGACTGTACTTCAGACCGAAAAGGTGACGAGCAAGGAAGACGGCAATGCCACCGTAACCACCATCAGGATGAAAGACCCTGTCTATCCCATCAGTGTAGACCTGAATTACCGAGCCTATCATGATGTCGACATGATTGAGGTGTGGACTGAAGTCACCAACCAAGAAAAATCCACGGTCACGCTCACCACATTCGCATCGGGTGTGTTACCCATCCGCAGGGGCGATGTATGGATCAGCCACTTGTATGGGTCGTGGGGCAATGAAGCCCGGTTGGTGGAGGAGCCCCTGAATCCTGGGGTGCAAGTCATCAAGAACAAAGATGGTGTGCGCAACTCGCATACCGACCATGCCGAAGTGATGTTCTCGCTTGACGGCAAAGCCCGCGAGAACGAGGGCCATGTGATAGGTGCCGCCCTCTGCTATTCGGGTAACTACAGGCTGAAAATCGATACCGACGACACGGAATATCACTATTTCTTCGCCGGAATCAACGAGGACAACTCCGAATATCACCTGAAACGCGGAGAGACATTCACCACACCACCACTTGCGCTTACCTATAGTACGGAAGGACTGAGCGGAGCCTCGCGCAACTTCCACAAATGGGGTCGCAAATACAAGTTGATGCACGGCAACATCGAGCGCAAGATCCTGCTCAACAGCTGGGAGGGAGTGTATTTCGACATCAACCAAGCCGGTATGGACCAGATGATGGCCGATATTGCCAGTATGGGTGGAGAATTGTTTGTGATGGACGATGGATGGTTTGGCGACAAATATCCCCGTAAAACCGACAACTCCTCGCTTGGCGACTGGGTGGTAGACAAACAGAAGTTGCCAGAAGGCATCGAGGGACTCCTTCGTGACGCCAAGAAGAACGGAGTGAAGTTCGGCATCTGGATTGAGCCAGAGATGGCCAACACCGTGAGTGAACTCTACGAGAAGCATCCCGACTGGATAGTCAAGGCTCCCAAAAGGGACGCCGTTCTTGGCCGAGGTGGCACCCAGGTGTTGCTCGACCTCTCCAATCCCCAAGTGCAGGACTACGTATTCAGCATTGTCGACAATCTGCTCACGAAGTATCCAGAAATCGACTATATCAAATGGGACGCCAACATGTCGGTCTGCAACCATGGCAGCCAGTATCTGAAAGCCGACGACCAGAGCCACCTATATATCGACTACCATCGTGGATTCGTGAAAGTGTGCCAACGGATACGCGACAAGTTCCCTGATGTCACCATCCAGGCATGTGCCAGCGGCGGTGGTCGTGCCAACTGGGGCGTATTGCCCTTCTTCGACGAGTTCTGGGTGAGCGACAACACCGATGCCCTGCAGCGCATCTATATGCAATGGGGCACCAGTTACTTCTTCCCCTCCATCGCCATGGCCAGCCATATCAGTGCGGTGCCCAACCACACGATATTCAGGACCACATCCATGAAATACCGTATCGACGTAGCGATGAGCGGCAGACTCGGCATGGAGATTCAGCCCAAGAACATGACTGACGAGGAGAAAGCGCTATGCCGTAACGCCATCAACGAATACAAGCAGATACGGTCCATCGTTCAGTTTGGTGACATCTACCGCCTGGTGTCGCCCTACGACCGCAAGGGAGTGGCCTCGATGATGTATGTGGCTGAGAACAAGGACAAGGCCGTGTTCTATTGGTGGAAGACGGAGACATTCCAGAACGAGCATCTGCCTCGTGTGAAGATGGCCGGACTCGACCCCAACCGCATCTACAAGGTGCATGAGTTGAACCGCATAGATGTAAAGCCACTCGACTGCGAGGGCAAGAGCTATAGTGGTGCATACCTGATGAACCATGGTTTGGAAATGCCCTACAGCAATAATGTGGAATGGGGCAAGAAAAACGAGTGGAGCAGCCGCGTGCTCTTGCTCGAATAAGGGACACTTATTCAGGATGCATCCTGAACAATACGATTGAAAAAAGGGGGTTGACACGTGTCAATCCCCTTTTTCGGTAACGATGCAGACCACCGTTTTTATCTTACCACGATTTTCCGGCCTCCTATGATATAGATGCCTTTGGGCAATCCTTTGAGCGAACCGCTGTCGTTCACCTTCCTTCCACTCATATCATAGACTGCAGACGAACCGGTGCTATCGACAGACACCACGGGAGTGATACCACTGGTGATGTCAGGTCCCTCGATAACCAATTGGGTATAGGCAGGCTTCTTTTTGACCGTATACAACAAATACGCACGGAAAGCAAGCACATTCTGGGCATCTTCATTGTAAACGAAATGGTTTCCGTGCTGTGCATAGACGCCCGACAAGTCGCCTCCCACACGAGTCCCCTCCAATACGTAGTCGCCCAGGGAAAGGGATGCGCGGGTCTTGGCAGAAGGTGCGAACGTGGTCTTGCCTGACTTGAACTCAATGGTCTTGCCAAGAAGTTGTTCGCCCGGGGCAATGAGATAGGGGTGGTTGGGCAGCATCTCGTCCACATATTGCAATTTCACCTTGTCGTCTTCTATCGTAGCCACATCCTGAAGCCAGAAGTCCTTCTGGAAATCGCCAGAATGACGGAACCAGTCGACCGCTTTTCCGTCGACCAACACTTTTGCTGGCGAGAATGGCAGCGTGATGGTTGACCACTGTCCCATCTCATCGGCAGCAAACGTTCGTTGGTAGGTGACCGAAGACGTTGCCGTCACCTCGGCTGGAATATAGAAATCGAATCCATCTGTAAAGCGAAGATTGCCCGTTTTCAGTTCGGCATTCAGCACATTCCGCCCGGAGAGTCCTTTGGGAATGCTCTTGTCGAGCAAGTAAAGTGTGTTGGGATTGCTGTTGGGCACCACATCGCTGGTGTAGGCACTTCTCAGTTGTATGGCAAGTGCTTCTTCAGGCACCGTGAACACGTCATCTGCCAGACAAGTTTTCATCTGTCCCTCAGCATTCCAATATACGGCACCTTTGGCCGCCTTATACAAATCGCTCATATAAAGAAGATTCTCGCTCTTGTCCACATAGTTGGTGGCAACGACAGACAATTTAGAATCATAGTCGGCTATGGGCAACTCCACGGCCATCGTCCTGCTCTCACCCGCCTTCAGTTCGAGGAGTTCCTTATAAGGTTTCCCCGTTACTTCTTTCGCACCATCGTCGAGCGAAATGGTGAGGAAATGGCGGTAATTGCCAGTACCATTATTGGAAATCCTCACATCGCAGATAGCCCGGTCGCCCACAATCGTGGATTGGTCGTCGGATAGATTGAGCACGTTGATGTCGCAAGCCAGGTCGGCATTCTCGTTATAGACATTGGTATAGAAATAGGCATTGTCGAAATAGTCGACGGAAAGATAGAACACATCATTGTCCAGATTGAGAGAATTGTTCTTGTCGATATAGATATAAATGTTGCGCGTGCTATTAGGTTCGATGGCCACCATCTCGTATGCGATAAGTTCAATCTCGCCCTTGCTGTTGAGTTTTCTCAACATCATCGCACCATTATACTCCTCGTCGTTGTTGGTGAGATTGACAACCAGCGACTGACCCGCCATACCCACTCTGTTGACCACGAAATCTGCTTTGGGAACAGGAGTAATCTGCATGCTCTTACCATCGATGAGCACATCCACATAATGACGGTCGGCACCTTTGGCCAAGACCCATTCGCCCGACTGTTTCTTGTAGACAGGACGGATGGTGAAATGCCCGCTTTCCACATCCTTTCCTATACCGGAAATAACATACGACTCACTGGAGCCATAGCCTTGCCACAGTTGGTCGCTACGCGAGGAAAGTGTTTTGACGAATTGTCCATCATTATCATAAAGGGCAAAACCAAAAGTAAAATAGCCATATCCCTTGGTGGGCAGGAAGTCTCCAGCAATCCTGAAGCGATGGAATGAGACACCAACAGAATCGCGCTCAAATTGCCTGCCATCGGCCAAACTCGGACGGCTGGTGAACATGACCTCTTCCTCGGGAGCCACATAGTCATCCTCGTCGGTGGTCTTCATTCCGAGCAAAGCGGCCTGGTTGATGGTGAAGCGCATTGAGGTGGAGCTGCCGCCCGTGCCCGTGGAAGATGCATCGAGCACAGAGATACGGTAATAGCCATCAGCATTTCCGCCCCATCCCCAATTGATGTGATACAAGCCATTGCCATCATAGCCATCACAAACAAATGCATGGCCTTCCCATGCCGTGGTGTAGGCGGTATAGAGCACAGGACTATTGTTCTTGAGTTCCTTGAGGATCAAACTGTCCCATTCGGCAATGCTATAACCCTCGTGATAGACATAGTGCATGGTAGATGGGTATTTGAAATACCGGGGCAGCCGCCATGGCAGGTCATAGGTCTGGGCACCAGCAGAAGAGGCTGAATAATCCATCTCCACGGCCTGACCACAATATTGCATGAGTTTGGCCACCGCCATCTTGCTCTCCTCAGAGGAGTTCCGTCCGTAGGTATTCTTCATCTTGTCCCATTCGAACGTGGTGGCGGGCAGGGCCGGCATTGTCTTTCCCAACGAAGAACAATAGTATTCGGGAATCTCAGTGGTTTCCTCTACAGGAAACTGATGGTAGTTGATTACCTGGGCCATAGCCGTGGCAACGCATCCTGTGGGGCACTGGGTGGCTCCCGACATAGGACAGAGCAAGTTATACGGCCAAGTCTGGTCCCACCGCGTGGAGAGCAACGGTTTCACCACATCCGAAGGCCGTGATTGGGACGCCTCGACGTGGATATTTCGGGAAACCACCTGTGCGATGGCCTCGTTGTAGTATTCAAGCCAGATTTTCAGGTTGTCGGGCATATTGTCCATAGAGAACGAGCCTCGGTCGGTATACCCCAGAACAGGCACGGTGCGGTCGTCGCCGGCTATGATGACGAAACCATCGTCATTGCCTATGTTATAGACATAGAACAGCGCATCGTCGGCTGCCGATTCATTTCGTGAAGTGTAGGCCAGACTGATTTTCTCCGCAGTTCGGTTGTCCATCTTTTCTGCAACGAATTGCTGGGCTTTGCGCATGGCTGCGGGTGCTTTTACCGGCGACGCCATAGACGAACCGAAAACCGACAAGACCAATATCAAGGTATGTATTCTTTTCATATCCATTGTTTAGAATGCGTTTGAATTTGCAAAATTAAGAAAAAAGATTGAAAAAGTGACGAATTGCAAAAAAATAGTTGGGATTAGGCCACCAGATATATAAAAGTGGTGGAGAATGGGTCTCCACCACTTAGGTTTTATCGAGACGCACAAATGCGTCGTCGTAAAGTAAAAAGCGGAATCACACCAGCACCACCGTGGCGCTTCGGGCGGCCTGGGCACCCATTACAAGCACCTGGGCGATATCGGCTGTCTTGGATGGTCCGCTGATGAACGAGCCGTATCCATAGTCGTTGAATTCGATACGCTTGTAAGCATCATGCATGTTGTTGACGATTTGCGTGCGGTCGAGCAGAATGACGAGGTTCTCGGAAATGAAGCAAACCGCTTTCTCCTTCATCGTCTGCGGAATCCACACACAGGCATTCTCGGCCACGCCAAACACCCCTTTTATCACGCCCACGTCAGTGCCATTGAGTGCCTGAGGCGATTCCACCGTGTCGGGGTTGCGTGTGGCGATGATTATCTCGGGCAGATTGCTGGCAATCTCCTTGGCATCGGGATAGAGTTCCTTGATCAACTGGTTGATGTCTTGTCCCTTCTCCAGTTCCACCACCTTTCCTCCCACATTCTCGGTCATGGAGATGAACTGTACCAAAGGGTCGGGATATGTGATGCCCTTGATGTCGTCGAGTCGGGGCATGTCATATTTCTTTATGACGTTTTTCCTGAATTTTGCCAGGATGTCTTCTTTCTTACTCATAAAATAGTTGGATTAAAATGGTTATACCTTTCCCTTTCTCCACAATTCCTGGAACGAATAACGCGGGAATTTCATCATCTTATGGCCATCGGCCCATGGGTTGAGACCACATTCGATCATGAACGACGGTACCCAATTGGCCATTGGCGCAAACTTCATGGCGGTGTTGTACATAGCGCTGCTGCCAAAGAGCATCTTCATGCCCTGACACATGCGTTTTTTCTCCTTGTTGGCAGTGCCAAACTCGTCAAGTTGCTGGCGCCATTTGTACACTTGGTCGCCCAAGTCGATCTTCACGGGACAAACCGTCTGGCAACTCAGGCAAAGCGTACATGCAGAAACGTTGCCACTGTGCTCCTTCACATTGCGGAGCATACCCAGGTTGATGCCCACAGGTCCGGGAATGAAATAGGAGTAGGAATAGCCACCACTGCGGCGATAAACGGGGCAGGTGTTCATGCACGAACCACAACGGATACACTTGAGCGTCTCCCAGTGTTCGGGATTAGCCACCCAGTCGCTGCGGCCGTTGTCGACGAGCACGATGTGCATCTTGTCGGCAGTGGGTCGGGCCTTGCGGAAATGACTGGTGAAGGTGGTGGTAGGCTGACCCGTACCAGCACGGCAAAGCATCCGCTGGAACACGGCCAGACAATCATAGTTGGGGATGATTTTCTCCAGACCAATGGCAGCGATATGGAGTTTGGGACAAGAAGTGCTCATATCGGCATTGCCCTCATTGGTACACACCACGATGTCGCCCGTCTCGGCAATGCCGAAATTGCCACCGGTCATGCCAGCGTCGGCGGTGAGGAACTCATTGCGCAGGCTCAATCGTGCCATATAGGTGAGGTACGTGGGGTCGTGGTTGCCAGGCTCGGTATTGAGTTTTTCCTCGAAAAGCTCGCCCACATCATCGTGATTGAGGTGGATGGCCGGCATCACGATATGGCTTGGTTTCTGTCCCTTGAGCTGGATGATGCGCTCACCCAAGTCGGTCTCCACCACCTCGATGCCGTGTCGCTCGAGATAAGGATTCATCTCACATTCCTCAGTAAGCATACTCTTGCTCTTCACGATCTTTTTCACGCCATGGTCGTTGAGAATGCCTAGGACAATCTGGTTGAACTCATCGGCATCCTTTGCCCAATGCACGATACAGCCATTCTTCTCGGCATTGGTGGAGAATTGCTCCAGATACTCATCGAGATGGGTGATGGTGTGGCGCTTGATGGCCGAGGCTTTCTCGCGCAACTGCTCCCACTCGTCGAGGCCCCAAGCCATATTGTCTCTCTTTGAGCGTACCGACCAGAAAGTAGCATCATGCCAGTTGGCATATTTCTGGTTCTTCAGAAACTCTTTCGCTTTATTTGCATGTGGTGTACTCATAATCCTGCTGCTAAAATTTCTACTGCATGAATAAACTTAATCTTCATGTCGCGCTTTTGTGCGACACCAGCCATGTGCATAAGGCAAGAGCAATCTGGTCCGGTGACATATTCTGCTCCTGTCTCGATGTGTCGTTTCACCTTATCATGCCCCATCTGGGCAGAGATGGCGGTCTCCTCAATGGAGAACATTCCACCAAATCCACAGCACTCGTCAGGGCGCTCGGGTTCAACAACCTCTATTCCTTTCTTCAGCTCGAGCAAGTCTTTGATCTTGTTGAACTTATCAACATGCATCTCGCTTGGAGAGCTCAGTCCCAGTTCACGGACGCCGTGGCACGAATTGTGCAGGCTCACCTTATGGGGGAACTCACCAGGCAGACTTTTTACTTTCACCACATCGTGAAGGAAAGCGATTACATCCAAAGCCTTTTCAGCGGTGACACATTTTTTCTTTCCCTCCAGAAGACGAGGATAGTTGATTTTCACGAAAGCGGTACAACTCACCGAAGGAGCGACGACATAATCAAATTCCTTGAACATGTCCTCGAATTTCTCGGCAAGGGGCACGGCCATTTTCTCAAAGCCGGCATTAGCCATCGGCTGACCGCAACAAGTCTGGTTGAGCGGATAAGTCACGTCGAGTCCGAGATGCTTAAGCAGCTTGTATGTAGCGACGCCAACATTAGGATACACAGCGTCTACATAACAGGGAATAAACAAACCGATTTTCATGTATTAAATATGTTTATTAAGTATAGCGTACTAGATTTATTTCGCAAATATAATATTATTTTTTGGGGTTACAAGTATTTTTCGCGGAAAAAGTTTTCCAATGCTTATTTTTGCTTGCAAAAAGCATCTTGTTTAGACGTATTTTAGTAATTTTGCACCATGATGGATTCAATACGTATTGTATCGCGCAGACTGGCATTGGTGATGATACTCTTTATCACCTGCCTGTGTACCTCGGCCAACGAGATGTACGACTCTCTGGAGATTAGTCTGCTGACCTGTGCACCACACGACGAGATATACAGCCTGTATGGGCACACTGCTATAAGGGTTGAGGACAAGTCGCAAGGATTCGACATGGTGGTCAACTATGGATTGTTCGACTCTTCGGCTCCCCACTTCGTACTACGGTTTGTCTTTGGCCTGACCGACTACAGTATGGGCATAACCTCTTTTGAGCGATTCAGGCAGGAATACGCCTATTATGGCAGTCAGGTGACCCAGCAGACCTTAGACCTGACGGAGGAGGAGAAAGCCCATATCATGGAAGCCATCAGCGTGAATTCCCTACCTGAGAATGTGGTTTACAGATACAACTACTTCTACGACAACTGTACGACCAGAGCCCGCGACATGCTCGCAGACCACTTGTCGGGCAAAGTAAGGTACAAGGACCATCAAGAAGGCACCACTACATTCAGAAACCTGGTGCATGAATGCACAGCCCGTCACCCATGGGCAAGATTTGGCAACGATATGCTTCTGGGGCTCCAGGCCGACAGGCCCATCGGGTTGAAAGAGCAACAATTTCTGCCCAGGAACCTGATGCGTGATTTCTCCGGTGCCGAGATAGAGGCAAGCGACGGGTCGTCAAGGCGATTGGTAAAAGAGGAGCGCATCGTTGTGCCCCCCGGTGAGGCGGTAGAAGAAAGTGGAGGTTTCCCTCTCTCTCCCCTTGCTTGTGCGCTCATTCTGCTGGCCATTACGATATTGGTAACAGTCATCGAACTACGCACAAAAAAAACCTTCTGGTTGTTTGATGCGATATTGATGGTGGCCTCCGGACTGGCCGGCATCCTGCTCTTCCTGATGCTATTCTCCGAGCATCCCACCGTTCGCATCAACCTACAATTGCTGTTGCTCAATCCCCTCCCCCTTTTCTTTGTCATTCCCGTAGTGAAAGCGATGCGTCACCATCAGTCTCATTATTGGTGGCGAATATGGAAAGTCCTTATTATTCTGTTCATCATTGGTGGTTTTTTCCAAGAATATGCTGAGGGAATGTACATTTTGGCACTAACTTTGCTAATGAGATGTGTCATGAATGTGTTTTTGCGCAAAGACCATGCAATAACCAAGAAGGGCGCTTGAAATCTCAAAAAACCAACTATTATGTTGGCAATAAGGGAATAATTTTGTAAATTTGCACGATTTTTCGGAAAACAAATAATTATAATTATAAAAAATGGGTTTTACAAAACTATTACAATCTTTGTTTGGCAACAAGTCGACTCGCGACATGAGGTTGATTCAGCCAATTGTCGAGAAGGTCAAAGCCGTATATCCAGAGATAGAGGCATTGGACAATGATGCGCTTCGTGCCAAGACAAAAGAGATTCAGCAATATGTTCAAGACTCTGCCAAGGAGCAGAAAGAGAAGGTGGCTGAACTCAAATCCAAAATCGAGGACACTCCCATCGATGAGCGTGAGGTCATCTTCAACCAGATTGACAAGATAGAGAAAGAGATTCTTGAGATCTACGAAGGAGCGCTCAACGAAGTGCTTCCCGTGGCTTTCAGCATCGTGAAAGAGACAGCCCGCCGATTCGCGGAGAACGAGGAGATTGTGGTTCAGGCCAACGATTTCGACCGTGAGCTGGCCGCCACCAAGGATTTCGTCCGCATCGAAGACGACAAGGCCATCTACTCCAACCATTGGGAAGCCGGTGGCAACGAAATGACCTGGGACATGGTGCACTACGACGTGCAGCTGTTTGGTGGAGTCGTGTTGCATCAAGGCAAGATTGCCGAGATGGCCACAGGTGAGGGTAAGACCCTTGTGGCAACCCTTCCCGTCTTCCTCAACGCCCTCACTGGCAATGGCGTGCATGTGGTGACCGTGAACGACTATCTTGCCAAGCGTGACTCCGAGTGGATGGGACCACTTTACGAGTTCAATGGTCTTTCGGTAGACTGTATTGACAAGCACCGTCCGAACTCTGCCGAGCGGCGCAAGGCATATCAGGCCGACATCACTTTTGGCACCAACAATGAGTTTGGTTTCGACTATCTGCGCGACAACATGGCCATATCGCCTGCCGACTTGGTGCAACGTGCCCACAACTATGCCATTGTCGATGAGGTGGACTCGGTGCTTATCGACGACGCCCGAACACCTTTGATTATCTCTGGTCCGGTTGAGAAAGGCGACGACCAGATGTTTGAGGAATACCAGCCATTGGTGGAACGGCTCGTTGGCGTACAGCGCCGTCTTGCCACCGACTATCTGGCCCAGGCACGCCAGATGATTCAGAAAGCCCGCGAGACCAACGACCAGAAACTTCTTCAGGAAGGTTTCCTTTCGCTCTTCAGGTCGCACAAGGCTCTCCCCAAGAACAAGGCCCTCATCAAATTCCTCTCCGAGGAAGGAATCAAGGCAGGTATGCTTGCCACCGAGGAGGAGTATATGCAGAACAACAACCGCCGTATGCCGGAGGCTGTTGCCCCACTCTATTTCGTGGTGGAGGAGAAACTCAACTCCGTTGACCTGACCGACAAGGGTGTGGAATGGCTTGCCAAACAGGTTGATGACAAAGACCTGTTTGTGTTGCCCGACATCACCACTGAGATGTCAGAGCTTGAGGCACGTACTGATATCACCGACGAGGAACGTATCCAGAAGAAAGACGAGCTGATGAGCCACTATGCTGTGCAGAGCGAGCGTGTGCACACTCTCCAGCAACTGCTGAAAGCCTATACCATGTTCAATAAGGACGATGAGTATGTGGTGATCGACGGTGAAGTGAAAATCGTTGACGAGCAGACCGGACGTATCATGGAAGGTCGCCGTTGGAGCGACGGATTGCACCAGGCTGTGGAAGCCAAGGAGCATGTGAAGGTGGAGGCAGCCACCCAGACCTACGCCACCATCACCTTGCAGAACTATTTCCGTATGTACCATAAGCTTGCCGGTATGACCGGTACTGCCATCACTGAGGCAGGTGAGTTCTGGGACATCTACAAACTCGACGTTGTGGAGATACCCACCAACAAGCCTGTTCAGCGCATCGACATGAACGACCGTGTGTACAAGACCCAGCGTGAGAAATACAATGCGGTGATCGAAGAGATCGTGGCCATGCGCGAGGCGGGACGTCCTACCCTTGTAGGTACCACATCCGTGGAGATCTCGCAGTTGCTCTCCCGCATGCTCAATATGCGCGATATCCCTCATAACGTGCTGAACGCCAAGTTGCACCAGAAGGAGGCTGATGTCGTGGCACAAGCCGGACGAAGCACCGATGGCCTTGGTGCCGTAACCATAGCCACCAACATGGCCGGTCGTGGTACCGATATCAAGCTCACGCCAGAGGTGAAAGCGGCCGGAGGTCTTGCCATCATCGGTACCGAGCGCCATGAGAGCCGTCGTGTGGACAGGCAGTTGCGTGGTCGTGCCGGACGTCAGGGCGACCCGGGTTCCTCAGTGTTCTACGTGTCGCTCGAGGACAAACTGATGCGCCTGTTCGCCTCCGAGCGTATCGCGAAGGTGATGGACCGACTCGGTTTCGAGGATGGAGAGCGCATCGAGCACAAGATGATCAACAACAGTATCGAGCGTGCCCAGAAGAAGGTGGAGGAGAATCACTTCGGTGTGAGAAAGCGCCTGCTCGAATACGACGACGTGATGAACAAGCAGCGTACGGTTATCTATGAGAAGCGCCGCCATGCCCTGATGGGTGAGCGTATCGGAATGGATATCGCCAATATCATCTGGGACCGCGTGGTAAACATCGTCAGCAACAACGACTACCAAGGCTGCAAGGAAATGTTCCTCAAGACGCTCGCTATGGAATGTCCGTTCAGCAAAGAGGAATTCATCGAAAAGAGCAGAGAGTCGCTTGAAGAGAAAGCCTATGCCGAGGCCATGAAATCATTCAAGCGCCGCACCGACCGCATACAGGAAGTGTCGTGGCCCATCATCAAGCAGGTGTACGAGGAGCAAGGACAGATATATGAGCGCATCAATGTGCCCATCACCGACGGCCGCGGAATGATGAACATCCCATGTGACCTGAAAGAGGCCTATGAGACCGAGTGCAAGTCGGTAGTGAAACAATTCGAGAAGGCCGTTTCGCTTCATATCATTGACGACTGCTGGAAAGAGAACCTCAGGCAACTCGACGAGTTGAAGCACAGTGTGCAGAATGCCTCATACGAGCAGAAAGACCCGTTGCTCATCTTCAAGCTCGAGAGCGTGAAACTCTTCGACAATATGGTGGACGACATGAACAACCGCATCTCTGAGATTCTGATGCGTGGTCAGATACCACAACTGCAACAGCAGCAGGAGGTGCGCGAGGCTGCTCCTGAGCGCCGCACCCAGCGCTATCAAGAGAGCAAGGGCGACGAGATGGTGGACCAGAACCAGAAGGCAGCCGCCAGCCAGGACACCCGAGAGTCGGCACAGCAGCAGCGCCGCCAGCCCATCCGCAAAGACAAGATGCCCGGCCGAAACGAGCCTTGTCCTTGTGGCAGCGGCAAGAAATTCAAGAATTGCCACGGACGTGGATTGGTATAAACTATTTTTCAAGATTTCAGCATTCTCACCAGAGTGCTGAAATCTTTATTTTTTACAAGAAAAGAATCGAGACATGACAATTGATGTTACAAGCCTGAAGAAGAGTTTTGGAGACCATACTGCCGTGAACATCAGTTCTTACCATATCGGTGACGGCGAGTTGGTGGGACTTGTGGGCAATAATGGTGCCGGCAAGACCACCCTGTTTCGTTTGATACTCGACCTGCTCCAAGCCGATGACGGCAGGGTGACGCTGGGTTTCCACCCCGATGGCACTACCGATGGCGAACTGCTCAGCATCGACCCATCAGAGAGTGAGGATTGGAAGATGTTCACGGGCTCGTATATTGACGACGGATTCCTCATCGAATTCCTTACCCCAGAGGAGTTCTTTGCCTTTATTGGCAAAGTATGCGGTCTGAGCAAGAACGAGACCGAGGAGCGTGTTCACCAATACGACCAGTTGATGGCTGGTGAGATTCTTGGCCAGAAGAAACTGATCAGGGACCTCTCGGCAGGAAACAAGCAAAAAGTTGGCATCGTGGCAGCCCTGCTCAACCGTCCCCAACTGCTTATTCTCGACGAACCATTCAACTTCCTCGACCCTTCGAGCCAGAACGTGCTGAAGAACATGCTTACGGAATACAACAAGGCAACGGGAAGTACAATCATCATCAGCAGCCACAACCTGGCTCACACCATCGACATTTGCCCACGCATCACGCTTCTTGAGCACGGCATCATCGTCAAAGACCTTGACAACACCGACCACAGTGCGACCAAAGAATTGGAGGATTACTTCAACAAGCCGCAATCCGGCACTATCGAGGAAGAGACGAACCAACCTGCTGGGAAAGACGAGGAAAGCGTAGAGACACAGGGCGAGCAAGACAACATCCCGACCACCCAAGAATAGGTAGCAGTTTGCTTTCCACTGTTGTCGCCATCCCCATTTCAAGGTATTTTGTTTTCAAACCCTTTGACCAGAGTGTAATATGTAGGATATTATTGGTAAATTTGCAATTGAAATCACATGACGTGAAGACAGTAGCGAAGAAATACTAAACGACTTATTCTATAGCAATTGTAGTATGAGATTATCCGATTTACATACTGGAGAGAAAGCCGTTGTCGTGAAGGTGATAGGACACGGCGGGTTCAGGAAACGAATAGTGGAGATGGGATTCATCAAGGGCACCACAGTGGAAGTGTTGCTCAATGCCCCACTTCAAGACCCAGTGAAATACCGTATCTTGGGATACGAAGTCTCCTTGCGCCACGACGAGGCCAAAATGATTGAGGTCATTTCGGAAAAAGAGGCCAAGGAACTTCATGACAACCACCTCCAAGACAACGGTACGGATTTCAGCCAACAAAAAGCAGAGGACATCCCCTTGACGGAGAACCAGTTGCACGATGCGGCCCTGAAGAAGCGTCGCCAAATCAACGTGGCACTGGTGGGAAATCCCAACTGCGGAAAGACCTCCCTCTTTAATTTTGCCTCAGGCTCCCATGAGCGTGTGGGCAACTACTCGGGAGTGACCGTTGACGCCAAGGAAGGGCATGCCCACTACGAGGGTTACGAATTCAACCTTGTTGACCTCCCCGGCACCTATTCTCTTTCTGCCTATAGTCCAGAGGAGTTGTATGTGCGCAAGCAGATTATTGAGTCGCCCCCCGATGTGGTGATCAACGTAATTGACGCCAGCAATCTTGAGCGCAACCTCTATCTGACCACCCAACTGGTGGACATGAACGTGCGTATGGTATGCGCACTCAATATGTATGACGAGACGGAGCGCCGTGGCGACAACATCGATTTCAACAAACTGGGGCAACTGTTTGGTGTGCCCATGATACCCACCGTTTTCAAGACGGGGCGCGGTGTGGATTTGCTGTTCCATATCATCATCAACATCTACGAGGGCATGGACTTCGTAGACAAGAACGGAAACATCAACCCGCAAGTCGCCGCCGAGATTCAGGCATGGCACAAGGACTATGAGAACGCCCATGGTGGCGATCATACCGACGACTACGCCCATGGTCCACGTCCTAACAAGACCATATCAAGGCACATCCACATCAATCATGGCAAATATGTGGAAACAGCCATCGACCAAGTGAAGGATGAGTTGCAGAAACATAAGGCCATCCGGTCTAGATACTCCACCCGCTATCTTGCCATCAAATTGCTAGAGATGGACAAAGGAGCGGAGCGCTATATCAAGACATTGCCTGCCTGTGAGCATATTCTCAAAGTGCGCGACGAGGCCGCTAAGTACATCCAGGATGAGACCAAGGAAGACAGTGAGACTGCCATCATGGATGCCAAATATGGTTTTATTCACGGCGCCCTGCAGGAAGCCAATTTTTATGAAGGAACAAAGGAAGACACTTATCGTGCCACCCACTTCATCGACAATATCCTCACAAACAAATACTTTGGCATCCCCATTTTCATCCTCATCCTCTATGCCATGTTCCAAACGACATTCTCTTTGGGACAATATCCGATGGACTGGATTGACGCAGGATTCTCCGCCCTGGGCGACTGGCTTGGCGCCATTCTTCCCGACGGTCCGGTGAAAGACATGCTTGTCGACGGTGTGGTAGGTGGCGTGGGAGCCGTCATCGTCTTCCTCCCGCAGATTCTCATCCTGTATGCGTTTATCTCGTTCATGGAAGACACTGGCTATATGGCCCGTGCCGCCTTCATCATGGATAAGATCATGCACCACATGGGACTACATGGCAAGTCGTTCATTCCGCTGATCATGGGATTTGGCTGCAACGTACCGGCTGTGATGGCCACCCGCACGATAGAAAGCCGGAAGTCGCGCCTGATCACGATGCTCATCCTCCCGTTCATGAGTTGCTCCGCCCGTCTGCCTATCTACATCATGATTATCGGCGCATTCTTTGCCGTCCGCTACCAGGCAATGATCATGATATCCCTCTATGTGATCGGCATACTGATGGCAGTATTGATGAGCAACCTGCTCAGCCGTTTCCTCATTAAAGGCGAGGATACCCCATTCGTCATGGAGCTCCCACCCTACCGCGTGCCCACGATGAAGGCCATGATGCGACACACTTGGGAGAAAGGCAAGCAATACCTGAAGAAAATGGGTGGAATCATCTTGGTGGCCAGCATCATCGTATGGGCTCTCGGATATTTCCCACACCATGACGAGATGAGCAAGCAGGAACAACAAGAGCACAGTTATATCGGACATATCGGCAAGGCGATAGAACCCATCTTCATGCCACAAGGCTTCACCTGGAAACTGGATGTGGGACTAATAGCCGGCGTAGGAGCGAAGGAGATTGTAGCCTCGACCATGGGCGTGCTCTATACCGGCGACGAGGAGGTGGCCGATGACAGCGACAGTGCCAGCGCCGAGCAGTATCCCGTATTGCGTGAGAAGATGGAGCGTGAGGGTGTCACGCCACTTGTGGCTTTCTGCTTCCTGCTCTTCGTGCTGCTCTATTTCCCATGCATCGCCACCATAGCGGCCATCAAGAACGAGACGGGCAGTTGGCGGTGGGCATTGTTCGCAGCCTGCTATACCACAGCAGTGGCGTGGGTGGTCTCGGCCGCTGTCTACCAGATTTTCAGTTAAGCGATACCAGAACCTTTCATCATATATGCAAAAAGACCGTGATACCGCCGACACCTACCGCAAGATGGCATACGAGGGCGACCCTAGGGCTATGAACAACCTTGGAGTGTGCTATATGCGTGGTTTAGGTGTGGTGGAAAACCATTCGACGGCCTTTGAGTGGTATATGAAAGCAGCCGAACTTGATGATATCTATGGCATTTTCAACGTCGCCGAATGCTACTACAAGGGAGACGGCGTGGAGCGGAACGAGGCCCTGGCCTTTGAGTGGTACCTGAAAGCCGCCTCACGTGGTGACCTGCAATCGCAGGTGAATGTGGCCAATGCCTATTATTTGGGGCAAGGAATAGAAGCCGACCACCAAAAAGCCTATCTCTGGTATCGGGAGGCGGCTTTCCAAGGCCATATCCTATCGCAGAAAAACGTGGGAGCAGCCCATTGGAATGGTGATGGTGTGGAGAAAGACGTGGCAGAATCGGCTTTCTGGTATGAGCTGGCAGCCCAGGGCGGCGACCCTCAGGCACAGTTTGCCATAGGATGGTTTCACATGACAGGCACCGGGGTGGAGAAAGACGAGCGCATCGGTCTGAAATGGATTCATCGCTCCACCGCCCAAGGTTATCAACCCGCCATCGACTACTGCAAGGAAAACGGCTACAGGGTATACTGACATTGCGAGAGACGACCGAATGACCCTTGCTGACGAATTTTCATACTCTTGATTATGGCATGGAAGATAAAGATGAGATGTGACTCTTGTGGCTATGAGGCCGACATATACGAAGGCCGTGGGCTGTTCCGTCAAGAGATAACGGCCGTGACCTGTCCCGACTGCCATACCATCCAGCACCTTGTCGTCGGAGGTGTGATTGCCGACGTGGCCCCCTCTTTTCGCAGCGAGGTGGGACGGTTGTGCCTGAACTGTGGAAGCGACAACATACGCATTTGGGACAAGAAAACCTGCCCTCAATGCGGCTCGAAGATGTCGCCGACCGGAGAACGAGAATTCTGGACATAGACATGCATCACATGAAAAAAACACACCGGCTCCTTGATGTACAGTTCGACCCGATGGGTGCCGCCATTTCCGACTTTTGGGCAAATGGCAAAGCATCACGGCTACGGGTGTTCTCCCCTATGTTTGACGAGGATGAGATTCCGGTAGAGACATTGTTTCGCGGCTACAATTCGATGCCACCATTGGAACATCATGCGCTCGACCTTGTAAAAGGACGCACGCTGGATGTGGGCGCCGGGGCGGGTTGTCACTCGTTGGTCTTGCAGGAACGAGGAATTGATGTCGATGCCATAGACATCTCGCCCCTGTCGGTAGAAACGATGAGAGCACGTGGAGTGCGACATGTTTTCCACGAGGATCTCTTCAGCGTAAGCGACCGTTATGATACGATACTGATGCTCATGAACGGCATCGGGATTGTGGGTACAATAGCACGTCTGCCCCAGTTTTTCCAATTGCTCGACGACATTTTGTTGCCTAACGGACAATTGATTTGTGACTCTACCGACATCAGTTATGTTTTTGACGACGATGAGCCTATAGACGAGATGATCAACTACTATGGCGAGCTGGTCTACAAAATGCAATACAAGGATATTCTTGGAAAAAGTTTCCCGTGGCTGTATATTGACTCACGTTCGTTGGGTGATGTGGCCGAAGCATGTGGATACAACCTCCGTGTGGTAGAAAATGGAAAAAACCATGACTACTTGGCATTAATTACCAAAAAACAATAATGTCTCGACCGGCACAGCCCACCAGGCTGTCTGTGTCCGTGGGAGGATGAACAGAGCGGTTGTATAGGGGAAAAAGCACATATCATTTGTGCATCTCGTCGGATTTTGCTATTTTTGCAGCGAAATCGAGGAAGCATCTATTCCATCGACACACCATTAAACATCCAGCCCGAACAAATATGAAGAATATTGTTATCGCAGCGGGATATGCCACACGGCTTTATCCGCTGACAGAAAATTTCCCGAAACCATTGCTCAAGATAGGTGGACGCTCGATATTGGAGCGTATGCTCGATGATATCGACCAAATCGACGACATCGATGAGCATATTGTGGTGACGAACCACAAGTTTGCCTCTGTTTTCGAGGAATGGAAGGCAACGTGCCAGTACAACAAGCCCATCAGCATCATCGATGATGGAAGCATCAGTAATGACACCCGTCTGGGAGCAGTGAAAGACCTGCTTCTTGCCATTGAGCAAAACAAGGTAGAAGACGACATCATGGTAGTGGCAGCCGACAATATCCTTGATTTCTCGTTTCGGGGCTTTGTGGATTTCTTCAAGGAGAAACAATCGTCGGTCATCATGTATTACCATGAACCCGAACTACGGAAGTTGCAACGCACTGGAGTGATAGAAATCGACGACAACCATCTGGTGCTGCAGATGCAGGAGAAGCCAGAGCAACCTGTCTCAGAGTGGGCAGTGCCCCCCTTCTATATCTACCACCATTCCGACCTTCCGCTCATCAAAGACTGCCTTAGCCACGGATGCGGGTATGATGCGCCAGGCAATCTTGCCCATTATCTCACTGAGGTGACCCAGATCCATGCCTGGCAGATGCCAGGCCATCGGTTCGACATTGGCTCCCTCGACAGTTATGAAGAAGCAAAGGTGCGTTTCCAGGATTAAGGAAACGCACCTTTGCATTGATGGCGACAACTGTCTATTGACCAATTCTGGCCTCTACCACATTCACCACATAGTCGCCCAATTTCTCACACTCAGAAATCAGGTCGGTGAACATGGCACCCACGGCATAATCATATTCATGGTTGTTGACCGACTGGATATTGGCGGCCTTGAGGTTATTGCGCATGGAGTTGATTTCGTTCTCAATCTTGAATGTCTCCTTGGTGTTCACCTCACCACGACGGCCTTTCATCACCACGTTCATCTGAGTAAGTGAGTTATCGGTAAGACGGAACATCTCTTGCACATCCTTCTCCAACTTCTCGGTGAACTTCTTGTCAGACTGCTTTTTGCGGCGAATCGTACGTGCGATGTTGTAGCAAGCGTCGCCAATACTCTCTATCTCGCTGATCTCACGCAGCATCTGACGGATCTTACCCTTGGTCTCATCCGAGAGATGAGCGTTGCTCACCTGCTCCAGATAGTGGGCTATCTCTATCTCCATATTGTCGGAGATGCCCTCGTATTTCTCGATACGGGTGAACAGTTTCTCGAACTCAGGATTCTCTTTCTCCTCGTTCGACATCCCATATAGATCTTTCACCATATCAAACATCCGCTGGATTCTCTCGCCAAAGAGTGTGATTTCCTGCTGTGCCTGATAGACAGAGATTTCCGGAGTCTTCATCAGACCACCCTGGATGTATCTCAGTCGTGGCTCCTCCTCATCGCTCACGGCCTTTTGCTTAATCACCTTGCAAACCAATTTCTCGATTGCTGGAATGAACCAGATAAGGATGAAGGTGTTGATAAGATTGAAGCAAGTGTGGAAGGCTGCAAGCACAAAACTCAGTTTTGCGGCATTGGCCAAGAAGGCCGTCTCGCCAACACTCTCCTTCGTCATCTCCACGTCATATCCCACAAGTCCACAAACCATGTTGACAAACGGATGGAACACGATGAGAATCCACACCACACCGAAGATATTGAAAAACATATGGGCAAAGGCAGCCCTTCGCGCCTGTGTGCCTGCCGACATGGCCACGATATTCGAAGTGACGGTGGTTCCAATATTCTCACCCATCACCAATGCGATGCCCTGGTAGATGGGCAAAACCCCACTTGAACACAAAATCATGGTGATGGCCATCACCGCTGCCGACGACTGTACACACATCGTCAGCACACCACCAATAATCAAGAAAGTGATGGTGGTGAAGAAACTGTTGGGATCGAAACTGGAGAAGAAATTGAGCACAGCCTCTTGCTCGCCAAGATGCATGTCAATACCTGTCTGACGGAGCGTACCCAGTCCGAGGAACATGAAGGCAATACCATAAAGGAAATCGCCTGCCGTTCTACGTTTCTTGCTGTAGATAAGGATGATGGCGATAAAGAATGCAGGCCATACAAAATCGCTGATATTGAATGAGAAACCCGCCGACATGATCCATGCGGTAAGAGTGGTACCAATATTGGCACCCATGATCACACTGATGGCCTGGGCCAACGTAAGCAGACCGGCGCTGACAAACGATACCGTCATCACGGTAGTAGCCGTAGACGACTGAACGGCAGCGGTCACAAACACACCAGTAAGCATTCCGGTAAAACGATTGGTGGTCATGGCACCAAGCACATGACGCAATTGCGGACCAGCCAATTTCTGCAAGGCATCACTCATGGTTTTCATACCATACATCAACAATGCAAGGGAGCCCAGCAACTTGAAAGCAAGCAATAAATAATTCTGCGATTCCATAATGATGATTTGGGAGGTTTGAATGAAGGATGATATATGATTATTAATTTAAAGCAGTTTGAGTTTTCTTCTAGCCAATTGGGCTATAGAAACCGCGAAGAGGCAGGCTGTCTCTGTGCGCAACCGGCATTCGCCGAGAGAAATGGAGTGGAAGCCATTGGCAATGGCCATATTCACCTCGTCGATGGAGAAGTCGCCCTCGGGCCCGATCAGAATAGTGAGGTCGGAATCGGGCACATCTTCGGGCGATTGCAACAACTGGAACAAATCGGTTTTCTCTACCTCACTGTAACAATGGGCGATACATTTCAGACCAGTTCTTGGCTTGCAGACAAAGTCTTTGAAATCCATGATCTCGTTGACGACCGGCTTCCAAGCCTTACGACTTTGCTTGACAGCAGAGATTACAACTCTCTCAATACGGTTGCACTTGACCACTCGGCGCTCCGAAAAACGGCAATTGAGGAACGACAGCTCATCGAAGCCTATCTCGGTGACTTTTTCAGCCATCCACTCTACCCTGTCGATATTTTTGGTTGGCGCCATGGCCAGATGAATATGGCCATGCCACAACCTGGATTGTGGCATGGCCTCCATGATTTCATACAAGCATTTTTTAGATGAGGCAACAGAAACGACGGCACGATAAAAGTACCCATTGCCGTCAATGAGGAAAATCTCGTCGCCCTGAGCCAGTCGCAGCACACGCAAAGCATGTGCGGCCTCTTCCTCGGGAAGAGCACCTGCGCTTTCAGCCTCAGGCACAAAGAAATATCGAGTTTCCTTCATGTATTACTTTCACTTTTTGAACGCCGTTGCAACTCATCGCGCAATTGAGAGGCCTGCTCATAATTCTCCTCGCTGATAGCCTTATCGAGCGCTTTTTTCAGCATTTCGGTAGTTATCACGTTGACTGGAACCGAAACAGCGACCGACTCCTCGCTATATGGAACGCTCTGCCGCAATAACAGACTTTCCTCTATAAAGATGGGGATTTTTGCAAAATGAGCCAGCAATATAGCGTCGCTTGCCCTTATGGGGATGGCTTGCAGGATATCTGGCATATAAAGCAGCGTTTTGTATTGCCCATCTACCAGGTCGTTGATCACCACCTGGAACTGCATGTCGAGACTCCTCACCACGACCTGCCAAAGTACCTCTGGCAGCAGTTTGTCAACAATCTCAGCCTTTGACAATCTGAGCCGGAACTGGTATACCATGTGCTTGTCACAAACCATCGACAGCTGCCGGGTTCCTTCCTCGTTGACAAGCAACAAGATACCGACATCATCGTTGCCGACGATTTCGTTCACACTTTTGTATACCATCCGTACCAGCGCCATTACTTACGTGCTTTTTCGGGATGGAACACCAAGGCAAAAGCGACACCTACCACCAATGCGAATCCAGCAAAGATGAACCAGCAAGTCTGCCAGTCACCCAAAAGGAAGCTCTGCTGTACGCCATTTACTTCCACATCCTGCCAGGAGCAGAACGAGTTAATGATGGCACCTGCAGCCAAAGTGCCTACGGTGGCCCCCACGCCATTTGTCATCATCATGAACAAGCCCTGAGCCGAGGCCTTGATAGAAGGCTCACACTCCTGGTCGACGAAGATACCGCCCGAAACATTGAAGAAATCGAAGGCAACACCATAAACGATGCAAGAGAGGATGAAGAAGACCACTCCCGGCATAGCAGGATTGCCTACCCCGAAGAAGCCGAAACGGAATACCCAAGCGAACATCGACATGAGCATCACGCCCTTTATGCCGAACTTCTTAAGGCAGAACGGAATCATCAATATACATAGTGCCTCGCTCATCTGCGAGATAGAGGTCAGCAATGTGGCATTATTGGCAGCAAAAGAATTAGCAACAGCCTCGTCGATACTACCTTTGAAACTGGTAATGAACGGTCCTGCATAGCCATTGGTCACCTGAAGACACATACCCAGCAGTGCTGAGAAGATAAAGAACATGGCCATCTTCCTGGTCTTGAACAGTTTGAACGCATTCAAGCCAAAAGATTCCACCAAGGAAGTCTTGCCTTCCTTCTTTACCAGCGGACAAGCAGGCAAGGTGAAGCAATAGGCAAACAGCACGAAACTAAGCAGACCCGACACAAAGAACTGCATGTAGGTGTACTGGAACTTATGCGCGTTTTCGCCCAAGGTAAACATAAACGAACTGCCATCCCACACTGCACAGTTGACGAACCACATGGTGGCAATGAAACCCACAGTGCCGAGCACACGGATGGGTGGGAAATCCTTGACCGTATCCATCCCATTACGCGTGAGGATAGAGAAAGCAGTAGTGTTGGCCAATGCGATAGTTGGCATGTAGAAAGCGACGCTCAATGTGTAGAGCGTGATGAACATGGCCTTGTCGGGCGTGGGATTGTTCATACCCATCCACCAGCAGCACAACATGAATGCACCAGCGAGGAAATGGCAGAGTCCCAGCACGCGTTGAGGCTGCATATACTTGTCGGCCACGATACCCATCAGAGTGGGCATGAAAATTGACACAATTCCCTGAATGGCATAGAACCATGGAACCTCGGCTCCCAATCCTGCCTTGCCGAGATAATTACTCATACATGTGAGGTAGGCACCCCAGACAGCGAATTCCAAGAAATTCATCACTGCCAGTCGTAGTTTGATGTTCATTTAGTATATCGTTTTGGGTTTAACTCAGCTAATTCTTCTGGTTACAAAGATAATAAAAAAAGTGAAATGATTTTAAAAATCAATGATAAAATGAAAGTGGAAAGTAATTTTTCTCACCACAAACATGAAACAGGCGAGAAACGCCATAACGTTTCTCGCCTGAATGTAGGGTCGGCATCGTGGAGATCAGTTATTCACCGAACCACCGACAATATCAAGAAGTTCGTTGGTAATTGCCTGTTGACGACTCTTGTTGTACTGCAAGTTGAGCTCCCTGAGCAGTTCGTCGGCATTATCGGTAGCCGTCTGCATGGCCACCATTCTTGCCGCATGCTCGGAAGCATTGCTGTCGAGCAAGGCCGTGTAGAGAGCCAAGTGTACCACCTTGGGCACGAGAACACCCAACACAGTATCCAAATCGGGCTCTACGATGAAGTTGTCGTTGAGCGGTTTGGCCTCAGTTTGTTGGGATTTCTCTTCCTTATGGTGTTTCTTGAGATAGTCTTGCGCCTTCTTCGTGATGATGTTGGAAGTGAGGTCACGTTCGTGGTCCTCTTCCACAATCGACTCCACATCGATAGGCAGCAAGGTCTTTCTCGTCAGGATTTGCGAGCCGGCGCTCTTGAAATGATGATAGATGAGTTCGACTTTGTCTACCTCACCTGTACGGAACATTGCACCCAGTTCGGTAGCAATCCTGATACACTCGGCAGAATTGGGCTTGTCGGCCAACGCCGAGAAATCGCCAGCAGAGCGATAACCAAGTTTCGTCACTTTTTCAGCCACCTTGCGGCCAATGGGATAAATAAGGATATTCTCCCTGCCCAGGTGCTCGTATCCCGCAATGGCCTGCTGCATGAGTTTGATGATATTGGAGTTGAAGCCACCGCAAAGACTACTGTTCGACGCGAAGACCACCAACACCACCTTCTTGACCTCTCTCTCGAGCTCATAGATGGTGCCGGCTTCGGCATCAGAAGCGAGGAATGTCTTTACGATATGCTCCAACATGCTCTCGTAGGGGAGCATCTTCTCGATTTGCACCTGTGCATGGTGCAGTTTCGATGAAGCCACCATCTTCATGGCACTCGTAATCTTACGTGTGCTGTTGACCGAGGCTATGCGGTTTTTTATCTCTTTTAGTGACGGCATAGGCGATTACTTGAATTGTCCGGCGATATCAGCCATGACAGACTTGATGACGCCAGTGGCATTGTCATCAATCTTTCCACTGGCAAGCAAGTCGATCACATCGGAGTGGGCACTTCTCATTTTCTCGAGGAAGAGGTCCTGGCATTTCCTCACCTCGGTCACAGGCACCTCATGCATCAGTCCGTTTGTGCCACAATAGAGGATGGCAATCTGCTCGCCTACATTCATAGGACTGTACTGCGGCTGGATAAGCAATTGGTTGTTCTTGCGACCACGGTCGAGGGTCATGGCTGTCACGGCATCCATATCGCTCGAGAACTTGGAGAACGCCTCGAGCTCACGATACTGAGCCATATCGATCTTCAATGTACCGGCCACTTTCTTCATACTCTTGATCTGTGCCGAACCACCCACACGGCTCACGGAGATACCCACGTTGATGGCAGGACGGAAGCCCTGGTTGAAGAGGTCGGTCTCCAGATAGATCTGTCCGTCGGTGATGGAGATGACATTCGTGGGAATGTAAGCCGACACGTCGCCAGCCTGTGTCTCGATGATAGGCAGGGCAGTGAGCGAGCCACCACCTTTCACGTGGCCTTTCATGCACTCTGGCAGGTCGTTCATCTGCACGGCCACCTCTTGCTGGTCGTTGATACGTGCGGCACGCTCGAGCAGACGGCTGTGGAGATAGAACACATCACCGGGATAAGCCTCGCGTCCGGAAGGGCGCTTCAGGATGAGCGACACCTCACGATAGGCCACAGCCTGCTTGGAGAGGTCGTCGTAGACTACGAGGGCCGACTCTCCCCTGTCGCGGAAATACTCACCGATGGCAGCTCCAGCAAAAGGTGCATAGTACTGCATGGCGGCGGGATCGGCAGCGGTGGCCGAAACGACGATGGTATAGGGCATGGCCCCATGCTCTTTGAGGTTTTGGACGAGGGCGGCCACAGTCGACGCTTTCTGTCCGATGGCCACATAGATACAATATACAGGTTTCCCTGCCTCGTAGAAGCTCTTCTGGTTGATGATGGTATCAACGGCGATTGCCGTTTTTCCAGTTTGCCTGTCGCCAATGATCAACTCACGCTGTCCTCTTCCGATAGGAATCATGGAGTCGACGGCTTTCAGGCCTGTCTGCAGCGGTTCCTTCACCGGCTGACGATAAATCACACCAGGAGCTTTTCTGTCGAGGGGCATCTCAAAAGCATCGGAAAGGTCGATGTCACCCTTTCCATCGATGGCCTGGCCAAGAGGATTGATGACACGTCCGAGCATGTTGTCGTTGACCCTGATGGAAGCGATACGCTTCGTACGTTTCACGACCATGCCCTCCTTGATGCCTGATGTGGTGCCGAGCAGCACACATCCCACATTGTCTTCCTCCAAGTTCATGACAATCGCCATCGTTCCGTTCTCGAACTCGAGCAACTCGTTGGCCTCCGCATTGCGGAGTCCATAGATGCGGGCCACACCGTCGCTCACTTGCAGCACGGTGCCCACCTCGTCGAATTTCTCGTTGCTGCTGATGCTACGCAATTGCTGCAGCAACACCTCGGATACTTCGCTTGGTTTTATTTTGTCAGACATTGATAATTTGGTTTTTCCGTTAATATACTTATTTTCTTAACTGTGTGAGGATGTTGCGCAACTGGTTTTGCACGCTTGCGTCCATCCTGTACGTATCGTATTCGAGAATGAACCCACCGATAATCTCGGGGTCGATCTCGGTCTGAAACTCCACAGTTCCCTGAGTTCTGCTCTCCACGCGTTGCCGCATCTTCTTCTCGATTTCCGGGGTAACGGCGACCGCAGTGATGAGCCTGCCACTTGTGATGTTCTTGTGTTTCCTGTACAGCGTCACATACGAAGCAGCCATAAACTGAAGGGTGTTCTCCCTATCCTCGGCAAGAACCAATTCGATGAATCGCTCTGTGAGCGGAGACACTTTTCCGCCCGTAGCAGTGACGAGCAGCGTCTTCTTCTTGCTTTTCTCGAGCATAGGATTGTCGATTGTGAATCTGAGTTCAGGCACCTTGAGATAACTCTGCGAGAGCGTGAGCATCTCCTGGTAGACCTGTTCCTCGATATGCTGCTCGAGCGCACTTTTGAGAAGCGCCCTTGCATAACGAACCGATAATACACCTATCTCCATAATGACTAATTCTTATTGTTGCCTACAGAAACCTCATCAAGCAGTTTGTCAATGAGATCCATCTGCGCTTTGTCGGTAGATAACTTCTCGCGGAGCACTTTCTCTGCTATCTGTACAGAGAGGACGGCCACTTGAGAGCGGATGTCGTTCATGGCGTTCTGCCTCTCGTTCTCCGCCTCGGCCTTGGCCTCGCCGATGATGCGTGCACCCTCGGCCTTGGCTTTCTCCTGTGCTTGTCCCACGATAGCGTCGCGGGTGCTTGTCGCCTCTTTCATGATGCGTGCCTGCTCCCCACGAGCCTCCTGCAGAATGGATTCACCTTCTTGTTGTATGTTGGCGAGTTTGTCGTTGGCCTCTTGCGCCTTGCGCAGGCTCTCATCAATGAAGGCGTTGCGCTCCCTTACCATATCGGTGATGGCGGGGAAGCCCCACTTCCACAGGATGAAGAGCACCACGAAGAACGTGATGGACATCCAGAAAAGCAAGCCACTACTCGGAATCAATAAATCCATACGCTTGAATTTGCTTGTTCAACAAAAACGTCTCGATGTTATCCTACGCAGAGGAATGCGATCACGGCTGCGAAGAGGGCAACACCCTCGATAAGAGCAGCGGCAACGATCATGTTGGTGAACAACTTGTTCATTACCTCGGGCTGGCGGGCCATGGCATCCATTGCCTGTCCACCGATTTTACCGATACCAATACCTGCACCGATTGCTGCGAGACCTGCACCTACAGCGGCGCCAAATTTTGCGATGCCTTCAATGGCCAATAATAATGAAATCATAGTACTTAAAGTTTTAAATTATTAATTGATGTTGTTTGTTATTTTTTACTTGAAACACGGAGCCGTACGTTGTCCGTATGGCCGCCATGCCTACTCATGTTCTGGCTCTGTGCGTGCCAGTCCGATGAAGATGGAGCTGAGCATGGTGAACACCATGGCCTGGATGAAGCACACCAGCACCTCGAGGGTGGACATGAACACACTCATGATGACACTGACGCCACTCATGCCCAGGAACACGCCAATGGGTTTCGCGGCTACGAGGAAGATGATGCACACCAGCGAGATGGCAATGGCGTGACCAGCCATGATATTTGCGAAGAGACGGATCATGAGGGCGAAAGGCTTGGTGAAGATTCCAACGAACTCAATGACCGGTATGAGAGGGAATGCCTTCAGGGCCAGAGGCACATCAGGCCAGAAGATATCTTTCCAATAATGCTTGTTTCCGCTGAACTGCACCACCACAAAGGTACACAGTGCGAGGAAGAATGTCACGGCGATATTGCCGGTCACATTTCCTCCGCCCGGGGGGAATGGAATGAGTCCCATGATGTTGCACGTGAAGATAAAGAAGAAGCAAGTGAGCAGGTAAGGGCAATACTTCTCGTATCCCTTTCCCACACCAGGCTTGATGATATTATCCACCACATACATCACAAGCAACTCAATGAATCCCGTGAAACCTTTCGGCGCGTTGTCGCTCGGCTTGTGCTTGCGGTACCAGCGTGCGGGCAACAAGATGCAGAGCAAGAGCACGATAACACTGATGAACATCGTAGCCACGGTCTTGGTGATGGAGATATCGAAAGGTCTCTTCTCCCCACCTCCAACCAATTCTACGATCTTGCCCTCATTGTCGCCTTTGGTTGCAATCGCCAGATTGTGAGGTCCCATCCTGTATCCGTTGGCATCGGGCTCCTCGGCGAATTTGGAACTGCAGAACACATGCAAGCCTGTGGAACTGTAGACAATCACCGGCAGGTGGATGACCACCGGTTTCTCGCCGATATTGGTGACGTGCCACTCGTATGAGTCCTTGATATGTTCAAGGACGATATGCGAGATGTTGAGTTCCTCACCTTTCTCGGCAGCCACGACCGGGGCCGTAGTCCACATCAACACCACGAGGCATAGCAGTTGTTTGATATATTTCATTCGGTTCAATGTTTTAATATAAGCGTAATGACTATCATCGCGAGATAAAGCCCGAGAATCAAAGCCGCGAAATGCATAGTGTCTTCTCTGTTGTCGACGAATGTGGCGTATAGTCCTACAGCCGTGACTGCGAAGAGAAACCTTATGGCCACCATGATGAGATGGAAGTTGACCATTTGGTCGGGAGCATGCTTCTTCACGAAGTGATATCCTTTGATGTAGGCCAAAGTCAGCAGTGCGAAAGCAAGAGTAGTGAGAAATATCGTTGAGATACTCATTTCTCTTGTTCGGCTTTATTCCGCAATCTCACCACAAAGAGCGTGTCGAGCACATCCTGCAAGATGAAATATACGGAAAGGATGATGACGAAGGGCAACAGTTCCTTTCCCTTTTGCTGGCTCAGGAGCGCGTATCCCACGATGAGGATGGCGGCTGCTACAAGCCGGATGTTGGAGAAGATGAAGAAAGCCCTCATCAGACGAGGTTGTTCCGAGGCAAGTACATGCTTCAAGGTCAGGGAGAGCGCCACGCTCGATAGCAGTGCGAAAAGCACCACGATGAAAACGTGGGTCACATTGAGCTGCACGAAGAATACATTGTAGGCGATGAGCGCCACCAACGTCAGTCCTGCAATCAGCCACAAGGAGTAGGTCCAATACCTATGGGGTGCCCTGGCCAGGAAGTCGTCATTGCTCAGTACACCTCTACGCATAGGCTGACCTTGTTTTTCTGCACTTCGACGAACCCACCGTTCACGTCGAGTTCGTGATCCCCCTCACTGTTGGTGAACACCACTTTGCCCACCTGGAGGGCAGAGATGATGGGCGCATGGTTTTGAAGAATCTCAAAATTGCCCAGTATGCCAGGAACTTTCACGCTCACGGCATCGCCATCATACACCACTTGCTCCGGAGATACTATTCTAAGCTTCAACATAGTCTATATCGTGTTATGCGATTAACCCTTGGCTTGTTCGAGGAGCTTCTTGCCCTTCGCAATGGCATCCTCTATCGTACCCACGTTGAGGAAAGCCTGCTCGGGCAGGTCGTCCACCTCGCCGTCGAGAATCATGTTGAATCCCTTGATGGTATCCTCGATAGGTACCATCACGCCCTTGACACCTGTGAACTGCTCTGCCACGGAGAAAGGCTGTGAGAGGAAACGCTGCACGCGTCGTGCGCGGTTGACGGTGAGTTTGTCTTCATCGCTCAACTCATCCATACCGAGGATGGCGATGATGTCCTGCAGTTCCTTGTATCTTTGCAGGATCTGCTTTACGCGCTGGGCGCACTCATAATGCTCTTTTCCGACAATCAGCGGGTCGAGGATACGAGATGTACTGCCAAGCGGGTCGACAGCAGGATAGATACCCAACTCGGTGATTTTACGGCTCAGCTCGGTGGTGGCATCAAGGTGAGTAAAGGTGGTGGCCGGAGCAGGGTCGGTCAAGTCGTCGGCAGGCACATACACGGCCTGTACGGATGTGATAGAACCCTTCTTTGTGGAAGTGATACGCTCCTGCATGGCACCCATCTCTGAAGCCAAAGTAGGTTGGTAACCCACTGCCGATGGCATACGGCCCAAGAGAGCCGACACCTCGGAACCAGCCTGGGTGAAACGGAAGATGTTGTCGATAAAGAAGAGGATATCGGCAGCCTCGCCGTCCTTACCGCCGTTATCGCGGAACTCCTCGGCCACGGTAAGACCAGAGAGTGCCACAGAAGCACGTGCGCCTGGAGGCTCATTCATCTGACCGTACACCAGAGTGGCCTGGCTCTTCTTCAGTTCCTCGGGGTCGACAAGTGAGAGGTCCCATTTGCCTTCGTCCATGGCTTTCTTGAATTTCTCGCCATAGCGCACCACACCACTCTCGATCATTTCCCTGATGAGGTCGTTGCCCTCGCGGGTACGCTCTCCCACACCGGCAAACACGGAGTAGCCGTTATGCCCCTTGGCGATGTTGTTGATGAGCTCCATGATGAGCACCGTCTTGCCCACACCAGCACCACCGAACAAGCCAATCTTTCCACCTTTCATGTAGGGCTCGAGCAAGTCGATCACCTTGATACCCGTAGAGAGCATCTCTTTTTGTGTGGAGAGTTCCTCAAACTTTGGTGCCTCCCTATGGATAGGATATGCACCTTTCATGTCGAGTTCTTTCATACCATCGATAGGCTGGCCGATGACGTTGAGCATCCTTCCCTTGATCTGGTCACCGGATGGCATCAGGATAGGACGTCCTGTAGTGATGGCCTCCAATCCACGTTGCAAACCGTCGGTATTGTCCATGGCGACACACCTCACGGTATCCTCACCAATGTGCTGCTGCACCTCGACGACGAGGTCGCGGCCGTCGGGCCTGACGATTTTCAATGCATCATGGATTTTTGGCAACACTTTCTCAGGGTCGAGCCCATTGGTGTCGTAGTAAACGTCGATCACCGGACCGATAATCTGGGATATGTGTCCATTGATTTGTGACATAAGCTATTAGTTTTTAATATTAAATTTAAAATTTCACTTTCAGGTTGATTTGTGCCGAAACAAAGGCAACGCAAACACCTCATTACCCTTTTGGATAATGAAGTATTCGCAAAAATAATACAATTTTGGCATTACGGCAAAATATCAGCACACTAATTTCGCTATTTGTTCAATTTTCTCGAAAAAAAGCACATTATATGCTGAGCTCATCGAGTACCTTGATGAGTTTTTTGTCGAAAGGTTTGTCGCTACGGATAGCCTCGCTGAGGGGGACGTAGACCACCTCGTTGTTGCGTACGCCAACCATGATATTGCGCTGTCCCTGGATAATGGCCTCGATGGCCCCCACTCCGGTGCGGCTGGCCAGGATACGGTCGTGAGCCGTAGGCCTGCCACCACGCTGCAAATGGCCAAGAATAGACACACGCACGTCGAAATTGGGGAATTCCTTCTTCACGCGGTCGGCATAATACAAAGCGCCACACTTAGGACTCTCGGAGACGATGACGATGCAACTTTTCTTCGATTTGCGGATGCCACGCTCCATGAACCGTGCCAGCTGGTCGACACCGGTGGAATCTTCGGGAATGATGGCTGCCTCGGCCCCACTGGCGATGGCGCTGTTTTGCGCGAGGAATCCCGCGTCACGTCCCATCACCTCGACAAAGAAGATACGCTCATGGCTCTGTGCGGTGTCGCGGATTCGGTCTACGCAGTCCATGATGGTGTTCATCGTCGTGTCGTATCCGATAGTGGAGTCGGTGCCATAGAGGTCGTTGTCGATGGTGCCAGGCAAGCCTATACAGCACACATCGAATTCCCTGGCAAACTCCATGGCTCCAGTCAGCGAACCATTTCCGCCAATGACGATAAGGGCATCGATGCCATGCTTCTGCATGTTCTCATAAGCCTTCTGCTTGCCCTCGGGTGTCTGGAATTCCTTGCTTCTTGCTGTTTTCAGGATAGTGCCACCCGACATGATGATACCACTCACGTTCTCAGTGGTGAATGGCACGATCTCGTCGTTGATCAAGCCATCATACCCACGGAAGATACCCATGATCTTGAATCCATTGCAGATGCCGGCACGGGTGACGGCTCTAATGGCCGCGTTCATGCCCGGAGCGTCGCCTCCCGAGGTCAATACTCCTATAGTCTTTATTCTTGCCATATTTATAGTAATTAAATTAGGTTACAAACTCATTTGCGCGATGACAACCATAACGACCAGGCCTATGATTCCACCGACAAGCGCTTTCACTCCGACATTCTTGAAGAACCATCCAATATGTATGCGCTCCATCTTTATCAGTGCCAAGCCGCTCATCGAGCCAAAGGCAAGGATATTGCCGCCCATCGCCGTGCAGTAGGCCACCACTTTCCAATAACAGCCATTCTGGACAAAGGCATTGTGGTAGGCATCGCCCACGGCATCACTCACGTCGTAGAGCGAGAAGAAACTGAGCGCGGCGGCAAAGTTGTCGAGCACACTGCTCACGACAGCCGACAGGGTTCCCATGATCCAGATGTTGTGGATATAGGCATCACACCTGTTGGCCAGCCACCTCACGGCACCAGTCTCCTCTACCACGCCAACAGCCAACATAAGGCCCATCACGTAGAGCATCATTTGCAACACGCCATACTGCAGGACCCTTGGCAACCGCCGCTGTATCATTTTCTCCACATTCATCAACTTGTGGTTGAAAATCTCATTGACAATCCACAAGACGGCGAGAACACAAAGAGCCCCAAGGAAAGGACTGAGTTTGGTGATGTTGTGGAAAGTGGGTATGAACCACAGGCCACCGATTCCCACGAAGAGCATCAGCAACCGCTGCCAGGCGTTGAGATTGGTGTCGTCGCCTCGATATGGCATCGACTGCCACACAATCTCCACACGTTCGGGGAGCATACGTCCAAGCAGGAAGGTAGGCAAGGCCCATGCGATGAGACAGGGGAAAAGGAGCCACATCGAGAAATTGGTGGCCGTGACGGCATTCATGTTCCACAATAGCAGACCCGCCGGGTCGCCAATGACAGTGAGCGCGCCACCCATGTTGGCAGCAAGCATCACAGCGCTGCCATAAATCATCCGCTGTCTGCGACTTGCCACCAGGTCGTGCATCACCACCAACATCAAGGCCGTGGTGGTGAGGTTGTCAAGGTTGGCCGAAAGGAAGAAAGTGATGCCCGAAAGGCACCAGAGCAACTTCCGGCTTTTTCTTGTGCGCACCCATGGTGTGAGAAAATCGAAACATCCATTATTGTGCAGGATTTCGACAATGGTCATCGTGGCAAGCAGGAACAGCACCACTTCGGCTGCCCTTCCCACATATTTGAGGAAAATATTCTGTGCGATATAATGCTTCACCGCGGTACTCGTGGCCACGGCACCATTGAGGAAGTCCACATAGTCGCCCTCATGCTCACTCATCACGAAATCGGTGCCGTAGCAAATATAGAGCACCCATCCTACCGTTCCGATGAAAATAGCCACGGCTGCCTTATTGACATTCGTCAGTTTCTCCGTCGCAATCAAGACGAAGCCGATCAGCAATATGGCAACAATGATAAGCGTCATGACTAAGGTTTTCAGTACATATTAAGGGTATAGACAATGCAAAGATAGAAAAAATTCCATGACAAACCTAAAAAAATCCGAGAAATAATATTCCGGTTTTTTGAAATAGCCGCTCAAATTCGGCCCATCCACTTCCTGAGCGTGAAATAGATCTCTTCCTGGGCAACGAACAAAGGCCAGAACGGGCGCATAGGCATATATCCAAATTTCATCCGCAACTTCAGAGGAACCATGTTGGTCTGTATATTCTTCCACGTATGTCTCATCGTCGCTACCCCTGCCTTTCTCTCTTCCACGGTGAGCTGTTTCCTGAATTTGAAATAGAACATGTAGACATCCATCAGATTCAGCCATCGCAGTCGCTCGTAAGCCTCGAGAATACGTTGTGCGACATTCTCGTCTCTTATCAGTCGCATCATGCTTTCATTGGCCAGCAAGTAGTCGAATCTCCTCGCACTGACACGGTGTGTGATCGAGGCATTGTGCTGCCTATAACAGTAGACACCGTCACACTGCCTCACTTCCCGTGAATGAAGATAATGAACACGTGTGATATTCTCGTCGCTATAGGCGATGGCCGTCTCGTCGTAAGGATAACGTCGGTGTATCTCCGCCCTCACCATATAGACCCCATGAATATTCCATGTGAGACTTTCCTCAAAAGCCCTCTCGCCCGTCAAGACATCAAAAGGAATCATCGGGTAACGCCTCACATGGTCGTCAAAGACCTCATCCACCTGAAACAATACCGTATCGGTTTCGGGATGTGAGTCAACCACCTCGAGAGCCTGCTCCAATGCATCCGGCTCCATCCAGTCGTCACTGTCGAGCATACACACGAACTCCCCTTCGGCCACTGCCAATGCCGCATTCCTGGCCTTTGCGATGCCACTGTTGCTCTGCAGTCTTACAAATCTGATGCGCGGATCGCGGCTGGCATACTCGGCAAGAATCCGGGGGGTGGAATCCGTGGAGGCATCATCCGCACAAACAGCCATCCAATCGGTCATCGTCTGGTGGAGCAGAGAGTCGAGGCATTGCCGCAACCACTTCTCGGCATTGTATGCCGCCACAAGAACAGCCACCCTACTCATGCTTGCCCCTCCCCAGCAGCTTTCGTTTCAACGACTGCCATAACGAGGTCTTCTTCCTAAGGATCATGACCGACACGGCAAGACTGGCACATCCCAACAGGAGTCCCACAGGCCAATAGACCCATTGATTCTCTACAAAAGTCAGCAGATAAGCCATTATGCCGAAAGGAAGTTGCATCAAGGCATAGGTGCGCACGGCACACGACATCCTGAAACCATATTTGAAATGGGTATAGAAGAGAATGAACAGGAAATCGAGAATCCCCACGCCTGTAATGGCGATACCACATCCCAGCAAGCCCCATCTACGGAAAGCCAAGACAACGGCTATCACGAGCACCACATCGTAGATGGCCTCAAGGAGCAGGTATGACCAGGAGTCGCCTTTGGCCAGGGGCATATAAGCCATCGGCAATTTGATGGCCCTGAAATACATGGCAAAGACCGTGACTTGCATCATCCCGATTACGGCGGTGAACTTTCCACTGTAAAGAAGTGGCAGGAGGATGGGCAGCAAGATGGTAAAGAATACCAGCATCGGAGCCACAAGCAGAAGTGACACCTCAATCTGCCTATTGACCACGGTATTGGCCGAGGTCGTCAGATGGTGACACGCAGAAAGCCTGGGAAAGAAGTCTGTCTCCATTGCCGAGAACACCATTCCCGCATAGGTCATCGTCATCATATATCCGGCGCTGTAGAGTCCCACCGTCTCCAGTGATGAGGTATAGCTGAGAAAAGACCTGATGAGGAACTCCGCGCCACTGCCCAGGATGCCTGCCATGACAAATGCTATGCCAAGTCTGACCATCCCCATACCCTCGGCCAAGGAATCGGAGCGCATTCTCACCTTGAGCGGGAAAAGCCGATACGAGCACCATAGGGTGAGGGCCATCTGAGTGGCAGCCATAATGACAAGCGAAGGAACGATGCCGGCTTCTCCGAAATAGTAATACAGCGGGATAGATGTGAAAAGGGCCGCCACCACATTATAGACGGAGATTGAGGCGATTTGCCTGAGTTGCCTCACACCTTTGAGGATAGCCATCTCGCCACCCGTTATGGCCATCATCGCCACGATGGGCGACAGCAGCACAAAGTGCAGGGTGTGGTTTCCCCAACCAAACGTCCATTTGCTGAGCAAATGACTGAGCACGATGCACAAGAGGAATCCGGCCAAAGCGGTGAGCAGGCTCCAAGCACGAACCATCGACACAATCCGGTTCAGTGCTGTCTTGTCACCCCTGTCCCAAGCCTCGGAGATGTTTTTCACCGCACTCATGGAAATGCCCAGGTTGGTGGCATTGGAGAGCAGATTGATCGTGGAGTTGAAAAGCGAAATCAAACCCATTCCGGCAGGTCCAAGAATCGTGGCCACGAGTTTGTTGCGCACGATGCCCACCAGGATGTTTATTCCTTGCACACCACCAAAGAGACCGGTGTATTTCAGCACATGTGAATAACTATCGGAATGGTTTGTCTTTTTCATCGTTTCAACTCTAAAACGGCAAATTTGCCGTTTTATTGCCTTTTTTCGATGGTACAAGAATTTTTATTCGTTTTATTTTGCCAATTATCCCGATTGTAGTATCTTCGCAGAATGAAACTGAGCATAGTCATCCCCGTTTACCAGGTGAAGTATACCCTCACACGCTGTGTGGAGAGTGTGCTGAACCAATCATTCAGCGACTATGAGATGATACTGGTAGACGACGGCTCGACCGACGGAAGTGCCAAGATGTGCGATGATTTTGCCCTTGCCGACAACCGTATCCGTGTGATACACCAAGCGAACAAGGGATTGTCGTCGGCGAGGAATGCCGGTCTTGCCATCTCGCGTGGTGAGTATGTCACGTTCATCGACAGCGACGATTTCATTGGCGAGAACACCCTCAGCATCCTGATGACCAAGCTCGAGGCCTATCCCGACTACGACATCCTTGAGTATCCCGTGCTGTGGCATCACGGCTCACCCGAGCAACGGCTTCTGAAATTCGGCGTGAAGACCTACAACGACATGAGTTCCTACTGGGTAGACGGGAAAGCCTACCAGCACGCCTATGTATGGAACAAGATTTTCGTGCGACGACTTTTCGATGCCGTGAGTTTTCCCGATGGCCAATTGTTCGAGGATGCCTATACCCTTCCCCTTCTGCTCAAGAATGCCCATGTGGTAGCCACCACCGAAGAGGGAATCTATTACTATACCTCCAATCCCGACGGCATCACCAACCATCCTGGCGACGGCTTGTCGTCTCTGCTGGAGACACACATTCGCCAGCTCGAAGCCCTTGGAATGACAGAAGAACTGTCGGAATACTATGCCCATGTGCTCAACATCCAACTGGATGTGTACAAGGCCACCCGTAAGGCCCCCATACTTCCGGTGCCACACATCACTTCCTCGGCAATTCGCCGCCTAGGGCTACCGTGGAAAAGCCGTTTAAAACTCAGACTACTTAAAATAATTGGAATCAAGAACCTATGCCGACTTACCCGACTTCTTCGCCCGTAGTGAAACAGCCGCTCGTCAGTTTCATCGTAACCTACTATAACCTATCCCCCAGGCTCCTGCACGAATGCCTTGAGAGTATCCTCGCCCTGTCCTTGAACAGCGAGGAACGCGAGATCATCGTCATCGACGACGGCTCACACACCTCGCCGATAGATGAGTTGAAAGACCTGGCCGAACACATTATTTATATTAGGCAGCCCAACCGCGGACTGAGCATGTCGCGAAACCTGGGCATAGAGGCATGCTGCGGAGAATACATCCAGTTTGTAGACGGCGACGACAGGCTCAACACCATTGTCTACGAACATTGTCTTGATTTGGTACGCTCCAATCATCCCGACATCGTCACGTTTCATCTTTCCGACAAAGAAGAACACGAGGTGCCAAAGGAATTCGAAGGACCGATGGAGGGTTCGGAATACATGCGAAAGAACAACCTCAGGGCATCTGCCTGCGGCTATATCTTCCGCAAGCAGACACTTGTCAACCTCCGCTTCAAAGCGGGCATTCTGCATGAAGACGAGGAATTCACCCCTCAACTCTTCCTTCGTGCCGAGAACGTATATGCCACGAAAGCCATGGCTTATTTCTATCGCAAAAGAAAGGGCTCAATCACCCATGAGGACAACAAGAAGTGGGTCTTGCAACGACTCTCCGACACACGTGGCGTGCTCTACCGCCTGACCGAAATGGCCGACACGCTGCCCACAGCCGACCGTGAGGCACTGCAACGCCGTATCGACCAACTCACGATGGACTATATCTACAACATCATTACCCTGACCCACAACGGCAGATACCTGGAGCGCTGCATCGCCGAACTGACAGAGAAGGGCCTTTTCCCCCTGCCCGACAAAGACTACACACAAAAATACAAATGGTTTCGCAGGCTGAGCAGCACGCGTCAAGGACGCCGCATGCTCTGCATCCTACTCAGATAGCCTATGAGAATCTTGTTATTGGGCGAATACAGCAACGTGCATGCCACCCTGGCAAAGGGACTGCGCTGTTTGGGACATGAAGTGACCGTTGCATCAAATGGTGATTTCTGGAAAGACTACGCCCGTGACGTGGACCTGAGCCGCCGGCCGGGAAAATTCGGAGGTCTGTCGCTTTATGCCAAGGTTCTCGCCCTCCTGCCCCGCTGGCAAGGCTATGATGTGGTGCAACTGATCAACCCCATGTTTCTAGAGTTGCGTGCCGAGCGGCTTTTCTTTGTGTTCAACTACCTGCGCCAACACAACAAGCGCATCATTCTTGGTGCCTATGGCATGGACTGGTATTGGGTAAACACCTGCGTGGAAAAAAAACCTTTGAGATACAGCGACTTCAATATTGGAAGCACACTACGAAACAACGAGGATGCCCTGCGTGAGCGTGCCGATTGGCTGGGTACGGCCAAAGAACGGCTGAACAAGCACATCGCCCGGCAATGCGACGGTATTGTGGCGGGCCTATATGAGTACTGGGTGTGCTATCATCCACTTTTCCCTACGAAGACCACATTCATCCCCTACCCTATGGAAATCCCGCCGGCTTCCATCCATCCCCATCAAGCCGGTGAGAAAATCCGTGTTTTCATCGGCATCAACAAGACCCGCAGTGAATACAAAGGAACAGACATCATGCTTTCCGCCGCCCAAGAGGTGGCTGGGCGTCACCCTGAAGAGGTTGAATTGGTTGTCGCCGAGTCGCTTCCCTTCAAAGAATACCAGGAGCAACTGAACGGCTCCGACGTCATGCTCGACCAGCTCTACAGTTACACCCCTTCGATGAATTCATTGTTGGCCATGTCGAAAGGCATCATCTGCATTGGAGGAGGAGAGCCCGAGAACTATGACATCCTGGGTGAGCAAGAGTCGCGCCCCATTCTCAATGTAGAGCCATCACGGGAGAGCGTGGTAAGTGTGCTCGAGAATCTGGTGCGGCATCCTGACAGCATCAACAAGCTGAAGGCAGAAAGCGTGGAATACATTCGACGGCATCATGAATATGTGGATGTAGCCCGTCGGTACGCGAAGTTCTACACTTCACTCTAAGCATCCATCTCGCATTGAAGCATAAAAAAATAGGAAGACATCCAACGGGCGTCTTCCTATATTTTTTTGTCTGAAATGATTAAGCCTCTGCGGGAGTCTCCTCAGCGGGAGCCTCGGCAGCAGCCTCAGCCTCGGCCTTGGCAGCAGCCTCGGCAGCCTTCTTCTCGGCCACCTTCTTGGCGATAGCCTCATTGACGGCCTTCTCTGCCTTGAGGTTCTTCTCGTAAGCATCTTTCTTGGCCTTGGCATCCTTGGCACGAACATTCTCGTCGCCCTTTACCTTGGCATCCTTCCAAACATCGAATTTCTTCTGTGCCTCAGCCTCATCGAAAGCACCTTTCTTGATGCCACCACGAAGGTGCTTCATCATATACACACCCTCATGACGAAGGATGCTGCGAACGGTGTCGGTGGGTTGTGCGCCAACTTCTACCCAGTAGAGGGCGCGGTCGAAATTCAAATCCACTGTTGAGGGATTGGTGTTGGGGTTGTAGGTACCCACTTTCTCAATAAACTTACCATCTCGTGGTGCTCTTGCATCAGCGACGACTATGCTATAGAAAGCATATCCTTTGCGTCCACGACGCTGCAATCTGATTTTTGTTGCCATTTAAAAATTTGTTTTGGGTTTGAATTAAATGCTAATAACTCGTAAAAGCGGCGCAAAATTACAAAAAATCCACGAGACATTACCCTGTCCCGTGAATTTTAAGCTATTGATTAACAATTATTAATGTTTTATCCTATAGGGTATCACTTGATTACTATTTTTTTGGAGTGTCCCTGGCTATTCTTCATCACATACGTTCCAGGACGCAGTCCGAAGACATTGGCTGACGAGGTGTTGGACATGACCCTAACGCCATCGAGGCGGTATACATCCACCACTTCATCACCACTGATGATGGCATCCTCGATGCCGACCGTACCATTGTTCTCATTTTTGAAGAGGAAAGAGATGAATCCTGTCTCCTCGTTGCGGGTGATCTGGGTGATGGGTTTGTGCATCAGATACGAGCCGTCGATATTGGGATTGTACAATTTGGCAGCGGGAGTAGAATTGTCGGTCAGGCTATCGTTGCCATTATAAGGATAGGCTTCGTTCCCACCACGGTTGGAATTGCTGGCATGGAACAACGTAAGCCGCTGATGGTCGTTGTACGCACCGGTGGTGTTCACGGTATTGTTGTACCAAATGTCAGGGTCGTAGTCCACGTGGATAATAAGCAGGCCCTCACCTGGAAGGAAAGCGTCCCAACTATCCTGCGCCCTGTTCTCAAGCAAGTAATACTCCGTCTGGCAACTGTCGTTGTAAATCACATATCCGTTGCCTCGAGAAGTAAGTGGTTTCTGGTTGATAATCCTACGGTTGTTCTTCAGTTCGGTGTATTTCAGCCAACCGGCATAATTGCGCTCGTAACTGCTGTATCCGGCTGGTACCCATCCCAATCCGTTAGGACCATTATAACTGCCGTCGTCGAGGATGTCCCATGAACCCATGCCGAAATTGCCATGGTAACTGGTGTCGTACAAATCGGGCAAACCCAGGCAATGAGAGAATTCGTGACAAATCACGCCAATTCCCATCTCGGTCCTACCATAAGAACCATAAAGTTCATTACTACAGGCATAAACGTCAATAAGCACACCGTCGAGCTCGAACTCTGCAGGCACATTGTCGTTGAATGCGCTTGCCGATGACAGTCCCCACATGTGCGGCCAGATTGTTTCAGCACCGCCATTGGTAGCCTCACCATATCCTGCATAGAGCACGAAAACCTCTTCCACCACGCCATCGTCATCCCAGTCGTACTCGGTGAAATCCACCTCATCGTCGACAGCCTTGCAGCACTCCACAATCATCTCAGGAGCATTCAAGTCATCGCCACTGAAATTCTTGCCGTAATAGGAGTAAGATTTGTCGAGGTTGACAGGTCCCACGACATCAAAGGTGAGGTCGAACTTGCCATAACTCTGGTCGTGGTAATAATCGCGCACACTGCCGATGGCGCCAACATCGTTGGTGTAGCCCTCTTCGTTGGCCATAGCATCGTATCTCACCCAAGTGAGAAATCCCTTGTCGTCTTCAGTGTAATCATAAAACTTCTTATCACTGAAATTGGCAAGGATTATCAATCCTTTTTTCTTACCAAGATATTGGGGATGGTCGTCTTCTCCTAACTTCTGAATGCCATTTACGCCATTTGCTCTTTTAGCTGCTTTAACCCCTCTCACGCCCTTTATCGTCTTGTAAGGCCGCACGCTCTCCATATCAGCGACGGTGGAGATGAATGTCTTCTCAGTGGCGTCACGAAGCTGTTCCTCATGAGCCATCACACCGGTCGACATGATGGTAAAGCCAGCAGCCTTGGCGTAGCAAAACTTGTCATTGGCATCACTTACCACCGGCACGTTGTCGCGAGTAAGGTAATAGTGCAGATTCTCGTCGCCCACAAGCATCAGCTCGATAGAAGCGCCATCAGCCTGCTTGAACGTACGCCATTCCTTTTTGGCGGGCACGGCAAACGACAAGGTAGCCACACAGACCATAATAGCGAGAATGATCTTTCTTTTCATCATTGGAAATCTGTTTCTGTTTGCAGAGTTGGTTACTAATATACATTCTTAAAGTGAACTACGAAGAACCTGTCGCATCTTTGGGAGGAAGCCCATCCTACAGTCTGGTTTCTATGCGCAGTACACACAAATAATCTATTTTTTTTGCAAAAATACTCCAAAAAGAACAATTTTCAAAAAAACCATGCGATAAATCTTTAGTAACAAATGTGAAATCGTTATTTTTGCATTGCGCAAACCGACATTTTTGCCGAATCAGGCATGTATTCCATGCCTCAAACCCATCATCACCAACCAAGACCATGGATACGGGAAACGTTCGACTCAGCATTCTCATCCCCACATATAATGACATATGTGTGGAACTTGTTGATGCGCTTTGCCGTCAAGCCGGAAGTTTGCCACATCTCACTTACGAGGTGCTTGTGGCCGATGACGGGTCGACCAGACAGGAAGTCGTTGAAGCCAACCATGTCATTGACAGCCATGCTCACTGCAAGTATCTTCGCCGAGAGCAAAACGAAGGCCGTTCTGCCATCAGGAACTATCTTGCCCGACAGGCCCGTTACGAACTCCTTCTGTTTATCGACAGCCATATGTCGGTGATCCGCGAAGACTATATCAAAAGTTACCTGTCGCACCGCACCCATCCTTTGGTTTACGGCGGCTATGCCATCACTGCAGCCCAATCGCCGAAGGACAACCTACGCTACAAGTATGAACTGTCATGCATCGGGGCTCAGGACGTCGGCAGCCGTACAGCATCACCCTATTCCAATTTCCACACCTCGAATTTCATGATTCACCGTGACATCATGCTGGCCCACCCTCTCGACGAGCGTTTCAAGCGCTATGGCTATGAGGATGTGCTGTTTGGCAAACGGCTCAAGGCCGAAGGCATCGAGATTTTCCACATTGACAACCCTGTTGGTTTCAACCGATTCGAGAGCAACCAGCGATTTGTTGAGAAAACCGAGGAAGGACTGTGCACGTTGCATGAGTTCAGCGACGAGTTAAGGGGCTACTCTCGTCTGTTGGCCATCAGCGATCGGCTGGAGCAATGGCATATCATGGGATTGCCCAGAGTCGTCCACGCCCTGTTTGGCAAATGCATCAGGCGACATCTTCTGTCAGCAAAGCCGTCACTTTTCTTGTTCAAAGTATATCGACTTGGCTTTTTTTCCTCTTTAAGGAAATAATTAATCTTTACCTGAAAAATGGTCTATTCTTCCCAAAACAATACATTTTTTTCCAATTATATGTTTGTTGTCACAAAAAATGATTATTTTTGCAGAGAATGTTAATCAACTGAATGTCTAACCAAAACCATAGATTACAATGAGAACCAAGACTTTGCTAATGATTATCGTAGCCGCATTCTTCAGCTGCGTGAATCTTCATGCCCAATCCGAAATCACCGTTCCTCAAGGTGAGCTTACTCCTGAACAGCAAAAGGCCCGTGAAGCCCAACTGAAAGAGGCTGAGCAAGAGAAGAAGAAAGCAGAAAAGTTCCAAAAAGAGCAAGAGAAACAGCTGAAGGAAGCCAAGAAGAAGGAGAAGGAAGCCAAGAAAGCACAAAAAGAGGCTGAGAAAAAGAAGAAAGCTGCCGAGAAAGAAATAAAGAAACAGAAGAAGCTCGAGAAGCAAGCACAAAAGGCAGAAAAAGACCGCATCAAGGCCGAGAAGAAAAAAGCCAAGGCCCTGAAAGAATTACAAAAAATGTAATTCTCTATGATGCAAGCATAACGGTGTCAAACCGCCACACTATACAAGCGAGGTCACATGAAGACCTCGCTTTTTTGATGTTGATGACACCTAGCATCGTCATCCCACGCATCTTCCATGCTTGAGAACGAAGCTGAAATAGAATAAAAAAGGGGGAAGACAAGCCTCCCCCTGATGATTACGGAATAGTTTTTCAGTCGAGATTCAGACTCTTCTTGATGGCTTCGATCTGCTCCATACCTTCTTCGTTGCAACGGTCGTAGCAGTTGGCGCACTTCATCGTGTTCTTCACCTCGATGTAGAACTTGATCTTTGGTTCGGTGCCCGAAGGACGCACACTCACCTTGGTGTCGTCGTCGCAGAACCACTGCAGCACATTGCTGGTGGCAGGCATATCGATGGGTGTCTTAGAGCCATCGGCCGCTGTCTGCTCGAGTTTCTGGAAATCTTTCCACAGCACCACCTTGCTTCCACCGAGCTCTTTGGGTGGGTTGTTGCGGAAGTCGGTCATCATCTGCTTGATGGCATCGGCACCGGTCTTTCCGGGTTTCACCACATTCACGGTGAACTCCTTCGAGAATCCATACTCCAGATAGATATCCATCAGCAGGTCGTAGAGCGTCTTGCCATTGTCCTTTGCCCAAGCAGCAATCTCGCAGATCAAGCAGATAGATGCTGGGGAGTCCTTGTCGCGCACCTTGTCGAACGGCAGGAATCCGAAGCTCTCCTCGCCGCCGCCAATATACTTGTTAACGCCCTCCGACCGTCTGATTTCGTTGGCAATCCACTTGAAGCCCGTGTAGCAGTCGCGGAGTTCCACACCGTTCTTGTCGGCAATCTTTCTGATAAGCTCGGTGGTCACAATAGTCTTGACAAGGAACTCATTGCCCTTGAGCTGTCCCAGTTTCTTCTTGTTGGCGATGATATACCAGCAGAACATCATGCAGGTTTGGTTTCCATTAAGGATTTCCCACTCGCCCTTCGGGTTGCGGCATACGATGGCCAGTCGGTCGGCATCGGGGTCAGAAGCGATAACAAGGTCGGCATTCAGGCGTGTTCCCAACTTCATGCCCAGGGTCATGGCCTCGGGATTCTCGGGGTTAGGCGATACCACTGTGGGGAAGTTGCCATCGATAACCATCTGCTCGGGAACGACATGAATGTTCTGGAATCCCCATGAGCGCAGAGCTTCAGGAATAATCACTCGGCCTGTGCCATGCATGGGCGAATAGACGATATTAAGGTCTTTCTGACGCAAGATGACATCCTGGTCGACCATGGCCTCCTTCACGGCCTGCAGGTAATCCCAGTCCATCTCACCACCGATAATCTCGATGAGTTCCTTGTTGCCCTCGAATTTCACGTCGTCGATGGTCACCTTGTTCACTTCGTCGATGATGCCCACATCGTGTGGAGCGAGCACCTGTGCGCCGTCGTCCCAATAAGCCTTGTAGCCATTATACTCACGTGGGTTGTGCGAAGCGGTGACGTTGACACCAGCCTGGCATCCCAACTGACGGATAGCGAAAGAGATTTCGGGTGTGGGCCTCAGGCTCTCGAAAAGATACACCTTGATGCCATTGGCCGAGAAGATGTCGGCAACGGTCTCGGCAAACATACGTCCGTTGTTGCGGCAGTCGTGTCCCACCACCACACTCAGGTCGTTACGTCCTGGGAAAGCCTTGTTGATATAGTTGGCAAATCCCTGAGTGGCCATACCTACGATATACTTGTTCATACGATTGGTTCCGGCGCCCATGATACCTCTCAGACCACCTGTACCAAACTCCAAGTCACGGTAGAAGGCGTCGATAAGGTCGGTCTTGTCCTCATTCTCCAGCATTTCCCTTACCTGTTTCTGAGTTTCCTCGTCGAAAGAAGGTGTGAGCCATTTCTTGGCTCTTTCCTCACATTGCAAAATCAGTTCTGCGTTATTTTCCATATTATTAAAGTTTAAAAATGATGTTTTCCGGTTAAGGTTGTAGTTTTTGCAAAGATAGGAAAAAAAATGTATTTAGCCGCATTCGCCAGATGTTTTTTTTCACATTTTTAATGATAAAAAAAGTATCGGTTTGTGGCGTTTGGTCATTTTTTAGTATTTTTGTCGTAAAAAACAAAGCAGCACGAGTTCAAGTCACCTCCCACACACCATTCAAGAAGATGAAAACCACCTTACTCCTCGTTGGCAAGACCACCGACAAGCATATCTCCGCGTGTATCGACGACTACACGGGACGTATTGTGCACTATATGCCTTTCGACATCCAGACCATCCCCGAACTGAAGAATACGAAGAATCTGTCCATTGCCCAGCAAAAGGAGCGCGAGGGGGAACTGATACTCCGCCAGATACTGGAATCCGACCATGTGGTGCTGCTCGACGAGCATGGCATTGAGCGCCGCAGCATAGATTTCGCCTCTTGGCTTGAGAAAAAGAGCATGAGCACACGCAGGATGGTGTTCGTGATAGGTGGTGCCTATGGTTTCTCGCCAGAGGTCTATCAACGAGCCAACGAGAAAATATCACTGTCGCAGATGACATTCTCGCACCAAATGGTGCGCCTGGTGTTTGTTGAGCAAGTCTATCGTGCGTGCACGATTATCAAGGGCGAGCCTTATCATCATGAATGAACATCTCGTAACCGCACATGTCGACCAGTTCCTGGTAGATACGCTGCACAGGCAGTCCCATGACATTGAAATAACTTCCTTTCAGTGACGTAACGCCTATATACCCTATCCATTCCTGAATTCCGTATGCTCCGGCCTTGTCATAGGGTCGGTAGTTGTCGACGTAGTAAACAATCTCATCGTCGGTGAATTCCTTGAAGGTGACATCAGAGACCACCGATAGCGTTCGCTGCTCGGATGTGGTGGTGAGGCACACCCCCGTGATTACCTGATGCGTTTTCCCACTAAGTGCCCTGAGCATCCTGCAGGCATCCTCATGCGAAGTCGGTTTTCCCAGCACCATGTTCTCCAGCACCACAACGGTGTCGGCGGTGATGACGAGTTCGTTGTCAGTCATTCGTTCCCGATACGGTACGGCTTTGGCCTTTGCGATAAACACCGGCACCTGTTCCACAGGAGTATCATCGGGATACGACTCATCGATGCCTTGCAGCACTTTCACCTCAAACTCGATGTTGAGTCCGGAAAGCAGTTCGCGTCGTCTTGGCGAATTGCTGGCCAATATCAGTTTATACATAATTGCTTGTCTATTAACCCTTACCAACCGAAAGCCTCGGCACTGCTCAACCATTTGCCTTGAGCCCTCAGCACTTGCTCTATCACGTCTCTGACACATCCCTCGCCGCCATTACGGTGACTCACATACGTGCAAATCTCACGTACGTCGGAAGCCGCATCGGCAGGGCAACACGGACAACCACACACTTTCAGGATCTCGAAGTCGGGGATGTCGTCACCCATATAGAGAATCTCCTGGTTGTCGTAGCCATACTTCTTCAGGAAATCCTCGTAAGTATTGATTTTCACGGCACTGCCCAGATAGATGTCCTCTACGCCCAAATACTCGTAACGTAATCGGATGGCAGGGGTTCGTCCCCCCGTGATAATGGCAATCCTCAGTCCCATTTTCCTTGCCAGTTGGATGGCATAACCATCTTGGATGTTTATGGAGCGTTGAGGCTCTCCCTGCGCATCCATAGAGATGGTCTGGCAACTCAGCACTCCGTCGACATCCAACACCACGGCCTTTATCAGCCTCAGATCATAATCTATCATAGTTCTCCTTGCGTGAATTGATCTACATGAACCTTCTCCCATGCCAGGTCATCGTCTGAATGAGGGGGAAGGGTTTGTTGTTTGTTTCCAAAAGCAATGATGCAGAGCACGCCCATCTCTTCGGGTATATCCAAGATACCTTTTACGATGTCCTCGGAACGTGTGCCATCGCTGATTCGGCGGTTACGTATCTGCACCCAACACGACCCCAGGCCCAGGTCCTCGGCCTGCAACTGCATGTAGGCGGCAGCAATCGAACCGTCTTCCACCCAGCAGTCGCTTTCTTTCTGCTGCCCCACAACAACGACGGCGAAAGCGGCGTCTTTCACAAAATACGCCCCCCGCTCCTTGCTGTCGGCCAGTTTGGCCAGATCGGTCTTGTCGTCAACGACAACAAAATGCCACGACTGCCGGTTCATGGATGAAGGGGCCAAAAGCGCTGCCCTGAGAATGGCTTGCACTTGTTCGGCAGGGATTTCGCCACTGCCGAAAGTCCTGCAACTTCTGCGAGATGAGATAAGTTGTGAGAATTTCATGTTTTTATGCTGTTGATTGCATCGTAGTCCAAAGGATATAGAAAACTGTCCTTTTGCTAGGATGGCAAAATTACTAAAAAAAACGCAAACGCACAAAAAGGGATAATAATTTTGTAAATTTGCCTATTTTTCTTACTTTTGCTGTCCAATGAGCGGAAGTGTCATCACTGCCATTCCTGCGAGGCAAAGCACGACACGGAAAGCATCACTCCCGAGATGGCCGGCCTATATATACACATCCCTTTCTGCCAGAGCAGGTGCATATACTGTGGGTTCTACTCCACCACCCTGCTCGACAAGCGCCAGGAGTATACCGACGCGCTGTGCGAGGAGATGCGCCTTCGGGCGAAGCCCATGCTCGGTACTATATATATAGGTGGAGGCACACCATCGCAACTCTCGTTCGGGCAAATACGACAACTGTTTGCTGCCATCGGCCGCCATTATCCCATTTCGGCCGATGCTGAAGTCACGATGGAGTGCAACCCCGACGACATCTCCCCCTCATTCGCCGAACTGCTCTTCACCCTTCCCGTCAACAGGGTGAGCATGGGCATCCAGACTTTCGACGACCATCGTTTGCGCTTCCTCCATCGTCGGCATGACTCCAAGCAAGCCATTAAGGCCGTCAAGCTTCTCCGCCAATCCGGCATTTCCAACATCAGCGTCGACCTGATGTTCTCTTTTCCCGGCCAGACCTTGGAAGAGTGGGAAAAGGACATCGACCAGGCGTTGTCGCTTGGCGTGGAGCACATCTCCTCCTACAGTCTGATGATTGAAGAGGGCACCCCCTTGTGGGAAATGAGACGGAGCGGCGCAATCGACATGCCCGATGACGATCTCTACGTCGAGATGTACCAGACATTGGCCGGACGACTCACATCGGCAGGTTACGAGCATTACGAAATCAGCAATTTCGCCAAACCTGGCCATCGTTCACGCCACAACAGCAGTTACTGGAATGGCACTCCCTATATCGGGATTGGCGCTGCCGCCCACTCCTACGATGGTGAGTCCAGACAATGGAACGTGTCGGACATCGGCACTTACATCACCTCTATCCAACAAGGCGTCATACCATGCGAGCGCGAAGAACTCGACCTGTCCTCCCGCTACAACGACATGGTCACTACAGCCCTGCGCACCTCGGAAGGCATTGACCTGGAAAAGGCAAGGAGTGAGTTTGGCGAGTCACTCTCCCAATATCTCGAACGGCAGGCAGAGCGGTGGATTCGCACCGGACACATCATCAACAAGAATGGCCACATACGGTTCTCACTCGCTGGAATCATGCTGAGCGACACCATCATGAGCGATCTCGTGTGGGCATAAAAACAAGGAAATTATGGAAAACAAGGAGAAAGAATTCGAAAGATACTGGCAAGGGCACAAGACCAGCATACTGATGAAAGACGACGAATACCGTGCCGCCGTCGAAACCTATCGCATGCGCTCGGGCAGCGACTGGCTGCTCTTCGGCATACCAGTAATGGCGGGGATTGTCAGCATGCAATTCATTCCCATAGAGCATGAACTGTTGAGATGGGTGGCCAGCATTCTCATCACCATTGTGGTTTTCGTCATCTGCGTCTATGTGAAATCGCTCTCCAATCCCCACAGAGCCATCAGTGATATCGAGGCCGACGTGAAGAAGAAAGCCTACGAGGAATATCTCTCTACCGGGCGATTGCCCGAATGAACAGAGACAAATCTTTGAGACAAACCATTCAAGCGAGGTTGCCCGCAGTGTGAGAAAGCGGAGCATCCTAGGCTTACTGATGAAGTAAGTTTACAAAACAGCGCCTATTTTTGCCAAACTGCTTTTTTTTCCTGCAAATAATTGGTAGTTTGAGGATTATTTGCTAATTTTGGCGCAATCAATTAAACTTTTTAACCTTATGTCTGCTTTAATTTCAGTTATTCCAATTGTTCTGCTCATTGTATTGATGATGGGCTTCAAAGTGTCTGGCTACAAGAGTGCCATCGTAACACTTATCGTCACAATTATTTTGGCATTGTTTGCCGCTCCTGCCATGGGTATCATCCCTGAGAAATATGAGGGGTTGTCCATCTATGGTATCACACTTTGGTCGGTGATAGAGGGTTTGCTGAAGGCATGCTTCCCCATTATCCTCATCATCATCTGTGCAATTTACAGTTACAATATCCTATGCGAGACAAAAGAGATTGAGACCATCAAGACCCAGTTTATCCAGATGACCTCTGACAAAGGTCTTCTCGTACTCCTTCTGACTTGGGGTCTTGGCGGAGTGCTCGAGGGTATGGCTGGTTTCGGTACTGCCGTGGCCATTCCGGCTGCCATTCTTATCGGTTTGGGATTCAAACCCATGTTCTCGGCTGTCATCTGTCTTATCGCAAATACTGTGGCCGTGGGATTCGGTGCGGTAGGTCTGCCTGCCACAACGCTGGCCAACCAGGTTGCCGCCGAGGGAGTGGCATCGCCCGAGATGCTCTGCGAGGTTGCCACCTTCATCATTGTGCAGCTATCGCTGATGTTCTACATCACCCCGTTCCTCATCCTTATGATGACCGACCGCACGAAGATCGTGAAGAACATCACACTGGCCTTGTTTGTAGGTACATTCTCCATCATCGTGCAGTTCTGCTGCGCCCATTTCATTGGTCCGGAGACTCCTGCCATTCTCGGTAGTGTGGCTGCCATCATCGCCATGCTCATCTACAACAAACTGTTCATCCATGATGAGAATCCATCGGACGAGGTGGTCGTTGAGAAGAAGAAATTTGGCATGTCGAAGACGTTGAAGGCATGGAGCGTATACGGCCTCATCATATTCTTCATCCTTATTTCCAGCAAGATCGTTCCACCTATCAACCAGATATTGAACGAGACACTGGTGACCAAGTTCGACCTGCCTACCATTGGCAACACCTTCAAATTTGGCTGGCTCTCCAATGCCGGTCTGATGATTTTCCTCGGTGCCACCATTGGTGGTCTGATTCAGGGAATGAGCTTTGGCAAATTGATGAAACTGCTCGCCAAGACCACGATCAACCTTCAGAAGACAGCCGTCACCATCTGCTGTCTGGTGGCCATGGCCATGCTGATGAACAACACCGGAATGACGAACGATATCGCCAAGGGGCTGGTGGCCCTGACAGGCACTTTCTTCCCATTCTTCGCGCCCCTTATTGGTTCGATTGGCACCTTCGTTACGGGTAGTGCAACCAACGCCAACATTCTGTTTGGCAAGTTACAGGCCACAGCCGCGAGCGACCTCGGTCTTGTCAACCACTCTACCTTCTTTGGTGTTCCCGGCAACGAGACCAACTGGCTTGCCGCTGCCAACTGCGCCGGTTCCGAGGGTGGCAAGTTGCTTTCGCCACAGAGTATCGCCATTGCTACTGCAGCCTGCGATATGGAGGGCCAGGATGGAGACATCATGCGTAAGACCATGCCATTCGCCATCTTCTGGATCTTGATGAACGGACTGATGGTTTATCTTGGACTCACCCTGTAATCATTTCACATTCACCATACAAAAAAGGGGAACGATTTTCGTTTCCCCTTTTTTCGTACCATCAAAGAATAAATCAAATGATGTGTTCGTTGAGAGAACTCCAAGAAGTTGAGCGAATGCGAAACTTCAATAGAGATTATTAATGATGTTCGGCTACGATGGCGAAATAAGCCAAGTCATCGTCGCCGTCATTATAAAAGGCGTGGGAGTGGCCCATCGGACAGTAGTGCACATCGCCCGCCTTCACCTTCTCTACCTGGTCGTCGTACTCAAAATGCCCCACCCCACTGAGGATATAGATGATTTCAGAGTTCATCTCATGTGTGTGGTACCCGATGTTCGCACCTGGAGTCAGGCGGCTCATCATGATTTTGTTTTTCTCGTCAACGAAGTTTCGTGTGTCCAATTCACCATTTCCTCCCTTGAAGTTCTGTACTCTCTCCTCTTCGATGTTGTTGTAATTGATGATCATAGTATTTGTCAGGACGGTTGTACGGTTTAGGGCACCATGCCTTTCTTCTCCCCGTCTTGAATGCAAACTTACACAAAAAAATGGTAAAATCGAGCTTGATGGCCATTTTTTCTTGACAACAGCATGATTTAACCTGACACTTCAAGCATTTTCACTCATCATTCCATCACATTTACGAATTAAATCATTATTTTTGTCGTCAAAGCATATCGACTATGGATTCTATCATTTTCAACAACGAGACGTTCACATTCGAAGTATGTGCCAACTCAGTGGAGAGTTGCATTGCAGCCCAACAGGCCGGTGCCCAGCGCGTGGAATTGTGCGCCGGCATCCCTGAAGGCGGCACCACTCCCTCGTTAGGTGAAATCGTAGTTGCCCGCCAACAACTCCGTGACACCCGTCTCCATGTGATCATCCGACCTCGAGGAGGCGATTTCCTATACAGCGACATCGAGTTGGAACGTATGATTATCGACATCGAGACCTGCAGGAAGGAAGGTGTGGACGGTGTGGTTTTCGGTTGTCTCACGGACGAAGGGGAGATCGACTTGGAGAAAAACAAGATACTGATTGCATGTGCCAAGGGCATGTCGGTTACCTTTCACCGCGCTTTCGACCGATGCCTGTCTCCTCTCAAGGCCTTGGAGCAACTGGCATCCTTGGGGTTCGACCGCATCCTCACGTCGGGACAACAGCCCACGGCCATAGAAGGAGTCACATTGCTGGCGCACTTGCACCAAGCTACCAAAGGAAAGATCCACATCATGGCAGGATGCGGGGTGAACGAGCACAACATCCGCAGCATCTATGAGGCCACCGGCATCCATGAGTTTCATTTCTCTGCACGAGAGCGGATCGCCTCACGCATGCGGTATCAAAACCCGGATGTGAAAATGGGGAATGCCGATGTGGATGAGACCACCATCCTTCAAACCACCCCATCGAGGGTGCGACGAGTGATAGCGGCCCTACATCAATGAAGATGTCTCCAAACCCGAATGGGATGCATCAGGTTTGGAGACATCAGCATGTGATGAAATGTCAAGTCTTAGTCGATAGGCTGATAACTGTCGCGTTCACCAGCGATATAGGCTTTTCCATCTTCTACAAGATAAACGCCGAGGTCGGTGAAATAGCCAGTAAGTTGCATCTTCTCAAGGCTTTCCTTTGCCTCATAAGGCTCTGCGAAAGTCATCGCCTCATCCATCTGTCCGGTGAAAGCCATCAATTTGTCATCTTGATTGAAGGTCTTCAACCACTCATTTTTCTCTCTGTCGCCGATAACGAATGTCTTGCTCATGATATAATCATTTAATGTTAATAATTTGTTTGCGATTGCAAAGGGCCGTTCCCATGCCAGAAATGGCATTTCTTTGTTTCGGTGACAAAGATAAGCAGATAATCGGTAGGTTGTATCTGATGATGGCCGATTTTTCGACGTTAACGTTTGCGGCTCATGCATTCACACGATACCAACCGATGAATGCCTCACGGAACCGTTCGTTCACCCTGTATAGACGAGTGTCTATCCAATCGCGACGACGCCCCAACTGGTTGGCCAGCACCACAGGTGGCGTGTCGTAGAGTTTCCGTTCTCTCCAAATCCGGGCATCGGTGTCGCTCCACTTTTTCCAATGGAAGAAGTCGCTGACAAAGGGTTCGATTCTCGCATCCACTTCCGACTTGGTGAGATTCACACCCAGCACCTCTCCGAAGGCACTTGATGAAGAATTGTCCTCGTAGGTGTCGCCTATCTGGCAAAGGAAATCTGACGACACCGTCACCTTTCGGGGCGACTTGTCGCACAACACATAATCGGCAAAGGGCGAGCAGGAATTGAGCGAGGCCAGCTTGAGTTTGTCCTCAGCCCTTTTACGTGCTTTCTTATATTGCGCACTGTCGAGATGATATTTCTCCATGATTTCCTCATTGCTTTTCCTGTCGACATAGATGTCGCAAAGCAAATCGCGGCTCCTTCCTTTGGGCATCAGTTCGCTGATGACATACTGACACTCAGCAGGCGTCTTTCGCTTCATCGTGAGGCGAGTATTTCCTGGAGTGCGCTCACGTCGTATCCTTATCTCACCGATGTCCTCGAGGTATTTACTGATTGCATGCCATGTGACTTTGTACAGCCATGAGAAGAACGACTTCTCGCCAGCGTATGAGTTGAAGGGTCTCCATCTGCCGTCATCCCATAGTTTCTCGTAGATGACGGTACTGAAATCGAGCGCCGACATCGTGTAATTGTAACTGACCTTGATGTATTTGATTATCTTATTGCGTATGTTTGCGATACTATACCCCTTAGTGTCCTCCGTAAAGAAGAATTTACGACAAAATTTCACGTCGGATTTCAGTTTCCCCATAAGATAACGCGCCTCTTCCATGAACGAGGCAAAATGCTGCCGATTGTTTTCATTTTTGCTGTTCATACCTACCAGTTGAGTTAAAAGTCAATAAATCCGAACCCCACATTCATTGTGCTCAGTCCGGAGTGTTTTGAATACCTTTTTTAAGTTGTTTTACATTTCCAAATTCCAGAAGGGAAATCATCCCCTATATGATATAGAGATTCTCCAATCTCTATTTCTATCACTTTTTTTCGATTTTTTTTAGAATTTTTCCGTTGGCCCAAAGAGCCAACGGAAAAATGGTTTTATTTCAAGGGCAGAAACCATCGGACTGCCCTCAATACGTTCGTCAGATGTATTTACTCGTCGAGTCGTTTCGACAACTCCCGGTAGGCCACTGCACTACATCCCACTTTCACCACTGCCATAGCAGCGAAAATCAACATGAAGACGATGGAGCCAAGAATGTCCGAACCGATAAGACCTACACAAATCCACATGATTAAGCCAGCGACCACACTAATAGCAATACCGAGAAGGATTTCGGCACCAAATAAGGTGGCCTTATATCCATAGGTGATCTTCGTACTTTGCAGCATCGAATCGGATGGAGACATCTCTTTGTCGAACATCAGGTAGTAAGCCTGCGACCATCCGTAACTGATGATGATTCCTGGCACTATCATGAATAGGAAGGCAGGGAACAACGATATGGACATCAATCCGGTGAGGCTGAAGAACTCGCCCATATACTTCCTGTATTTGGCATCGAAGATGGCGGTGGGACTGATCATCTTGCCATTACTCTTGCTCAAGTCGATAGGCAAATTGATGATGCCGATAGTGGTTCCCACATTGATATATGGGATCCACGCGGTGAGTGCCCAAAGGATATAGGCAAGGAAAATGCTGAAGAAGTTTTTCAAGCCAAGGCTGATTCCATCTGAGAGCAGTCCGCCCACAGTGAGCACACGCTGCTCTGCAGGATAATATCCCTGTTGTTGCTGCCACTGTTGCTGTTGCTGCCACTGCTGCTGTTGCTGTTGTTGCCACTGCTGTTGCTGCTGTTGTTGTTGCCACTGCTGTTGCTGCTGTTGCCACTGCTGCTGTTGCTGCTGTTGTTGTTGCCACTGCTGCTGTCCAGCATTCGCGTTTTGACTGCCAGCATTACTATTCTGCTGTGTGTTACCAGTTTGGCTACCTGCACCAGGTTGCTGGGGAGGTGTTGCCGAATCGGATTGAGGAGCCTCACCTCCCATTACGGTATTGAACCAATAGCCGCAATATCTACATTTGAGGGCCTCACTTTTTACTACTTGTCCACATTTAGGACATATTTTCATTTGGTCCATAAATCAAGATTTTATTGGTTAGGGATTCTGTCTACTTCTTGCAATTGGAAACCAGAGTTGTTACCACTGTTTCCACGCTGCGGGGTTCTTCCATCCTGACGCTCAAAATGGAATCCGGTACCGCTCGACTGGGGAGGAGCCACTTCCTCATTATTGCGGTCGCGACCTCTATGGGGAGGACCGTTCCGATGGTGCCTGTCTTGCCATTCGTCGGCATCCACCCCCCGGCGTGGTGGACGGTCGTATCCTTGTCCATGCCTGTGCCGGTCTCTAGGCGATCCGACATCATCGTATGCACCATCGTAGTTGGGGTCGGGTCTGCCCACACGAGATGGTGGCGCAGGTGCGGGAGCGGGAGCTGCAGCTGGCTTTGGTTTTTCGACTTGCTGCACTGGTGCCGCGGGCTCGATGTCTTTTTCGTCGACTTCTTCATCAATCAGCGTATTCTCCATATTCATGTCGATACTGTCGCTCTCCTGTCTCTCAACGGTGGCATTTGGTTTTACCTCGGCGTTCTCTATCTTCTCATCGTCATCATCCGATTTGTCCTTGCTTAGGAAATAATAGAGAAGTCCGCCAATGGCCAAGGCCAAGAGAGCCAACAGTGCGATGATCAGCCATTTCATTCCCCCACCCTTCTGTGCGGGAGCAACAGGAGGTGCCACTGGTGGTACCGGAGGTTCGTTGTTGGAATAGCCTGGAGCGTTTCCATATCCACCCTGTCCCTGGTATGCGGAATCATTGACCGCGGGCCTTACAGGTTCTGGTTCGGGAGTGTACTGGGCAGGGCCCGAAGAATATTGTGTTGTCGGCTCTGCCACTGGCTCAGGAGTATATTGAGGAGTGGGCTCTGCCACTGGCTCGGGTGTATATCGTGGTGTGGGCTCTACCACTGGCTCGGGTGTGGGTGTTGAAGCGGTGGCTGCCGCAGCGGGAATCGCAGAGGCAAGCGCTCCAAATCCTGTCGGTTCTAAGCAATAGGGACATGTGTCTTGGTGGATGCTCACCATCTCACCGCAGACAGGACATGGCTTCATTTCAGCCGAGTCTTGCCTAGGAGAAGGTTCGGGCTGAGGTGGAGCAGGTGGTTCTGGCTCAACAGGTTCAGGTTCCAGTACAACGGGTGCAGGAGGCTCCGGCTGAGATGGAGTAGGTGGTTCCGGCTGAGGGGGAACTGGTGGCCCCGGCTGAGATGGAGTTGGTGGTTCCGGCTGAGGTGGAGCAGGTGGTTCCGGCCGAGCAGGAGGCTCTGCAGGTGCAGCAGCCAAGGTCTCACCACAGATGGGGCAAACAGCAAGTCCCGGAGCGATCAGCTCTCCGCAGACAGGGCATTTTACCATATTTGGCGCATTGGCTTCCGAACGGTTGTCTTGCGGTTTTACTGTATTAGGAGGAGGCGGGGGTGAATTGAGCGGTTCTCCACAAAAAGGACATATAGAAAGGTCATCAGCCAAAAGTTCAGCACAAACGGGACATCTTTTCATAGGCAAAAAGGATTATTAGTGGTATATACGATTAGAGTGAATAGGATAGAACTATCAACTTTACAAAGATATGTTTTTTATTTAAGACTTTAATAGTTTTGTTAAAAAAAGAAGAAATAATTGATAATTTTTAACAAGATGTCATCAAATGGCAGAAAAAAGCATATACTTCAGTCTTCGGGAAAGAGGTTAACCATGCAATATCAACACAGGTTATCCCATCATCAACACACCATTTTTTGTAAAAAGGCAGAAAAAAAGTGAGAAAAATTCGTTGAATTGACAAGAAATGCTTAATTTTGCAACCCGAAAGAAATTTAGCCAAGGAAAGGTGCTCGAGTGGCTGAAGAGGCACGCCTGGAAAGCGTGTAACCGGCGAAACCGGTTCGTAGGTTCGAATCCTATCCTTTCCGCAGAGAATAGGAACCCGCAAAAAGCGGGTTTCTTTTTTTATTGCCCTCCTATCCGTGCATTTTTAAATCTATATTGTTGTGGGATTCAAGATTTATGTCTATTTTTGCCAATGAAAAAGTAAAACATCTTTTTACATTTAGGAAATAGATACATCATTTGTCATTACCAATAATCACGAAAAAACAATCAACATGAAAAGATTAATTGTATTCCTCTACGCTATGATGATGGGCATATCCATGTGGGCCCAACAGCCAGTATTCACCGTTGTTTATGCCACATCTGATGATGGTTTTGTGAATGTCAGGCAAAGGCCCTCGACCAAGGCACCTGTATTGACCAAACTGTACATGTTCTCTCACGGACTGGGAAATGGAGTGCTCCGCGGCCAGAGTGGCAACTGGTGCAAGGTGAGTGTAGGGAACGTGACAGGCTGGGCTTACAGCAAATATGTGGGTTCTCAGAATTGGTATTCCGGACGCGGACATGACAAGATTGTGGCTGCCCGTGAAAACACCCCCATCTATCGGGAGAGTTACGAGGATGGTTCCAAATACCCGCTCTTCGCCACTGTAAGCAAAGGAACCATCATTGCCGACGAATATGATGAGGACGGCATCTACTATGTGCTGAAGACCGCCCACGACTTCCTGTTTATCAAGAAGACCGACGTCAGAATCGTGAGTGGGATTTAAGTCTGTCATTATTTCGCCTTCATACCTATCGATTTCCCGATGATGAGAATGACGAGAGCCCTGCTTGCTGATGTCGGCATCTGCCTGACACTGGCATTCTGTGTAGGATGCCGCAACAACATTGCAGGCATGCACACGGAGACGCGGCTGGATTCGGCATCATCGGTTGAGGTCATTTCGAACGCTGAGCAGCAGAGTGAATGGAAATCCGTGGGCCTGCCTCATCAGCGTAAAGGCGATGCCGGAAAAATCCTCGTCCGCAAGGGTTATATCGCATCCTACAACAAAGAGTGGAAAATCCCCAACTGGGTGGCATGGCATCTCACCCGTGACCACGTCACGGGTGAGGCCCGTCGTCCGGGTGCTGCATTTCACGAGGACCCTGACGTAGCCCGTCCGCGCGCCACACTCAACGATTATAAAGCGACCACATGGAGCCGCGGCCATATGTGCCCTGCAGGTGACAACAAATGGTCGAAGGAGGCGATGTATGAGTCATTTCTCCTCAGCAATATCTGTCCACAGGACCGTGGCCTGAACAATGGTGTTTGGAACCAGATAGAGCTCACATGCCGCAAATGGGCAGAGCAATATGGCGACATCTATATTGTCTGTGGCCCTATTGTATACCGTGGAGAACATAAATATATCGGTGCGAACAAAGTTTTGGTTCCTGAGGCTTTCTTCAAGGTTGTATTATGTCTCGGGAAGCACCCCAAAGGCATTGGGTTTGTGGTGAAGAACACCAATGTAAAAGGCAAGAAGGACATGTGGGTGAATTCCATTTCCCAAGTGGAGCGCATCACGGGGCTAACCTTCTTTCCCCATCTCGACAAGTCGCAGTCGAAAAAAGTGAAATCGGGCGCCGACCTTGCTGAATGGTAGGCACCCGATTTTATCGAGTATCGTTATTTCCTCAAATGATTACTTCACCTCATTGACGAGAGGTTTGTCCTCTGCGAAGTCGAGGATGTTCTGCAATGTGGTGACAGCGATGTTGTGTGTGGCCTCCTGGGTGAAGAAAGCCTGATGGGATGTGATGATGACATTCGGCATCATCAGGAGCAGAGCCAGTTTGTCGTCGTCGATCATCTTGTCGGAACGGTCCTCGTAGAAGTAGTTGGCCTCCTCCTCATACACGTCGAGTCCGGCCGAGCCAATCTGGTGCGACCTGAGTCCATCGATCAGGTCCTCGGTCTTGATGAGTTTGCCACGGCCCGTATTGATGATCATCACACCATACTTCATCTTGGTGATCGACTCGTTGTTGATGATGAATTTCGTCTCTTCGGTGAGCGGGCAATGCAATGAGATGATGTCTGATTGCTCATACAGTTCGTCGAGCGTCACCATCTTCACCTGATATTCCTTGGCAAAGGCCTCATCGGGATAAAGGTCATAAGCCACCACGTTCATGCCAAATCCCTTGAGGATTTTTATCAGTTCCTTCGCGATACGTCCCATACCAATCAGTCCGGCAGTCTTGCCATACATGTCGAAGCCCAACAGACCGTTGAGTTTGAAGTTGCCTTCCCTAGTGCGGTAGACCGAGCGGTAGACCTTTCGGTTGAGCGCCATCATGAGTGTCACGGCATATTCGGCCACGGCATGAGGCGAATAGGCTGGCACACGCACTACCTTGATGCCATATTGGCGTGCTGCCTTGATGTCGACATTGTTGAATCCTGCACAGCGCAAGGCAATGAGTTTTACCCCATTCTGTGCCATTCGCTCAATCACCCTGGCATCGCACTCGGCATTGACGAAAATACATACGGCATCCACTCCCTGGGTGAGTGAGACCGTGTTCATCGAGAGTCGCTCTTTGTAATAATGGATATCGAATCCGAAGTTCTTGTTCACTTTCTCAAAAGTGTCCTTGTCGTAGCTTTTCGAGTCGAAAAATGCAATTTTTGTTTCCATAGAATTATAAGTTGACTAGATTTTAGGGCATTTGAACCGACGTGGTGATCTCACGCCACAAATTGTCGTTGGGTATGGTTGCCTCGGCCACTATAGGTAGTTTGGAGACCGGATGAATGAACTCCACCCTACGGGCATGCAACGAGATGCTGCCATCGGGATTGGAGCGCTTGGCGCCATATTTCAGGTCGCCCTTGATGGGACATCCCATCGCCGACAGCTGGCATCTGATCTGATGGTGGCGGCCCGTGAGCAGTTGCACCTCAAGCAAGCTATACCTGTCGGTGCAAGCCAAGAGCCGGTATTTGAGAACAGCCTGTTTCGAACCTCTCACCTCTCTGGGATGGATGTAACTTTTGTTCTGCTTCTCATTGCGGGTAATCCATCCCGTAAGCGTGTCGGCCTCACTTCCCGGCTTGCCTTGCACTATGGCCCAATAGGTTTTGTGCACCTGTCCCTCACGGAACATGTCGTTGAGGCGTGCCAGGGCCTTGGAAGTCTTGGCAAAAACCACCACTCCGCTAACAGGCCGATCGAGACGGTGCACAACGCCCAGGAACACGTTCCCAGGCTTGTTGTGCGTCGTCTTGATGTATTGTTTCACCGTCTCGGAAAGAGGCTGGTCGCCGGTCTTGTCGCCCTGCACAATCTCACCGCTTTCCTTGTTGACGATGATGATATGGTTGTCTTCGTATATGACCTGCATCAGCCATTACATGTTCATGCCGCCATCCACCTGGATGACCTGTCCGCTCACATAAGCCGAGAGGTCGCTGGCCAGATACAGGGCAGTATTGGCGATGTCGTCCACGGTTCCACCTCTGCGGAGAGGAATCTTCTGGCACCATTCCTTGCGCACCTCTTCGGAGAGCTGCTGTGTCATGGCTGTGTCGATGAATCCCGGTGCGATGGCATTGGCACGGATACCCTTTGGTCCCATCTCCTGCGCGATGGACTTGGCCAGGGCGATGAGTCCGGCCTTCGATGCGGCGTAGTTGGCCTGTCCGGCATTGCCGTGAACACCCACCACCGACGACATATTGATGATGCTACCTGCACGCTGGCGCATCATGACGGGCACGCATGCATGAATGAAATTGAAAGCGGATTTAAGATTCACGGTGATAACGGCATCCCACTGCTGCTCACTCATCCTCAGCATCAGGCCATCCTTGGTGATACCAGCATTGTTGACAAGGATATCAATGGAGCCAAACTCCTCCTTGATCTGCTTGACCACCTCTTCTGTCTGTGCAAAGTCGGCCGCGTTTGAAGCATATCCCTTGGCCTTTACACCTTTGGCTGCGATTTCTTCCTGCGTGGCGAGACCATTCTCGTCGATGACCAGGTCGGTGAAAGCCACATTGGCACCTTCTTCTGCAAACTTGAGCGCGATAGCCTTTCCGATACCGCGTGCAGCACCTGTAATGAGTGCTGTCTTACCTGTTAATAATCCCATTTTTTTTGATTTAAATTTTTATATTGATAGAATTCTTACTTGTTCAGACTCTTGCCCAAGGCACCATAAACCACCTTGGCCACAAGCGGCTTGCTTGTTTCCTCTGTCAGTCCGTGGCCGAGTCGGCCGTAGATATAAGGCACCTCCAATCCTTTAATGCAATAATGGGTGATGTCGGCCACCAATTCCACATTGTCGATATCGAACTCGCCCTCGGCCTTCCCTTCGGAATACACTTTCCTGAAGAGTTCGATTTCGTCTTCGTCGAAATTCTTCCTCATTTTCTCCACCATCCAGATATTACGGAAAAACTCAGCCCTCAAGTTACCATTTCTCACCACAGTCTCCTTAATCATACTTAGATGCGTGTAAATGAGTTCGATAATCTTGTCTTGCGGCTGGATTTTCTTGGCAGCCACCTCGTCCAATTTGTCAGAAAGCCGCTCCAGTTCGGAAGCGATGACCGCATAGTAGACATCCTCCTTACTTTTAAAATAAGTATAGAGCGTGCGGCGGCCCTTTCCCGAAGCCACGGCAATATCATTCATCGTGGTATTCTCGATGCCCTTCTTGGCAAATAGTTGTCTTGCCACATCAACCAACTTCTGTCTTGTTTTCGAAATTGACATAAAACCTCCTATTTTTGCACATCAACTAATGCGTGTGCAAAAATAGTGGTTTTATTTGATTTTCGCAAAATAAAAACGATGAAAAGACAAAGATTTTACTATTTTTGACACATGTCAAAAATGAGGTAGAGACGACCTTGAACGAAATGAATACACATAGTATACACCCACATTTATCATTTTTTTCAACAAAACAGAGGAAAAATGCGGTAAAAAGCAAAAAAATCTGCGAAAAATTTGGAGATGGCGAAAAAAAGCAGTACCTTTGCAACCGCATTTGAAAATCGCGGAGTGGAGCAGTTGGTAGCTCGCCAGGCTCATAACCTGGAGGTCGCATGTTCGAGTCCTGCCTCCGCAACCAAAAACGGATAATCTCGAGACAGTTGAGGTTATCCGTTTCTCATTAAACGGACCCTTGGTTATCAGCCTTAAAAAAAGAACCACCATGCGAAAAAACATTGTCCTGATTGTCATTCTGACGCTCCTGTCACTCCCCATAAGCGCCCAGCGCCACTATACCGTGGTTGTCTCGCTTGATGGTTTCCGTTGGGACTATCCCATCTGGTATGACACCCCATTTTTCGACCAGATGGCCAATGAAGGAGTGGAGGCCAACCTCATTCCCTCATTCCCCTCGAAGACTGGGCCCAACCACTACACCCTTGCCACCGGACTTTATCCCGACCATCATGGCATCATTGCCAACTCATTCCTTGACCCCAAGTCGGGCAGGCGTTATGCCCTGTCGGATCCATCGACCAGCAAAGACCCCTATTTCTATGGTGGAGACCCCATTTGGAACACGGCCGAGCGACAGGGAATGCGCACCGCCATCTATTACTGGACTGGGTCGGACGTGCAGGTGGGCGGCAAGCACCCCTGGCACTATCATGATTACGATGAAAAGCCCCATTTGTCGTTTGAGGAGCGGATTGACGGCGTCATCAGTATGTTGAGCCTTCCAGAGAATGAGCGTCCCTCGCTCATCATGGCCTACTTTGAGCAACCAGATGCCAATGGCCACTCTCATGGTCCACAGAACAAGCATACGCGCGATGCCGTGGAGAAGATAGACAAACAAATGCGAAAGCTCTACGACGGCATCATGGCTTTGCCAGTGGGCAAAGACGTGAACTTCATCGTACTATCCGACCATGGCATGACCCCACTGGCTCCCGACAGGATTGTAGACCTCACCCATGTCATTCAACCCGAATGGCTCAGGGCTGCCGAAGGCAACAACCCTTTAAATCTTTACGTGAAGCAAGAATTCAGAAATACTGTTTTCGAGGCGCTTAAGACCGTTGACCACATCAAATACTGGTTTAAGGAAGACATCCCCTCGTATCTACATTTTGGCACCAATCCCCACATAGGCGACATTGTGGTGATGCCCGACTTAGGGTGGATAGTGGACACCAAACTCAACGAATGGGGTTCTCATGGCTTCGACCCACAATTCAGCGACATGCATGCCCTCTTCCGGGCTGTGGGGCCCGACTTTGAGCACGTCAGCATGGGCGACATTAAGAACGTGAGTATCTACAACCTGATTTGCCTGTTACTGAACATTGAGCCCTCGCCCAACGATGGCGACATTCGCGAGATTACCAACATGTTGAAGCCGCACATCCTGGAGCGCATCCGCTGAAACGCAGCCAGAACGGCGCGACTATTCGTAGTCATCGATAACGGCATTCACGAAGTCGAGCATCGGTTTTGCCACCTTGAACACCTCGGCCATTCTCTCCAACCATGCATCACCCTCGAAGAAATCATCAGGCACGCCAGTCCAACAGCAGTAATCCTTCATCCTGAGATAGCGGATATGCTCATAGTCGCGTGGAAAGCCCGAGGGACACGACTTCAGCAAGGCAAGGCCAAAGCCACGGCCCGCCACGCCATCGCCGGGTTCACCAAACAGCCGGATGAACTCCGGATTCCTTACTCTTGAGAGCCATTCCTCCTCATTGGCCATGATTTCATTCCGGCATGCCGTAAGAATATTGGTAGGCAGATAGTAGCATCCTCCTGCCAGCATGCACTCCCCCGGTTGCAGATGGATATAGTAGCCACCATGCAACGCCTTCTTGCCATGGGCAGCGATATATGCACCCAGATGACGTTTATAAGGCGACTTGTCGGGCGAAAAGCGGGTGTCGCGATAGAACCTGTAGGTGGCATCGCGCACGGTGATGTGGGCAATTGAGGGGTCGAATTCCGTTATGCGCGTGATGGCCTGCGCCACCCCCAGCTCAAAATTCTCCTTTGCCTCCAGATACCGCGATTTGTTGGCGTGGAACCATTCCCGGTTGTTGTGCTTGGTGATATCGTTGAGAAAATGGTGTATGAGTTTCGTATCCATGATTATCGGTTTTGTAATTTGTCATTGTCCATCAGCCGGGGACAGATGTCGCCAAACGGACATTCCTGGCAATGGGGATTCCTGCTGGTGCACACATATCGACCGTGCAAGATCAGCCAATGATGGGCATCAGGAATATCAGCCTCGGGGATATTGCGCATCAGTTGCATCTCGACCTTCAACGGCGTGTTCGCATCGCGAGAGACCAATCCGAGCCTGCGGCTCACCCTGAAGACGTGGGTGTCGACAGCCATCGTTGCCTTCCCAAAAGCCACCGCTTGCACCACATTGGCGGTCTTCCTCCCCACACCGGGCAGGCGCACAAGCTGGGCCGGGTCGGACGGCACCTCTCCCCCATACTCCGCCACCAGCATCTTTGCCATCTGAACCAGGTGCCGTGTCTTTGAGTTGGGGTAAGAGACGCTTTTCACGTATTCAAAGACCTCCACCTCCTCGGCATCGGCCATCGACTTGGCATCAGGGAACTTCGCGAAGAGCGCAGGTGTCACCTCGTTCACCCTTTTGTCGGTACACTGTGCGCTAAGAATGGTAGCCACAAGGAGTTGGAAAGGAGACGTGAATTGCAGTTCTGTGGTGACGTGAGGCTGTTGTTTGCGGAAATAATCAAGGATAAACCGATATCTTTCTTTTCGTGTCATCGCAACAGGTATTAGGAGTAATCGCATTAGAAATATGGTAAAAGAGACGCCGTAGTCTTCGACGTCTCTTTTTGGGATTATACAGCAGAAGTCATCCTGCCGATATTTGTCAGGAGATTATTTATCGAGCGGTTTGGGCTTGTAAGCCTTGTTGAGTCCGGCCACCACCTCGGCGGTGATATCGTAACTCTTGTCGGCATAAAGGATATTGTCGCCCTGCTTGGTGAGGATGAGCGAATATTTCTTGTCTTTGTTAAACTGGGCCAGGAAATGCTGGATGCTGTCGCGAAGGGCAGTGTTGAACTTGTCGGTCTGGTTCACCAATTCGCTCTGCAAACGCTGGGCAGTGGCCTGCAGCTGCTGGTCCTGACGCTGTATGGCAGCCTGCTGGTTCTCAGCCTCTGCACGGCTAGAGAAACCATTGTTCTGCAATTTGTTCTGGAAATTCTGAGCAGCGGCCTCCAGGTTGCGCTGTTGGCTGGCCAAGGTGTTCTGAATATTCTGCTGACGTTTCTCCAAGATTTTGGAATACTCTTTGCAGAATGTGTATTGCGACATAACGGTATCAACCTCGACGTAAGCGATTTTCAGCCCATCGACAGCAGCTTTGGCAGGAGTGCTGGCAGCAGGTTTCTCATCCATTTTGGTAGAATCTTGGCAAGCACTCATCGTGAAGAGTGCCAAAGCGGCAACAGCCACTGTACGGAAAAAATTTTTCTTGTTCATTTTTTGTTATTTGTTTTTATATGATTTCGACTTTTCACTGACGCCCTTTCCGGGACTTCTCATCTCGCGGTCCTGGTCGAGCACGCAATGTATGCCCTTGCTCTTCAAGTACTCGCTGTCGTGAATATGCGGAGAGGCAAACTTGCCATTGCGACGGAAAATCACCTTCACCGACAGCAAAGCCACGGCGATAGCAATTATTAACACGCTAACGATAAGAGTTTCCGTCATTTTTTTATACCTTTGCAAACAGCAATGGGCTCCGGCCGCCCTGTACACACATTCAATTTGCAAAGTTAACACAATCTGATGGCATTACAAAATGAAACCATTCATTTTTTTGCTATTTTAATATTTTGGATGTGTTGTGGGCCATATACCTTTATTATAATAACTTAACACTATAAATCTTAACAGAAAAAATGGAAAAGACAGAACTGACCCCCAAATGCGTATTCAGTCAATTCGCAAAAATCAACGCCATTCCCCGTCCGTCCAAGCACGAGGAACGGATGATCGCATACCTCAAGGAGTTTGGCAAGTCACATGGTCTGGAGACGAAAGTCGACGAGACGGGCAACGTGCTCATCTGCAAGCCCGCCACCCCTGGTTATGAGGACCGCGCCAAAGTGGTGCTTCAAAGCCACATGGACATGGTTTGCGAGCGCCTCGTCGACGTGGAAATCGACTTCATGAACGACCCCATACAGACCTATGTTGACGGTGAGTGGCTGAAGGCCAAGGGCACCACCCTGGGTGCCGACGATGGCATCGGCGTGGCCATTGAACTGGCCCTGCTCGAGAGCGACGATATTGCCCATGGCCCCATCGAATGTCTGTTCACCGTCGACGAGGAGACCGGGCTCACCGGCGCTTTCGGCCTGCAATCCGGTTTTATGACCGGCGACATGCTCATCAACCTCGACTCGGAAGACGAGGGCCAGATCTTTGTATCGTGCGCTGGTGGCATCAACACCGCCGCCCGTTTCCATTTCACCCGCGAAGAGGCTCCCGCTGACCTGTTCTTCATCAAGGCCTCACTGAAAGGCCTGAACGGCGGTCATTCGGGCGACGACATCAACAAGAAACGCGCCAACGCCATCAAGATTCTCGCCCGATTCCTCTACACCGTTCAGGAGAAATGGGGCTTGCGTCTTGCCGAATTCCATTCTGGAAAGGTGCACAATGCCATTCCACGCGATGGATGGGTGTTGTTTGGCGTTCCTTTCGACAAGAAAGAAGATGTGCGTGCCGAGTGGAACATCTTCACCAGTCAGGTGGAAGAGGAATTCCACGTGACAGAGCACGACATGGTATTTGAGATGGAGAGTGCCGATGCCGCCCCCGTACTTCCTGCCGACGCCTCTGTCCGTGTGGTGCAGGCCCTTCAGGCCCTCGACAATGGCGTGATGGCCATGTGCCAGGACGAGGAAATAGCCTGGCTCGTGGAAACCAGCAGCAATGTGGCCAGCGTGCATTCGTCGGCCGACGGTTTGGAAGTAGTGACCAGCCAGCGCTCGAACGTGATGAGCAACTTGCGCAACATGGCCAACACGGTGAAGGCCCTCTTCCAACTTGCAGGAGCCGAAGTGGAGCAAGGCGACGGCTATCCCGCCTGGAAGATGAACCCCAACAGTAAGCTGACAAAGATTGTGGTGGAGACCTACAAGAAACTGTTTGGCAAAGACCCGAAAGTGCTGGGCATCCACGCCGGACTGGAGTGCGGTTTGTTCTCGGAGCGCTATCCCAACATGGACATGGTGTCGTTTGGTCCCACCCTTCGTGGCGTGCACTCTCCCGACGAGCGCCTGCACATTCCTACCGTGCAAATGGTTTGGGACCATCTCATCGAGATTCTGAGGAACATCCCCAAGGCATAGTGGCTGTTTCGCATAGACTAAGCCCCATGTCACAGGCTGACTGCGACATGGGGCTTTTCTTATAGCCATAAAAATAGCCCCAGAGCATAGTATCACTACAAACTCGGGGGCGTACCTTATTAAAACTACCTATTGAATTTATTGTTGTCACATATTCATTTTCCTATCAACTGGTGTTTACGCCCAGCACTGCCAGGCATGTTCTCAGAACATGTGGAGAATGAAGGTATCGACTCTAAAAATAAGATGGGGGCATTAACCAACATCAAAAATAGACTCTATATGCCCACATTTCCACAATCGATGCAAATTTACACATTTCTTCTGAAACGGCGAAAAAAAATAACAAAAAAAATCATTTTTTTATTTTATTAGGGAGTTTTTTCATGTTTTTCAACTTCTGTCACCTTTTTCCACGACAAGACCATCTGGGATGACATACCATATTCTCGCATTTCGTCATCATCAAAAGGCAAATTTGGCACAATCTTTGCAAGTTGATTGACGGAAAATAGCAAAAACAACATAAAATCAAGGATTATGCAAAAAGGAAACATTGGGGTTACCACAGAGAACATCTTCCCCGTTATCAAAAAGTTTCTCTACAGCGACCATGAGATATTCCTCAGAGAGATGGTTTCGAATGCAGTCGATGCCACCCAGAAGCTGAAGACTCTCGCCGAGCGTGGTGAGTTCAAGGGCGACATGGGCGACCTGACCATCAACATCAACCTCGATGCCGAGAAAGGCACGCTGACCATCAGCGACCATGGCATCGGCATGACAGCTGAGGAGATAGACAAGTATATCAACCAAATCGCCTTCTCGGGCGTGAACGACTTCCTCGACAAATACAAGGACAACGCCAACGCCATCATCGGTCACTTCGGACTTGGTTTCTACAGTGCCTTCATGGTGAGCAAGAAAGTGGAGATCGTGACCCGCAGCTACCGCGACGATGCCCAGGCCGTGAAATGGACCTGCGATGGCAGTCCGGCCTACGAGATCGAGGAGGTGGAGAAAGCCGACCGCGGCAGCGACATCATTCTTTACATCGACGACGACTGCAAGGAATTTTTGGAGAAAAACCGCATCGAGACGCTGTTGAACAAGTATTGCAAGTTCATGTCCGTACCTCTGGCCTTCGGCAAGAAGAGCGAATGGAAAGACGGCAAGATGGTGGACACCGACGAGCCCAACATCATCAACGACACCGACCCCATGTGGGCCAAGACCCCGAGCACGCTGAAAGACGAGGACTACACCAAGTTCTACCACACGCTCTATCCGATGCAGGACGACCCCTTGTTCTGGATTCACCTCAATGTGGAGTTCCCCTTCCACCTCACCGGAATTCTCTATTTCCCCCGCGTGAAGTCGAACATCGACCTGCAACGCAACAAGATACAGCTCTACTGCAACCAGGTGTTCGTCACCGACCAGGTGGAAGGCATCGTGCCCGAATTCCTCACCCTTCTGCATGGTGTCATCGACTCTCCCGACATTCCTCTCAACGTAAGCCGTTCCTATCTGCAGAGCGATGCCAACGTGAAGAAGATATCCAACTACATCTCCAAGAAAGTGGCCGACCGTCTGAAGAGTATCTTCAAGGATGACAGGAAAGACTACGAGCAGAAGTGGGACGACCTGAAGATTTTCATCCATTATGGCATGCTCTCGCAGGAAGACTTCTACGACCGCGCCAAGGAGTTCGCCCTTCTGAAAGATGTAGAGGGCAAGTATTACACCTATGAGGAGTATCAGACACTCATCAAGGACAACCAGACCGACAAAGACGGCACCACTATTTATCTCTACGCCAACGACAAAGAGAACCAATACAGTTACATCGAGGCATGCAAGGAGAAGGGTTACAATGTGCTCCTGCTCGACGGCGACCTCGACGTGCCCATGGTGTCGATGCTTGAGCAGAAATTCGAGAAGAGCCGCTTCACCCGTGTGGATGGCGACACTATCGACCGTCTGATTGTGAAGGAAGACAAAAAAAAGAGCGAGTTGACGAAGGAAGAAAGTGACAATTTGTCAGAAGCCTTCAAGTCGCAACTGCCCAACATCGACAAGACCAACTTCTTCGTGGAGGTACAGTCGATGGGCGAATCTACCCAACCCGTGGTCATCACCCAGAGTGAGTATATGCGCCGAATGAAGGACATCAGCCGTTACCAGAGCGGCATGGCCTTCTATGGTGAGATGCCCGACAGCTACAGCATGGTGCTCAACTCCGACCATCCCATCATCAAACGTGTGCTCGATGAGACCACCGGTGCCACAAAAGACGCCCTGAAGCCCATCTTGGCCGAGATCAAGGGCCAGGAGGCCCGTCTGGCCGTCCTTCGCCAAGAGCAGAACAAGAAAAAGCCCGAGGAGGTGACCCAAGAGGAGAAAGACGACATGGCCGCCACCGAAAAGGCCATCAACGAGCAGAAAGCAAAGAAGACTGAGATTATCACCGACTGCGCCAAGGACAACGCTGTTATCCACCAACTCATCGACCTTGCCTTGCTTCAGAACGGTATGCTGAAAGGAGCAGCCCTCTCTGCTTTCCTGAAGCGCTCGGTGGATTTGATCAAATAATCATCTCACCTACATCCATATTGCGAATCCGGTCACGACGTCGTGTCGTGCCCGGATTTTTTCTTTCGTCACGACCTGTTCGGCTTATTGGAAAAGGACGACAGCGTGAATATCAGGCAAATACCAGAAAAAAAGACAAAATCGCACATAATAGGTATTGTGGATATTCAGCAAATTAGGTAATTTTGCCAACCGTAAAGACAAGGACATCGATTGTCCTTCAACACCTTATATAAAACTGATAATGGAAACATTAGGAATAGGGTTGCTCATCCCCATGATGGGCATCGTTCTGGGTTCCAGCCTCGTCTTCTTCACGCAGAAAGAGATGACCGGACTGCTTCAGAAAACTCTTCTGGGATTTGCTGCCGGCGTGATGGTGTCGGCCTCATTCTGGTCGCTGCTGCTGCCATCGATGGAAATGAACGAGGATGCGGGCTCATGGTCGGTATTACCCACGGCAGGCGGTTTTCTGGTGGGAATGGGATTTCTCCTTTTGCTTGACATGCTGACCCCTCACCTACACCTGAACGCCAACCAACCCGAAGGCCCACAGGCCCATCTCTCACGCACCACAATGCTGATGCTGGCAGTGACCCTCCATCACATCCCCGAGGGCATGGCCATCGGCGTGGTGCTTGCTGGAGCCCTGCAAGGAGATGCCGACATCTCGCTGACGAGCGCACTCATCGTGTCGCTCGGCATGGCCATACAGAACATCCCCGAGGGCGCCATCGTCTCCGTGCCGATGCATGCCGACGGCCACACGCGCACAAGGTCATTCCTTTTGGGCTGCCTGAGCGGACTCGCCCAACCCCTCGGAGCCGTGATTGTTTTGCTTCTCGCCTCCTTATTCGTCCCCCTTCTGCCCTGGTTGCTGGCTTTTGCCGCAGGCGCCATGATCTATGTGGTGATAGAAGAACTGATACCCGAGGCGTCGAGTGGACAGCATACCAACCTGAGCACCATTGGTTTTACCCTTGGCTTTGTGATGATGATGGTGCTCGACGTGGTGTTGGGATAAACATGGCAGACCATCCGGAAACGAAACGTGCGGCACCAACTTGTTGATGCCGCACGAATTGTATTGGTCGGGATGTTATCCGAAGTTGTCGAACATGATGCTTTCGGGGTCTACGCCCAGAGAGTCGAGCATGCCCTGAACAGCCTTCGACATGGGGCCAGGACCACACATATAGTATTCGATATCCTCAGGAGCCTCATGGTCTTTGAGGTATGTCTCATACATCACCTGATGCACGAATCCCGCAGTGTATTTCACACCAGCCTCATCGGCTGCAGGGTCGGGTCTGTCGAGTGCGAGGTGGAAGTGGAAGTTGGGGAACTCCTTCTCCAGTTCAAGGAAGTCGTCGACGAAGAAGGCCTCCACCAGTGCCCTTGCGCCATAGAAGAAGTGCATCTCACGGTCGCGGGTGTTGAGGGTCTTGGTCATGTGCATGATCTGTGCACGCAATGGAGCCATACCGGCGCCACCGCCCACCCATATCATCTCTTTCTTGGAGTCGAAGATAGGATGGAAATCGCCATAAGGACCACTCATAATCACCTTGTCGCCCGGTTTGCGTGAGAAGATGTAGGAGGATGCGATGCCCGTGGGCACATCCTGGAATCCCACTTCGGGTTTGGGCTTGAACGGAGTGGTGGCGATACGGACGGTGAGGGTGATGCGGTCGCCCTCGGCAGGATAGTTGGCCATGGAGTAGGCACGGATGGTATCCTCGGGGTTATGCGCTTTCAGCGAGAAGATATTGAACTTCTCCCACGACGAGATATAGTCGGGGCCGATATCGTCCTTGTCGAAGTCCTTGTCGTAGTCGATGCAGTCGTAGGCAGGAATCTTGATCTGCGCATACGAGCCCGGGATGAAGTCCATGTGCTCTCCCGGAGGAAGGGCGACGATAAACTCCTTGATGAACGACGACACGTTCTTGTTGGAGATGACGGTGCACTCCCATTCCTTCACGCCGAGCACGCTCTCGGGCACCTTGATCTTGAGGTCGCCCTTCACCTTGCACTGGCATCCGAGGCGCCAGTGATCCTTGATCTCCTTACGGGTGAAGTGGGGCTTCTCGGAGTCGAGGATTTCTCCCCCACCCTCGAGCACCTGCACCTTGCACTGTCCGCACGAAGCCTTTCCGCCACATGCCGAGGGAAGGAAGATGCCGTTCTCATTGAGCGTGGTCATCAGGCTGCTGCCCTGTGCCACGGAGATGGTCTTGTCGCCATTGATCAGGATATTGACATTGCCACTGGGCGAGAGGTATTTCTTCGCCACGAGCAGCAGGATTACCAAAAGGAGAATTGTTACGAGAAACACTCCTATACTTGCGATAATAAACTGTCCCATATTCAAACCTCCTTTTGATTAGATGTTAAGTCCCGAGAAGCACATCATGGCCATAGCCATCAGACCCACGGTGATGAAAGTGATACCCAGTCCCTTGAGAGGTTCTGGTACGTCGCTGTACTGCATCTTCTCGCGGATGGCACCCATAGCCACGATGGCCAGCGTCCAGCCGATACCACTACCAAGAGCGTAGACGAGCGCATCGACGATGCTGCCGATGTACTGCGAGTTGGACGGGTCGAGATTGATACGCTGCTGCATGAAGAGCGACGCACCCATGATGGCACAGTTGACGGCGATGAGCGGCAGGAAGATACCCAGTGCGGCATAGAGCGAGGGGGAGTATCTCTCGACGATCATCTCCACAAGCTGCACCATGCCCGCAATGACTGCGATGAAGAGGATGAAACTCAGATAAGAGAGGTCGACGCCCTCTACCAGACAATCGGGACCAAGCACTTTGGTCTGAAGGATATAATCCACTGGTACGGTGACAAGGAGCACGAAAGTGACCGCGAGACCGAGTCCTAATGAGGTCTTCACGTTTTTCGACACGGCGAGGAACGAGCACATGCCGAGGAAGAACGCGAAAATCATGTTGTCGACGAAAATCGATAATTATTTCTCCTCCTTATAAAAATATGCCCTGTGAACCCAAATCACGCATCCCAGAAGGATGAGTGCCATAGCAGGCATGGTCATCATGCCATTATTAATGTAACCAGCGTCGTAAGCAGCCTGCGGGATGAGCTGGAAGCCAAGCAGTGAGCCACGTCCGAGCAGTTCGCGTACGCCGCCCACAATCACGAGGATAAGCGCGTATCCCAAACCGTTGCCCACGCCATCGAGGAAACTCGGCCAGGGCTTGTTCATCATGGCGAAAGCCTCGAGGCGTCCCATGAGAATACAGTTGGTGATGATAAGTCCAACATACACAGAGAGTTGTACGCTGACATCATAGACGAATGCCTTCAAAATCTGGCTTACGATGGTAACCAATGCTGCCACCACTACCAGCTGCACGATGATACGAATGCGGTTGGGGATGGTGTTCCGGAGCAACGAGATGATGACATTGGCGAAAGCCGTGATGACGGTAACGGCAAGTCCCATAACGATGGCCGGCTTCAGTTGTGAGGTGACCGCCAATGCCGAACAGATACCCAGCACCTGCACAAGGATGGGGTGATCGAGGTTCAGCGGGTTGGCAAAAGCCTCCTTGTTTTGTTTTGAAAAGAGTTTGCTCATATCTATGTATCTCCTTTATTTTTTAGCTTTGAAAAACGCGATATACTTTCCGAGGCCCTCCTTGAGCATATCTCTCACACCATTGGAGGTGAGCGTGGCACCAGTGACGGCATCCACCTGGGTGGCTGGATTGCTGACATTCTTCTCCACGGAGAGCGCTATCGAACTGTCGTCACCGTCGAAGAGTTTCTTTCCGATGAACTTCTCCTGCCACTCTTTCGAGTCCTTGATCTCGGCACCAAGGCCGGCGGTCTCGCTGTCGTGGTTGAAATATGCGCCAAACACGGTCTGGCAATCATCGTCAAGGGCAACGTATCCGCTGATCGGTCCCCAGAGTCCCATGCCGTAGACAGGCACTACATACTTGGTTTTCCCGTCCACCTTGCAGGTGAAGAGCGCCAGTTGGCCATTCTTGTAGTCGGCCGACCCCAGTTTGAAACCATTGCTTTCGTTGTCTTTTGCCTCTGAAGCCTTCACCTCGCCATTGTCGGCAATGATATCGTCGGAAATCACCACCTCCTTATATTTGGCAGCGGCAGCCTCGTCGCCAAGTCCACGGATATTGAGCGAATAGAGAATCTGCTTTTTCTTGTCGAGTGCCACATTGGCATCCTGCCGGGCTTTGAGCGCCTGGAAGACGAAAGCCAGCAAGAACGCCACGACTACGACGAGAATGATGGAATAGATGATGGTATATGAATTTGAATTGGTATTCAAACCCTTTTTGCTTTCATTTGCCATAGTCTGTATTTATTTATTATGGTTAAGACGGTTCATGCGGTGTGAGATGTTGCGCTGCACCACACAATAGTCGATGAGCGGAGCGAACATGTTCATGAGCAGGATGGCGAGCATCATACCCTCGGGGTAGCCTGGGTTCATGACACGGATAATCACCGCCATGGCACCAATCAGCAAGCCATAGATGTATTTACCGCACTCCGTGCGGGCACTTGTCACAGGATCGGTGGCCATGAACACGGCACCGAAAGCGAAACCACCAAGCACGAGATGCTCATAGAAAGGAATCGGAGTCATGCCAGCGGCCGAGAAGATAAGGGCCATGACGGCACCACCCACAAAGACGCTGAACATGGTTTTCCACGAGGCGATGCCGGTGATGAGCAGGATGACCGCTCCGATGGCGATGGCGATGATGCTTGTCTCGCCGATGGAGCCAGGGATGAAACCGGTGATCATATCGCAGAGCGATGCCGAGACGTCGGCATTCTGTCCCACCTGAGCCAGAGGAGTGGCTGCGGTGAATCCATCGGGCAATGTGTTTCCGAGTCCGAAGATCTTGTCGGTGGCAATCCAGACGGTGTCGCCACTCATCTTCTGCGGGTAGGAGAAGAAGAGGAAGGCACGTGCCACGAGCGCCACGTTGAAGATATTCATGCCTGTTCCGCCGAAAATCTCCTTGGCGAAGATCACTGCGAAGGCGCAGGCGATGGCAAGAATCCACAGTGGGCATCCCACGGGCACGATCAGCGGAATGATGATACCCGACACGAGATATCCCTCCTGGATTTCCTCACCTTTCCACTGAGCCCAGATGAACTCGATGCCCAGACCTACGATATAGCTGACGAGGATTTTGGGCAAAACGGCAAGGAATCCATAGAAGAAAATGGAGAAGAACCCCGCCTCCTGCAAGGTTCCCGCAGCCAAATAATTCTGATAGCCCACGTTATACATACCGAAGAGCAGAGCCGGCATGAGCGCTATCACCACCATGCTCATGATGCGTTTCGAGTCGATGGCGTCGTGAATGTGCGCACCGCTCTTGGCCGTGGTGTTGGGCACATAGAGGAACGTCTCGAAGCCGTCGAACACGCTCTTGAAAGCATGGAGTTTTCCACCTTCCTCAAAGGAAGGCTTTATTTTATTGAGATAACTTCTTAATGACATCATCTTATAGCTTTAGTTGAGATTTATGCGTTTTCTTTCCTGAGCATATCCAACCCCTCTCGCACGATGCGCTGGAGCTCAAGTTTCGATGAGTCGACAAACTCTGCCACGGCAAAGTCTTCTGGGGCCACCTCGTAGATTCCCAGTTGCTCCATCTTGTCGATATCTCCTGCGATAATGGCTTTGATGAGGTACTCAGCGTAAATGTCCATAGGGAGCACCTTGTCGTACTCGCCGCTCATGATCATATGTCGCTCGCCACCTTTCACACGTGCGTCGAGCACATACTCCTTCGACTTTCCAGCCAACCAGGAGAAATAGCTGCGGTTGGCAGAGAACTGATTGAAACGCGGCATGATCCATCCAAGGAACTCATCGTTGTCGTCGCCCTCGGGGATGGCGGTTATCTCGGAGGTATGCCCTCCCACGAAGCCATCGGCCGAGCAAACACAACCGGTGAGCGGGTTGCCATTGATGAGACGCACATGGTGACTGCTGTCGATTTGGTCTTTGAGAATGCCGGAAAGCGGCTGTCCTACCATGACATCCACATAGCCAGGATTTCTCATCTCACTGCCTGCGAGTGCGATCGTGCGTCTCAGGTCGACCTTGCCATCCAGGAACAATCGTCCGATGAAAATCACGGTGGTAGGATCTACCGTCCACACCACCTCGCCCTTGTTCACGGGATCGAGATGATTCACCTGCACACTCACGTTGCCTGCAGGACAGGGACCATCGAAAATGGTGGTTTCCACATCGCTCATGGAACCGAGCGGACCACTGGCTTGTTTGGCACTGATACCCAGGTAAGTCTTGGCGATTCTCGAAAGTGCGGTCAGACCAGCCTGGAACGCTTTCTCATTACCCTCTAACTCGACACTGAAGTCAGCCGCCAGGGGCATGTCGCGGAAAGCACTTACAAACACCCCTTTGGGGTTGTCGGCAGGATTGGCCGACACCGCATAGGGCAGCTGGTTGATGTAACCAAACAGACCGGCCTGCAGCAGGCTCTCAACCACAGCCTTGCCATCGAGCTTGGCAGGGTCTTTCGCCCCAAAATTCTTGAACTCCTGCTTGGCATCGGGTTTCACCTTGACACAAAGCAGTTTTCTGCGATCGCCCCTGATCACTGCAGTGACCGTGCCGCTGACAGGCGAAGCGAACCCCACATCGGGTGCCTTTTTGTCAACGAACAAGGGGTCTCCGGCTTTTACCACATCACCCTCTCTCACCACTACTTTCGGTGTCATCCCCGGAAAATCCTCGGGTACGAGCGCAAACTCACCGTCAGCTTTCACGGCGGGTTGCCTTGTAGTGGCTTTACCTTTGAGGTTGATGTTCAAGCCCTTGCGTAACTTAATCACATTTGCCATAAAAAACTATAGTTAATATTTGGTACTATGCTTTTCAAGAAAAATCATAACGTGGCTCGTTAAAGTATACTTACCTCTTTTAATGCTGCAAAGATATAATTATTTTTTGTAAATAAAGTAAAAATAAGTGAAAAAATGTACGAACTTTCCCTCATGCGATGCAATGGGAAAAGAAAGCGGATAGGAATCAAGTATCTGTCAGAGTCCCGACATGGTGAAAAGGAGCAAAAACACACGCAAAACCGCAGCAAAATAAGGCAATTTCAAAAAAATAATCCAAATGGATTTGCTTTATTGGGAAATATTTGTATTTTTGCAAAAGTCTATGTGAAAAACCGTGAGTCGACGACTCACTTCTATTCATGCTTATCAACCTCCAATAACTTATATACTATGACAACATCCACAGATTCCAAGTCAACAGGAAATCAGCGTCATTACGATGAGTTTCTTGCCGAAATCCGACAATTCGTCGCATCCGACCGTATCTACACCGACGAGCTCCGCACGCTTGGTTGGGGAACAGACGCCAGTTTCTACCGGCAGATTCCCAAAGTAGTGATTCGCAGCGACGGTGAGGAAGAAATCTCCCTCATCCTCCGCCTTTGCTCGAAATACCACTTGCCCTTTACCTTCCGTGCCGCCGGTACATCTTTGTCGGGACAGAGTTGTACCGACTCCGTGCTTATTGTTGCAGGCAAGCATTGGGAGAAATACGAGTTAGGGCCCAACCAAGATACCATCAAGATGCAGCCGGGCATTGTGGGTGCCAGGGTGAACGAGATCCTCAAGCCCTACGGCCGTGTGTTCCCTCCCGACCCAGCCTCGATAGGCAGTGCAATGGTAGGCGGCATCGTGATCAACAACGCCTCGGGCATGAACTGTGGCGTGCATGCCAACAGCGACCGCATGATGGTGAGCGCGCGCCTTATCCTCTCCGACGGAACGATTGTTGACACTGGCAACGAGAAGAGCAAGGAAGATTTCAGGAAGAGTCATCCCGAGTTCATCGCCAAGATCGAGGCATTGCGCGACCGCGTGCGGGCCGACAAGGAGTTGGCCGACCGCATCGCACTGAAATACAGTATCAAGAACGTTACCGGTCTGAACCTGCGTCCGCTTCTCGCCTACGACGACCCGTTCGACATCATGGCCCACTCGATGGTAGGTTCGGAAGGTACTCTGGCATTCCTTTCTGAGGTGACGATGAAAACCCTTCACGACTACAAGTTCAAGGCATCGGCCATGGTCTACTTCCTCACCATGAGAGAGAGCTGTGAGGCTGTGGTGGCTATGAAGAAACTGAAGGCAGGAGAAGAAGACCTGAAGATGAGTGCCGAGAACCTGGTGGTGAAGAGCGCCGAGATGCTCGACTACAAGTCGCTTTCGTCGGTCGACGACCCTGTCTACCTGCAATACAAGAAAGATGTGGATGCCGGCAAGATTGCCGGTGTGGAGCCAGGCGACTACCACAACCTCACCGCCATCCTTACCGAGACGAAGGGCATCACCCACGAACAGCTGCTCGAGAAGATCAGCACCATCCAAGAGTGTCTGAAGCAGTTCAACCTCTATATCCCTGCCGAGTTCACCGAAGACCCTGCCATCTATGGCAAATACTGGGCCATCCGCTCGGGCATCTTCCCCTCCGTGGGAGGCACCCGTCCCGTTGGCACGTCATGCCTGATCGAAGACGTCGCCTTCCACATTGACGACCTGCCCGATGCCACCGTGAAATTGCAGAAACTCATCGCCGACCATGGCTATGATGACGCCTGCATCTACGGCCATGCTTTTGAGGGCAACTACCACTTCATCCTGAACCAGAGTTTCAAGAGCGAGAGCGAGGTGAAGCGCTACGAGGAGATGATGCGCGATGTGGCCCGCCTGGTGGTAGAGGAATACGACGGATCGCTGAAAGCCGAGCATGGCACAGGACGCAACATGGCTCCTTTCGTGAAATACGAATGGAAGGACAAGGCCTATGAGGCCATGAAGGAACTGAAGTCGATTTTCGACCCCGAAGGACTCCTCAACCAAGGCGTGATTTTCAACGACGACCCCGAGTGCTTCATCAAATGCCTGAAGCCCCTTCCCGTGCTCGACTATGACTTTAGCAAAGTGCCCGATGGCGGTGTGTATCTGAAACTTGAGGGAGGAAAGGTTTCCACTGCCAAGGAGACGATAGAGGCCGTGAAGCGCGCCAACAAGTGTATAGAGTGCGGCTTCTGCGAAGTCAACTGCATGTCGTGCGGTCTCACACTCTCCTCGCGCATGCGTATCGCCGTGCAGCGAGAGATACGCGAGTTGGAGGCCACCGGTGCCGACCCAGAGCGTGCGGCCCGCCTGCGCAAGCAATACAAATACTATGGCGACCAGACCTGCGCCACCGATGGACTTTGCTCCACCTCATGTCCGATGAAGATCAATACCGGCGAACTGACCCATCTCATCCGTCAGATGGACATGCTCAACAACAAGATGGGCTACAAGGTGGGAGAATTCGCCGCCAATCACATGGGAGGCATCAAGTCGGGCCTTCGCGTGGTGCTCGACGTGGCCCACCTCGGCCATCTGACACTGGGACCGAAAGCGATGACCAGCGTATGCCGTGCCATGAACAAGATGGGTCTGCCCCTCTGGACCACCGCCATGCCCAAGAAGCACAAGCAGCCAAAGCCCGGCTCGCATGTGGGCAAGGCCGAGAAAGAAGACCTGAAGGTGGTCTATTTCCCCAGTTGCATCAACCAGACAATGGGACTTGCCAAGGGAGCCCCTGTTGACCTTCCACTGGTCGACGAGGTGTGCAGTCTGCTCAACAAGGCCGGATACGAAGTGATATTCCCGGAAAACATGCACAAGATGTGCTGCGGACAGATTTGGGAAAGCAAGGGCATGCTCGACATTGCCGACCGTAAGAGTGGCGAGTTGGAGGACGCCCTTTGGAAGGCCAGCGAGCAAGGCCGCTACCCGGTGCTTTGCGCCCAAAGTCCCTGTCTGCACCGCATGAAGAAGGTGATGAAGCGCTTCAAGCTCTATGAGCCAGCCGAGTTTATCATGACCTATCTGAAAGACCGTCTCGACTTCCATCCCATCGACCGACACATCGCGCTGCACATCACCTGCTCGACCCGCGAGATGGGCGTGGCCGACGACCTGATTGCTCTTGCACGTCTCTGCTCCAACAATGTGTACCTGCCTGAGGGAGTGGGATGCTGCGGATTTGCCGGCGACCGTGGATTCACATTCCCCGAGATGAACAAGTATGCACTCCGCAAGCTCCGTCCACAGATTGAGAAGAACAAGATTGAGGTGGGCTATTCCAACAGCCGCACCTGCGAGATTGGTCTGCAGACCAACACCGGCATACCCTACATGAGTATTGTATATCTGGTGAACGAGTGCACGACAAAGAAACAACTGTAAATCACTTTTTTCCTAATAACGGGAGGAGGCCCCTTCACGGGCCTCCTCCTTATTCAATCACAATTACACCACTATGAGAAAAAACCTACGATTCCTTAGCCTCCTGGCCATTGCCATGTTGGCTATGATGGCATGTACGAACAAGGCCACCGAAGAGAACGACGTGAACAATTTCCGCATCAAGCGAGGCACCAACATCAGCCATTGGCTGTCGCAATCCGAAGAGCGTGGAGAGGCAAGGCGCCTGCACATCCAGGAAGACGACTTTGCACGTTTGGATTCACTGGGTTTCGACTTTGTCCGCCTACCCATCGACGAGGTGCAGTTCTGGGACGAGGAAGGCAACCAGCTGCCCGAGGCTTGGGAACTGATGACCAACGCCATCAATTGGGCCGAGAAACACCATTTGCGCACCATCGTCGACCTGCACATCATCCGTTCGCACTACTTCAATGCCGCCAATGAAGGCGGAGCCAGCGCCAACACCCTCTTCACGTCGGAAGAGGCTCAGCAGCAGCTTATCAACATGTGGTATGAGCTCTCGGATGTGCTGAAAGGCTACAGTGTCGACTCCGTGGCCTATGAGTTCATGAACGAGCCAGTAGCCGACGACCACGAGCAGTGGAACCAGTTGATCGCCAAAGTACACAAGGCACTTCGCGAGCGCGAACCTCAGCGCACCCTGGTCATCGGCAGCAACCTCTGGCAGGGCTACCAGACCATACAATACCTGAAAGTGCCAGAAGGCGACAAGAACATCGTCCTCTCGTTCCACTATTACAACCCGATGCTCCTCACCCACTACGGCGCATGGTGGACACCACTTGGCAAGTACCAGGGAAAGGTGAACTATCCCGGCATTCTCGTCTCGAAAGAAGACTTTGAGGCAGCCCCCGACTCGATCAAACCCATGTTGGAACCCTTCACCAAGGAGGAGTGGAACATCGACAAGATTCGCGAGGACTTCAAGGACGCCATCTCTGCCGCCAAAAAATACAACCTGCAGTTGTTCTGTGGCGAATGGGGTGTCTACGAACCCGTGGACAGGGAGCTCGCATACAAGTGGACTAAAGATATGCTCACTGTCTTCGATGAGTTCAACATTGCCTGGACCACCTGGTGCTATGATGCCGACTTCGGTTTCTGGGACCAGAAGAAGCACGACTTCAAGGACAAGCCCCTTGTCGACATGCTGATGTCGGCCAAAGGCCTTGAACAGAAATAAGACAGATCAACTTGAGCAAGTTGAAAGGAGTTCTGAGCGAGGTGAATTCGGGCTATTGTCTGCACTCCTTCAACTCCTGAACTCCTGAACTCCAAATATCTGATTGATATGGTCGGACCTTTAAGGTATGGGCAAGAGTAGTTTGAACCTGCGAGACCTAGGGGGTATCGGTGGTGTAGTTCCACGAGGCCTTTTCCTACGAAGCGGCAAACTCAGTGTGCTGACTTCCGATGAGTGTGCCCGTCTCTGTGCCAGGCACCATGTGGGTTGTGTCATCGACCTCCGCACTCCCCTCGAGTCGGCCGAGTTTCCCGACCCATTGCCCAAGGATATCACCTACTTGCAAATACCCTTGCTGCACGACTCCACCGTGGGCATTACCCATGAGACAGGCTCCGACCCTATGACAATCATTCGCCAACTGCGCAAGAATCCTCAACGGCTGAAAGAGATGGTGCCCGATTTCAAAACCCTCTACAGGGAAATCGTGACCGACTCTTTCAGCCGCGAGCAGTTGTACAAAGCGGTCATGGTGCTCAAGGAAAATGCGAGGAAAGGAGTCTGCACACTATTCCACTGCACCGCCGGAAAAGACAGGACCGGCATTCTAAGCATGGCCTTGCTCAGGTCGTATGGAGTGAGCGACAAGGAGATTGTGAAAGACTACATGCGCACCAACCGCAGCGCTTTTCTGCCCACACTGAAGAAATGCGTGGGCATATTCGTCCTGACAAGGAACTGGGAACTGGTAAAGACGGCCTACAAGTCGTTCATGGCCGACAAAGAACTCATCCAGACAGCCATGAAGCATTATATTGAAAGCACAACACCTACATCATGAATCTGGAAGAGAAGATCGACGATTACCTTAACAAGCCCTATTGGGTAATAGACCTCTTGCCCGAACAAGTTCCGGCAAATAGCCGCGGACAATATTTCAAGATAGAGCAATATTTCCTACAAGCCTCACAGATGGACATCTTGTGCAGAAAATTCGCCCATATCCTCATGAAGCTCAACTGCTACGACGATATGGAGGTGGTACACCCCATTGACGGAACCACACTCAATCCCTCTCCAGAGAAAATCATGGAATGGTTTGTAGAGAGCACGCAAGAGAAACAATTCCTCTACTTCTTGTTTGAAGAATGGCAAGCCATGATCACCTTCAGCGGCGACGACCTCTATCTGACCGTTTACCACCCGTCACCCAAGATGCTGCAATTATTGCACGCTCTGTCGGCATCCGAAGGACTCTTCTTGTGGCAACCACCACAAGAAACGAAATAAGGAATGCCACGAAGGCCGCAGCATTTTGCCTGAAAGAGAGAAAAACGAAGTTAGTAGATTCTCAGACGATGTCCAGGTTTGATGCTATAATCAGGACTGAGGTTGTTCATCTTGTATAGCGAACTGAGGCGGATACCATATTTCTGTGAGATCAGATACATGCTCTCGCCAGCCTGCACCACATGACATTGGTTCTTGAACCTGGAATCGGCCCTTTTCTGTTTTTTCTTCAAATAAATCACATCGCCATCATGCAGCGGCTCGCCCAACCTTCGCTCGTTGTATTTGGCCAACTTGGCAGGTGCTACACCCAGTTCCTTGCCCAACGATTCGAAAGAGTCGCCATTATGCGAATACACAAAATAATTGTGATTGTATTGCATCACTGAATGAGGAGGATGCACAACCGCCACGGCTCTGTTGTTCACTACAGTATGAATAGGTTGCTCAACTCTTTTGGGAGCCTTCACCCTGTCATATTCATAAAGTTTGTAGGTCTCTATGATGCTGATAAGTCGTTGTGCATAAGAAGGATTGGTGGCGTATCCGCATTCTTTCAGTCCACGGGCCCAGCCTTTGTAATCGGTAATACTGAGTGAGAAAAGGCGTTGGTAGCGCTCTCTGCCTGCGAGGAACTTGCTGTGGTCCTGAAAACTCTCCCTTGCCGAGTCGTAAGCCCTGAAACTCTCTTGCTTCCGGTCATCGTCATGCCTCAGCGTACGGCCCGTCCATCCATGGCTCTTGATACCAAAATGGTTGTTTCCGTGAGTGGAAAGATAACTCTTCCCTGCACCACTCTCCAACAAGCCCTGGGCCAACGTGATGGAAGCAGGTATGTGATACACGGCCATCTCCTCGATGGCGATATCTTTATACCTGTCGATGTAGGCCTGGTAATCAGCGTTCCATCTCACATGTTGTGCCAAAGCGGTGAGTGTTGCTGCGAGACAGCAAATCACAACGAAGCAAATTCTTTTCATAATCCTATCAATCTGTGAACCTTTCGTGGCAAATGGCCGTAGTTTTGAATCTGTGGGTTTAAGGTTTTCCCAAGCGCCATATGTAGTAATATAATGCAAAGATAGACTATTTTTTTTAATAATTTGATTTTTTTGCTTTATTTAACTACTTTGACTCAACAATCGCAGTTGAGAGGAGTTCAGAAAAACAAAAAAAATTTTGTTTTTCACTCACCTTGCACTACTTTGATTTTCAATCGAAGGTAGGCTTCGGTTCAGAAAAACAAAAAACAATTTTGTTTTTCACTCACCTTGCACTACCTTTGCAAAATGAATACCTGGAAAAAGAATCTAGAAGAGACCAAACAGCATTATATTGACTGGTGGAATCATAAAGGCATCGTGCTGAACATGTGGGAACACTTTCAAGAAGGAGTGCGGCCCCATGCCGACGTGCCTGCTCCACCATCCCCCGTCGACCTCAACCAAAAATGGTTCGACCCTGAATGGCGGGCACAATACCTCGACTGGTATGTGTCACACAGTTCGCTGAAAGCCGACATGCTGCCCGTAGCCAACACCCAATTGGGCCCCGGTTCGCTGGCCGCTATTCTCGGAGGTGTGCTTGAGGGAGGCGAGGACACCATCTGGATCCACCCATCGCCCACCCCCACCGACGACATCCGTTTCGACCCACGTCACCCCAACTGGCTGCTGCACAAGGAATTGCTCACTGCATGTAAGCAAAGGGCACAAGGTCATTACTATGTGGGCATGCCCGACCTGATGGAAGGTCTGGATGTGCTGGCCGCCCTTCGCGGCACCGACAATGTGCTGCTCGACACGGTGATGCGCCCCGAACTTCTTGAGAACCAGCTTCAGACCGTCAACGACATCTATTTCAAGGTATTCGACGAACTCTACGAAATCATTCGCGAGGGCGATGAGATGGCCTTCTGCTATTTCTCATCGTGGGCACCTGGTAAGATGTCGAAACTGCAGAGCGACATCTCGACCATGCTGAGCACCGATGATTTCCTCCGGTTCGTGCAGCCCTACATCAGGCAGCAGTGCCAGCGCATCGACTACACCCTTTACCACCTCGACGGTGTGGGTGCCATGCATCACCTCCCCGCTCTCCTTGAGATAGAAGAACTTGACGCCATACAATGGACCCCTGGAGTTGGGCAGCCACAAGGCGGTTCTTCGAAATGGTATTCCCTCTACCGCCAGATTCTGGAAGGCGGAAAGAGTGTGATGGCCTGTTGGGTAGCGCTCGACGAGTTGCGCCCATTGCTCGACCATATTGGCGGCGAGGGGGTGCACATCGAGATGGACTTCCATAACGAGCGGGAAGTGGAACAAGCCCTTCGCATCGTAGAGGAGTACCAAACAAGCGACCATCGCAAGGAGAAGAAATCGAGTGACACCATCCGGTTGAAGAGCAGCAAGCCCTCGTTGGCAGAGGTCGCCGAGAAACGGATACTCATTCTCGATGGAGGCATGGGCACGATGGTACAACGCCACGCACTGCAGGAAGAAGACTTCCGGGGTGAACAGTTCGCCCATCACCCCGTCTCGCTAAAAGGATGCAACGACCTGCTGTCGCTTACCCGTCCCGACGTGATAGGAGGGATACACCAGAAATACCTTGAGGCAGGCGCCGACCTGATAGAGACCAACACCTTCAACGCCCAGCGCATCTCATTGGCCGACTATGGCCTGGAAAGCGAAGTGCGCGAAATCAACCTGGCAGCCTGCCGCATAGCCCGCGAGATGGCCGACCGTTTTTCCATTAGTGAGAAGCCCCGCTATGTGCTGGGGTCGGTAGGACCTACCAGCAAAGTATGCTCCATGGCCACAGGTGGTTCGCCCGCCCTCAGCACCCATCTGCTACACGATGCCTATATAGAGCAGATGGAAGCCCTGCTTGAGGGAGGTGTCGACGCCGTCCTCATCGAGACCATATTCGACACCCTCAATGCCCGCATCGCCATAGACGCTGCGACAGAGGCCATGAAGAAGGGGGGACGCGAAGTGCCTATCATGTTGAGTTTCAGCGTTTCCACCCCCGATGGACACAACATGCTCGGACAATCGGTAACGGAGTTTCTCTCCACTATTCCCATCGACCAGGTGTTCTCGATAGGCATCAACTGTCTGGCCGACATCAAGGCATTCACCCCCTTGGTCAAAGAACTAGGTGAGCGGTTCCCCAAGCTCATCTCGTTCTATCCCAATGCCGGAATGCCCGACGACGAGGGCCATTATAACGTGACACCAGAGGAGATGCAATGCCTTGTATGGCCTTTGGTAGAGGGACATCACCTGAACATCCTCGGTGGATGCTGCGGCACTACCGACACCATTATCAGCGCTTTCGAGACGCTGACCCATCCCCTGCCTGGCATTTTCGTCTCGCCCCATCACCCCAGGAAAGGGAAAGAAGTCCGTCACTACCGTCGAATAGGCCTTTCCAGCCAACCATCGCCTTCCCCTGCCCCATCGACACCATCCACCCCAAGACAACGCCTCTACCATGCCATTCTCGAAGGTGTGGAGGCAGATGCCTCGCAGGCTGCACAAGAAGCCATAGCCGAAGGCAACAAGGCCGAGGAACTTGTCAACGACGAGATGATCAAGGCGATGAGCGACCTGGGCAAGCAGTTTGAGGAAGGTAAGATCTTCGTGCCCCAACTGCTCATGGCCGGCCGTGCAATGAAAGAAGCATTGAAGGTAGTGCGTCCCGCCATGGCCTCAGCCACCCTGACGACACGGGGAAAAGTGCTGATAGGCACCGTGAAAGGCGACCTGCACGACATTGGCAAGAACCTGGTGGCCTCAATGCTTGAGGGGTGTGGGTTTGAGGTGGTGAATATCGGCATCGACGTATCAGCCAGCCAATTTGTGGAAGCCGTGCGTGTGCACCATCCGCAAATCCTGTGCCTGAGCGCCCTTCTCACCACCACCATGGGTTATATGAGAGAAGTGATTGGAGCCCTGGAGGCTGCCGGACTTCGCGACCAGGTGAAAATCATCATCGGTGGTGCCCCCGTGAGCCAGAAGTTTGCCGACGAGATAGGTGCCGATGGTTACGGAAGCAATGCCAACGCGGCCGTGGAAGAAGCCAGACGACTCATGGGCAAATGACTCATCGCTTACGTAACTTGCACTGTGGCATCTTGCACAATGCGCAAGCATAATCCAAACGGCGCACCTCCGTGCCTAACCCTATCACCCCACTAACCGTTTTCAGTGGCGACATGACGTATTGGGCGTTGAGGGTCACCCCGCAGGTGTCATCCCCCAACAAGCGGAAAAGCGAAGACTGGTCGCTCACCGGCCATTGGCAATAGCCCGGAGAGAACCGATTGGTATGGTGCCACCCCAATTTGTCGATGTTGACCTGGAGAAGATGCTCCATCTGGTCGGCACAATGCTCCGCCATCATGCTGCCAATAGCATCGGCTATGTATGAACCCAGCATGTCGCCACTGGCAAAGTGCTGTTTCTGCAAGGCCTCCACCTCGCGGCCCGCCGTGGCCACGAAAAAAGCGAAGGCCTCAGCGCCCTGCAGTTGCCGGGCAATCGTCTTGCCCACATGCAACGTCACATCGCCCACCTCAAGGGTGCTGGCACCCAGTGAGCCATAGGCAGTGACATATCCGAAACAGGGACTTGCCACCTCACCCAGCCGATTGAGCATGGTTGCTGTCAGTTCGGCCACCACATCGGGAGGCGACACGGCATCATAGCCCATCTGCCTGAAGACATCCTCTTCACGAATATGCAAACTATCAAACGACAATGATTTTTCCGTCATTTTCTCCCAAACTATGCGATTCTGCCTACAAATATACACATTTCTGCAATCACCTCGCATTATATCAAAGATTTTAAGTAATTTTGTAGCGGATTAGCATCAGGCACCTGACTTCCGTGATGGAAAAGTCAGAATGGTTGCATAGATTGATGAATTGACCATGAGGTATTACATAGCCCTATTTGTATGTTTTGCCATCAGTTGGGTGGCATCGCCGGTTTCCCTTGCACAGGAGTCCACCACGTCTACGACCGCTGCAAACAGCGGTCATCCGATGCATGTGGTGATACTTGGCGACTCCAACACCTGGATTGGCGGCGACGACTGCGACAAACCCAGAGGTTGGAACAAATGGTTTGCGGATGTCTTCCAGCCCTTGTCGTGCAAGAGTTACGCCCGCAGTGGCGCCACATGGACCAACACCATCCAGACACGCAAGAACCCCGATGAGGACATTGCTGTATTGGGCAACGACAATGTCATCTACAACCAAATCGAGAGGCTCCTGGCCGCTTGCGACCAAGGTATTCAGCCCACACCCCAACTCATCATCATCGCAGCCGGCACCAACGATGCCTGGTTTGTGAAGAAAAGGCCCCGGGTATTCGCCAAGTCTGCCGACCAGGCCTTTGCCGACAAGCGTCCGATGACCATGAGAAAGCCCAGTCAGGTGCTTACTCTTGCCGAATCGGTGAGATATGGCTGCGAGTTGCTTGCACAGCGGTTCCCGCAAGCGCAAATCATATTGCTCACCCCCCTTCAGGCCGTCCAAGCCACCACTGCCAACCTCAAGAAAGCCAGCGACATCATTGAGCAATGTGGCAGAAAAATGGGGTTGGGCGTGGTGCGCCAAGACAGGGAATGCTGCGTGAGGCGTGCCGATGAGATGAAATCGAAGCGATACACCACCGACGGTGCCCACGCCTCGGAAGAAGGAGCCCGGATCAACGGCACCTACCTGGCGAAACGAATCAGCGAATTACTCCACCAGTCCAACTAACAAAACCGCATGGTATTCTCAGACCTCTTCTTTCTGTACGTGTTCCTGCCATCCTTTGCCCTGCTCTACCTGCTGGGCACATGGATAGACAAGTCGGCCGCAAAAGGCGGCCAGTTGTCGTGCAGGGCGAGGAATGCCGTGCTCGTAGCCTTCTCCTTCATCTTCTACGCTTGGGGAGAGCCCGTTTACGTTTTCCTGATGTTGGTCTGCGTCATCATCAATTTCTTCATCGGAAGAAGCATCGACCACCAGGACAAGTACCGCAAGGCGATGCTGACTCTTGGCGTTGCCTGTAACCTATGCATCCTTGGAATCTTCAAGTATGCCGGATTCTTCGCCAACCAACTGCAGGCATTGGGCATCTCCGTTCCCACGCCCCATATCTCTCTCCCGATAGGAATCAGTTTCTATATCTTCCAGTCGATCTCCTATCTGGTAGACGTCTACCGCCGCGACTCCCACTCACAGAAGCGGTTTGTCGACCTGTTGCTCTACATCTCCATGTTCCCGCAACTCATCGCCGGTCCTATCGTCAGATACCAGACTGTGGCCAACCGTATCACCGACCGCCACGTGACCGCCGACGACGTGGCCGACGGCATCTACCGTTTCCTCCGCGGTCTGGCCAAGAAAGTGATTCTCGCCAACCAACTCTACGAGATCTCACACCAATTCCTGGATGGAAAATTCGATGAGTTGAGCATGGGCAGCGCATGGATAGGCATCATCGCCTTTACCCTGCAGATCTACTTCGACTTCTCGGGCTACTCTGATATGGCCATCGGCCTGGGCCGCTGCATGGGATTCCGGTTCAACGAGAACTTCGACCATCCCTACTGCAGCAAGTCAATCACCGAATTCTGGCGCCGCTGGCACATCTCGCTGGGTAGTTTCTTCCGCGACTACCTTTACATCCCATTGGGAGGCAACCGCCGGCATCAGGCCCTCAACATCCTTGTGGTGTGGTTCCTCACCGGCATGTGGCATGGTGCCAGCTGGAACTTCATCATCTGGGGTGTGCTCTTCGGCATCATCGTCATGGTGGAGAAATACACCCTGCTGAAGAATCCCGGCAAGGTGCCCTCCGCCCTACTCCACTTCTACTGCATGTTTGTCGTGGTGGTGAGTTTCGGTATATTCTACTACGACGACTTCGCCCGCATGACCTCCTTCTTCCATGTTCTCTGTGGAGGAGCCGCCACGATTTTCGACGGAGTGTCGAAAGCCGCCATTCTCGACCACTTCTGGCTATGGGTGGCCGCCATCGTGCTGTGCATGCCAGTACGCCAACAAGTAGCACAGTATTTCGACCAGTGTACCAGTGGCGTGCCTGTTATCAACCGCTACGTGGGCATGCTGGCCCGACTTGCCGCATCGGTTGTCATCCTGGTGCTCTGCACCGCACTTCTGGTAGGCGCCACCAACAATGCATTCATCTATACAAGATTCTAGAACCACCATACTCAATGAGAAGAAAAAAAACAATCATCCTGACATACATCGCCATGATGGCCCTCGTGCCATCAAGCCTCTGCGCACAAGAGCCGACATCGGGCAACAATGAGGCCGCCACCGATACCGCCACCTTCGTTGACGGAAGATACGTCAATCGCGTATGCCCTGACGCCAGTTTCCGACAGCCCAAGAGTGGCATCTTCATCATCGGGTCGGGCCCCGACATCCGTGTAACCAGCGCTTTCATGGGCACACCAGAAGGCGGTACGGCCTATACCGATGCCGTGAACGAGTACCGCAGACGATTGGGCAACAACGTGCGTATCTACAGTATGATCCTTCCCATCGCCTCGGCCTACTACACCCCTGATGCCGGACTGCAGTACACCCGCGACCAGAAGGCCACCATCGATGCGATGTACAACCGGATGGACGGCGTGACGGGAGTCGACGCTTTCACTGCCCTGGCCTGGCATGTGAGAGAGCCCATCTACCTGCGCACCGACCACCATTGGGCTCCCCTTGGCGCATACTATGCCGCAGAGGCCTTCGCCAAGGCCGCCGATGTGCCGTTCTACCACCTGAGTCATTACGAGGAGCGTGCCGTTCATCAGTTCCTAGGCACCATGTATACCGTCTACACCAAGGACCCTGCAGTGGGAAGAGCCCCTGAAGACTTTGTATACTACATGCCACTCGACGTGGAATACTCCACCACCGCCATTACCTATAGCCTGGGAAAGAACAGGGCGGTGACTGGCCAGAACGGTCCGAAAGAAGTGAACTTCTTCAGGGAATACAAAGATGGCAGCCACACCGCCTACTGCACCTTCATGGGCGGAGACTCCAACACCACCAAGGTAGTGACATCGACCAAGAACGGCCGCCGGCTGCTCATCATCAAAGACAGTTATGGCAATGCCCTTCCCGGCTACCTGTTCTACTCGTTCGAGGAGATTCATGTCATCGACTTCCGCTACTTCCCCGGCAATGTGGTGAAATACATCAACAGCAACGGCATCACCGACCTGCTCTTCGCCCATTGCATCTCACTCGCCTACTCGGCCAAGACCGGCCAAGGCATACAACGCATGCTCAACCGCTAAACACAGCACCCTAAACGTCTGCCACTCCAGCCATGCACAACAAAATCTACATCACCGTGATGAGCGTGGTCTTCATAGCCGCCACCATCATCCTCACCACGTTTCCCCGCCCCAAATACTCTGAGGTGGAGAAGCGCGACCTGGCCCAATTCCCAGAATGGAGTGTGAGCAAGTTGGCCCAAGGCACATGGACCAGTGAGGTATCGTCGTGGTTCAGCGACAGTGAGCCCTACCGTGAGCGCCTCATGACCCTGAGCATGAAGATCAAGGACCTCGAGCGGTTGGTGCTCTCCGACGACAATGTGACCTTTCATGCCGCCGACGACATGATGGAAGAAGGTGAGATGGAAGAGGCTGTGGAGGAAGAAGAGGAACTGGGCAAATACTCCAACAATGTGTCGACCGAGGGGAAGGCCAAGATGGCCCATGCAGGCATCATCATCGTGGGTAGTGGCAGCAATGTGCGTGCGCTGATGGCCTATGGAGGAGTGAATGGAGGAGGCAAATTCGCCAAGATGGCCAACACCTACCAAGAAGAAATTGGAGAAAGGGTGAGGATTTACGCTATGGTGATACCCAACGCCGCGGAGTACTACCTGCCCGAGAGTTGGAAAAAACGCTCCAAATCACAACTGGCCACCCTGAAGAGCATCCAGGAGCAACTTTCACCCGACGTCACCTTCGTGAATGTGTACAACACCCTTGGCAACCACGCCGACGAACCCATCTTCCTGCGCACCGACCATCATTGGGCGCCCCTTGGTGGCTATTACGCAGCCGCGGAGTTTGCCAAGTCGGCCGGTGTCGACTTCAAGGACCTTGACAGCTACGAGCGCAAGGAGGTGAAGCGCTTCGTCGGCACGATGTATGGCTATTCGAAAGACATCTCCATCAAGGAAGCCCCTGAGGATTTCGTATACTATGTGCCGAAGGATATCGAGTATACCACCACCTACCTGACCTATACCACCAACAAGGACTACAAGATCACGAAAGTGTCTGGTCCTACCACCGAGCGCTTCTTCTACCGTTTCAAGGATGGTGGGTCGGGAGCCTACAGCACATTCATGGGCAGCGACCAGCGCGTGACCCACGTGAGCACATCGGTGGGAAACGGCAGGAAAGTGCTGATTATCAAAGACAGTTTTGGCAACACCATCCCCGGCTATCTGTTCTATTCTTTCGAAGACATTTTTGTCATCGACAACCGTTATTTCCACCTCAACTTGAAAAAGTACATCGAGCAGCAGGGCATCACCGACCTGCTCTTCGCCTGCAGCACCTTCAACGCCTATGGCAACGCCTTCAGCAAGAACTGTCTGGAGATACTCCACCAAGCCGATGGCAAGAGCATCGTGAAATAACGCACGCCAAGGTGTATTTGGCCACTTACCTTATACCTATTTTATAAGTGGAGCCGTCGGCCCGTCTGATAATATTGATTCCCTTTCGTGGCACATTGACACGCTGTCCGTCGATGGTGTAGACACGTGACGGCAATGCGGAGCGTCCTTCATTGCCATTGGTGAGCTGAGGAATGTCGAGCTGCTCATCATACCAGTTCTTGTCGAGGTAAGCCACCCGTTTCTGTATCCAATCCTTGAGGTAATCGATTTCCTCGCCATATGTCTGCCCCACGAAATAATTGGGCCACACATTCTTGCCTATTATCCTCCAAGCCTGCTGGTTGCGGTCTACTGCCCCCTCACAGGTCAGTTTCGTTACCAAAGAGTCGATGACAAACTCGATGTGCTCATCAGAATAATCCTCCTGCCGATACTGCGTCCACCGCGTTTTCAACTGTCTCACATACTCCGGGTCGCTCATCAGCCGCTGCCACCAGAACGGCACCACATTGCCATCCTCATAGGCATGCCTGTCGTTGAACTCATACTGCCACTTGTCGGTGCGGTTGCCCTCATAATAGTTGGCATTGCCGAAAGCAATGTTCATGTCCCAGAGCGACATCTTCCAACGATGGTCAAGTCCCTCATTCTCAGCATGGGTCTTGCTCATCTTGTAGATATTGGTACTCAACCGGTAACCGTCAATATTGAAAGCGAACTCCGTGGATAGTTGATAGTCGATGAACGACGTGACATCGATGTATTTGGCATAACCCAGGTCGGGATCTGTATAATTGTTGGAAGCCAAGGCCGTCTCCATCTTGTCGAGTTCGTTGATCATGGCCAGTCGGGTTCCTCCAGGAAGAGTGGCAAAATCCTCATACTCAGGCGATTTGTACTGGAAGCAAATGGAGCGCCAATTGATGCGGGTGCCGTTGTTGAAGACGGGCCGCTGCTTGGAATAGTAGACATGAGGCTCGTCGGGGCGGTCGATCTCGAAATGATAGTCGCCTGTAAGGTCGCCATTATCCTCACCGGGGTCGTTCAGCGGAAGCCTATGCTTGCCTTTCCGCACCCGCTCACTGAGGATATAGACACCATAATATGTGCCATCGAGGAAGAGTTCGCAGAACCGGGCATGGGGAACGAAATCGAAATAGCGGCGGGCCAGTTCGAACGAGAGCACGTCGCGTATCATGCTCTTGTCGGAATAAGGAGCCAGGAGCACCCAGTCGTTGTCCTTTCCCATTCCCAAGAGTTTGGCCTTGAGTTTCTCTCCTCCCTCCTCGAGCGGTTTGTCGATAAGTTTGATGGAATACGGTTTTTTGTCGGATGCGTCGAAGGAAGAGTTTCCCCTGTACTTGATGGCGGCATACCCATCGTAATCAATACGTTGGCCAGGGTGGGTCACCGTGTCGGCATAATTGAGTTCGCCCTCGCCATTATCGATGATTTTCATTCTGGCCGTGATGCGCTCCTCACGCAAAATCATCGTTGTATTGACGTTGATGAAGACGATTGGAAGATTGGTCTGCGTGAGACGTACGTACTTGTTGGCAGGAGGATAGTTGTCCCACCGCTGCGCATGTGCTCCAAGAGAGACACAAACCACCGAAAGAATCAAGAACGAGAGCCTAACAGCCCATCTGTTGGATAATGATATAGGGTGAAGAAATCCTTTCATACTACACAAGACAAACAATTGAATTGCAAAATTAGCAATTTTTACCTTGATGGAGAAAAGGATGGGCGTTTTTTTACACTATTACGCCATATACAGGAGAAAAGACAAGGGCAAGCCGCTTCAGGCCTGCCCTTGAACTATATAAGTGAAAAAGGATGTCACAAATTAGTCCTCTACAACCACTGGCTTGTATTTGGGCACCAGAGTCTTCATCACGATCCAACCGATGAGATAGGCCACAGCGCAGAAGCAGAAGACAATCATATAGGCAGCAGGTTTGCCCTCAAATCCTAAGAATGTGAAAGCGGAGCCCTGGCCCTCGGCATAATCAAACAGGTTGCCAGAGATTTTGTTGATGAGCATCGAGCCCAAGCCACCTGCCATGGCACCGATACCAGTGATGGTGGCAATGGTGGATTTGGGGAACATGTCGCCCACGGTCGAGAAGATGTTGGCCGACCAGGCCTGATGTCCAGCACCAGCCAGACCGATGATGATGGCGGGCCACCATGCAGGGTCGATTGGGCTGCCCTCCCACATGGCCAGAGGCTGTGCGAAGAGTGCGAACAGTGGGAAGAAGGCGAAGATAAGCATAGCCAGCATACGGCCGGCATAAGGATTCATACCGCGCTTCTCGACAAACAATTTGGGAAGGTATCCGCCAAAGATGGAAATGACGGTAACAATCAGATAAAGCGTGAAGATGAGCAGCTGTCCCATTGTGGAACTCGACTTGTAACCGAACTGGTCGGAGAAATATGCAGGTGCCCAGAAGAGGTAGAACCACCAAACACCATCGGTCATGAATTTACCCACGATGAACGACCAGGTCTGCTTGAAGGTGAAACACTTGGCGAAACCGATAGCCGGTCCTTCGTCGTTGGCTTCTTTCGGGTCTTCCTCGGTCTCGGCGTCCTGATTGATATAAGTAAGCTCGGCAGCGTTCACATGCTTGCTCTTATTGGGCTTGTCGTAAACAAACACCCACAATGCCATCCAAATGAATCCGAGTCCACCAATGATGATGAAAGCCATCTCCCAACCGAAAGCCTCGGCCAATGGCGGAATACTGATAGGAGCGGCAAGAGCGCCTACCGATGCACCGGCATTGAAAATGGAAGTGGCGAAGGCACGGTCTTTCTTTGGGAAATACTCTGCCGTCACCTTGATGGCTGCAGGGAAGTTTCCACTCTCACCCAACGCCAGGACGGCGCGGCAGAAGAGGAACAGATAAACACTGACGGTGGCGATGCTCACTGCCATGTCGGAACCAGCCTTTACAGCACGGAGCGCTGTAACGCTCTCAAGGCCCACATATTCCATAGTGACCCATCCACATGCAGCATGGAGGCATGCGCCAAGCGACCACACGAAGATGGCCCAGAGGTATCCTTTCTTCGTACCCATCCAATCGATGAACTTACCTGCAAAGAGGCAGAACACCGCATAGAGAATGGAGAAAACCGCTGTGATGGTGCCATAGTCGCCATCAGTCCAGTGGAACTCAGGGGCAATGAAGTCCTTCCAAGTGAGTGAGAGCACCTGACGGTCCATATAGTTGACCGTGGTAGCGAAGAACAACATCGAGCAAATAATCCAACGATAGTTGGTCATTTTAGTAGTTTGAATTGGACTCATTTTTTTGATATGATTAGTTTGATTTTCCAAATTTGTGCAAACTTACACAAAAAAAACGAAATACTCGCCTCTTGCCGTGAAAAATATGTGTGTAAAGATGCAGAAAGCCCTCAAAAAAGCACAAATATCAGATGATGATGCGCGTTTTGTGGTAATTCTCACGAAATTCCGTAGGGCTACATCCCTTCTTTTTCTTGAAGATGCGGTTGAAGTTGCTGAGGTTATTGAACCCGCACTTGAAACTGATTTCCGACACACTCTGGGCCGTGTCGACAAGCATACGTGAGGCGGCCCCCAGGCGGATGTCGATGATGTACTCCGTGAGATTACGGCCAGTGTGGAGTTTGAAGAACCGGCTGAAGGCGCTGGGACTCATCCCGGCGATGTCGGACAGTTGTGGAAGGCGTATCTCGTCCTGGTAGTTCTTACTGATGAAGTTCTTCACCTTGAGTATCCTGCGGCTGTCGTCCTCGACAGCGATTTTGGCAAAACTGGAGGAAGCCAAAGGTTTGGCACCAGGACATTTGGAAAGTTCATAGAGAATGGTGATGAACTGAGTGACCGCATAGAAGCCCTCCTTGATGCTGCTCAGCGAGTCGAGCAAGCCATAGACTTTCATGATGGCATTGAGCGGGAAACTGAGTCCCTTTTGTGCCTCGTTCATCATTTTCCGCATAGAGAGGAACGGTGTACGGGCAAAGAGCGACTCCTCTGTCATACGGAAATCGAACTGCACGGTAATCTCCCGGATCTCCTCACTCGTGCAAGTGTTTTGCTCCCACACATGCTCCAAGTCGGGGCTGGTGATGAGCACCAGGTCGTACTCGCCTATCACCTCGCTGCTGTCGCCCACGATGCGCCTCACACCAGGAGCATGCTCCACGAAATTGAGTTCAAAAACCTCATGGTTATGGATGGGATAGGTGAACTCTTTCTTCCTTCGGTCGGCAATATAGAGCACATCCTTTCCCATCAAAGGTGTAATCTCATGAATAATTTTCCTCTCTTCCATTGGTTGCGTGTGTTATTCTAGAGGTGATAAACCCCAAAAGACAGTTCTGAAAAAACGTTACGGGAATCAGAGTTTCAAACTTTTGAGAATCTCGCTCATTTTCTGCAGCGTGGCCACCCTCGTTGGAACAAGCGGCAGGCGCAGCACATTCTCAATGAATCCCATCTCATGCAGCAGGGCCTTGACTCCGGCCGGGTTGCCATCGACGAACAGCAGGCTGTAAAGGTCGGTGAATTTGTGGTGAATCTTCCTTGCGGCAGCATATTCGTTGTTGAACTCCAGGCGAATCATGCGCGAGAACTCCTTGGGCAGCGCATTGCCAATGACCGAGATGACACCTACCGCGCCACAAGCCACCATAGGATAGGTAAGCGAGTCGTCGCCACTGAGGATATCGAAATCATCGGGTTTGTTCTTGAGAATCTCGTCTACAAGTTCCAGACTGCCACTGGCCTCCTTGATAGCCACGATATTCTCGCAGTCGCGTGCGAGACGGCAAGTGGTCTCAGCCCTCATCAAAATACCCGTACGCCCAGGAACGTTGTAGAGCACAACGGGAAGTGATGTGGCGGCGGCTATGGCCTTAAAGTGCTGATAGAGTCCCTCCTGAGAGGGTTTGTTGTAATAGGGACAAACGCTGAGAATACCATCGACCCCCTTGAAGTCACCATTGCGCAGCTCCTCCACCACAGCGGCGGTGTTGTTTCCCCCGCATCCCATAAGGATGGGGACGCGGCCTTTAACCTGATTGACAATGAGGTTCTTGATGGTGAGTTTCTCTTCGGCAGTGAGGCAAGGAGTCTCACCCGTGGTAGCCAGAATGCAAAGGAAATCGGCGCCATTGTCAAGCTGATAGTCTATCAACCTCGTCAGTGCCTCGTAATCGACACTTCCGTCGGTCTTGAATGGTGTCACCAATGCTATGCCCAGTCCCTTGAAGATATTCTGAATAGTCATGATTTTGCGAAAAAATATTACGGCCGTCGCCGTGAATTACAATTTGGCAGCAAAATTACGAAAAAAGGATGAAAAAAGCGAATAAATGGGCGAGATAAACTACAATAACACATCAAAAAAGCCAATGGGGGTAAAGTGGCTGCCTTTCTGCCAACCTTGGTCACGGCTCAGGGCCGGGCTATGCACACTTCGCCAAACAACCTCATAGGCTGGCCTTTAGCCGCAATAAAGCCATAGGCTTCTGCCTGTCCGCCATTGGCGATAATGGCATTGCGCAGAGCGTCGGCCTGACTTGAGACATAAGCCACTACCCTTCCCTCGCGGAGGATGGAGATGGCGGAATCGCCGGATGCCACAGCCACGGCACGGAAAAGGCCAAGGTCGCGCTCTCCTACAGTATCATCTATGGTGATATCGCAATGCACGTATCCTTTCTTCACCATCAACTGTATGGGCTGGTCGTAATCGTGGAATGGTGAGTCGTCATGTGGGGGATGGTCGATGTCGAGAATACCATTGAAGACCCAATCGTGTCCGCTATGCCTGAATTGCTCAGGCTGATAATCGGATTTTTCGTCAGAGCGTTTCCTTCCAAATAGGATTCCAAGGATCAGGACGGTAACCAAAATGATAATAATATATAGTGTCATGACAAACAATTTGGGATGATAATAAATAATGATGTAGATTTGAGGCGAAGATAGTCAAAAACACCCAACATGCAAAATGATTTGCATAATTTTTGCTTTATTTGGAGATTAATATGTAATTTTGCAATCATTTTCAATAGCCATACATTATGATGACAAGGGATTGTGAACTTTTCCAACATTTCTCTTCGGTTTTGGGCACCAACAGCGCCAAGAAGACCTGTCGCCGCAAAAACCGCCTCCAGCCCATGCGTCGGCTGATGCTTTTGATGTTGCTGCTTGGTTGCTGTGCCTCGACGAGTGTCATTGCCGACGAGACACCCAACGCCCAGCAAGCCCGCCGCATCTTCAACCACACATACGACATGGTATTTGGTCCTCAGGGCAGCACGCTGCAATATAATGTCAACATCATCGGTGTGATGAAGGTGAAAGGGAGGATATGGTACAAGGGCAAGAAAAAGAGGTATGAGGAATCACGCTACCTCAGTTGGAGTGACGGTGTGAAATACAGCCGTGTGGACATGAAGAAAAAGACGGTGACCCTTTTCGATGCCAACAATCCCGAAAGAGAAAAGTATGAGAGCAAGTTCACGTTCAACCCCTTGGATTTCGACTATTATGTGGAAGACGGGGGCACCGACTTCATCGTGACTCTTAATGCCCACAAAAAGGCGAAATGCAACATCAAGCATGCCAAGGCCATTATCGACAAGAGGACCCGTGCTCCGAAGAGTTTGAAAATCAAGCTCCTATGGTTTTGGACATCCATCAATATCAGTCATTTCAAGAGTGGCGACATTTCTGACGACACCTTTACCTTTCCAGCATCTAAATACAAGGATTTCACCTGGATTGACAATCGTTTGAAGAAATAGCCATACATTCAGAACAAACAGCCTGAACTTCACACATACGAAAGCCCCTTCCATGCAGTGAGCGTGGAAGGGGCTTTCGGAAACGGTTTATTTGTTTTTCTTGTAATACTCCAATCCTTGTACTACATTTTTCCTGACGGCATCCGACGACAAGGTTGCTCCAGTCACGCCGTCGACCTTGGCCTTGATGGCCTTGTTGACGGTCATTCCATCCCACTTGTCGAGCATCTGCTTCTTCACCTTGGTAAAATACTTGGGAGTCTCCTGGTTGGGCAGGGCCTCGATCTTCTCGATTTTATTGTTGGTGATGTAGATTTTCAACGGTGTGGTACTCATGTAACCTTTTACAGACTTTGTGATAGAAGTGGTGTTCACTACTACAGACTTGCCCTCCTTCGAGATGACCTGGTCGCCAGGCATGGCACTGAGGAGGAAAGCGGCAGCAGCCGCACAGAGCATCACGCTCTTAAAATTTGACTTTTTCATTAAAAATTTGGTCTTTATATGGTTTTGAATCAAAGAAAATGCTATTTTGTGACGGGTTCCACCACATATCCTGCATTGCGTAGCAGTTGGAGCATGCCCTTTTCACCAATGAGATGTGCGGCGCCCACTACGAAGAGGGTGCTTTTCTCTCTCAACATTTGGGGCATCTGACTCATCCAGTTGGCGTTCCGTCCATAGATGAGCACCTCTTCCTCCTCTTCGGTGGTGTCGCACTCATCATTTCGCTTCTCGTCGACAATCTTGCCTATCTCCTCGAGATTTTGTTTGAAATAGGCTGCCGTCAGCCGATCTGTGTTGTCGACCATCATCTCCTTGTTGTTGATGAGGCACATGAGCACCTGTTTCTGCCGTTCAAGCGACTGGCTCTGGAAGAGCGCCTTGATTTGCAGGTCGACAGACTCGAATCCGGTCACGCTGTAACCTTTCTCCAAGCCTTTTGTCTGCATGTAAGTGTCGATACCGTCGTTGGGGTTGAAATTGGGTGTTTTTCTCAGATAGAGCATCACTATAAATTGTTCATAGAGAGCACCCGGAGTGAATGACCCCAATTGGCTGAGCAATGGGCCAGTGAAATCCATTCCCAACACCTCTTTGGTAAAGGCGTTGAGCCGTTTCATCTCGTCGTCGGTAAGCAACGTCTGGATGGTCTTTCCCTCAGGAAGCATCATCGCTTTCTGGAGTTTCATCACGTTTTCAGGATTCATCATTTCGCTCATCACCAGTTCGCCGCACACCTGCTTCACTTGGGCGAAGGAGTCCCACAATCCAGGAATGGAGTCGCAGAACGAGGAAGGTGCGAAATGGTATGTACCCAGGATATAGGAAGCGCCTGATGCGTCCTTTCCTGAAATACGATAGAGCAATTGTGCCTGAATGGACAGGGCGGATAGTGCCAACAGTACGACAAAGACTAATTTTCTCATCAGCAAAATGCAATTTTAAATATTCTTGGACAAAGGCACGACCCCTTTGCGGATGCAAATTTACAAAAAAGTCTGAAACGGAAAAAAGAATTCACTTTATTTAATATAATGTTCAGGAGTTCAGAAATTCAGGAGTTCAGACAATAGCCTCGATTCACTTTAATTGGAATCAATAGGTGTTGGCTTTAGTAATGTCTGCACTCCTGTAACTCCTGAACTCCTCTCAACTTCACAAAGTGGAGTTATTTACGCCCTGTGCCTTTTATGCCTTGATAAATGAGGTCGGCACCCACGATAATAAGTATGATTGGCGCACTATAGACGGCCCACGGCTCGTCTGAAATTCTCTCAAGCCAACTGATATGAAGGAAGCCCCAGAGGGTAAGCAACTTCAACAGGCTTGCCACTACGAAAATGATTCCGATAATCAATTGAATGTACTTCATAATCCTTACTTTTTATTTAGTTCTCAAATTCTTTCAGTTCTTCCAGTCCGCGCTCTATCTCGGCCATTTGCTGGGCATGGCGGCTACGCTGCCAGAGGCCAATGGCAAAAGCCAAGGCGAAGGTAAGCAGTGTGAGGCCTACAACCAACCAGATTCTCGTTCCAAGCACATATCCGGCAGCATTGTTGAACCCTAGCTCAGAGATGTAAAAAGCAACCATAGCGAAGGCGACAAGTGCGATGCTCCATGATGTCTCGTTGTGACAGACCTTCTTGTAACGCAGCACGATGCCACTGAGTTCGTTGGCCTTCTTTGCACCCAAGTCGACCTTCGACAACAGGCAGAGTTTCCATGCCACGATGCCCAAGCCTATCAGCATAGCCCCCTCTACTATCACGAACGAGGCGGTGGTGATGGGCGTGTTCATATAGACATAGGGAAATACAACGGCCATCATCAGGAGAGTAACCACGAAGGAGTAGATATTATGTCCCACAACGCCATCAAAGGCCGTCTTGGTCTTCTGCGTGACCATCTCCTTTACCATACGCATATTCACTATTTCTGTTTCTGCCAGACGCTTGTCGAATGCGTTCCAACTGGCTTTCAATTCATCAAGTTCCATATTCCAAAACTGTTAGCTGTTTGACATTTTCTTTAATTTCTCTTTTGTACGGAAGAGTTTCACGGCGACATTGGCTTTTGAGATGCCAAGGATGTCGGCCATTTCCTCATAACTTCGCTCCTCAAGCCACAGGAGAATCAGTGCGCGCTCCAATTTTCCCAGTTGGTTGATGAGACGGTAGAGTTCCTGCAGTTGTCCGGTCTTGCTTTCCTCCTCTTCCATCAGGCCAGCCACATTAGCTGTCATGGGTATGGTCTGCGGACGAGCATTGGAGCGACGCAGGAAAGTGATGCAAGTGTTCATGGCGATACGATATACCCATGTGTTGAGCGTGCTGTCTCCCCGATAGCGGGGAAAACTCTTCCATAGGTTCAGCACCGTCTCCTGAAATAGGTCGTTCAGGTCGTCCTGTCCGTTGGCATACATGTAGCACACCTTATAGATAGCACGCTTCTGCGCCTCGACCATATTCAGGAATTCTTGCTCTAATGCTTTTGTTTCCATTGTTTGTCTCTTTCGTTACATCCTATTAGTCGCAGGGAGGGTTAAAAAATTACAGGAAAAGAATATTTTTTCACACTAACGTCAGGCACCGGATGATGCCTGACGTTATTCATGACGTGAATGTTAGCATATTGTCACATCCTGGCTTTCTGTTTTTCACCAGCCCCAGAGCCGCGATATTTCGAGCGTGCCTCGTTGAACTTCCATGTCACATCGAGCGAGAAAGTGCGACGGGCAGGGTTGTGCACGGTGAGGTCACGATAACCGAAGAGGATGGCATCGGTCTTGTTGGAATTGAAGAGGTCCACGCAGCGCAGATCGAAGGTCAGCGAACCGAGACGGCGCAAGTCGAAGTCTTTCTGCAGTCCAAGAATCGTGACGACACGCGGGTTGGTTATACGGAAATTATTGTATTCTCCCTTCGTGGCCCACTCCAAGTCAGCACTCAGGCGGAAATCGTGAGGCAGCAGGAACGTGTTCCGCCAGGAGCCATTGAACCAAGGCTGACTGAGCGTGATCACCTCGCCTGTAGCGGTTGGCGATTTGTAATTCTGGAACATGGCGACGAGCGCCCAAGTAGGATGCCAACAGCCGATGGCGGGCCGTGCGGAGGCAATGACTGTAAGGCGGTCGTAATCCTCCTGGCTGTTGATGGGGCGCACGAGGCTCACGAGCGGGTCGGCTGACCCAGGATATGGTTCCGTGGACATCGTAACAGCATCCTTTACACGGCCGTAGTTCAATGTCAGGTTCACCCACTTGTAAGCGGCGTTCATCACCAGGCTATGGGTGTAGGTAGGCCTCAAATAGGGATTGCCGCTCTGGTAGGTATAACGGTTGATATAGACCGTCGAACTGGTCAGGTTGGCGTAGTTGGGCCGCTCAATATCGCGTCGGTAAGAAAGCGAGAACTGCACCTTTCCGATTGGAGCAGAAAGAACGGCCGTGGGGAACCAGTCGCCATAGTCGAGGCAGACCTCATCCTCCTTTACCCCGAAATTGAAGTAGTCGTTTGTCAGATACTCATAGCGCAGTCCCAGTTGAGCATACACCTTACCGAACTGGCGGCCGTAATCAACGAAGACAGAAGCCGACTTCTCATTGATTTCCGTGTCGGTAGTCTTCACGGGCACGGCATCGGTAGCCTTGAAGTCATAGGCGTCTGTCCGGTGATTGTAACTGTATTCGCCACCGAGTGAGAAATTGCCTTTCAAGACAGGATATCCGAAGATGAGTTTTGAGGCCCAGAAGTTGTTGCTGCTGATGGTGTTGCTCTCGATACTGCGATTCACCGGAGCGTCGCCAGCCGCTGTCGTCACTTCCTTGGTGCTGCCGGGCGACTCGGTATCATCGAACAAACCGTCGATGTTCAGGTCGATGCTGAGCAAGCCCACTTTGCCGTTGTAATAGACATTGAAGATATGTTTTTTGAACTCATCCTCTTGTACGATGCGACTCTCCGAACGCTCCTTGAAAATGTCGTTCTCATAACTGTCGGTATAGAACATACTGCTGTATTCGCCGTTTGGATGACGGTCGTATTTGTAGAAGGCACCGAAACTGTGGTTCTCGTTCAACATATAGTTCACCTGAAGTTGCGGCGACCATCCTTTCCAGATGTTTTTTGACTCTTGTGAACTAACGCCATCTATTCGGTCGGGGCCTGCATAGTAGGTCAAAGTATTCTCCTGCAACGATTTCGAATGTCCGTAGCGGCCAGCCCACAACGAAGCGGTGATGTCGAGTCCACCCGTGCGATAGTTCACGTCAAGGTTATTGGTCAAGGTGTGGCCATACTGATACATGCCACCCGCATTGTCCTGAAAGCTGAAGCCCTCGCCCTGAGCCTTCTTCAGCGTGATGCGCACCACGGCTTTTGTCGAGGCAGCATAACGTGCACCTGGGTTCTGGACGACATCCACATACTGTATCTGGTCGGAGCGCAGACGGGAGAGTTCGCTGACGTCCTGCACCTTGCGTCCGTTGATATAGACCTCGGCATCGCCACGTCCCAGCACCTTCACGGCACCATCGCGCTCGGCCTCCAGCGATGGAACCTTCGACAGGGCATCACTCACCGAGCCCGCTTTTTCCAGTATTGTTCCCGCCACCGTGGTGCGCATGGCATCGCCCTTGGCATGCGTCTGGGGCAATTGGCCTTTCACCACCACCTCGCCCAGCATCTGCGTATCCTTTTTCATCTGGATCGTCAGACCGTTGGCAGCCTTATAAGGGAGATATAATGTCTCGTAGCCTATGCTTGACAGTTTGAGCAGTCCCTCACTCTGCGTGGTCACGATATTAAACACGCCATTATCATCGGTCACAGCTCCCTGAATGAAAGCGGAGTCGGGCAACGAAAGCAAAACCACGTTCACAAACGGCAACGGCTGTCCGTTCTCGTCAATCACCTTTCCGCCCACATCCTGTTTATTGGCCATAGCCGCCAGGCTCATTATCGCAGCTGCAATGAGTACAGCTATTCTCATACATATTCTTATCATTTCTCTAGTGTTTTAATGTTATCGTTTACTCCTTTAGTCGCACAAGCAATGAAAAAACTACAAGGATTATGAATTTTTGTTGACCCGAGGCTCAATATTGCATGAAAAGACGAGCATCTCAATCCTTGTTCCTCGATTTGACATCACCATGGAAGTAGCTGGTGCAAAAATACATCAAGGTGGTATAACTAAAAAACAAATGGGATATTCTGCAGTTTTTTGTGATGAACAACCACTATTGCTTGCTCCAAATCCCCCATATCATATGATATCTTTCCATTCTATTATTCTGTCTTTATCCTCATTGCAGACAACATGGGCGATGTGTTTCTCTGGAGTACCATCTTCTGAAATTACATAAAAAACGATATTAGCCGAGAAGCGAACCTCGTCCTTTTCGATATAGTCCTCACAGTTGTACTTGCTGCCAAATTCAACTGTTTCGCCATTGTGCAATCTTGAGGACACATAATTCTCCACAGACTCCACCAAATTCCTATACTCACGATTTCCATGTCCAGGCAGGTTGATATGCCCACTTTTTGCACATGCAACAATCAACACTACGCCTAAGGCAACCAATACTTTCTTTGATGTTTTCATACTCTTTTTATTTGATGGTTTATACACTTTTGATGATGCAAAGTTAGGGTGAAAAAGCCCCTTAAAACGACTAAACCACCGAATAAAAAGTCTTAATAAGACAAACGTAACCATCTGAAAATCAGTGGTTACATTTCATAAATATCTAAAACTGTACTCTCGGAACCTAAATCAGGCCTTAACACCGTTCACACAGGCTACGATATCCTGTCCCTCAGTGGCACCTATCTTCTTCCTAATGGCAGACTTGCGTACATAAATCGTAGCATCCGACTGCTGTGTGATAACACCGATTTCCTTGGTCGAGAATCTCGCGCACAAGAGGCAACAGATCTGCTCTTCCTTTTCGGTCAACACATTTCCATAGCGTTCCATCAAGCGGGTATGGAAGTTGTCATAAAGGCGGTCGATAACAGGATATAGATCAGGCCACACCAACAGACTGTTGGTTGGAATCTCGCCGCCACCAATGCCAGAAATGCGCCTGAGCAGAGCCTGATTCTGATTGGTGGGCGTACTGGCAACCAATCGGATGATGCCTAATTGCTGCAGCAGGATTTTCTTGAAGAACGCATCATCATCGGTCTTGGACTGTTCCACATCTAAAGTATCCTCCGTTGTTACATCTTGTGCCTCTGAGAGCATTCGCGTCAAGGTGTCTATCCTGTCCTCAGCCTCTGCCAATCGCTGAAGCCTATTCCTATTATATAAGTAAACACCTATACCACCTCCTAACAGCAAGAGCAGTGACAGAGACAGCATCCAAACCATTCGCTGCTTACCGAGTTTCAGCTCATAGTTGGCAGCCTGCAAGCGGTTTTTAGTCTCCAACCGTTGGTTAGAGGTTTTTTCCTTGGCCAGCATGTCATTGGTGATAGAATCGCAATACCGGGCAAAGTCCACATACGACACAGTCCTCCCTTCAGCATAGTCGAGCAAGTATCGTTCTTGCTCCAAAATGGCCCTGCCAGTGATGTTCGAATAGCCCTGCCTCTCCAGTTTCTCCTCGCTCCTGATTGCTTTGTCATTACAGATGCGGGCGGAGTCAAGTTTGTGCAGATTGATGTAGTTGCTCGCCATGGCCGCCTGTATGGCCGACAACTCACCTATCTGTGGCATCATTTGTACTATTTGGTAGTAAAAATCGTTTGAACGACGATATTGCCCGTTGTTAGCCAAAAAGTCGGCATAATTGCGCATAAACTCACATGCCATCGTCGTATCGCCGCTCTCTTTTGCCAACCGAATGCTTCTTTCGTAGAAATGATCCGACCGCCCCTCGCCTAACAGTGAGAGACTCAGCCCCATTCTATATTGAAGGATGGCTTGTTCGCGTTTCGTCTTGGCATAGTCCAAGGCCTCTTTCAATACGCCTACGGCTTGGTCGAATTTCCGTTGATGCTCAAGGATGGAAGCCTTGGTCTCCAATAGTCGGACTCGCTTCGTTATATCAGCAATATTCGCGAGTCCTTTATCAATCGCCTTTATCGCATCATTTTCCTTGCCCGTCCAGTTCAGGTATATTGCCTCCAAAAGGTAACTATCGGTTTGTTTGTCGGCATCCTTCCTGTAATAGGCTATGGCTTCGGGCAGTTGTTCATCCTCGGCCAACGACATTCCCAATGCCTGATGGGCCAACGCCCGGTTCCATACAAGATGCATCTGCTCATCATCATTCAGGCTGGTCACCTTCTCCATAGAATCCAAGATGGCCAAAACCCGCTCAGGTTTTTTCAACAACATGCTATCGGTCTCTGCAAGACTACGATTTTGCTGATTGAAATTGCACGATACCAATAAGATAGCAAGAATCACAAGCTGTATATATCTCATCACCTTTCTCAAATTTTCCTCAAAGGTACTTATTTTTGGATTGAAATCTATCACAATAATAGAAATTTAATAGTTGTGAGCAAAACGAATGGTGGAAAGGCAAGTGATGGAGGGAACGCACCAAGGCGGCCGTATACGAATAGGGAGAAGGAGCAAAAACGAGGCACTACAAATGGTTGTGCCTCGTTTTTGGTTACCAGAATCCTTGTTATGGATAGTTGATCCATCGACTCAAGTCGACCTTACCGGTGAAATCGGGTGCAAACCGCACGTTGCTGGTGTCATCGTTGCCTCCAAGCAGGAAGCGGTTGATGAATGCCTTGACCGCAGGATACTGAGCCTCGGGCAACATACAGTGTGGATGCCCACCGAGGATGGAGAACCCCACCCTGTCGGCAATGCCAAAATGCTGCCATACTGTGGCTGCCGCACTCATCGACACATAACCCGACTCGTCGGCCAGCCAACGATAGTCGGTGTTGCCCAGCATCAGCACAGCCCTGGGACAGATCATGGCCACCAGTTCATGATGGTCGTAAGGCAAACGGAAGGTGTTGTCCTCACCAAACGACGTGCGCAACGACTCCTTGAACCAATGATAGTCGGTGCGGTCGAGCGTCTCCACACTGTCGAGTTTGTTCGACACACGCCATGCCGCAGCACCACCGCCACCAGGCTCCTGGGCGATGGTGAGCGCCACACGCTCGTCGAACGCGCCACAGAAGAGGGCCATCTTCCCAGCGTACGAGCATCCTGTCACACCAATGTGCCGGGTGTCGATACGAGTCTTTTCCGGACCCAGTTGCTGCAGTCCGTCGATAAGCCGGCTCAAGCCCCATGCCCATTGGCTGTAGGCACCATTGTCTACCAATTCGGGATAGAGCCGGTCGAACTCATGTTGGCCACGGTCCTTCTTGTTTCTCCCCCATTGTGTGTATCCATTGACCTGCGACTCGCGGTAGACCATGGTAGCCAGCGGCATGTCGTCGATTAACTGCCGGGGCAATGAGATGTTACTGGTTCCTATGAGCACCGGATAGGGTGCCTTTCCCACCTTGGGGTAGCGGATATGCGACTTCAGCGTGAGCGTCTGTCCACCACGGGTCACATCGACGATGAGCGTGTCGCCATCCATACGGGCCTTCAGCGTGCAGTCCGACGTCTGAGGCTTGGTACCTATCTCATAATGCTGGATGAGACTGGATATCTCATGCCGGCGGCGCTCCCAGTCCTTGAACTTCTTCACTTTCTTTTTTCCGTTAGAGAACAAGAGAGGGTTGCGGAGCGTGTTGACCACAGGCAACTCATTGGCGGTGAGCATCACCGGGGTGGCCATTTTCGCACCCGTGTCCTCCACGTCGTAGACGAGAGGGGGTTGTTTCTGCGCCGACATGGTAAGGCTCACCATACAAGCAGCGATGAAAAATGCTTTTCTCATAAATTGATAAACAGTTAGTTAGTATGTATGATAATATTGAAGTTTCGCTTTCGCTCTACTTTTTTTGGTTCAGCGCTCACGCTCCGTCTCTTCCCTCTTCCACTTGAAGAATCGCTCGAGGAAATCAATCTTGTCGCGGTTGGGCACCATGATGAGCGAGGCCCCGTTGGCAAACTGCATTGTCGTGGGACGGTCCTTGTCGAAGGCAGGCCAATAGGGCAAGCCCTTGCCGTTGGGGTTGCCCGTCTTGGCAAAGTTCACCCAATATTGCTGGATAATCTCAGTAAGGGCGGCCTCGGCGGGATATTTTCCTGGCTCACGCAGATAGGCATTGTTCAGGTAGAGGATATCGTCGGCATGCGACACGCCACGGCGTTTCTCGCCTCCTGTGAGCGTGAGCGAGGAGGGTTGGTCGAGATAAGCGGCATAGACCGGATTCTTGCCCGTTTTGTTCTGTAGGCAAGCCCAGGCAAAGGAAGGCCAGGCGAAGCCCAGGTCGCGGAAGAAGTCACCATTGCTGTATGCGGCCTCCTCGGGTGTGTTACCAGGAAAGAATTGTAGCGCCTCGTCGCTGAAAGCGCCGAAAATGCCTTTCAGTCCCTCTTTATATGCTTCTACGGGCAGGCCGCCAGAGGCAAGCATATGTGAGGAAATCATGGACCCCTCGTCGGAGTTGGTCATCACGATGACGGGCACGTCGTTATAATTGCCTCGCTCATAGTTGCGGTAGGCATCGTCGGTGATCACATAACCATCGACCACAGGCCAAAAACCGCCAAACCCCACATCATTGCCTGTCAGCGCCTGAGCATCCAACTTGCGCATCTGCTTGATGGATTTCTTCTTCAAGTGCTTTTGGAATGCCAGTCCATGCTGTTCGGCACCCTTCTGCGACGAGTTGACGGTGATGGTGCGGTTGGGCGAATCGCTCCAGGGAGCAAATGAGCCACCACTCTGGCTGATGGCAGCGCGGAAGAGTCCTTTTGCCAGTGGCGAGGCGCACAGAATGCTACAACTGATGGCACCGGCCGACTCGCCAAAGATGGTCACCTTCGAGGGGTCGCCTCCAAAGTTAGCGATATTGCGCTGCACCCACTTCAGGGCATAGATTTGGTCGAGCAGTCCATAGTTGCCCGAATGGCCTGTGGGCGACTCCTTCGTGAGTTCGGGATGAGCCATGAAGCCCAGTGCGCCCGTGCGGTACTCGATGCTCACGGCGACCACTCCCCTGCGTGCAAGACTGGTCCAGAGGTCACCGGCATAATGCTCGGTCTGGAAGCCACCACCATGAATCCACACCATCACAGGCAAGTTGTCCTTGGTGGATTTGGCTGGTGTGGCAATAGCCAAGTACAGGCAGTCCTCGCTCATCATCTCGGGAGTGAGTCCTGGTCGTGAGGGTTGTGGTGGCCAGGGACCAAACTGGTCGGCCTTCAGCACCCCAGTCCAAGGCTTGGCCGGCTGGGGCTCCTTCCACCTCAAGTCACCTACTGGAGGTGCGGCATAAGGGATAGCCTTGTAAATGGCCAAGTCGCCCCCATCTACAACACCTTCCACATCACCGGTCTCCACATGTGTGGCCACCAGAGGCTGGGCATGCAAGTTGAACCCCCAACTACAAAAAACGAATAAAACGAACAGCAAATAATTTCTCATAGGACAAGACATTTGAAAATGTATTACCATGCAAATTTAGGAAATATCCAAAAGAATGGCAACAAAAAGGAAGAGATATTTGCAGTTTTGAAGAAAAACTATTAATATTGCACCAATATCTAACAATACCAGATTGCGTAAAATGAAAGAAATGCTTCGGCTTTTGTGTCTCCGAATCAGTAACGGACAGAAAAGAGAAGCCCACAAACACATAACAACCTAACTACAATTTACCGATGAAATCAAGAACAACCCAAATCCTCGCAATGCTCTTCATGTGGCTCATGGCCACCACGGCCCAAGCCAACGACGGAGTGTATTACATGACAGGCAACCAGCTCGTGCCCATTCAAGAGACCGACATTTCCGTAGCCAAGGAAGTACTCACCATCAGCCTTTGCGACGATGGCTATGCCCTAGTAGATGTGCAATATGAGTTCATGAACAAGGGTAGAGCCAAGACCGTGGAAATGGGTTTCGAGGCCAGTCCACCTTACAATTCCGACGATGCCGAAATCCACAAGGATGGCAAGCACCCTTATATCTACGACTTCACCGTGACATTGAACGGTGAACTATTGAACTACCGGAATGCCATTGTAAACTCTGATTACGACAAGGACTGCGACTTCAAGCCCATCGACCTGAAGAAATACGACCTCAGTAAAAGCGAGAGCCATACGCTCTACGACGCCAAGGCCGATGACTACGTGCCCTTCGCTTATGCCTATTATTTCACCGCCCACTTCAAGGAGGGCATCAACTACGTGCACCACACCTATCGCTACGACATGGCGTATGGCGTGGGCCGCACCTTCGAAGTGAGTTACAAACTGTCACCGGCCATGCGATGGGCCAACCATCAGATAGACGACTTCACGCTGCGCATCAAGGCCGATGGCACAGCCAAGCACTTCATCATTGCCGACAGTATTTTCAGTTCCGCACCCTTCAAGGTGACCGAAGGCAAGGGCAAAATCCGCAAGAACAACTTCAACGAATCAACCACATACACTGAGGTAGCACTCCGCAACGGCACCTTGGAATGGCATAAACTGAATTTCAAGCCCGTCGACGAACTGGAAATCAGTTCGGCCGATATCTATACCAGTTTCAGCGAGGAGGCCTACCCCTTTGGTTACTTCTATGACCGCAGCCAGACCTACGTTCCCAGTTGGAGCGATAAGCCCGTCAACAAGCGCATCCTCCGCAACCTACCCTACGCCCACCGTGGCTATGTGTTCAAGGATGCCAAACTGAAGGCTTATTTCAACAAACTTTGGTGGTATATGCCCGACCCACAGTGGAAGGCCTCGACCGACGACTTCACCCCGAGCGAACACAAGCATCTCAAGGGAGAATAACGTAAGCCGAAGGCCATCATCACATCTCTGTCACGGCTTCCAAAGGCAAGCTATCGGATGAACCGCCCACTTGCACGACGATTCTTCCCGGCTCCAGCATCCAGCACTGAGCAGGTTCGTCCCAATGGCAGAGGTCGGCACGCCTCACAGGAATAGAGATGTTCTTGCGCTCGCCTGCCTTTAACGCCACCCGCTTGAAGGCCTTGAGCTCTTTCACTGGCCGGCTGAGGTGGGAATCGAGCCTGGAGACATACACCTGGGCCACCTCCTCGGCATCGAAAGTGGAGGTGTTGGTGAGCGTGAAGCGCACATCGAATCCCTCGGGAGTGGGAACGATGGTGGCATCGGCATACTCAAACCGGGCATAAGACAGTCCAAAGCCGAAAGGATAGGCCACGGGCACCTCCTTGCGGTCATACCACCGATATCCAACCAGTTCCTCCTCAGCATAGTTGGCGACGAGTTGCTGGCGGCGGTCGTTGCGCTGGTTGTTCACCAACCCCACAAAGATATCGCCCTGGCTATTGTCGTTGAGTTGCTGTGGGTAAGAGCCCGTGGCATACGCCGGCACATCCTCCAAGCGTCGTGGCCAGGTCATCGGCAACTTGCCCGAGGGAGAAATGCTGCCCGTGAGCACCTCGGCCAGCGCCTTGCCACCCATCGAGCCATTGAACCACGAAGCCAGCAGCGCTCCCGACGCCTCGCTTACGGTGCTCACATCCACCGGTCCTCCCGACACGACAACGGTCACCAGCCGTTTGCTGGCCTTTGCCAAAGCGACGGCCAGTTCGTCTTGTCCAGACGGCAACGTGATGGACTTGCGGTCGGAGCCTTCAGTCTCCACCTCACGGTTATCGCCTGCGAAGAAGATGACCAAGTCGGCCTTGCGCGCCGCCTTGACGGCCTGTGATAGGAGCGTGCGGTCGGCAGGTTGCTGCGGAGTCATCTTCTTGTCACGGCTGCTTCGGTCGAAACTCTTGTAGCCCTGCACATAAGTGATACGCACCTGATTGCCCAAAGCATCGCGCAACCCCTCAAGAGGAGTGATCTCGCACCGAGTCTTCACACCGGCACCCACGCCACCCTGAGCCATTTTGGTCACGGCATTCTCGCCAACGACCACGATATTCTTGATTCGTTTGGTATCAATAGGCAGCAGATTGTCGTTCTTGAGCAAAACGATGGAGCGGCGTGCCACCTCGAGCGCGGTTTTCATCTCCTCGGCATTGCCCACAGGCACCCGATTGGCCTCATTTGCAGGAACAGGCTTTACCGACATTCTCACCCTGAGGATCTCTCTTACACGCTGGTCGATGACCTCCATGCTCACCTTGCCAGCCTTCACCGAGTCGAGAAGTGCCTTTCCCATGAACCTGCTTCCGGGCATCTCCACATTCAGTCCGGCCACGGGAGCATCGACCGTGGAGTGTACCCCACCCCAGTCGCTGATCACGATGCCAGGAAATCCCCATTGCTTTCTTAGGATGGTATTGAGCAGATGCTCATTCTCTGAGCACCAACGGCCATTCACCTTGTTGTATGCCGCCATCACGCCCCAGGCGTCGGCCTCTCTGACAGCCATCTCGAACGGACGGAGATATATCTCATGCATGACGTGGTCGGACACCCGCACATCCACAAATCCACGGTAGTCTTCCTGATTGTTCAGGGCATAGTGCTTCAGGCACACCGCAGTGCCATCATCCTGTACCCCCCGGGTATAGGCTACGGCCAGCGCTCCGCTCAGCATAGGGTCTTCGCTCAAATACTCATAGGTACGTCCGCCTGTGGGGAAGCGTTGGATATTGATGGCCGGACCGAGAATCATGTCCTTGCCACGGAGCCTGGCCTCCCGGCTCATTCCGCGGCCATAGGCGTAGGCCCACTCTGTACTCCAGGTGGCAGCCAGTGCCGACCCAGTAGGGAAAAACGTGGCCGAGTCGGTATCCAGGTGCAGGGAATTCCATGAGTGAGGTTCCATTTCCTCACGTATGCCGAAGGGTCCATCGGCATATTCCACGTCGGCGATGCCCAGTCGTGGTACGCCAGCCGAGGAGAACATGTTTTTCCCATGCAACATATCGATTTTCTCCTCCAGCGTCATATCGTTGATCACTTGGTTTATTCTATCCTCATTGGCCATCAATGCCGACTTACTGTTTTGGGCATGTCCTGCCATTGCCATCATGGCGGCCACAATGGCATAGAAGCATTTGGTTCTTGCTGTCTTCATATTTAGAATTGTTTTAATATCACTATTTTAGGAGTTCAGGAGTTCAGAAGTTCAGGAGTTCAGAAGTTCAGGAGTTCAGGAGTTCAGACATTTGTCCTCCAATCTAAAAGCATAAACCTTAAACCTTAAACCTCAAACATCGTGCAAGCCGAGAGCAATAGAGCATGCTCTAATTGCCGAGGAGCAGCCGATGTTCATCATGCAAAGCATGATAAATCTCAAACCTCAAACCTCAAATCTCAAATCTCAAACCATCCTTCAATACCCCAATCCAATGTAACTATGTGCAGGCAGTTGAATATCGAACACCGTCTGACCATCGGAATAGCCATAGAAGCGGTTGCGGAAATAAGGTGAGCCACCGGTGGGCTGCCGTTCGGCCGGTTTGAGTTGCTCGCCAGTGAGGAGGTTGCGCAGAGCACCCACTTTGGCATTGACCACCACCCGGAGACTGACAGCGTTGTCGTTGAAGTTCTCTACCACCATTGTCTTGTTGTCGTAAGGGAAGAGCGCCACCTTTGAGGGTCCCTCGATGTATGCACCCACATCCTTGCTCATGGCACGGCGGATGACATTGAGTGCGGGAGCGGGGAAGTCGTAGAGATTGCCGAAATCGTCGGGAATGGTAAGCACGAAAAGCATCCCCTTGGAGTAGGTGTCGCGTAGGAGGATGGGATAGCCCGACACGCCTCCCTGCAGTGGGCGCCCGGCACTGACCACCTCCCAGGCATCGTTGGTGAAATACTTCACCTGCGGGATGATGAACTCGCGTTCGGACTTGCCGAAGAAGCCAAAGTCGTTGACGATGGCTTTGAGGTCGCCACAGTAGAGTTCCACCACATCGGCCAGTTGGGTGCGTATAGCCTTGAGGAGACCGGTAGTGATGATGACGTCGCCACCCTTCTTCAGTTGCTGTTTGATTTTCTCAACGATTTGCGGGTCTTTGGCCGCCTGCTCGGTGAGCAGCACCTGCATCTTGCCATCCACCCATTGTGGGTGCATGTCCATGGGCAGACCGATCATGCCCAGGTAATTCTGCAAGAAATCCTCACCCGACGAATGATAGGGCTTATAGGAAACCAGTCCGATGGGCTTTCCCAATGCGCCCACCAGTTGGTCGGTCTGATGAAGGGTTTGGTTGGCGAAGCGTGCCATGGTGGTTGGAGTGATGGTCTTGCCATTCTTGGTGAACGGCGCCACCATATCGTCGTACCTAAAACTGTTGCCTCCATCCGACTGCCATGGTGCCCTCATATTGGGAGAAATCTTGACCTCGGCCAACTGCATATAGTTCCACAGGATGATTTCGGGCGTCTTCGACAGCATGGTGAGATGGAGTTGCTCGGCATATCTGTCCATGCTCATATTGATGCCACCGGCATCTACCCATCCACCGAAGTTACGACCAGGAGCGATATTGTCGAAATAGCGTACGATGTTGTAACTCAAGTAGTTTTGTAAATGCTGCGCCGACCCGGGGTCGCGGGTCTCGGTGCCTGTCCAAAGTCCGTCGAAATAGGTGGGCTCCTCCTCGAGGTTGAATCCCAACCCATGGAAATGGTCATACCAGTTGGGATATTTGATGATGACCTTCACCTTGGGATTGACCGCCTTGGCAGGTTGCACCACCAGTTCGCGTCCGGCATCGGCCATCAGACGGAGGCGGTATTCGGTCCAACTCTTGTTTCCCTTTGCCGCGATCTCGTCGTCGTTTTTCAGGTCGATAAAGAAGAAGTCGTCGAGAATGAAGTCGTCGAACAGCCGTGCGGTGAACTCAGATATTTGCCTCACCTGCTCACGTTCGTTCTCACGGGCATAGCTATAGGTTTCAAAATCGGTGGGCTCCGACCGGGTGAAGGTAATACCTCCTCCTACCTGCAACCCTTTTGACAGGAAGAATTTCTTCACTTTGTTGACAATCTTCTCGGGCACGGTGTATGCGTCGCGATGGGTCTCGATATAAATCTTGTCGAGGTCTACCTGACTGCTCACGGTCTCCCAGGTGGATTTGAGGAATTTATCGTCATCCATCCGGGCCACATCCTGTGCCCGTATATACGTCGACACCTTGAAATGCTGATACTTGCCCGCCTGGATGGCGATGGCCGCACACAATGCGGCAACCGTCATCACCACACGTCTTAAACTGCTGTTCTTCATGTTGATAATAAATATGGTTATTTCTTTCGTTTCTTCAGGTAATCGGACGGAGTGTCGCCATACGTGGCTTTAAAGTAGTGGGAGAATTGCTTGGCAGAGAAGCCCACCATGTCGGCCACCTCCGAGATGTTGGTCTTGCCCTGGTCGAGCAAGCTCTTGCCCCGTTTCATCTTGATGATCCGGATGAATTCGATGGGCGACTTGCCCGTGATGGCCATGAGTTTCTTGTAAAGGTGCCCACGCGTCATACCCACCGCACTGCTGAGCTGGGCTACCGAATAGTTGACGTCGCCGATATTCTCCTCTATTTTGGCAATGACATTGGCAATGAGTTCCTCATCGAGTGAGCTCACCGTGATCTCACTGGGTTTGATCTCTATGCCCGACGCGATGTTATGATGCGTCTGTTGCGTCCATTCCAGGATTTTCCTGATACGAAGTCTCAGCACCGCCAGACTAAACGGCTTGGTGATGTAGTCGGCGGCCCCCTCTTCGAGGCCCTCCACAATATTCTCCTCACTGCTCTTGGCCGTAAGCAAGACCACGGGAATATGCGAGTAGTTGATGTCGTGCTTGATTTGACGGAACAACTGCAGTCCGTCCATCACCGGCATCATCACGTCGCTGATGACAAGGCTCACGTCATCGTTTTTCGCCAGGACTTCAAGCGCCTCCTTTCCGTTGGCGGCAATGAGCACGTTGTATTCATCCTCAAGGCTGCGCTGGAGGAAGAGCCGGGCATCGGTGTTGTCCTCCACCACCAAGATGGAGGGCTGATGCCGAGCAGGCTGGTCGGTGTCGCCCATGCCAGTCATTCCGACCTCGTCGTCAAGTGTGCCATTCGTATCGCCATCGTCTTCCACCGACTTCATCACTGGCAGCACAACGGTGAAGATACTGCCCCGTGGCTTGTTGTCGGTGACGGTGATTTGACCTTGCATCATCTCCACATACTGCCTGACGATATGCAGTCCCAATCCACTACCTTCCTGCTCATGCCCGTGAGACTCTTGCATGAAGCGGTCGAAGACGTGCTCCTTGTCGGCCACACCAATCCCGGTGTCGGCCACGCTGATGACCATCTGCCTTTGGGGTTCCTCGCCTTTGACAGCGAGCGAGAACACCACCTTTCCGTTGTCGACATTGTATTTGTAGGCATTCGACAACAGATTGGTGATCACACGCCGCAGCTTATTCTCATCGAAATCGATTTCCACGGTTTCGTCGGGAAGCATCATCTGCATGTCAATCTGCTTGCGTGTGGCATAGTAGGTGAATGCCTGTACCGTCTGGCGGGCAAAAGCAACGATATCGCCATGCTTGAGATGAAGCGACTCCTTGCCCACATCCAGCCGTCGGAAGTCGAGCAACTGCAAGATAAGGTCGTAGAGCTGACGTGCATTCCTCCATGCCACATCCACTTCGGTGCGGATGCTCCCGGGCAAGTTGGCCTCACGAATTTTCTCCAAGGGTGCCACCACCAGCGTCAACGGGGTCTTCAGATCGTGACTGACATTGGTGAAGAACCTGATTTTCTCTTCCTCCATCTCGTATTTCTTGAGATTGAGTTCCAACTGCTTGATGTCAAGTTCGCGTTTCTGCCTCAATTTCATGTTACGATAGACGAGATACAAGATGCCCAAGAGCAGCAGCAGATAGAATGCCATCGCCGGCCGCGACCTCCAGTAAGGCGGCATCACCTTGATGGTCATCTCGGCGATCTCGCTTTCCGACATACCTGGTAGAATGGCTTTCACCTGCAGCACATGCGTTCCCGGACTTAAGGACACCAAGTAGAGAATGTTTCCGGGTGCCCTTACCCAGTCTTCCTCACCCTTGAGCCGATAAACATATTTCACTTTCTGGTTCATGGCGGGCACCATGGCCGATACCGAGACACCGAGGTGGTCGTTATGGCGTATGGTGAAGATGTCTGACGTCCTCACAGCAATCTCGCCATTTACCCTGAAATCGGTAAACCTGACCTGAAGCTTCTGGTATCGGGGAACGATATTCTCTGGTGATATGCTGACGTAACCAGAGAAACTGCCCATCAGCACCCGTCCGTCGGGGGTGGAACAAGCAGCATTGTCGGAGAACACGACATTGTGAAGCCCATCGGGATCAAGGAAGGGAAAGCACTTGAAAGACACCTGATGGTTCTCGTCCATCTGCACGGATATCCAGGTGAGCCCATTGTCGGTACTGGCCCATAGTCCATTCTCACTCTCCGACATGGCCCTGATGACATTGTGCGACATGCCCTGATCAATGGTTAGTCGCTGCATGGAGTCGTTTTTGGGGTAGTAAGCCCATAGTCCATCGCGGCTACCAGCGTAAAGTATGCCGTGATGACCTACGAGCAACGATGACACATAGGAGTCTTTCAATTTGTCAAGTTGTGGAATCGAGGCGAAATTGCCTTTTGCGCAATCGTAAGCAGAGACGCCCATCGACGTACCAATATAAATAATGTCGCGCAACGAGTCGCATGCCAAACTCAGCACACCATTTGAGGCAAGCGGAGAGTTGGCCGTGTTGAAGAGATCAGCCTTGCCATCTTTTCCAACTCTCACCACGCCCCTATCCACCGTGGCCACCCACAAGTTACCATGTTTGTCAATAGACATGGCCTTCACGTATCTGAGGTCGGCACAATCTGAACGGAAAGGCTGGAACCTAGCACCATCCCACTTGGCAATGCCGCTGCCATACGTGCCCACCAAGAGCGAGCCGTCGGCATGCTGAGCCAGCGATGTGACGATGTTGGAGGGCAGCATGCTGCCCAATGCCGAATAATGAGTGACAACGCCCGAAGGCGTCCTCCTACTCACGCCGCCTCCGTCATACCCTATCCACAAGTTTCCCGATCTGTCGTAGAGCAGCGCGCTCACATCCTCAAACTCTTCGGTGGAAACGATATTGAACCGCGGACTGCACATATCAGTATAGGCGATGCCCAGTTTTGCCGACCCCACCCACATCGTGTTGTTGTCGTCGAGATAGAACGTAGTGATATGACTACTAATAGAGACAAAGGCATTCATGCCCTTCGACTCGGTCAGGACAAGTTGGTCGTTTTGGTTTTCAAAGACGAAGATACCGGCATTTCCCGTTCCCACCCATAGGCATCCATTGTTATCCTCTGAAATGGCGTTAACCGAAAAATTGCCCACTTGCCTCAATTCCTGGGCCTGTCGCCACTGGTGGGTCTTCAGCGAGAAGAGCCACTGGGTACCAGCCAGAGAGTGAGAGTTGTAAAACCACAAGTTCATGTTGTGGTCGAGAAACATCCGGTTGTCACGGTCGTAGGGCACGTCTTTTGTCTGTCCTATAAGGACAAGCCTTTTTTCCTTGAGCGCCACCTCGAAAATCTTGAAGTCGGTAGTGACGACAACCGTCACACCATTTCTCGCTACAAGACTCAAGATGGACGAATTGGTGTAGTTGGCGATATGGTGCAATGCTTTCTGCCCGAAATCGTAATGGTAAATTCCATATTCGGTAACCACCCAAAGATTGAGCCTGTCGTCTACATAAAACACCTTTGCCGTGCCTTGAATTCCCAATTTGGCAAGATGCTGCGCGCCATCTTTATTCCATACAACCATCTTGCGATTGTAAGTAAAGAGCGTTCCCCCGCTGAACATCCAAAGAGTGGAATCGGCAGTTTCTCTCACCAACCTGACATCTTTGGAAGTGCCCCCATATTCCTTGGGCATATAGTTTCGGAGCCGGTAACCATCGTAACGGCTCAGTCCGTTGACTGTGGAAAACCACATGTATCCCTGACTGTCGCGCACGATGTCTCTCACGAAATTGTCGACCAATCCGTCTTTCACATTCACGTTGCGGAAAAAATAATCGGTAGCATAGCACGAGAACAGAGGTGCCAGGACCATCCAAAAAGTCAGGTATCGCAGTTTCATTATGCGGTATGTTGGTTTACCAAACAAAGTTAACAAAAAAAAGGCATTTATGTAGGTCAAGACGCTTTATTTGCCCAACCTATATCTTTTTTTAACTATTGCCTTCCGAGATGTATCCAATTGGCGCCCTAATGTATCGATAATACATTAAGTAACAAAACAAATATATTGCGCATAGATGCATGGGGCTTTTTTTGCTATTTTTGCAGCATCTAATTTAAATTGGCGTCAAGGATAGCGAAAAAACTGAGATATGCCGGGGTTGCACCCTGCACTCACTTCACAAATGACATATCGTGACGAAATGCATATTTTGAAGAAACCAAGAAGAATGGAATTTTGCTGATAACAGAGGAGGCAGATATGCTGCGCCTCATTATATACGCTCAACCAAGAAAATAAATCAATTACAAAGATTCCATTCTTATAAGACGATAAAAAAAGTTCAGTTAGTTTAGTGTTGGAAACATTTTAGTTAGGTTATAATCAGAATAGTTAATTTGTAAAACGCAAATGATTAGTATGAAGAATGACAAGGATTCGTGAGAACCCTGAATGATTAAGAATCATACATAGTGAGCAGGAGGAAAAGTTGTCTTTTCCTCCTGTTTTTAGTATATATCATGAAATTATACTCCATCAAGCCGTGTATTTTTGGATAGGAGTTTATTTTTTGATGAAAAATGAGTATTTTTGTAACCCAGACCCAAATGTATTATATATATGAACAGAAAGGGGCTTTTGCCATCTCTGCGACCATCGCTTCTACTAGCAGCACTGCTTGCCATGACCTTTTTTCTCGTGGCATCGCAGGTTGATGGACGAGAAAGACTGACAGATACGCATATTGAGCGAAAACACACCGCCACGCTCATGGTGGAGTATGAGGAGCCTGTATTTGTCACGGAGTTGCAATCACTTATACCCCGCGACGACTTGTTCATCGACGAGGCGAACTACTATTTCGGGCTTGAAACCAAATACCACATCACGCTGGCCTCATTCCTGAAGAACGATGTCGACCTGGAGGAACTGAAGACCTACTTGATGGACCTTTCCGCCTATCGTGCACAACTCACCGATGTCTCCATCTTTGAGCGCCCTGAGAACGACGTGCTGAAATGTGGTGTCTGGTCGGAGGCCATCAATGAGACCCACCGCATCATCATGGCCAACTTCCCGAACGACTATCCCTATGAGTCGTATCAGTGCCATCTTACCATTGCGTTTTTAAAACCGGGCAGGGCCGCAAGGTATGTTCGGCCCAAGATAGAGCCCGTGGTCATCACCCCGAAGAATTTCCTGTTCTCATATTACAATGAAGACGGAGAACGAATAGAAATCAGGTTCTGACCTTACTCACATAAGAATGAAACACTCTACAATAAAGAAAAGCATGGAAGACAAGAAAACAGCAACCAAGGAAATTTACCTTGCCGGAGGATGCTTCTGGGGCACCGAACATTATTTCAAGATGATAGAGGGTGTGGCGGACACCGAGGTGGGCTACGCCAACGGCATCACTGAAAACCCCACCTATCAGGATGTATGCACCGACAAGACGCAATTCGCCGAGACGGTGCACGTGGTATATCACCCTGAGAAAGTGGGACTAAGGTTTCTGCTCGAGATGTATTTCAAGGCCATCGATCCTGTAAGCATCAACCAACAGGGGCACGACACCGGTTCGCAATACCGCACCGGCATCTATTATGTGGACGAGGCCGACCTGCCCGTCATCGAGGAAGTGTACCAAGAAGTACAACAACAATACGAACAGCCATTGGCCGTAGAGAAAAAGCCACTGGAGAATTTCTATACCGCAGAGGAATACCATCAAGACTATCTGGACAAGAATCCCGACGGCTATTGCCACCTGCCCCTCTCGCTCTTCGAGTTTGCCAAGAAGGCAAAGCCCGCCCGATGAGAGATGAATCCTCATTTGTGACTCACACGACCGGAGCAATAATGCCAAAGGAGAGAAAGTATGAAAAAACACCTATAACAATACATGCCATGAGAAAACATATGATGCTATGGATATGCGTCATGCTGACGATATCGGTCCACGCTGTCGACCTGAAGCGATGCAAAATCGTTTACAACCAGCAGGACGCACCTTTGGTGGCCAAGATGGCGGCCACACTGAGCAAGGACATCCGCCGCGTGACGGGAACGAGTCCTTCCGTTGTGACGAGAATGCCCAAAGGCGACGCCGTGGTGCTCTGCACGGTGGAGAAGTTGGGCACTGTCTGTCGCGGCATGAGCGCCAACGAGTTGCGCGGCTCATGGGAGCGCTACAAAATCATTACGAAAGGCAAGCGGCTGGTAGTGGTGGGCAGCGACCCCCGCGGATTGGCCTATGGCGTGCTGCACATCAGCGAGGCAATAGGCGTTTCGCCTTGGTTCTGGTGGGCCGACGTGCCCGTGGAGCACAAAGAAACGCTCAACTATGAGGAAAACTTCACATCGGCATCGCCCTCGGTGAAATACCGCGGCGTCTTCATCAACGACGAGGACTGGGGAATGTATACCTGGGCATCGAGGAACTTCGAGAAAGACCTCGGCGACATCGGACCGAAAACCTACGACAAGGTATGCGAGCTCATCCTCCGTCTGAAGGGCAACATGCTGGCACCGGCCATGCACACCTGCACGGGTGCCTTCTATAGCCATCCGCAGAGCCAGGTGGCCGCCGACGCATGGGGCATCATGATCACCACGAGCCACTGCGAGCCTCTGCTCTTCAACAACGCCTCGCCGTCGGAATGGACCAAGGAACGCGACGGAGAGTGGAACTACCTGACCAACAAGTCGACCATCTGGAAGAAATTCGACGACCGTATCCGTGAGACGGCACAATACGACAACATCTACACAATGGGAATGCGCGGACTGCACGACGAGGCCATGAAAGGTTCCACCGACCCTCGGGTCAGGGCCCACACCCTGGAGCAGGTGTTCGCCGACCAGCGCGAGATCCTACAGCGGCATAAAGGGAAGGCGGCCAACCACATACCACAGATCTTCGTACCCTACAAGGAGACGCTCGACATCTATGATGCCGGTCTGCGCGTGCCCGACGACATCACCATCGTATGGCCCGACGACAACTACGGCTATATGAAGCGCGTGAGCAATGCCTCTGAACGGCAGCGCAAGGGCGGTGCCGGCGTGTACTATCACCTGAGTTATCTTGGAACGCCCCACGACTATCTCTGGGTTGGCTCCACTGCTCCCGCACTGATGTATGAGGAACTGAAGAAAGCCTATGATGCCGGTGCCCAGCGCTATTGGTTGCTCAACGTGGGCGATATCAAGCCCCTGGAGATAGAAGTGCAGCAGTTCTTCGACATGGCCTGGAACCTGGACGCCTTCAATTACGACAACGTGAACCGCTATCAGGCACAATGGCTCGCCGGAATCTTCGGCAAGCAGCACACGCAAGAACTACAGCAACTGCTCGACACCTACTACCGACTGGCGTGGCAACGGAAGCCCGAATACATGGGCTACGAGATAGAATGGGACACCCCGGAGAATGAGCGTCTGCACGACAGCGACTTCTCCTTCGACGACGGCACGGCACAACAGCGTTTGGCCGACTACCAGACGATCTCCGACCGTGTGAGTCGACTCATGCGCTCGCTCCCTCCCACTTACCAACCCGCATTCTTCGAGATGCTGGGCTACGCAGTCCTGTCGGCTTACCAGATGAACCGCAAATTCCTCATGGCCAAGCTCAACCATGCTACAGGAAGTGAGCAGTCGGCCAAGGAGTCACGGATGGCCAACGACAGCCTCATGGTGCTGCTCCACCAATACAACCACTTGCTCGACGGGAAGTGGGACCAGATGATGTCGCAGATTACCCCTGGCATCGTGGCCCAGTACCAAAAGATGCCCGAACTCGTGACCGAGCCCACCGATCGGTTCAAACTGCCCGAAGAGCAGCACTACCCCACTTTCCCCTACTCCATATCCTTCGACGGCATCCAAGCCACGAAATTCTTCCGTCTCATCGAGGGTATGGGTCCCGACTGGAAGGTTCTCCAACTGGGTGAGCCCCTGGATGCCGTACAAGACCCCACCAGCCATGCTTCACAGCATATCGACATCCAATTTGAGACGCCCTCGGCATCCGACTCCCTGACTTTATGTATCTCGTGTGTGCCATTATGGCCCATAAGCCAAGACCGGAGCAACCGGTTTGGTGTGAGTGTGGACAATGGCGCACCCATCGTGTGCGAGAACAAGTTCGAGGAATGGTCGGCATCATGGAAACGCCAGGTGCTGGAGAACCGCAAGGACTTCACTCTCAGAATCCCCATCGACAGCAAGCGAACCAAGCATACGCTCACCCTGATTATTGGAGACCCAGGGCAGCTCATCCAGCGCATCAGTTTCTCCACCAAATAAAGATGCTGGCATTCCAAAAGGCCTTTACAAACAATCAGAATCACTCGCTATCGGTGAAATGGCCGGTAAAGAATGTGCGATAGGCTTGAAAAAACCGCTGAGGCGAAAAAAAGAAGGCAAAAATTTGCATAAGAAAAAAAATAGCACTAATTTTGCACTCGCTTTTTCGACCCGTGTACCTATTCCCAAGGACAAGGCACACGACTATTCAGGAGAGATGGCAGAGTGGTCGATTGCAACGGTCTTGAAAACCGTCGTACCGAGGGGTACCGGGGGTTCGAATCCCTCTCTCTCCGCCATTTAATGAAAAGGGAACCTTACGGATTCCCTTTTTTCGTGCCTGGAAATCAACTACTTGCATTTTTAACCCATTGAAAATCTGCTATATAGAGGGAGGAACGTCCCTAAAATGACATAAGCAGTCATCGGACATCTTCCGCTATTATAAGCACGGAATGTATTACCAGATGTATTACCGCCCCCCGCTGTCAATAGTTTAAAGTAATACTTTTAGTTAAAAATGAACAAGACACCGTTATTAGAGTTCGTTTACAACCGCAAAAAGACTGCGGCAACGAACAGGGAGGCAGCTGTTGAACTCAGAATTACTTTCGAGCGAAAACAGAAGTACATGACAACAGGCATCAGGCTCCTGCCAAAGCATTGGCACAGGGGTACTGTGGTAAATCGAATTGATGCCCGTGAGTTGAACGAGACTTTGGAAAAGCTTATGGTTGAAGACAACAACCGCCATCATCAGAAGTGAATTATGAAACTAAGAGTGAGAAAAAAGGCAATTTAGTGAGTGCTAAAGTTAATAATCGTAATATTTTGCTTCTGTTTCGACAAAAATGATTATCTTTGTAGCCATAACATTTTATCATCCTAATATGGACAAAGATATCAATCGCATCAAAGTGGTGCTCGCAGAAAAGAAGAGAACCAACAAATGGTTGGCAGAACAACTTGGTTGTGCGCCGACTACTGTGTCAAAATGGTGTACCAACGCTTGTCAGCCTCCGATGGAGACGTATATTAAGATTGCGAAGATATTAAATATTACAATAGAGGAATTAATAAACAAAGAATATGTTAACTCGGTGTCTTCTGAGTAAAAGTTAATTATTCATAAGGTTATTCATTGAGGATGACATGTAAAATTTGAATTTTGACATAATCGAGATAAAGTCTAAAAGAGTGCGTGCCGTCGTTGACGAGCTGAAAGACCAGTACATGGAGGCAGACAGGAACTGCCGTCCGTGGATTATTGGTTTCTCGGGCGGCAAGGACTCAACAACACTCTTGATGCTCACGTGGATTTCCATGCTTTTGCTCAGGGAGGAAGGCAAGGATTTGAAACGCATGGTTTATGTGGTATGCAATGACACGATGGTAGAGAATCCTGTCATTGATGAATATGTCTCTACGGTGCTGATAAAAATCGAGGATGCAGCAAGGGAGCAGAAACTGCCAATTCAAGTGGTGAGGACAACCCCACAATTGGAGGATACCTTCTGGAGTTGCGTTATTGGCAAGGGTTATCCTGTGCCTAATAATTCCTTCCGTTTCTGCACAGACAAGATGAAAATCAAGCCCACCTCAAAGTTTATTACAGATCAGGTAGTGGCAGATGGCGAGGCCATCGTGCTTGTTGGTACACGTTTGACAGAAAGCCAGCAGCGTGAACGCTCCATCAAAAAGCATGAGATTAAGGGACACCGTTTGTCTAAACATCCATTGAACCCCAACACCTTTACTTATGCTCCCATCAAGGAACTGATGCTTGAAGAGGTATGGTGGGTTATCAATTCCATCCCATCACCCTGGGGCTTTGACAACGAGATTCTTTTTCAGATATACCAGAATGCTTCTGCCGATGACTATGAATGTCCTACTGTTGTGACAGATGATAGTCACCGCTCTTGTGGCCAGAGCCGTTTTGGATGTTGGATTTGTACTGTTGCGAAAGAAGACAAGTCGATGACTTCACTTATCAGGAATGGATTCACGTGGATGACGCCGCTTTTGGAATATCACGATCGTCTTGTTGAGAATCGTAATAAATCAGAACTGCGTTTGCCTACACGTCGTAATGGCCAATCTGCCGTTGATGAGACAGGCCATAACCAAGGAAACTACACCTTCGAGTATCGAGTTCAGATGTTACGCGAACTGCTGGAAACGCAGAAGGAGGTACAGAAAGGACACTCCAGCGTAAGGCTGATAACAAGCCAAGAACTGATAGCTATTCAGGTAATCTGGTTTCGCGATGGCTATTTCAAGCCAACGGTTAACGATATTTACAATGATATTTACGGCTACAATATTCCCAACTTGGATATTGGATTGCAGGAGCGCTTGATTTTGGAAAAATCATGCACAGATTCCAAGCACTTCCAGTTGATACAGGAACTACTTGCCCTGCAAAAGAGCAAGGTGCTGATGATGCGCAAGTTTGGACTCCAGAACGATATAGACGTGCAGTTGGATAGATTCGTAAAGAAAGGAGGTCAGTATGCTGATTGAAAGCATTACTCTCAACAACTATCGCCTTTATGAAGGTGAGAATGTTATTCAATTCCATTTTGACGAAGCCAAGAATGTTCATTTGATTTGTGGTGAAAATGGCTTTGGTAAAACCACGCTGCTTCATTCTTTGCTGTGGTGTTTGTTTGGCAGGTTTGTTAGCGAGGTACCAGTTTCAGGCCAAGAGACTAACAGCAGCTATGCTGCGATGCAGAAGGAGATTCTGAACCAGAATGCAGCAAAGCGATTTGAAGAAAAAGCGACTCCAGAGATTGTTGCGCTGATAAAAAAGAACGGTTACACCAATGGCTACGAAGAGATTAAGAAAGACAGCGTCTATAGCGTTGCCATCTGCTTTGCAGAAGTTGGTATCCCCTCAATTCCTTGTCAGAAGATAGTTGTTACCAGAAGCTATGATTCACTCTTGCAAAAAGAGGATGTGGAGATTCTGATAGATGGCGTCAAGAATGAACTGACAGATGAGATTGGCCCAGAGGTGTTCATCAATGACTTCATCCTCAATAAAGATATTGCCAAGCTCTTCTTCTTTGACTCAGAAGAGATCGTATCACTGGCAGATACTGGTACCATTGCAGAACGTCGTAAGTTGAGTAAAGCTTACGAAGAAGTTCTTGGTATCAGAAAGTATGAAGAACTGAGGAGTAACCTTGAAGGTTTGCGTCTGCGCTATCGTAAGAAATCGAAGGATATTGGGCTGAAAGACGAGTTGGAAAAACTGGAGGCAGAACGTGAGGGGGTATCAAATGAACTGACTCAGCTTTCTGATTCGCTGGCAGAAATAGATACCACTCTGACAAACCTGAGAGAGCAAGATGGCCAGCTGCAGTTACAGCTTTCTCGCGAAGGTAACTCCGTTAAGACAGAAGAACTTCAGCGCGTAAAGGCAGTCATCGAGAAATGTAAGAAAGACGATATTGAGATGAAATCTGCCTTGAAGCAGTTCATCGACTATGCACCATTTGCCATTTCTGGCCAGTTGTTTGCTCGTGCCTATGAGTTGGCAAAAGCAGACCATGAAGCTATAGCCAACAACAATACTGCTACTGCGCAGAACAGTGTCTTGGATGCTTTGAGCAAAGAGATGAAGGGACTTCTTGATAAGATGCCAGTTAATAAGGACTCCAAAAAGGATGCCCACACCCAACTGGAAGCTATCATCGAGAAATACAGAGGACATGCTTGTGACAGAGATATTCAAGTAACCCTTACTGATGATGAGTTTGCAGAGGTTGAAGCTGTTTACAATAGCCTGACAACGACCTATCGTATCGAATTTGAAGCATTGGCAGAAGCCTATCGCAAGAACAAGATTAACTTGGAGCGCAATGTCAAAAGACTGTCAAACATCCAAAGCAAGGAGAGCGATGAAGTGATTAAAGGTCTGCGTGACAACAAGAATAAGATAGAAGCAGAAATCAAGGCCAACGAGGAGAAACAGCGTTTAGGACACATTAGAACTGGCGAGTTACAATTGACAATAGAGTCTTACGACAAAAAGATAAAAGAACTTAGTCGCAAGATCAGCGTTGACGATGCTGACGAAGCAAAGGACAAGTTGGCTAGCGAACTCATTACAGAACTTGATACCTTCCTGCTTTCGTTGAAGAAGAACAAGAAATCGTCTCTTGAACTTCGCATCAAGAATACGCTGAACACACTGATGCACAAGGAAGATTTTATCAGTCATGTGGAAGTAGAACTTGACTCTGACACGATGGATATCAATCTGTTCTCAAGTGACGGCAACGTTATCAACAAGAATATGCTTTCAAAGGGCGAAAAGCAACTCTATGCCACCTCAATCCTGAAGGCACTTGTTGACGAGAGCGGTATCCAGTTCCCTGTATTCATTGACAGTCCATTACAGAAGTTTGACAAGAGCCACTCTTCGAAGATTATTAGTGAATTTTACCCATCCATCTCGAAGCAAGTGATTCTGTTCCCACTGTTGCACAAGGAACTGACGGAGGCAGAATACAAGACCCTGCAACCATTTGTGGAGAGTGCTACGATGATAGTCAATGACACGTCGAGGTCATACTTCGAGGCTGCTAACGTGAATAGTTTAATGCAAAAGAATTAAGGCAATGATAGGACAGATAAAGACAAGCACAGAAAACAAAGAACGTGTGACAAGGCTGACAAGAAAGTTCGGTCTTGGAGCAGAGAATATCATTGCACGTATAGCCATCGCATACTCATTGAAGCAAGGTGAGCATTTCGACCCTACAAAAGTCAAGGATTCTGGTGGTAAGGAGTATAGCAGAAATGTATTGTTTGGCAATCTGTTTCCGCTGTATCTCTCTATGATTTGCGAACACTACCAAATAAAGAGTACAGACAAGGATCTGCCACGATACTTTAAGTTACACCTTGACGATGGATTGGAAATGATAGATAAAGACGTAAAAGACAACCCCAATTTGGTGGGATTCGATTATTTGTTTGATAAGATTCATGAAGGATTGAGCGAGATATGATTGACATCACCCTGAGAATGGATTACGCCGATGTGTTTGACTTTGATAAGTTCCACGAGGTGTTTAGGCAGCAGTTGACTGTAGCTAAGGGTGATGAATGTATAACACTTGCCTCATTTATTGAAGACCATCATGAAGTATGGCATGACTATAGCCTAAACAAAATTGCAAAAATCACAGAAGTTTTGGCTATAGAAGTTGCAGATTTGTATGGACTATTTCCTGACCCTGATGACATAATCATACTGCCAAAGTTTGTGAAGCAGCAGGTTAAGAAGGAAACGGAGCCTGGTATTAGAGAATTAGCCAAGGAGTATTTAGAGGGTAAACGCAAACCTCAAAAACTACATACAATTCTTGACTATATTAATAACCAGCGTAAAACTTCAACAACGCGTCGTAATTTGCAGTCATCGCTCATTCAGGATAAGGTTAATTTCGTGCATTTTAATGATGAAGACACGTGGGGATTACGAAGTAAACCGTATAAGGACCATTCTGCTTGGGATGAAGATGAGGTAATTGGTCATGGTCATTCTGAGGAACCCATTTGGTGTGCTCGCGAAGAAGCGATTATTCGCACAGACATAGCATCTCAGAGTTTTGAGTTACGCTATTCATCGAAACGCGAACATAAGCCTACGGAATTTTTCACAAAGGCTTTGATTAATAGTTCGCATTTAGATTTAGGTCTGGGCTATTTCAGTAGTGCATGCTTCAATGTACTCGCATGTGGCTTTGCCCATTTCGTCAAGAATGGTGGCAACATGCGCATGTATATCAACCCCAGTGTTACAGAAGACGATTACAAACTATTGAAGAATAGCGATTACGAAGGTTTCGAGCAGTATATGATACAGTCATATGACAGGCTATTGAAGATATTCTCTCGACGTGATGAACTATTTTTCCGCTGTTTATCGTACCTGATAAGTCAGCATCGTATAGAGGTTAAAATCGTCATGTTAAAGGAGGATGGTATCGCTCATGAAAAGTTTGGCATTTTTGCTGATACAGAAGGAAACGAGGTCGCTTTTAATGGTTCGATGAACCTTACTGCTTCTGGTCTTACAAAGAATATTGAGGCTATAGACACCATCTGTTCTTGGCGTAGCGATGACGATCGCGAACGCATCAAGGGATATCATGACGATTTCGAAAGTATATGGGAGAATCGGAATCCAGACATCATGGTATTCCCAGCTGAAGAGTTCTGCAATAGAATACTTGTAACCTATCCAACGTCTGATATAGACGATTTGGTGAAGTTGGAAAATGTGGTAATGAAGGAACTGGAACAAGAGAACTATCTTGCTACTGTAGATGAACCTCACTTTCCATCTAAGTTTAAGGATGGGCCACGTCCTTATCAGATAGATGCCTATCAAGCATGGAAAGATCGCGGCAAGCGAGGTGTGTTTGCAATGGCTACTGGTACAGGTAAAACCATCACTTCACTCAATTGTGCTCTTGAAGAATATCGTGACGATGATTTCTATAGATTGCTCGTATTGGTTCCTTCACTTGCACTCGTGGAACAATGGGGCGATGAGGTGCGTAACTTCAACTTTAGGAATGTGATTAAGGTATCGTCAGAGAATGCTCAATGGAAAGTAGAACTGGCGAAGATGATTATGAAAATGGGACTGGGCAGAAATGTAAACTATGTCATCATTTCAACCTACCAATCCTTTGTCATGAAGGATTTCCAGGTCATGCTCCCCAAACTTTCAAAAGACACTATTCTCATTGCTGACGAGGCCCATAATATTGGTTCAGCATCAGTAAGGAATGCATTCCACGCATTGACGATTGAAAGGCGTATCGCATTGTCTGCCACGCCAAATCGTATCTATGATGAAGAAGGAACAAGAGAGATTGAAAGCTTCTTCAATGATACGCATCCCTACACCTATAGCTTCTCGATGAGTAGAGCTATCAAGGAAGAGCGCCTGATGCCATATTATTACTTCCCATATCTTGCCAGACTTGAAGATGACGAGATGGTAGAGTATGCAAGAATAACCAGACAACTGGTGCAGATGTATAACAGCAAAAAGGGTGGATTCTCTGATCCTGAGAGGGCAAGAAAACTATTATTGCTTAGAAAGAATCTGTTGCACAAGGCACGTAACAAGATGGCCGTATTCCGTCAGATATTGCAGATTATTGGCGAAGACAAACTCAAATATTGTTTCGTCTATTCAGCTGCAGGTAAACGTACAAGGCTGGATGAAGTAGATGATGAGCGACTTGATGAATATATTTTGAAAGAAATGCAGGCTGTGTTGAAACAGACATTCCCTAATGTGACCTGCAACTCATATACTGGAGAAGACTCAAAGGAAATGCGGTGCCAGAAACTCGCTGCATTTGCCGAAGGTCGTCTTAATGTGCTATTTGCAAAGAATTGTCTTGATGAGGGTGTAGATGTGCCTCGTGCAGAATATGGCATATTTACATCAAGTACTGGCAACCCTCGCCAGTTCATACAACGACGAGGAAGATTGTTGCGCCGTCATGAAGACAAAACGTTTGCATACATCTACGATATGGTAGTGGTGCCCAATTTCCACTCGCCTCATTATGACCGTCGTTTCTGGACAATGGAGAAGAATCTGGTGGAAAATGAGATGCGTAGAGTGGCAAACTTTGGCTACCTTGCCAGCAACTACTATACAGGAGCATTGAGCATGCTTGATGAAGTAGTCCGATTTTATGAAATCAATTTGGACGAAATGGTGCTGAACGAAGAAAATCAAAATTCATAATTATGGAACCACAAAGAATATTTGAAGAGCTGATGAAGGCCGATGAGCTTCAGACGCATTTGGGCATTAGCAAGGAAGATGTTGTGAAGGCCAGCTACATGGAGGTTTCTAACAGTCCTATGATAGAAGTTATCAAGGATGTCATCAATGGCGTCGCTAATAATAAAGCGACGAATACTGTATTCCAAGGAATATTAAAGAAAGTGTCAGACTAAAGCAGTAAAGATTATGGGAACACTTATCAAGTCTATCAGCTTTCAGAACTTCTATAACTATTATGGAAGTTATGAGGACAATACCTATACCTTTACAGAAGGCATAAATATCATCAATGCCGATAATAATATGGGTAAGTCAAAGTTCTATAACGGATTCTTGTGGATTTTGCGAGATGAAGTATATGACTCTGATGAAAAAAAATACTACCCTGTATCAGCATCGTATTTTAAGATGATGTCTGCCAAGGCGCGTTATGAATCACCTGAGTTGGAAATGGGCGTACGTATCATTTATGAGAATGATGGCATAACATACAATGTTTGCAAAAGTGTTTTATGCAAGAAACAGGATGATGAATGGGATTATCAGGCAAGAACAGACATCATGAAGACAAAGGGTAATAATGATTTACCCTTATTGGATAAAGACGAAAAGTTAGCGGCTATCCGTTGTCTTATTCCTGCAGAAATGGAAAAATACTCTTTGTTACAGGGAGAGTCGATGGAACGCCTTGTTGACCTCTCAACGCTTGATGGACTCGAAAAGACCATAAACGTTTTGGCTGACATCAACAATCTTATCAAGATGTGTGGTCTTGCATCAGAACTTGTAAAACAAGCCAAAAAGAGCTATCAAGATGAAGAAAAACGTAACAAAGAGGCTGATGAGGGTATAATCCGTTTACGCCAAGAACGCGACAATTATGAAAAATGGATAGAAGAAGCTAAAGAAAAGATTGAATTGGCTCGAAAGGAATCCGTTGAAGCAAAGGAGAAAGAACAACAGTATGAGTCTGATTTCTTCTCCAGCAAAAAGCGTATTCAGTTGAGAAAAGAATACGATGAAGAGTGTAAAAAACTAAAAGAACTGAAGGACAAGCATGAGCAACAGGAACTGTCTATCACCAGTAGGCTGTTCGATGAGAATTGTCCCTGGCTTCTCTATGGTTTGGTAGGTGAGACAAGTGATTTTGACGATTACCGTATTGCTTTAACAAAACAGATTGCTAAAAAGGAAATACAAGAAAATCCTGATATTATGCTGCCAGAAGGTTCTCCAGATGCACCTTCACTGAAACGTATGCTTGAACACCAGTGGTGTGAAGTATGTAATCGTGAGGCACCACGTGGTTCTGAGCCTTGGCTACATATAAAAAAGGTAATGGAGCGCCCTAAGGAACCAATGCGTGTTTCAGATTCCTTTATGCAATTTTATGGTGATATTCAAAAATCCACAGGTCGTTACGAGACTACTATTCCTAAGATAGCAGATGACTACACCCAGTATATGTCTGAAATTTTTAATCTGGAAGAACAGATTGAACAGCAAGTCAAAGTGGTAGAAGCTAAAGAGAATGAACTAACTCTGGTAGGGTCAGAAACTAGTACTGACGACGATGACCGCCGCGTTCTTGCTGGTTACAATCAGGCAAAAAAAACACATGAAGAGAAGGTAGAAGAAATCCAACGATATACGAGCAAAATAGATCTTTGGCAGAAAGGACTTGATAAAGCAAAGAAAGAGCTTGACAAGCGCCAAGGAAGCGCTCCCATAAGAAAGGCCAAACAACTTTATGAAGATATGCAAGTTATTGAATCAATCTTCTATAAAACGAAGGAGCGGATTTTTGAGGAAATTGTATCGAAGCTACAAGTTTCTGCCAACGAAATGTATGGTGCTTTGACAAAAGGAAACCAAACATTTGGTGGAACTCTTAATTTTGTGCGTCAGGAAAATGGTACAGTGAAAGTTTCGGTAACCAATTCCTTTGGAGATGAATTGTTTGGCAACGGTACAGGCTTTCAGAGAATGAAGCAACTGGCTATTGTCATGTCAATAATATCATCGAAAGTGGGTAAAAAGAGCTTTGAATATCCATTTATTTCAGATGCTCCTTTCTCCGAATTTAGTCCCAACTTTATTCGCAATTTCTTTGATGTCGCTCCTAACGTTTTCCGCCAGTGTATTATCATGATTAAAGATTTATGTGAGCCTAACAATCCAGAACTGCTCATAACCAAACATGGAGAAGACATCGCTGAGAAAATGAGAACAGGCGAAATAAAAGGAACTTTCTACGTGAACTATCCTGAAGAGAGGGCCGATGCCTCAAATCTCGTGACTAAGAAAAAGTGTTATTCAGAATAAAATGTAGATGTTATGAATAGTGCAGAGTTGAAAAATAGAATAAGCGATTTACGTCCTAATTATTGTGACAAATATCGTTCGATGATAGAGACTATATCCAATAAGCAAGAAAAAATTGGTAAAGGTAATATTGCTCAGTTTGGCCCTTATTTCCAGACGTTCATGTATGCCTGTGTAATCGGTTTACGTTTGGGAAAGCCAAAGTATTTTGAGTCACAAGAAAAGACATGGGAATTTGCTCCATTATTCAGATGGAAGCCAGAGCCTATTAAAGACTACCTCATAATGATGTTACTTAACCGTTCGGCAGATTATGGCTATAATTGGATTGATTTGGAGAATGCTGATGTTGAAACCATCGCCAAGTTCCTGAGGGCTTTTGTCCGTGAGATGGAGGGTTATGCCAATCGTGGATTTGAATACATAGCTGAAAAATGGGAAAAGGAACGTGTGATGTTTTCATCCCCAACGGTATTTGTGGATATTTTAAAAGAGATTAACAAATAAATAATTACAGTTGTATGGCACATAATACAATAGATGGCAATCCTACAAAAAAATTCTTTATTGAGATGATTACAAGAGATATTTCAATTGAAGATGCAATAATTGATTTGCTTGACAATTCGATAGACGGAGCAAACAATATTAATCCGAATGATTATTCTGGGTTAGAAATTGAATTAATCGTTAATAGCAATGAATTCTCTATAAGAGATAATTGTGGCGGATTTTCTTTAGAAACTGCTCAAAAATATGCATTTAGGTTTGGACGCCCAGATGAAGCCCCTATAAGTCATAATACCGTCGGACGTTTTGGCATAGGTATGAAACGTTCGTTATTTAAGATTGGCAAGAATTTTATCGTCGAATCAGAGTCCGCTGATGATCATTTTAAGGTTGAAGTGAATGTTGATGAATGGAGTCAGAAAAAAAAGACGGTCATAGTTGACGGAAACGTAGAAACGAGTATTGATGATTGGAATTTTAATTATCAAATAATAGATAATAATTCATTAGGTTATAAAGGCACGATAATCCGAGTTTCAAACTTAAATAACGAGGTCAAAGACTTGTTCTCTGACAGCAGTTTCCTTAAAGAATTGTCTGATGACATTCAGAAACTATTGAACTTCAGTTTACTCAAAGGCATTCGGATTTCTTTAAATGGTAGACTCTTGAATGGTCACAAAACGGAACTTCTTTATTCAGATAACTCCAAACCTTATTACACGGAAGGAAATGTTGGCGATGTGAAATACCGTATTATAGCTGGACTTGGAGAGATTGGGGACCCTAAGCAATCTGGTTGGTATATTTATTGCAATAACCGACTTGTAATGGAGGCTGATACATCCAATATTACTGGATGGGGGATTTCTCCAATCCCTAAATGGCATATTAATTTTGTAATGTTTAGAGGATTATTGTTTTTGGATTCAGAGGAGACTTTGAATTTACCATTAACAACAACAAAAAAAGGTATTGACGCAACCTCTGAAGTGTATAAGACTGTTTTGCCATTAATGAAAAATGCGATGGTGAGCGTTCTTGATTTCCTTAAGCAAATTCCACAGATGGGAGATAAAGCGAATGAATATAGGCAAATGCTATGTGATAATTATGAGAGGAAAACGGCCATGGAATTGAAAACGTTCATGTTTCAAGAGCATCCAGAAAAAAAGTTTGATGCCCCAGAATTAGACATGGATATCATATCTCAGAAGAAAGATACTGTTCGAATTGCTTATGATGCGAGCAAGAATGCAGCAAATGCGGCAAAATTGCATGCAGAAGCACGTAGTTACAAGGAGCTCGGAGCATTATCTTTTGAGTATTATTTACAAATGGAGGATATTGATTATGAAGAGTCCTAATTTGTTTAATTACGAAATCCGTCCATGTAAATTTGTTGAAAGACGAATGCTACTGGCATCCTTGTATCAAATAGTCATCAATATGAGACAAGAATATCAGTATATCGGATTTGGAGGTTTGATGTTTACTGATTTTAAACTATTCCATAAAGAACTGAGCGTTGATTCCATGTATAGCATCGAAGGTAGTTTTACGCCAGAAAAACTGGAATTTAACAAACCTTTTTCGTGTATCAAGATTTTGCATGGCTTATCGACGAATATGCTATTAAAAATTGATTTATCAAAACCTAGCATCGTATGGTTAGATTATGATGGGGTTCTAACAATGGATGTGTTTACAGACATAAATATTCTATTTAATTCCTTGCCTCACGGAAGTGTCTATATTATGTCATGTAACCGTCAATTGCAAAATGAAGAGACGAACCCTCCTCGTCCATATACAAATGAAGAGTTTGAAAAATTGTTTAATGGTTTGGTTCCTTATGACATTGAAAAAAATTGCTGTGCGAATATAAATACATCTAGAACTATAAAAAGGATGATTGATTCGTATTGCCATAAGATTATTGAAGAACGTAATAAAATTGAAAATACAAGTTTAAATTACAAATCATTATATAATATAAAGTATCAAGAACGAGGTGGCGCAAAGATGTTTACATGCGGAGGTATTATTATCAATAAAGATTATGACGAGAAACAACTATATGTAAATGATTTTAATTATTTAAATAAAGAGGATCCTTTAGAAATAGATATTCCTAATCTTACTCGTAAAGAAGCATTGCATTTAAATCAAATACTGAATATAGAAGAAAAAGAAAAAGAGATTGTGGAAGGAAAGATTATTAAAGCAACGGATATCGAAAAATATAAAAAATTCTATAAATATATGCCAAATTATTACGATGTTCGATTATAATATTTTTGTCAATGAAAAATTCAAAATGGAACAAATATGAAACTGCTCTTTTAATAGATGGTTACAAAAGAGAAGCGAATGGGCATGCTTCAATAAAAGAAGTGGCTATGAGAATATCAGAAAGAATAAGACCTTCCAATCTACAAGATTGCGAAACCTATAGGAATGTCAATGGAATTACTCTTCAACTTGGTGCAATTCAGTTTCTTATGACAGATGGTGCTCATGGCATTTCTCATGTAAGTAACCTGTTTCGTGAGATTGTAAAGTTATATAAAGAGGATCCCACAGAATTCGCAAGACTTTTAGACGAAGCAAGACAGAGTTACCCCAACAAAATATTTTGATATCTATAGAAGATTACAAACAAATAAAATGATCGATATGCACAAAAGAATCCTTGTAATAAAAGCATGCGGAAGTACCGATGAGCCACATGAGTGTAACGGGATATGTGAACAGGCGCAATTATATGGAATTGAGTCGGTCTGCAAGTGCATTAAAGACAATGAGGGCTTAGAAAGCATTCTTTATTCACATGGGCTTTTCGACTATATCTATTTGAGTGCTCATGGTAATGCAGAAGGTTTCGCAAGCGAAGACGGGAAAGTCAACATGAATTGGCAGATGTTAGCCATGCTGTTATGTAAGAGTAAGTACATGAACGAAGATAGTATTCTGATGTTGTCTTGTTGCAGGGGTGGATTGATGGAAGTGACATACGATATATTCCTGACCTGTCAGCAGATTTGCTATGTGCTTGGGCCGAGACAAAGCTTGACCTCAGCTGATATGCATATTTGTTTCGGTATCTTCTTATATAATATGGAAATGCGCCGTGTTGACCCTGTCGTGGCATGTGAAAAGATAAAACTGGCAACAGACCAACGATTCTCGTGTTATGACAAGGAGGAAGAGAGTATCAGCTTGAGCAATTATCGCGAAATGCATTATGGATATGAATAGATAGTTATGTCTTCGGACTGAATTGTCGTTATTTAGTTGTCAATAGATGGACACAGAGAAGATTATTGAAAGTATCGGTATTGATGGGCAGATTGCCATTATGCGGAGTGGTCTGGAAACCGTCTGTGATGGGTTGTTCCATTTATACTATGGATGGCGTCGTAGTAAAGAGAAAGAGGATGTCCCAGAATCAGATGCTATAGCTCAGTGTATCCTCCAAATGGTAGTATGCAAAATACGTACATTACTTACCATGTGTGATGGGATAAATGTAAGGCCGGAAAAGGACACGATTAGGATTCTGGATATTCCTTCATTGATTTCCGTCCTGAGGAGTTTGTATGAAATGGTGTTCGTTTTCCACAACATCTATGCAGAACAGGGGACTAAAGAAGAGCGAGATATCGTTTTGTATATTTGGGAGATAAGAGGACTGAATAATCGGCAGAATATGCCTATCGTTCCTTTGTCGTTTATAGAAAAAGAAGAAAAGGAAAAGAAACAAATAGAGGATTTGAGAAGAAGAATTATCAGTATTGCGACGAATTTGGACATTTCTGATGAGATTCGAAAACAACTAATCAATGTCGCGTCCATTAAAACTGTAGAGATTAAAGGCTATCGATTCAAAAAAGATCGTGAAAATAGTAGAATCATAGCATTTGAGAGCTATAGATATGAGGAAGGGGTAGAGGCGTTACTTAGAACAGATGCTCCTGCGTATCGTTTATTGTCGATTCATGGCCACCCGTCATATCTTGGCGTACTTCAGTTTGGGCAGATGTTTAATAATGAGACCGACAAGAATTTCTTAAGGACGATATTGACTTGTGCATGCAAATTGGCTTCTACAATAGCAATGGATTTCCGTGAGTATATTGATGGTGCCGATGATGTCTTCTCGAAATTGAAAGATAATGAAAAGGATTATATCATAACTTTACATAATTGCTAAAAGATGGACTTTTTTGAACTTGAGGAATATACAAAGAAAGATATAGACGACCTGATTCAAAATGAGGTTGAAGAGAGCATTTATCTGGATTATAAGGATGGACGTGCTTTAGATTCGGATAAAATTGCAGAGATAACAAAAGATGTCTCTGCGTTTGCGAATGCAGATGGGGGGATTATTGTATATGGAGTTAGTGAAAATAAAGCATCTCACAAACCGGAAGATTATGCGCCAGTAACCAACCCTAAAATAACAAAGGAATGGCTTGAACAAAAAATTAGTCTTATTCGAAGAAAGATAGATGGTGTTTTAATATTTCCCATTCGATTGGAGGGGAACCCGAATGATTCTATTTATGTAGTAAAGATTCCACGTAGCGATAACGCTCCTCACATGGCTTTAGACAACAAATATTATAAGAGACACAATTTTTCTTCTGACCCAATGGAAGAATATGAGGTTAGGGAATCTTTCTTTCGAGGACATTATCCAAAACTCGAGATTGTTAATTGTGATTTGCAGGACGAAGAGTGCAAAGAAGGTGATAAAACCGTTACATTCTCTTTTAAGGCATGGATTAGAAATTCAAGCAGGGTAATAAGCAAGGATTATAAACTAAGTGCTTCTTTTTTCAACCTGCCTAAAGATACTACTTGTCATTTTCTACCGCATGAGGGCAAACTGCTATCTATGCATATCTGCAGTTACTGTATGAGATTATCATCACCAAGCAAGGAACCTTTATTCCCAAATGAATTGATAGAAACGGGTCACTACCAATTTACGGTGCCAATTGGTTCTGCATGTGACGTTCTGGACAAATCATATATAAAACTGACCTTACTATATGAAGGTGGTGGGAAAGATGAGATGCTAAAACTATTAGCAGACGAATCAACTTCATTATTTGAAAAGGAAGAAATAGATGACTATATAAAACAAGATCATCCTGATTTCAACTTGTTAGATATTATTTAATCCAAAAATGTGTAACTTTGCAGAAGATATGAATAAGGGCAATGAACATATACGAGACATTCAACAATCTGCGCTACCATCATGAGGATGAGGTAGTGGAGTTCAAGAAGGCGGAGAACAGCTTTAGCTTCGATGACTTGGGTAAGTATTTCTCTGCACTGAGTAATGAGGCGAACCTGAGGGATAAGGACTTTGCGTGGTTAGTGTTCGGTGTGCATGACAAGACGCGGGAGATACTGGGTACGTCGTACAAGAACGGAATGAAGAGCCTGCAAAAGTTGAAGTATGACTTGTCGCAACACACCACTGACCGTAATACTTTCCGGGACATCTACGAACTGGAGGTTGAGAGCAAGCGGGTGCTGATGTTCCAGATTCCGGCTACCCCTCGCGGTATTCCGATGGCTTGGCAGGGACACTTCTATGCTCGCCGTGGTGAGAGTTTGGTAGCACTCGACATGAGCAAGTATGAGGAGATTCGCAGGCAGACATCGGAGTTCGACTGGTCGAAGCAGATAGTTGATGGTGCGATGATTGCTGATTTGGACGCGAAGGCCATCAAGGAAGCTCGCGAGGGATACAAGGAGCACTATCCGAATCAGAAGAAGGTGGTGGATACTTGGAGCGACGAGGTGTTCTTGAATAAGGCGAAGCTTACCATCGACGGCAAAATGACCAATGCTGCTATATTATTGCTTGGTAAGCCTGAGTCGCTGCACTACATTAATCATATTGGTGAGATTGTCTGGCGACTGGCTGGTATGGATAATGTGGGACAGGTGTTTACCATTCCGTTCCTGTTGACAACAACGGAGGTGATGCACAAAATCCGGAATTATCCGTTTAAGATTTTCCCTAACAACAGTTTCTTGCCAGGCGAGGGCATGAAATACGACAACGAGGTAATACTCGAAGCCCTTCATAACTGTATAGCCCACCAAAATTATGCCGAGAATGCCCGCATCATTGTGATAGAACGTGAGAACGAGTTGGAGTTTAGAAACAGCGGCGGGTTCTATGATGGTAGCTATGAGGACTACATAACAGGTGAACGCATCCCCAAGAAGTATCGCAACCCGTTCTTGGCTCAGGCGATGGCGAACATCAAGATGATTGATACCGAGGGATTCGGCATTCACAAAATGTTCGTTTCGCAAAAAGACCGATATCTGCCGATGCCCGACTACGACAAGAGTGACAGCGATACCGTAGTACTGACGCTGCCTGGTACCGTCATCGACGAGAACTATAGCTTGTTGTTGTTAGAGAATTCTGATATTGACCTTGCAACGACGGTACTGCTTGACAAGGTGCAAAAGGGGAAGGCGAACACACTCTCCAGCGAGGCAATAAAATTCCTAAGGTCAAAGAAGTATATAGAAGGCAGAATGCCCAAAGTGTATGTTTCGAAGCAGGTGGCGCAAGTCACTGATCAGAAAGCGGAATATTCCATGCACAAAGGACTTGAATATAAGAAATGTAAAGCTCTGTTGCAGGATGCGCTTGAAGACCACAAGTTTCTTACAAGAGAAGAGATTGACAAACTGTGGTGGAACCTCTTGTCTGACGTTCTATCGGACAAGCAGAAAAAGGCGAAAGTCGGAAACATGCTGACTAAGATGAGAGAGGAAAGGATTATCGTCAACGAGACAAAGGGTAACGTATCTGTATGGTCGCTCTTAAAAACAAAAAAATAAGAGCGATTTAAGAGCGATTTAAGAGCGAAATTTACGTGAGATTACGTGGGGATTTAAGCGAGATTTTAAGCGAGAATATCCTGAAACGCCTTTATTTAGGGCATTCTTGCTAAGAAAATTTAAGCGACTTTAAGCGAGAATTTAAGTGAGATTTAGACGAGCTTAGACGAAAATTTAGACGAGTTAAGACGAAAACTAAGACAAAAAAGAGGTGGAGAGAACGCTAACTCCACCTCCTTATATGTGAAGAATCATAAACCCATTTCGCGAACCTCCTCAGCGGTGTGTCCACAAAGGAAGAGCGGATTGTCCGAAACATAGAGGAAGTTTTTCCTGTGGTAGTCGATGATGTAGATGCTCTGGTAGGTAGTCTGCGCGAAGGCTTGTGCCGCCTCTACGTAGGGCATCGCCCGCTGGTAGTCATCCTCGGTGATATCCTCCACATTATTCGCTTCAAAGAAGAAATCGTCTTTCTGTGCCATACTGCTCATTGAATTTTTGGTGCAAAGGTAATCTTTTTTTGGGGATAATTATTGTGTTATAACTTTAATGAGAACGAAAAAGGTAAAGTAAAAAAGATGAGCAAAAATAGGTAAAAACAAGCAAAAAGCCCTCAGCGATGCCCCAAAAGTGACTGCCGAGGGCGTTTCTCTGAACATTTGTTCAGACTTTCACTGAAAACAAACCCCTTATTCCTAAAAAATGATTTACTCCCTCATTTACTCCCTCATTTGCACCCTCAATTACTTTCGATATTCTTGTTATTGGAGGCTTTCTCCAATGCCTCTCTGATTTTTTCAAGGTTAAATCCGGAGAGGGTGAAGGTCTGTTCTCCATCGGGGGTGTAGATGGCGTAGGTGGGATAACCTGTGCCCTTGAGTTGCTGGAATATGGCATCCAACTGCTCTTCGGTCAGAAAGTAATGCTCGCCTGAGATGTCGGCAATGTATTCTTTCCAATCGTCAAATTTCGAGGTGACGATGTTCTTGTCGCGCAGTTCCTCTTTCACGGGTTTCATCTTCTCATGCCCTAACTTACAGGGACCGCACCATGTGGCCCAGATGTCGATGAGTATGGTCTTCCCTTTGTATTTGTCGAGGATTGTTTGCAGGATGTCTTCGGGAACCACTTCTGTCATGTCGAGGTAGTGGATGTTGTTGGCAAGCCCTTGTTTGTTAGCTGTAACGGTCGCTTGATATTCGGCTACATATTTGTCGTAGAGGTCGGAAAGATTCTTGTCCTCGATGAGCGGTTTCTCCAATTGTTTGGAGTCAAGTACCTGTGGCAGATAGTAGCAATAGCGGGCAAGGTCGGCATTGAAACCTCGTGCATCAGCCATTGCATAGTATTTGCTGGCTCTTGGGAATTCATTGCAGAAAACAATATTCCTCTTGTATAGATTCTCTGAGTAATTCTGAAGCACATAGTCTGTAAACTCCTTTGTTTTGGACAGGGAATCTTGTTCGCCATCAAACATAAAAATCGGAGAGTATGCGAATTGTATCAAATAATCTTTGATTGCTTTGCAATAGTTTGAGTTCTTTACCCATTTGTCGTAGTTCTCCCGTTCTTCATCACAATATCTTATCAACGTCTGCACATCGTGAATGTCTTCCTTTTTAATGGTAGGTTTCAGAGGACCATTTTCTGTGTCCTCGTCATAAGCAGACTGATACCAATCTTTGCCAAACCTGGCGTGATAGCCTTTGGCACCTACAATCTTGCTATTGGCCCTACTGTCATCGTGAAGCATATCAACAAGGACGGTCACTTCCTTACCTGGTGAAAGATATACACAACTCATTGAACTCCATGGAATGTTAACGATATTGATCCACACAATTTGAGGCAGGCATATGGGGAGGCTAAGACTGGCTTCACCATCATCATTCAAATTCGTTTCGACATCCATTGGCTTTGCAGGATTCTTCAAATCTACATATTGCACATCAATCTTCGTGTTCATTCCCTTACGATAGTTCAACGACTTGAAATGAATGGTGGCAGGCGTAGCGTCAAACTTCAGTTCCGCCAATCCTTCCCCGTCATCATCGGCCATGTATTCAGTTGGAACTGAAGCGGGAGGCATCGTGTAGTCCTTGTCGTGGATGCCAAACACCTTGTAGTCGCCTTTCGCCAAACCTTCCAAGAAGTCGAATTCCTTCGTGTTCAAAGGCAAGGGTTTGAAATAGAGAACGAAGTCTTTCCTTCCGCTATCGTCCAGAACAATGTAATGTCTTCGCTGATTCGGAAGCCATAACCTGGTAAAAGAGCCATCCTGACATACATGGCAGTCTTTTCCTTCGTCATTTCCACCTTCTGGATTTGAAAATATGGAATGGCTGAATAAGCAACAGATGGGTTTTCCCATACAATTGTTTTTTTTGCTTGCCCCGCCATTGCGACAAGGGCGAGCAGAATGGTGATGATGGATTTTTTGTTCATCTAAATGGCGATATTATTGGGATTAGCAAATCTATCCTATTCTTCTCACGAATGAGAACAAAAAAGGTAAATTAAAAAGTTGTAGGCAAAATTAGATAGAATCAAACAAATACCCCTTGGCAAAATCCTAAAATAGGCTCTTAATGGTGAAAGTCTGAAACAATGTTCAGAGTCTTGTTTTTTTATGCTTAAGGAGTGGCCAAAAGGGCGTAAGGAATATCATCGCAGAGCATGGAGCAGGCCATTTGTTCGTCTGACGATTGACGGGTAGGTGAAGGTGCTGGGGATTCCTGCTTCTCCTTGGAAGCAAGCATCCTTTGTCTGGTTGTTAGAGTTGGCTGAACTCTCTTAGGTTTCGCATGTTGGGTGACAATGCGCGTCTGATAGACGGTGTCCCGGATTGTCTCTGTCATCATGATGGTGTCGTGCT
>ONGG01000019.1 GCA_900317305.1 uncultured Prevotellaceae bacterium | reverse complement strand
TTCTCTAAGACTGCTGAAGAGGCTATCAAGGCAGTTGGTGGTACCACAACTATAATCTAAGTAAATGAAAAAGTTTATCGAGACACTGAAGAACATCTGGAAGGTGGAGGATTTGCGCCAGCGAGTCCTCATCACCATCCTGTTCACGGCAATTTACCGTTTCGGCTCCTTCGTCGTGCTTCCTGGCATCGACCCGAGCAAGTTGGAAAATCTGCAGTCACAAACCGAGGGTGGACTCATGTCGCTCCTCGATATGTTCTCCGGTGGTGCATTTTCTAATGCGTCTATCTTCGCATTGGGAATCATGCCTTACATCTCTGCGTCGATCGTGATGCAGCTGCTCGCAGTGGCAGTGCCTTACTTCCAGAAAATGCAGCGTGAGGGCGAGAGCGGAAGGAAGAAAATCATGTGGTACACACGTGTGCTCACAGTGGCCATCCTCGTGTTCCAGGCTCCTTCCTATCTCCTCAACCTCAAGGCTCAGTCGGCCGGGGCTCTCAACCCCGCCATCTCCTGGAACTGGTTCATGTGGACAGGACTCATCATCCTTGCTGCTGGCAGTATGTTCATCCTTTGGCTGGGTGAGCGCATCACGGACAAAGGCGTGGGCAACGGTATATCACTCATCATTATGATCGGCATCATCGCCAGGCTGCCTCAGGCTTTCATGCAGGAGGTCACCTCGCGATTCACTGCCATCACCGGTGGTGGTCTGGTGATGTTCATCATCGAGTTGCTCATCCTCTTCGCAGTGGTTTGTGCGGCCATTCTCCTTACGCAGGCAGTTCGCAAGGTTCCTGTGCAGTATGCCCGCCGTGTGCAGGGCAACAAGACTTTTGGTGGAGCACGCCAGTATATCCCGCTGAAGCTCTTCGCCGCCAACGTGATGCCTATCATCTTTGCCCAGGCTCTGATGTTCATCCCATTGGCAATCGTCCAGTATTCGTCCAACAACACGAGCTATGTGATGAGGTCGCTCATGGACCACACCAGCCTGTTGTATAATGTGGTGTTCGCAGCACTCATCATCGCGTTCACCTATTTCTACACGGCCATCACGCTCAACCCAACACAAATGGCCGAGGACATGAAGCGCAACAACGGTTTCATTCCTGGTGTGAAGCCCGGCAAACCAACTGCCGACTACATCGACACCATCATGTCGCGTATCACTTTCCCAGGTTCGCTCTTCATCGCATTCATCGCCATCATGCCGGCGCTCGCTGGTCTGCTCAACGTGCAACAGGGCTTCGCTCAGTTCTTCGGCGGCACATCGCTGCTGATTCTCGTGGGTGTGGTCATCGACACGCTGCAGCAAATCCAGAGCCACCTGATGATGCGCCACTACGACGGACTGCTCAACGCTGGCCACACTCGTGGCAATGGCGTCTCGGCTTACTAATCCTCAGATGAGTATATTTCTCAAGACTGAAGACGAAATCGAACTAATGAGGCGGGCTAACCGGCTTGTGGGCCGGACGCTCGCCGAATTGGCGCGACATATCAAGCCCGGAGTCAACACACTCCAACTCGACAAGATAGCGGGGGAGTTCATCCGCGACCATGGGGCAATACCCACGTTCAAGAATTTCCCCAATCCCTATGGGGGACCGTTCCCCGCAAATATCTGCACCTCGGTCAACGAGGTCGTGGTTCATGGCATTCCCAGTGCCAAGACCGTGCTCCGCGAGGGCGACATCATCTCCATCGACTGCGGCACGCTGCTCGACGGATTCAATGGCGACTCTTGCTACACCTTCTGCGTGGGAGAGGTGAGCGAGGAGGTGCGACACCTGCTCTCCACCACCTACGAGGCGCTTTACCTGGGCATCGAGGAGGCCGTGGCCGGAAACCACATCGGCGACATCGGTTCTGCCGTACAGGACCATTGCGAGGCGCAGGGCTACGGGGTGGTGAGGGAACTCACCGGTCATGGCATCGGACGCAAGATGCACGAGGACCCGATGGTGCCCAACTACGGCCGACGTGGAAACGGCACCCGACTCAAGGCGGGCATGTGCATAGCCATCGAGCCAATGATCACCATGGGCAACAAGGCTATCTCGCTGCTCCCCGACAGATGGTCGGTATGCACACGCGACGGAAAACCGGCTGCTCATTACGAGCATACCATCGCCATCCGGCAGGGAAAGGCCGAGATATTGTCTTCTTTCGACGAAATAGAAAACATAGTAGGTAAAATCAATCAGTAAATATGGCAAAGCAAGCCGCAATAGAGCAAGACGGAACAATCGTAGAGGCATTGTCGAACGCAATGTTCAGAGTGGAACTGGAGAATGGATGCCCCATCACGGCGCACATCTCAGGTAAAATGAGAATGCATTACATTAAAATCCTACCCGGCGACAAGGTCAAGGTCGAGATGAGTCCTTACGACCTCACGAAGGGAAGGATAGTGTTTAGATACAAATAATTTTTAGAGATATGAAGACAAGAGCATCAGTCAAGAAGCGCACACCTGACTGCAAGATCGTACGCCGCAAGGGACGTCTTTTTGTCATCAACAAGAAGAACCCCAAGTACAAGCAGCGTCAGGGCTAAAAAGGTGCATGGGCACAACGCCCAAAACTAGTTTATCAATTTTTTAAATTTTTCAATCAAAATCAATGGCAATAAGAATTGTTGGAGTAGATTTGCCCCAGAATAAGCGTGGCGAAATCGCATTGACCTACATCTACGGAATAGGTCGAAGTAGTTCAGCAAAGATATTGGACAAGGCAGGCGTGAGCCGCGACCTGAAAGTCAACGAGTGGAGTGACGACCAGGCAGCCAAAATCCGTGAAATCATCGGCGCTGAATTCAAAGTGGAAGGTGACCTCAGGTCAGAAATCCAAATGAACATCAAGCGACTGATGGACATCGGCTGCTACAGAGGCGTCAGACATCGTAACGGTCTTCCGGTACGCGGACAGAGCACCAAGAACAATGCCCGTACCCGTAAAGGAAAGAAGAAGACTGTTGCTAATAAGAAAAAGGCTACAAAGTAATTAGGTAGAAAGTAAGAATTATGGCAAAGAAAACAGTCACTTCGAAAAAGAGAAATGTAAAAGTTGATGCTCTCGGACAGCTTCATGTCCACAGCTCTTTCAATAATATTATCGTGTCTTTGGCCAATAGCGAGGGACAGGTCATTTCATGGTCGTCGGCCGGAAAAATGGGCTTCCGTGGTTCAAAGAAAAACACTCCATATGCTGCCCAGATGGCCGCAGAAGACTGCGCTAAGGTGGCCTACGACCTCGGTCTGAGGAAAGTGAAGGCCTATGTGAAGGGTCCAGGCAACGGACGTGAGTCGGCTATCCGCGCCATCCATGGCGCTGGCATCGAGGTCATCGAGATCATCGACGTCACTCCACTGCCACACAATGGCTGCCGTCCTCCAAAACGCCGCCGCGTGTAAGCATATTACTCTGGCCTTGAATGCCAAGGCCAATTCAACAACAAAGCAATTTATTTTATATTATGGCAAGATACATAGGACCGAAATCAAAAATCGCACGCCGTTTTGGAGAGCCCATCTTCGGCGCTGACAAAGTTTTGTCTAGGAGAAACTTCCCTCCTGGACAGCATGGCAATAACCGCCGCCGCAAGCAGTCGGAGTATGCTGTCATGTTGGCAGAGAAGCAGAAGGCCAAGTACACCTACGGTGTGCTCGAGCGCCAGTTCCGTAATATGTTTGAGAATGCAGCCAAAGCCGAAGGTATCACGGGCGAGGTGCTCCTCCAGAACCTCGAAAGCCGACTCGACAATGTCGTCTTCCGTCTGGGTATAGCTCCCACACGTGCAGCTGCCAGGCAACTCGTAGGCCACAAGCACATCGTGGTCGATGGCAAGGTTGTCAACATTCCTTCTTACTCCGTGAAACCCGGTCAGATCATCGGCGTTCGCGAGAAATCAAAGTCTCTCGAGGTCATCGAGGCTGCACTCGCTGGATTCAACCACAGCAAGTATCCGTGGATTGAGTGGGACGAGAACACCAAGAGTGGTAAGTTCCTCCACAAACCCGAGCGCGCCGACATCCCTGAGAATATCAAGGAGCAGTTAATCGTTGAGTTGTACTCTAAATAATCATTAAATTAATGGCGATATTAGCATTTCAAAAACCCGATAAGGTCGTAATGTTGGAGGCGAACGATAAGTTCGGAAAATTCGAATTCCGTCCTCTCGAGCCCGGCTTTGGCGTTACCATCGGCAACGCGCTGCGACGCATCCTCCTCTCTTCCCTTGAGGGCTATGCCATCAACACCATCAAAATCGGTGGCGTGGAGCATGAGTTCTCGTCGGTGCCTGGAGTAAAGGAAGACGTCACCAACATTATCTTGAATCTCAAGCAAGTGAGATTCAAGCAAGTAGTAGAAGAATTCGAGAATGAGAAAGTTACTATCACCGTGGAGAATTCCACAGAATTCAAGGCTGGTGATATCACTAAGTATCTCACTGGATTTGAAGTGTTAAACCCTGATTTGGTGATTTGTCATTTAGATGTCAAAGCGTCCATGCAGTTGGACATTACTATTAACAAAGGCCGGGGCTATGTGCCGGCCGAGGAGAATCGTGATTTCTGCACCGACGTCAACGTAATTCCAATCGATTCTATCTACACCCCTATCCGCAACGTCAAGTATTCTGTTGAGCCTTACCGCGTAGAGCAGAAGACTGACTACGACAAACTCGTCATCGAGGTGTCGACGGACGGCTCCATTCACCCGAAGGATGCCCTTAAGGAGGCGGCTAAGATACTTATCCATCACTTCATGCTCTTCTCCGACGAGAAGATCACGCTCGAGAACCCGGATGTCAATGGCAACCAGGAGTTCGACGAGGAGGTGCTTCACATGCGTCAGCTGCTGAAGACCAAGCTCATCGACATGAACCTCAGCGTGCGCGCGCTCAACTGCCTCAAGGCAGCCGACGTCGAGACATTGGGTGATCTGGTGCAGTACAACAAGACCGACCTGCTCAAGTTCCGCAACTTTGGTAAGAAATCGCTTTCTGAGCTTGATGATTTGCTCGAGAGTCTGAATCTTTCGTTTGGAACCGACATTTCAAAGTACAAACTTGAAAATCAATAAGAAAAATGAGACATAATAAGAAATTCAACCATCTGAGTCGTACTGCAGACCATCGTAATGCCATGCTTGCAAACATGACCATTTCGCTGATCATGCACAAAAGAATCACTACGACTCTCGCCAAGGCAAAGGCGCTCAAGAAGTATGCCGAGCCTCTGATCACCCGCTGCAAGGATGACTCTACTCACTCGCGCCGCGTGGTCTTCAGCTACCTGCAGAATAAAGAGGCCCTCAAAGAGCTCTTTGGCCCGGTGGCCGAGAAAGTGGGCGACCGTCCCGGTGGCTACACCCGCATCATCAAACTCGGACATCGTCTTGGCGATGCTGCCCCGATTTGCTTCATCGAGCTCGTCGACTTCGACGAGAACATGGCTAAGACTGGCAAGGCTGCCAAGCGCACACGCCGCAGCCGCAAGTCATCGGCAAAGGCAGAGACCGCCCCCGAGGCTCCCGCAACCGAGGAAGCTAAGGCTGAATAATAACATTCGGACAAACACGCATAAATTGGTCTTCGCCATTGGCGGAGACCTTTTTTTGTGGCGTGCCAAGTCCAGACTCCCTCCCATAGATAGGGAAAACCCTACCTCTTTTTGGGGAATTTCCGTTTGCCCTCTTTGCAATCATGCGTATTTTTGCATCGTGGAACAACACCTCGGAAACTGTTCTCATCCCATGAGCCTCCGGGGAAAGGGATTCCAGATTCACTAACAGACAAAAAGAACATCAAACATGAAGAAGGTATTTGTTTATACAATGTGTGCCACCCTGCTGCTCAGCGGATGCGGCACCTATGCCGGCTCAGGGGCTTTCACCGGAGCACACTTCGGCAGCATCCTTGGCTCAGCCATCGGTGGCATCACCGACGGACGGCGCGGACATGACATCGGCACCATCATCGGCATGGCCGGAGGTGCGGCAGTGGGAGCAGTTATCGGCAGTGCTGCCGACGATGCCAACCGACGTGAGGTGCGCGAGCATTACAATGAGGCGCAGCGCCGGAAGGCTCAGCGCCCGTCATCGTCCTACGACAACTACGGTTCCTACGATGATTCTGGCTATTATTCTCCCAATAACGACGGCGACGACCGTCTCTACGACTTCCAGAGCAGCGACTACACTTCCGACTATTCGGCTTCCAGCCCGCGCATCATGGATCCCTCGTCGTCGAGCATCGAGGAAATCGCTTCCGACTATCGGGTGAACAAAAGCATCGAGATACGTAACCCCCGCTTCGTCGACGACAACCACGACGGGTGGCTCAAGTCAAACGAGACCTGCAAGGTCATCTTCGAGGTCTTCAACGCCTCTCACGAGACGCTCTACGACATCCAGCCTACGGTTGTCGAGTCGACAAAGGCACGCAATATCTATATCTCGCCCAATATCCATGTCGAGCGGCTCGAGCCTGGCAAGGGCATCCGCTATACCGCCATGGTGAAGGCCGGTAAACTGCGCGACGGGTCGGCCACGTTCTGCCTCTCTGTGCTTCAGGGCAACAGGGTGATGTCGAATGTCACCGAGTTCACCGTCACAACCAAAAAGTAACTGTTCTTTTGTCTAAATCAGTCATAGCCCGGGGGCCGCATTGTATGCGGGGTCCGGGCCGATTTTTGTCTCAATGGCAGCAAGTATGGGGCCTGTCCGTTACCGCTGGCCTCGTCAAGGGCGTGAAAAGAAAGATGGGGAACGGAATTGCCGTCCCCCATCTTGGGTTTTCAATAGAATAATGCTGACTACACAATGCCCTGAGCCATCATGGCATTGGCCACCTTCATGAAACCGGCGATGTTGGCGCCCTTCACATAGTTGATGTAGCCATTGGGCTCCTTGCCGTATTTCACGCACTGCTCATGGATGTTGGCCATGATGGTGTGCAGGCGCTGGTCTACCTCGGCGCCGCTCCACGACAGGCGCATCGAGTTCTGGGTCATCTCCAGACCCGAGGTGGCCACGCCACCGGCGTTCACGGCCTTGCCGGGGGCAAACAGCTGGCCGGCAGCCACAAACTTGTCTACAGCCTCGGCCGTGCAGCCCATGTTCGAAACCTCGGCCACACACAGCGTCTTGTTGGCAAGCAACTTGTCGGCATCCTCGCCGTTGAGCTCGTTCTGGGTGGCGCAGGGCAGCGCGATGTCTACCTTCACCTCCCATGGCTTGCGGCCCTCGTAGAAGGTGGAACCCTCAAACTCCTCGGCATAGGGAGCACAAACGTCATTGCCGCTGGCACGCAGCTCCAGCATGTAGGCGATCTTCTCGTCGTCGAGGCCGGCGGGGTCGTAGATGTAGCCGTCAGGTCCCGAGATGGTCACTACCTTGGCACCCAGTTCGGTAGCCTTCTTGGCGGCACCCCAGGCCACGTTGCCGAAACCACTGATGGCCACGGTCTTGCCCTTGATGTCGATGCCGTGGGTCTCCAGCATCTGGTGCACGAAGTAGAGTGCGCCAAAGCCTGTGGCCTCTGGGCGCAGTATCGAGCCGCCCCATTCGATGCCCTTGCCGGTGAGCACACCCTGGTATTGGTGGGTGAGTTTCTTGTACATGCCAAAGAGGTAGCCTATCTCACGGCCACCCACACCGATGTCGCCGGCCGGCACGTCCATGTCGGGGCCTATCACCTTGTGCAGCTCAAGCATGAACGCTTGGCAGAAACGCATCACCTCGGCGTCGCTGCGACCACGGATCGAGAAGTCGCTGCCACCCTTGCCACCGCCCATGGGAAGCGTGGTGAGGGCGTTCTTGAACGTCTGCTCGAAACCAAGGAACTTCAATATGGAGAGGTTCACCGACGGGTGGAAGCGCAGACCGCCCTTGTAGGGGCCGATGGCGCTGTTATACTGCACACGGTAGCCCAGGTTCACATGCACCTCGCCCTTGTCGTCTACCCATGGCACACGGAACGTAAGGATGCGCTCGGGCTCCACAATGCGCTCGATGATTTTGGCTTTCTCAAACTCAGGATGCTTGTTGTAGACTTCCTCCACCGACATTAGCACTTCTCTCACTGCCTGTAGATACTCCGACTCGCCCGGATGCTTCTGCTCCAGGGCTCGCATGATTTTCTCAACTTCCATAGTAAAATTTATTTATAGGTTACAAAAACAAAGTGTCAACTAGTGATGTCGCAAAATTATGCAATTTACATGTAACCTCCAAATTTTTAGGGTTAAAAAAACGGTGTCTCTTTCTTTTTGTCAATCTTGTCTGACTGCCGAGGCCGACGTGCCTCCATTCTGTGGTTTTACATGGCATATTATTTTGTTTTCATCCGAAAAAAAGCTAACTTTGCCGTTAAAATAGCGTAGATATGGAAAATAACATACCACAGGAGTGGACGAAGTTCTATTTGAAAGACGTGTCGTTCGTCAACCTCATGACCCACCGCATCTTCAACGTGCTCATCGTGGCCAACCCCTACGACGCGTTCATGCTCGAGGACGATGGACGTGTAGACGAGAAAATCTTCGACGAGTATATGGAGCTGGGTATGCGCTACCCACCGTCGTTCACCCAGGTGTGCACCACCGAGGAGGCACGCAACGTGCTCTCCAACACCGATGTCGACCTGGTGATCTGCATGCCCGGCAATGCCGATAACGACGCGTTCACCGTGGCACGCGACATCAAGGCCGACTTCCCCGACTTGCCGTGTGTGGTGCTCACGCCTTTCTCGCATGGCATCACCCGCCGCATCCAGGACGAGGACATGTCGATCTTCGACTACGTCTTCTGCTGGCTCGGCGACACCAACCTCATCCTCTCCATCATCAAGCTGCTCGAGGACAAGATGAACATCGAGCACGACATCAAGGAGGCCGGTGTGCAGATGATACTGCTCGTCGAGGACAACATCCGGTTCTACTCCTCCGTGCTGCCCAATCTCTACAGCTATATCCTCCTCCAGAGCCAGCGCTTCTCCACCGAGGCGCTCAACCCGCACACCTCGGCGCAGCGCAAGCGTGGTCGCCCAAAGGTGGTGTTGGCACGCACCTACGAGGAGGCCATGGCCTTCTACGAGAAGTATGCCGACAACACGCAGGGCATCATCAGCGACGTGCGCTTCCCAAAGGACGGGGCGAAAGACCCAGACGCGGGATTCAAGCTCCTGCGTGAGATACGCCGCCGCGACGAGTATGTGCCGCTCATCCTTCAGAGTGCCGAGGCCGAGAACGAGGAGAAGGCGCGTGCCGAGGGCTTCCTGTACGTCGACAAGAACTCGAAGAAAATGAACATCGACCTGCGCAAGCTCCTGGCCGAGCATATGGGCTTTGGCGACTTCGTCTTCCGCGACCCGCAGACCAAGCACGAGGTGATGCGCGTGCGCAGCCTCAAGGAGTTGCAAGACAATATCTTCAACATCCCTTACGAGTCGATGCTCTACCATGTCTCGCGCAACCACGTGAGCCGCTGGCTCTGTGCCAGGGCCATCTTCCCCGTGTCGCGCTTCCTCAAGACGGTCACCTGGCACAAACTCCAGGATGTCGACGCACATCGCCAGATCATCTTCGACGCCATCGTGCAATACAGGAAGATGAAGAACGTGGGCGTGGTGGCGGTCTTCGACCGTGGCAAGTACGACCAGTATGCCCACTTCGCACGCATCGGCGACGGCTCGCTCGGCGGCAAAGGCCGCGGACTGGCCTTCCTCGACAATATCATCAAGCGGCACCCTGAGTTCAACAAGTTCGACAATGCCTCCGTCTCCATCCCCAAGACAGTGGTGCTCTGCACCGACATCTTCGACAAGTTCATGGATGCCAACAACCTCTATCAGGTGGCGCTCAGCGATGCCTCCGACGAAGACATCCTGCGCCATTTCCTGAAGGCGCAGCTGCCCGACTCGCTCATCGCCGACTTCTTCACCTTCTTCGCCGCCACACGCAGCCCTATCGCCGTGCGCTCGTCGTCACTCCTCGAGGACGCCCACTACCAGCCGTTCGCAGGTATCTACTCCACATATATGATTCCTTATCTCGACGACAAGTACGAGATGCTGCGCATGCTGGCCTGTGCCATCAAGGCGGTCTACGCGTCGGTCTACTACCGCGATTCCAAGGCCTACATGACAGCCACGAGCAATGTCATCGACCAGGAGAAGATGGCGGTCATCCTCCAGGAAGTGGTGGGAAACACCTACGGCACCCACTACTATCCCAACGTGAGTGGCGTGCTCCGCTCGCTCAACTACTACCCCATAGGCGACGAGAAGGCCGAGGAGGGCATCGCCAGCCTCGCACTCGGACTGGGCAAGTATATCGTCGATGGCGGGCAGACGCTGCGCGTGTGTCCCTATCACCCCAACCAGGTGCTCCAGACCAGCGAGATGGAGACGGCACTGCGCGAGACGCAGACCAAGTTCTATGCGCTCGACATGACCCACGTGGGGGGTGACTTCAAGGTCGACGACGGATTCAACATCCTCAAACTGCGTGTGAAGGAGGCCGACAAGGACAAGTCGCTCGACTTCCTCGCGTCTACCTACGACCCTTACGACCAGATCATACGCGACGGCATCTACGAGGGTGGCCGCAAGGTCATCTCCTTCGCCGGACTGCTCCAGCAAGGGGTGTTCCCCTTCCCCGAAATCATGCAGATGGCCATGAAGTTCGGCTCCGAGGGCATGCACAGGCCCGTGGAGATCGAGTTTGCCTGCAATGTCGTCGAGGGCAGGATGCTCGACTTCCATCTGCTGCAGATACGACCCATCGTCGACTCCAAGCAGATGCTCGAGACCGACCTCACCACGATCCCCGACGAAGAGTGCCTCCTGCGCTCACACTTGTCGCTGGGCCATGGCATCAACGAGGAGATCACCGATGTGGTGTATGTGAAGACCGACGACTCGTTCACGGCATCCAACAATCCCACCATCGCCACGGAGATAGAGCAGATCAACCGCCGCTTCCTCGACGAGGGACGGGGATATGTGCTCGTGGGACCGGGCCGATGGGGCTCGAGCGACTACTGGCTCGGCATCCCGGTGAAATGGCCGCATATCAGCGCTTCCAAGCTCATCGTCGAGGTGGGACTCAAGAACTACCGCATCGATCCCAGTCAGGGCACCCATTTCTTCCAGAACCTCACCAGTTTTGGCGTGGGCTACTTCACCATCAACACCTATGTGGGCGAGGGTGTCTGGCGAAAAGAGGTGCTCGATGCCATGCCGGCGGTCGAGGAGACCCAGTTTGTGCGGCATGTCAGGTTCCCCCGTCCCCTCCGCATCATGATGGATGGCAAGCGCCAGGAAGGCGTGGTGCTCATGCCTGGGGAGTGAGCAGATAGATCCTTTTTCTGGCAGATTCTCACAAATTGGTAGAAAACAACCTTAGAAGATGCAATTCTTTAAAAAGTGTGCCCACACAACAATAAAATTGATATAAATCAAGAAAATTGTAGGTTTTACACTTTTCTAAACCAAAAATTTGCAAAACACGATGCGAGTGCTTAACTTTGCATCGTGTTTTTCATAGTATTAGATTTAAGGTTAACAAAGGTTGGAGTACGGCGGTACTCCTTTTTTTGTGCCCTTATCCCAACAACCGCCTTCCTGCCCCTTCTTCAAACCACCTTGGTGGCGTAGTATTGGAAATCGTTGAAGATGGTGTGTAGGAATGCTTCGGCCGTGTTTTCTCTGGCGTTGATGCCCAGCACCTGTTGCACTTTTGTGCCCAGCATCCTAAGGTCGATGTCGCGCATCTTGTTGTTCATGTCGTAAAGCGTGTTTGCAATCAGTTCAAACTGCTTCACCGACAGGTTGGAGGCCTCAGGATAGGAGGGTTGATAGTCCTTGTTCATGTATTGCAGGTCGTAGTTGCTGATCGAGAGATTCTGGCGGTGCACCTTCACCACGGTGGTGCCCGCGGCCAGGTCGCCCAACCGCTGGCTGTTCTTGGTGAAGATGATGAAGGTGAGGCCGACGAATCCCATGAGCATGTCGATGAGCAGCAGCAGCCATCTGAGCAGGTAGGAACCCGCCGAGGGCTTCGACCCGTCGAGATTGACCACTTTGATTCCCACCGCCATCTTTCCTATGCTCTGCCCGTCGTTGAACACTTCCATCACCAATGGATATGTCAGTATGGCCATTTGGATAATGAGGTAGATAGCGACCCAGAATTCGCCAAGATTAGCGAGAGCCGAGAATAAGGAAAGGAAAATGGTCGACGCGAACGCTATGATGAAGTAGTCGATGATCCAGGCCACGAACCTTTGCGTCACCGTGGCGGCGGGTTGGCGGATGCAGACGTATTGACCGGTTATTATGCTGGTTTGTGACATAAAATCTTGTGTTTGTTTGCAAAATTAGTTGATTTTTCCATATATTTGCATTCCAAAAGGAAAAAATAACCTTTCATTCTCATTTATGAAGGAAGCGCAGTTCGTCAGTCGGCACATCGAGAAATGGAGGAAAGCGGAAATGCTCTTGGGCGACCGGCTTTTCGCCACACCCGACGAGTTGGTGGACGCCTATAACGAGGTGACATCCGACCTGGCTTTCTCGCAGACCCATTTTCCCGAATCGGCAGTCACGCCATATCTCAACGACCTGGCTCTGGCGTTGCACCGCGACCTCTACCGCAACAAGCGCGACCCGTGGATGCGGCTCGTCACGTTCTGGACACACGAGGTGCCGCTCAGTGTCTATGAGGCACGCCGGCCGCTGCTCGTCTCGCTGGCCGTCTTCGTGGCTTTCATCATCATCGGGATGCTGTCGACACTGGGCGACCCCGACTTCCCACGTCTTATCCTTGGCGATGGGTATGTAGACATGACCCTTGACAACATCGAGAAAGGCGAACCCATGGCCGTGTATGGCGGCGACTCGCAGTTGCTGTCGTTCCTGGGCATCACCATCAATAATGTGAAGGTGGCATTTCTAACCTTTGTCATGGGAATTTTCACCAGTTTCGGCACCTGCTACTTCTTGATGAACAATGGCATCATGGTGGGGGCCTTCGTCACCTTCTTCATCGTGCGGGGGCTCTTCGTCGAGTCGATACTGGCCATCATGCTCCATGGCACACTCGAGCTGTCGGCCATCGTCATCGCAGGAGGCGCTGGAATCACTTTGGGCAACGGATGGCTCTTTCCCGGCTCCTACAGCCGGATACAGTCGTTTGTCAAGGCGGCCAGACATAGTGTCAAGGTGCTCGCTTCCACGGTTCCGTTGTTTGTCGTAGCGGGCTTCATCGAGGGATTTTTCACCCGCTACACCGAGGTGGGCGACCTGCTCAGGCTTCTGGTCATCCTCTGCTCTTTGGCGTTCTTCATTTTCTACTATGTGCTCTTACCCATAAAGCGACACCGCAATGCAACAAGTAAGGGATAAGATACTCATCTACCAATGGCGCACCCTTTCGCAGCGTATCGAGGCGGTGTTCGATTTCATGCGGCTCTGCCGCAAGGCCTGGTTCTTATTGTTGGCGGTGCTTTACACGCCTTTGTGCGTGGCACTCACCGTGGCGTCGTTCCTCAACTATTCGCGCGATGAGAATTACATCGGCACCACCGATTTTGATGTATGGGGCCTTTTCTCTTGGATTTCAGGTCCGGGACACGGATTCTTCATCTGTGTGGCGGCGTTGGCTGCGTGGATGATGTTTGTGCATGTCTACTCCTTGTTGGCAGCCTATGAGGACAACGACTTCTGTCTCGACAATGCCACCCTGCGCATGTTGTGGCCCTATGTGCGCGCCGCGCTCTTGCCATCACTTGTTCCTGCGTCGCTGCTCGTCTTCATCTGCTTGTTGATGTATGCCGTCCCACATCCTCTGCTTGCCGTCCTCATCAATGTGCTGGCCACACCCCTGGCGCTGTTCCCTCCTGTCTATATGATCAAGCGGCGGGGGAGTGTGGTGGCCTTTGCCGAGGCTTTCAAGATGGGCTTCTCCTCTTGGTTCAGTCTGGCATTTGCCATCTTCCTGGTGATACTTTTCGGTGCCATGATGTTGCTGTCGGTCAATATGCCATGGATGCTGGCCCGCTTGTTCGACGCCTTCTCCTCCTCGGGCGAGGAGTGGTGGTATGTCATGTTCCTGCGCTTTGTCGCCATTGCCCTTACCATCATAGGCTATCTCAGCTGCTGTATGGTGGGGTCGATGGTTCAACTCTACTGTGTGTATCATTTCGGCTATATGTCGCACGCTCAGGGAGGCGAGGAGTCATACGAGAGGTCGATACATAATTTCGAGAACTTATAAATACGCATCCTGCCATATGCCTGTCCGTACCGACCAAATCATGAGCAACGACTCGCTGGCTGCGAGTTTGTTCCAGGGGCACGACTACAACCGGTCGCTCGTGGGCGACTCTCTTGTATGGCAGGAGCAATGGCCGTCGATGAGTCCCGAACCCACCGAGCAGACCGATTATATAGGGCGTTTTTTCGACAGCATCATCGATTTTCTGGCCAGCGTGCCCACTGCTGTCTATGCACTGATAGGCGTCGTTCTGGCGGCGTGCCTGGCCTACTGGATTTATCGGAGTCGCTTGTTCTATGCCAATCCCGAAGTGGGGGATGGCAATTGGGATGAGGATGCCGAGGATATCTATGCCGTGGATGTGGACAGCGAGCTCGACAAGGCCCGCCGGCAAAACGACTATGCGGCCATCGTGCGCTATGTCTACTTGCATACGCTGCGTGTGCTCGACGAGAGCCACCGCATCGACTGGCGCATCTACAAGACCCCTTCGCAATACTCCAGCGAGTTTGCACATCCGGCGTTCGCCACCATGACCCGGCATTTCCTGAGGGTGAGATACGGCAAGTTTCCTGCTACTCCGGCTTTGTGCGATGAGATGAGCGCGCTGGCACAGGAAGTGGAGAAAGGAGGTGAGGCATGAGAAAGAACCTGCTTGCCGTCGCCATGCTCGTTGGCGTGATGGTCGTTGTCTACTTGTGGATGATGGCCAACCGCACGTTCACGTGGCAGAGGAACTATCTCCATGAGAGCGATGAGCCTTACGACTGCCAGATCTTCGATTCCCTGGCCTCGGCCACCATGCCTAATGGCTATACTTTCTGGAATCAGTCGCTCGACAGCCTGATGCATGTGCCCGGACGCAAGTCGCTGCTCATCATCAACAACTCATGGAGATCGGACGAGAAACTATGGCAACGCGTCGACTCTTGCCTGCGCCGGGGCGACAAGGTGCTGGTAGTCCTCGATGACTATAACACCTATCTGCGGGAAAAATATCATTTGAGTACGAGTTTCGATTATTCCAGTGTGTCAAAACTGGCCAAGGCGCTTAAGGGGCATCTGGTGCCCGACACTTTGGATTGGGTGGGGCAGGCACCGCTTTCTGTCAATGTCAGTCAGGGCCTGTTCTCTGGATGGATCTCACTTGGTTTCGACTCCCGTTTCAAGCCTACGGCTTATTTGCGGGCAGATACCTTGTGGAAACAATTGGCTTTGGCACAACAAGTTGTTCGCTCCGAGTTTGGTGGCGTATATGCTCGGGATTCCGTGATTCAACAGAGGCACGAATGGTTCAATTACTTGTCGGATGATAATCACGATCTCATTCTTGCTGAGTCAAAAGGCCAACTGCGGATGCCCATCTCGGTGGCCGGCCACATAGGCAAAGGCTGGCTTTACGTCTCATCCACACCAATTTTCTTTACCAACTATGGTGCTCTCGATCCGCATGTCTCCAAGTTCCTCAACCGACAGATGGCACAACTCGCAGATTATCCTACTTATAGGGTCGACAGCAAGCTGTTTGAGAAATCTTATACAGGTGACTCTGGTGACGACTTCACCAAGTCGCCACTCTCCTACATGCTCTCCAAACCACCCCTGCGTGGAGCGCTCTACACGTTGTTGGCTGCCATCGTGCTCTTCATGGTGTTCACAGCCCGCCGGCGGCAGCGTGTCGTCCCTGTGCACGAGCCACCCGTGAACCGCAATCTGGAGTTCGTGAGGCTGCTCGGCACCATCTATCACCGGCGCCACGACAATATCGACCTGCTGCGCAAGAAATACACGTATTTCAAGGACGAGGTGCGTCGGCGTATGATGATCGACCTCGACGATGAGCGCGGCGAGGAGCAGAACGCCCGTTTGCTGGCCCAGCGCACAGGGCTCGATGAGAATGAGGTGGCCACCTTGCTGCAACACCTGCACCAAACCTTGGCTACCGCCGGAGGCGATATCAGCAGCCATGACCTCATCTCCTATATCGACCAGATAGAAAACATTTCAAAACATCTCTAATATGCCGAATCTTATGGAAGAAAACACTCAACAAAGGTTAGACCTCACGGCTTTTCATGAGAAAATCTCACTCGTGCGACAGAAAATCGGTACGGTGGTGGTGGGACAGACCAATGCGGTCGACTTGCTGCTCACTGCTGTGATGGCCAACGGACATGTGCTCCTCGAGGGCGTTCCTGGAGTGGCCAAGACCTTGCTGGCCAAAGTGATGGCCCGGCTCATCGACGCACGGTTCAGCAGGCTCCAGTTCACACCCGACCTCATGCCCAGCGATGTGTTGGGCACCACCGTCTTCAACCAGAAGGATGCCGAGTTTGTGTTCCACAAAGGTCCTGTCTTTGCCGACCTTGTGCTTGTCGACGAGATCAACCGCGCACCTGCCAAGACTCAGGCAGCGCTCTTCGAGGTGATGGAGGAGCGGCAGGCCACCATCGATGGCACCACCTATCCCATGGGCGACTTGTTTACTGTTGTCGCCACGCAGAATCCCGTGGAGCAAGAGGGCACCTATAAGTTGCCCGAGGCCCAGCTCGACCGTTTCCTCATGAAGGTGGTGATGGTGTATCCGCCTGCTCAACTCGAATTGGTGATCCTGAAGCGACATCATGAGAACATACGCCTCACCAAACTCGACGACTTCGCTCCTCTGATCACGAAGGAAGAGTTGCTGGAATTCCGTGCGATGATCAAGGATGTGGTGGTGGAAGAGAGTCTGCTGAAGTATATCGTCGACCTGGTGCAGCTCACACGCAACACCAAGGCGGTGTATCTGGGCGCCTCGCCCCGCGCGGCGGTGGCGCTGTTGCAGGCGTCGAAGGCTTATGCGCTGATCCAGGGCCGCGATTTCGTCACTCCCGACGATATCAAGTTCGTTGCTCCGTCGGTGCTCCAGCACCGTCTTGTACTCACTGCTGAGGCTGAGATGGAGGGATACAATGCGGCAAGGCTCATCGCCACGCTTCTTGAGCAAATCGAAGTTCCCAAATAGACGATAGGTCATGTTTCTTACGGGCAGGTCATATGTAGTCCTCGTTGTCGTAGCCGTTATCATGGCTGCCGGGATGCTGTTCCCACCACTCTTCGTGGTGGGGCAATGGCTGCTTATGGCCGTGGTCGTGGCTGCCGCTGCCGAAGCCCTGACGCTTTTCACCAAGGCTAGGGTAGGGGCTTCACGAAAATGTGCGGAGCGGTACTCGCTCGGCGACGACAACGAGGTGGTGCTGAGGGTAGCCAATCGCTCGCCTTTCGGCATCGACGTCCGCATCATCGACGAACTGCCGGAGCAGTTCCAGAAACGTGACTTCCTGCTCCGTCTGCGGCTCGGCAAGGGGGGCACCGAGAGTGTCTCCTATTCGTTGCGGCCCACCGAGCGTGGCGCCTATCATTTTGGCAAGGTACTTGTGTTTGCTTCAACCCGTCTGGGACTTATCCAGCGGAGGTTCTCCTGTGGCGAGGAGATGGTGGTGAAAGTCTATCCCTCTTTCCTCAAACTCAGGCAGTATCTCATGGCGGCATCGGCCAATAACCTTTCCGAGACGGGCACAAAACGTGTCAGGCGGGCGGGAAACAACACCGACTTCGAGCAGATACGCGACTATGTGCAGGGCGACGACTACCGTACCATCAACTGGAAAGCCACAGCCCGGCGTACGCACCTCATGGTGAATGTCTACCAAGACGAGCGCTCGCAGGAAATCTACAGCCTCATCGACAAGGGAAGGCTCATGCAACAGTCGTTCCTCGGTATGACACTCCTCGACTATGCCATCAACTCGTCGCTCGTGCTCTCTTATGTGGCCATGAGCAAGCAGGACAAGGCGGGCATCGTCACCTTTGCCGACGTGATGGATACTTTCGTGCCGGCCGGACGGCAGAGCATGCAGATGCCCCGCATCCTTGAGGCGCTCTATGCCCAGCAGACTACCTTCGGCGAGACCGACTATTCGATGCTTTGTCCGAATCTCAACAAGTTGGTGGCCCGTAGGAGTTTCATGGTGCTCTATACCAACTTCACCGACTTTGGAGCCTTGCAGCGGCAACTCGAGTATCTCCGGCTGCTCAATAAGCGGCACCGACTGCTCGTGGTGTTCTTCGACGACATTGAACTCTCGGAGTTCGCCAACTCACCCAAACGCACCGAGGAGGATTATTACCAGCATGTTATCGCCGAGAAACTTATCTATGAGCGACGACTCATCCAGAGCACCTTGAGGCAGAATGGCATCTATAGCGTCATCACCAATCCCAAAGCCATCTCGGCCGATGTCATCAACAAATATATGGAGATGAAGTCAAGACACTTGCTCGTATAACGATTCAAACCTTGCCTGGCCATTACACCATTCAACTGATGACATCTGTCTGCCGCCAAGTATGGTCAATTGATATAAATCAAGTAATTGTACTTTATACACTTTTTCTGCGGCGAAGATTTGGAGGTCTCTTGAAAAGAGACTACCTTTGCATCGTGTTTTTCATAGTATTAGATTTAAGGTTAACAAAGGTTGGAGTACGGCGGTACTCCTTTTTTTGTGCCCATACCCCGGGGGCTGTCTTCTCTTGGCTTTTTCCCATATGCATGATTGCCTCAACAGCCTTGTTCGAAATATTTAATCCTATTATTGCCATAAATGGTTGAAAAAAAGAGAATTGTTTCTTGTTTTGCACGTTTTTTTGCTAACTTTGCAGCCGAATTGTTTCTATCGCGTGAAATGTATAAAATCTGCTCTTTGGTCATCCTCTTATTGGTGAGCACATTCGCTATGGCCAACCCCATCTCTCAACAACAGGCTCTTCGCAAAGCACAGGACTTTGCGGAAAAACGTCTGCGCATTTCCAATTCTGGCAAGTTGAGGCTGGCACACGTGGGAAAGGCAAAAGAGCAGGCAGGATGGTATGCCTTCAACCTGACTGGGAAAAGGGGCTTTGTCATTGTGTCGGGGAATGACCAGACCGATGGCATCCTGGGGTATGCAGACCAAGGAGAATTCGACTACGACAACATGCCCGAGAACATGAGGGTGTGGCTTGAGCAATACGCACAAAGCATCGAGGCCATATCGGAAGGGGTCTTGCGACCGGCCAGAAACATTGCTGGTCATCCCACCGAGGTGGTGGAGCCACTCATCACCTCAATGTGGGGACAAAAAGACCCTTACAACAGCATGTGCCCCCAGGTCAACTCTACAAGATGTCCCGCGGGGTGTACGGCTGTGGCTATGGCACAGGTAATGCGCTACCATCACTTCCCGACGACAAGCACCAATGTCATACCGGCCTATACTACCAGTTCCCTGGGCATCGACATGCCAGAGTTGCAGTCCACAACATTCGATTGGGACAAAATGCCTGACCAGTTGTCGAGCGATACTCCACAGGAGAGCATCGACGAGGTGGCAAAACTGCTTCTCTACTGCGGCCAGGCTACAGAAATGAACTACGATGCCACAGGTAGTGGGGCTTTTACCGATATTTTGCCGCAGCGGATGCCCCAATACTTCAACTATCCCAAGACCATCCATTATGTTTACCGCAAGTCGTACAGCGAGGAAGAGTGGGATAGTCTGCTCGTGCGCGAACTCACCAACGGGCGACCGGTCATCTACACTGCCTACACCAACCTCGGGGCTGGGCATACCTTCGTCTGTGATGGCTACGACGGGCAGGGACTCTACCACATCAACTGGGGCTGGCTGGGAGCAGGCAACGGATACTATCGCATTTCGGTGGCGTGCGCCCAGGGTGAGAATCTGGACGAGAACATCAAAAACTACCAACTCAGCATCAACCAGTCTGCTCTCCTGGGTATCAAACCCAGGGGAAATGACGATTTCGTGGCTCCCGACCGACCCTTTAGAGTTTGCTCAAGGCCGAGCATCAAGGGTGGATACACCTATACCCGTACCACCAAGAAAAACCCTTTCAAGGACATCAGTATCAAGCAAACGTTCAACAATACTACAGCTGTGGCGAAAAGCCTCTATTACGGGCTGGCATTGTGCGATAAAAACGACAATATTGTAGCTGTGGTCAAGGCTGTATCCACATCCCTCAAACCGTATCCCCCATTGACCTTTGAGGCTAGCAACTTGGAATTAGGCGCCGGGTTCTCTGGCCATTATACACTCAAGGCGGTCTACAAACTCACCTCCTCTGGCTCATGGCAACTCATGGGAGGGACAGAGCAAAACTATGTCGAGGTGGAGATGACCGACCGCGAAATGACACTCACGCCAGTGCCCAAGGCCAATTTCGTGGTCAACGACGTCAGAATGGAGAAGGATGTGCTTACCATCAACTTCGACAACAACGACGAGGATTTCTATGGGCCCATCTATCTTAGAAAACTGGTCCCATCGACAGGGCAGATTACGCAAGTCGCTTACGATAACATGTTTTTCGAGTCGGGCAGCAACCGTGAGTTTGGCATATATGTCGACCCCAGTAAAAAATTCGATATGCATGCCGACGAGTTCTATCTCTCGGTCGATGAATACGACACGCATTATTTCTATACCAACGTGTCGGAAGGATGCCATCTCGACAAGCAGATAGAGTTGCTTAACCTGAGTGATGACCTCGGCACCATCGTGGGCGACAGGATAATGTGCCGCGTCAAGGTCAGCAACAACGACGAGAAGGCATACAACAACTACCTCACGGTATCCTCGCTCGACAGTAACGACAACCTGGAAGAGAGTCATCGCGAGCTCATCAGTCTGCTGCCGGGTGAGTCGCTTGTCAAAGAATACGATGTGCCAATCTCTGACTTCACGGCAGAGTATGCGCTGGTGGTGTCCACAAAAGACAACGTCTACGAGTGGGAGAGCGACACCACGGAGATGAAACCCGTGGCCAAAGGGGCCATCTATTGGACAAAGGATGGTGTGCTCAAGACGATGTTGGCAGCAAAAGTCTTCCATGTGCCCGAGGAGGCGCTTGCCATCAACCTCCACAATGCGTACACATCAAACGTGGTGCCCAACTCCAACCCCAATACCATCTATATGCTCGACAGGACAATCCCATCGGGACTCACCTCGTCCAACTTCATCAATGCGTCGAATAAGGGAAACAAACTGACGCTTGTCGATGGATATGATTATTACTTCCCCATAGAGATGTCTTTCTCAGGCATTGTCTCCTACCAACGTGAGATTGCCGATACGGTAACCTTCAATTGGAGCACCCTATCGTTGCCCTTCACACCAGCAGAGGTGCTCGCCGACGATGCCTTTATTTCTTGGTATGCCGACGCCGAGGCTGAAGAGGGTGACTTCTGGCTCTTCAATTTCGAGGGCGTGGAGAACGACACTGTCAGGACTTCATTCTCAAAGGGCGTAAAGGCCAACGTGCCCTGTGTGATGGCTTGCGACGAGCGTTTGGCGGGTAAAACCATCTATTTCCAGACGCTGAAAACCACCATCGCACCCACCGTCCTGCACCCAACGGTGACTAAAGGCGAAACCCAGCTCATTAGTTCCAATACGCAGGAAACCATCCAACAAGGATACGTGATCAGTGGAAACCAGTGGGTTTCGGTCTCAAAGCAAGCAGACACGACCGATGACGATGGCTACGGCACTACTGATGACACGGTTTCCGACACGACCGATGAAACCAGTCAGTATATGCTGGATGTGTTCAGGGCTTACTTGTCATCCACATCCGAAACACTTTCCGACACACTGGCCATTGATGCCGAGGATATCATTCATCCCAAAGAGCCTCCTTATGTCTTGTTGGGCGATGTCAACAACGATGGGTTTGTCAATATGAGCGATGTCACCATCATCATCAATTACATCTTGGGAATGTCTTTGGATACTTTTGTATTCGACAATGCTGACGTCATAGGCGATGGATTCATCAATATGAGCGATGTGACCGCTGTCATCGGGATTATTTTGGGAACTTATCAGATTGATAATACGAACTGATAGGCTTTTTTTCCATGCGATGCGGCGAAGGAGAAATTACACTTTTTTACTATAAATTTCTTAAAAAGTGTTGCAAGAATTAAATTTTTTTATTATTTTTGCGTCTAAATAACAGGATTAACATCAGCATTATTATGCTTTATATGGAAAGACGCACATTCTGAGCTTGTGACTTACCAAGGAAAATAATAGGAAAATTTAATTATAAAGGTTATGAAGAAGTATTTAGCAGAATTGATAGGTACATTTGTGCTCACATTTATGGGATGTGGTACGGCCGTGGCTCTAAGTTGCGGCTCCGATGCCGTATCGGTGGTGGGCACTGCTGTGGCTTTCGGACTATCAGTGGTGGCTATGGCTTATACCATAGGCGGCATCTCCGGTTGCCATATCAATCCGGCCGTCTCGCTTGGCGTGTTCCTCAGCGGACGTATGAGCCTGAAGGATTGTGGCATGTACATGGCTGCGCAAATCATCGGAGCTCTCCTTGCTGCCGCGGCACTGGCATGTATTACATCTACCGTGGCGGGAGATCCCCTCGTCTCAAGCACGCTCACTGGTGCCAACGTGTGTCACTTTGGGGTTACAAACGGACTGATTGTAGAGGTGTTCCTCTCTCTCATTTTCGTGCTTGTGGTGCTCGGGGCAACATCGAAGACCAATGGGGCCACCAACAATTTCGCCGGACTGGCTATCGGCTTCGCCCTTATCCTCATCCATCTGGTGGGCATCAAGTTCACGGGCACCTCGGCCAATCCCGCGCGTTCTATCGGACCGGCAATCTTCGAAGGTGGCAAGGCACTATCCGACCTTTGGGTGTTCATCATTGGTCCGCTGGTAGGTAGCACGCTCGCTGCGATGATATGGAGGGCCATCGCTACCGACGACAGCAACGATTAAAATTCACTGAGATATGGAAAAGAAAAGGTGTCTGCGGATGCTTTTTCTTTTCTCTTTTTTACCCTCAGAAGAGGGGATGTATGCGCTTCTTCACACCTTGACGAAACAGCTTTTTTATCAACCTAAAACAATACCCCATGAGAAAAATCCTGACTATCATTCTTGGCATGCTGGGCCTGAATGCCCTCTCTGCCTGTATGAGCTCCAATTTCGAGAACCAAGAAGTCGGCACATTTGCCGAACTCGTGAAACAGAAAGACGTCATCCTGGTCGATGTGCGCACGGCCGAAGAATATGCCGAGGGACATATCCCCGGAGCGGTGAACATAGACGTGAAAAAAGACGACTTCATGGCACAGGTGGGAAAACTGATCGACAAGACCAAAACCATCGCCGTGTATTGCCGAAGTGGACGAAGGTCGGCCAATGCGGCTGAAATGTTGGAAAAACAAGGATACAAGCCCGTGAACCTGAAGGGGGGAATCTTGGCTTGGAAGGCAGAGAAAATGCCCGTCAATACCGTTGAGGTGGACGCATTCATGACCCCCGGAGGGAAAACCGTCACCTTCTGCGCCCTGATACATGCCAGTATCCGTATCTGTCTCGACGGGATGGAGATTGAGGTCGACCCCGTGAGGCAACTGCGGGAGCGGACAGTGGACTACAGCGTCTATCCCAAGGCCGACTATATCTTCGTCACCCATGAGCATGGCGACCATTTCAACAAGGAGACCATTCAGCAACTCTCTGACTCCAAGACCCAACTCTATACCAACCAGAGGTGTGCCGATATGCTGGGGTATGGAAACGTGATGGGCAATGGCCAGCAAACCGAGACCGCCAGCGGGTTCAAGGTCGAAGCTGTGCCTGCATACAACAACACCGAGGGACACTTGCAGTTCCATCCTAAAGGTCGCGACAATGGCTATGTCATTACCCTCGACGGACTGCGCATATATATCGCAGGCGATACCGAGGATATCGAGGAGATGGCTTCTATCAAGGATATCGATGTCGCCTTCCTGCCATGCAACCAACCTTACACCATGACCACCAACCAACTGGTGAAGGCAGCACGCATGGTAAAACCCAAGGTGCTCTTTCCATACCACTATGGAGAGACCGACCTCACGGGTGTCGGCGAGGAGCTTAGCAAGGATGGCATCGAGGTGAGAATCCGGCATTATGAGTAGGACACAAAAGAACATTTGCTATCTGCGTTTTGCAAAATCCATGCTCCCTTCCGAGGGGTGGGGAAGATAAACCAACAAACCGGGAGAAAGGACGGAAAAAATCACCGCAAACTCTTTGATTTGACAATTTAAAATGCTAATTTTGCAATCACTAAAAATGCATTTTTTATTTTAACAAACATATTGTCAATATTATGGTAGATTACAAAACTTTGGGCCTTGTGAACACTAAGGATATGTTCGCACGTGCCATCAATGGCGGTTATGCCATCCCCGCTTTCAACTTCAACAATATGGAGCAGCTCCAGGCCATCATCAAGGCTGCCAGCGACCTCAAGAGCCCCGTTATCCTCCAGGTGTCGAAAGGCGCACGCAACTATGCCAACCAAACCTTGCTGCAGTATATGGCTCAGGGTGCCGTGGAGTATGCAAAGGAACTGGGATGCAAACATCCTGAGATTGCCCTCCACCTCGACCATGGTGACAGCTTCGAGACCTGCAAGAGCTGCGTTGACTTCGGCTTCTCGTCGGTGATGATCGACGGCTCCTCGCTTCCCTATGAGGAGAACATCGCTCTCACTAAGAAGGTGGTAGAATATGCACATCAGTTTGACGTGACCGTAGAGGCTGAGCTGGGTGTGCTCGCTGGCGTTGAGGACGACGTGGCGGCTGCCGAGAGCCATTACACCAAACCCGAGGAGGTGATCGACTTCGCTACCCGCACCGGATGCGACTCGCTCGCTATCTCTATCGGTACCTCTCATGGCGCTTACAAGTTCACTCCCGAGCAGTGCACACGCGACCCGAAGACTGGCAAACTCGTGCCTCCTCCACTGGCTTTCGACGTGCTCGACGCCATCATGGAGAAACTTCCTGGATTCCCCATCGTGCTCCATGGCTCAAGTTCCGTGCCACAGGAGTATGTTGACATCATCAATAAGTATGGTGGAAAACTGCCCGACGCCGTGGGTATCCCCGAGGAGCAGCTGAGGAAGGCCTCGAAGAGTGCCGTTTGCAAGATCAATATCGACTCCGACTCACGTCTCGCCTTCACCGCTGCCGTGCGCAAGGTGCTTGCCGAGAAACCAGGTGAGTTCGATCCTCGTAAGTTCTGCGGCCCTGCCCGCGACGAGATGGAGAAGATGTACAAGCACAAGATCAAGGATGTGCTTGGCTCTGACAACAAACTCGCACAGCTCGACTAATACACATACCGACTTGTTGATGACGGGAGACCTCCTGCGGGGCCTCCCGTCATTGGGAAAGGAGAAAACCATGAGAAAAATACTTGTTTTAACCCTGATGGCCCTGGTGCCCTTGACGATGATGGCAAAAGACGACTTCTTCTATATTTTCCTCTGTATCGGGCAGTCAAATATGGTGGGACAAGGAAAAATCTCGCCCAGTGATTATATCGACGACCCAAACTTCCTCAGTCTCTCTGCCGTCGACGGCCCCGATAGGAAAATGGGGGAATGGCGGAAGGCCCAGCCACCGCTCTGCCGTAGCAATACAGGCATGTCGCTCGTCGATTTCTTCGGACGCACCATGCGGAAGAACTTCAACGACAAAGTGAGAATAGGCGTGATACACGTGGCTGTGGATGGATGTGCCATCGATCTCTTCGACAAGGATGGATACAAGGCCTATACCGACACCATCAAACCCGATTGGCTCAAGGACGAGATTGCCGCCTATGGTGGGAATCCCTATGGACGACTCATTGAGATGGCCCGAAAGGCTCAGGAAGATGGAGTCATCAGGGGCATACTGCTGCATCAGGGTGAGACGGATGCATACAACGACCTCTGGTTGCAGAAAGTGAAGAAAATCTACGGCGATATCATCTCCGACTTGAACCTTGACCCCAAAAAGGTGCCTCTTGTTGCTGGCGAGGCGGTGGGTGCCGACCAATTTGGTGTGTGTGCTCACGCCAATCCCACAATCAACCGTTTGCCTTCTGTCCTGCCCAATTCCTATGTGGCTTCGTCGAAAGGCTGCGAGGCTGGTCCCGACCATCTGCATTTCACTACGGCGGGATATCGCACGCTGGGCACACGATATGCCATCAAGATGCTGCAGGCCATGGGATTCGAGATAACCGATGGATTCACCGAGCAGGCCCAACACATTGAGAAAGTTTCTATCGATGTGGAGGCCTCTCTCGTAAGCAATGATGTGCTTCACGCAGTGGCAAACAGTCCGCTCGACAAGGTCGAATACGTAAGCTTCTCTGGCAATGTGCTCAAGACCATACAACTGAGTGGCGAGCGGGAAGTGAATCTTGACGCCAATCTCTTCCCTAAGGAGCAGCACCTCGTCATCGTGTTCTATGGTAAGAACGGAGCATCCACTTCGGTCGATCTCACCCGATAGGAACTACAAGAGAACGTATGATAAACCCAAGAAGCCAAAGGCCGCGGCCTTTGGCTTCTTGGGTTAGTATATGTGTCGGTTACTGGTCACTCCATAATCATCTTGAAGGCATTGGGCAGATAGTCGATGATATCGCTGGCCACCATACCTTCCTTGCCTTTCACCTCGGCGGCCATGTCGCCAGCCAGACCATGGACGAACATGCCTATCTGGCAAGCCTCAGCCTGGTTGTAACCACGGGCAAGCAGACCGGTGATGATACCGGTAAGCACGTCGCCACTGCCTGCGGTGGCCATGCCTGAATTGCCGGTGGAGTTGAACACTACCTTGCCGTCGGGTTGGCAAAGGGCAGAGTAATGGCCCTTGAGGATGATGTAGGCATGCAACTTCACAGCCAGTTCTACGGCTTTCTGCAACCGCTCGCAGTCATCGCCACAACGGGTGCCGCTCAGCCGGTCGAACTCCTTGGGATGGGGCGTGAGGATGAGACCCTTGGGCAACTGCTGCATCCATGCACGGTGGTTGGAGAGTATGTTCAGCGCGTCGGCGTCGACGACAATGTGCGACTGGGTGCGGCGCAACTGGGCAATGAGGGCAATGGCGGTCTCCTCCAATTGTCCCAGACCGGGACCAATGCCCAGCGAGTCGAACTCATCGGCATTGATGGCATCCGAGAAATAGTTGTCCTCATGGTCGAACTGCAACACGGCTTCGGGAACGGTGATTTGCAGAATGTCGATATTGCGCTTGGGGGTGAGGATGGTGAGTTTGCCTGTGCCAGAGCGCAGACAGGCGCGCGAGGCGAGTATAGCGGCTCCGGCCATACCATAACTGCCGGCAATGATCAGGGCGTGACCCAGTTGGCCCTTGTGGGCGAAATCGCTGCGGGGCACCACCAACGAGCGCACGTCGTCTATCTCCTGCATGGTATACATCGTGCTGGTATTCGTGATGTATTCCTGCGACAGGTTAATGTCGAGCACTTTCAGGCGCCCGATATACTTCTGGTTGTCGGCAAAGAACATGGCGAGTTTCTTCACACCGATGGTCAGCGTGAGGTCGGCCTCGATGATGTGCGAGTGGTCGTTGTAGGTGTTGGTCTCCGACATCAGGCCCGAGGGCATGTCGATGCTCACCACCTGACAAGGCGACTGGTTGATGTATTTCACCAATGAGGCGAATCCTTTCTCCAAGGGCTTGTTCAGTCCGGTGCCAAAAAGGCCGTCTACAACCAGCGTGCCGCGTTTCAGGCGCGGGGGGTCGAACTCATGGGTTACCTCCACGAATTTCTTGATGCTCTTCGTGTCAAGGCACAGGTCTCTATTGATGGAACAGTCGTCAGACAGCTTGTTGCTGATGTTGAACAGGTAGACACTTACCGTGTAGCCCTTGTCGGCCAACATGCGGGATACGGCCAAGGCATCGCCGCCATTGTTGCCCGGACCGGCAAACACCACAATGGGCGTACTGGGAGTCCATTCCTTGGCAATGGCGAGAGTGATGGCTTTGGCAGAGCGTTCCATCAGGTCTATCGACTTGATGGGCTCATGCTCGATGGTATATTTGTCGAGCTCTTTGATTTGGGTACTTGTGAATATCTTCATATGGCGGCAAAAGTACGAAATTTATACTAATAAGATGCCCTCAACGCCGGTTTTTTACATTTTTTTGTTTTTGAGACGATAGGATGGAGACAGCAACTTCGATTTGGCACATCAATCCGTTGCCTGGAAATGAAAGAAAAGCATGCTTTCCTTTTGCGTTTCTCGCGTTTTTTCGTAACTTTGCCAATCATGGCGAAGTTACTCCGTCTCGGCATGAAAAATGAATGAATTCATTTTGTCCTGCTCTCGACTTTTCGTAACTTTGCTGATAAATCGGTGATGTGACCCTCGTCGCCTTGCCAAAAGAAACTTTCACGACTATGAAAACAGTAACAATTAAGGACAAGACGTTTGGAATATCCATTCCAGAAGAGGTCATCAAGCAAAAGGTAAAGGCTGTGGCCGAGAGAATCAACCATGATATGGCGGGGAAGAACCCACTGCTTCTGGCGGTGCTCAACGGCTCGTTCGTCTTTGCGGCCGACCTGATGCGCGAACTGACGATCCCCTGCGAGATCTCTTTCGTGAAACTGGCTTCCTACCAAGGCACCACCTCCACGGGAAAAGTGAAGGAGGTGATCGGTATCAACGAAAACCTGGCCGGACGGACCGTCATCATCGTGGAAGATATCGTGGAGACGGGCCTTACCATCCAGCAGATGCTCGACTCACTGGGAACACGTAACCCTGAGTCGGTGCATGTGTGCACACTGCTGCTCAAACCCGAAAAGCTGCAGGTGGACATCAATGTGGAATATGTGGCCATCTCCATTCCCAATGATTTCATCTTGGGATACGGACTCGACTACGACCAGCAAGGGCGAAACCTCAGAGACATCTACACGCTCATCAGTAATGAGCAACTTACCCCAAATAACCCAAACAATATGAAGAATATAGTGATTTTTGGCGCTCCCGGTTCGGGAAAAGGCACGCAGAGCGACCTCATCATCGAGAAGTATGGACTCAACCATATTTCCACGGGCGACGTGCTGCGAAACGAGATGAAAAACGGTACTCCGCTTGGGCAGACTGCACGGCAGTATATCGACGAGGGCAAACTGGTGCCCGACAGCCTCATCATCGACATGCTGGCTAAGGTCTACGACAGTTTTGGCAATGAGCACAAGGGTGTGATTTTCGACGGATTCCCTCGTACAGTGCCACAAGCCGAGGCGCTGAAGAAAATGCTTGCCGAGCGTGGACACGAGGTGGCCGCCATGATCGAGCTCGACGTGCCAGAGGATGAGCTCATGAGCCGTCTGGTGAAGAGAGGACTCGAGAGTGGGCGCAGCGACGACAACGAGGAGACCATCAAGAAAAGACTTGATGTGTACCACAACCAGACATCGCCGCTCATCGACTGGTATGAGAAGGAGGGACTGCGCAGGCCTATCAACGGACTGGGCGCTCTCGACCGTATCTTCGCCGATATCTGTGCGGTGATCGATGCCATCTGATAACGCGTTTCGGCCGTTGTTTTTATAAATATCGTCTGCCCATCCTGAGCGAATGCTGGGGATGAGTGGGTGTACGTATGTAAGATTATGGAATCGAATTTTGTTGACTATGTGAAGATTTGTTGCCGCTCCGGAAAGGGCGGACGGGGTTCCATGCACTTGAAGCATGTGAAATACAATCCTAATGGTGGTCCCGACGGAGGCGACGGAGGTGACGGAGGAAGCGTGTTCCTTAGAGGAAACCACAACTATTGGACCCTCCTCCACCTGAAATACCAAAGGCATGTCTTCGCACAACATGGTGGAAATGGCGGGCGCGACAAATGCCATGGCACCAAAGGGAAGGATGAGTATATCGATGTGCCTTGTGGCACGGTGGTCTACGATGCCGAGACGGGAAAGTTCGTGTGCGACGTGTCGTACGACGGACAGGTGGTGTGCCTGCTGAAAGGCGGGCGTGGCGGACTGGGGAATTTCCAGTTCCGCTCGGCCACCAACCAGGCTCCGAGGTTCGCACAGCCTGGCGAGCCCATGCAGGAGATGACCATCATCCTCGAACTGAAGCTGCTGGCCGATGTTGGATTGGTGGGATTCCCCAATGCCGGCAAGTCGACCTTGCTCTCGTCGCTCTCGAGCGCAAGGCCAAAGATTGCCAATTATCCTTTCACTACGCTTGAGCCCTCATTGGGTATCGTGGGCTATCACGACAAACAGTCGTTCGTGATGGCCGATATCCCAGGTATCATCGAGGGGGCAAGCGAGGGAAAGGGACTGGGACTTCGGTTCCTGCGCCATATCGAGCGCAACTCCCTGCTCCTCTTCATGGTGCCGGGCGACACCGACGATATCAAGCACGAATATGAGGTGCTGCTCAACGAACTGGGGAAGTTCAATCCCGAAATGCTCGACAAACACCGCGTGCTGGCCGTAACCAAGTGTGACCTTCTCGATGAGGAACTCATCGACATGCTGCGCGACACATTGCCCGACGGGGTGCAGACGGTGTTCATTTCCTCGGTCACCGGACAGGGACTGGAGGATCTGAAAAACGTGTTGTGGGCTGAACTCAATAGCGAGAGCAACAAACTGCAGACTATCATGGCTGAGGACACTTTGGTGCACCGCGACAAAGACATGACCCGATTCGCCAAGGAACTGGCAGAGGAGGGCGAGGATGGTATTATCGAGGTGGAGACCGAAGGCCAGGACGACATCGAGTGGCTCGACGACTTCGAATACGAGGATGAGGAACCATGACGGAGCCCGTGCTTCATCTTTATGACCTGGGGCCTGGGGTGACGGCCTTCAGTTCCACTCGCCACGGTGGGGTGGGGAAGGGCAACTATGCCTCGTTCAATATCAACTACTATTGTGGCGACCAGTGGGAGAATATCGAGGCCAACAGGGCCTCGCTCTGCCAGATGCTCGGCATTGATGAGTGGCATTTGGTGTATCCGCATCAGACGCATGGCGATGTGGTGAAAACCATCGACAACCAGTGGATGGAGGCGCTCAGTCCGGCGGAGAAGAGATACAGCCTCGATGGCGTCGATGCCGTGATGACCAACCTCAGCGGAGTGTGCATAGGTGTCTCTACGGCCGACTGCATCCCTATCCTGCTCTACGACGGCACGCACCATGCCTGTTGTGCCGTGCATGCCGGTTGGAGAGGTACGGTGAAACGCATCGTGCAGAAAGCCGTCGAGGCTATGGCGAGCACCTATGGGACAAGTCCACAACAGTTCAAGGCGGTCATCGGACCGGGCATCTCGCTCAAGTCGTTCGAGGTGGGGGATGAGGTTTATGAACAGTTCGCACAAGCAGGGTTCGATATGGCCCGCATCGCATGCAAATACGAGAAATGGCACATCGACCTTTGGGAATGCAACAAACGGCAACTGATGGAGGTAGGAGTGCCCGAAACGGACATCCATGTGGCCGGTATCTGCACCTACATCCATCACGACGACTTCTTCTCGGCACGGCGGTTGGGCATCAATTCCGGACGGATATTCTCGGGTATCATGCTGAGATAACCATGAAAACGATAAAAGGATGAATCCAATTGCCATCCGGCTCCTCAATCAACAACTGGTGGCGCCTCAGTTCAACGACCCTGCTGAGGTGGTCTGTAGTATGGGTGCCATGCAGGCACAGGAATACCGCATGATGCGATGGGCGGTGGCGATGCGCACGCGCAAGCCTTCTCACAAGGCCTTCAAGAAGGCTTTTGATGAGGGCGGAATCATCCGCCTGCATCTGATGCGAGGCACATGGCAGTTGGTGTCGGCCGATGACTATTGGCCGATGGTTGGTCTCTTTGGCCCCAAAGCCATCGCGGTGACCAAGGGATGGATGAGCAGCAACGGAGTTTCTATTCCCGACGATGAACTGGTGCGTGTCAGCGATATCCTCGCGCAGACAGCTGCCGACAAAGGAAGCGTGACGAAGGAAGATTTCGTGCAGTCGTTGGAAGAGAAAGGCATAGTGATGGACGACCATCGCTTGTCGTATCATATTCGCTTGGCAGAGATATCAGGGATGCTTTGTAGTGGAATGTTGCTTCCTATGAAGGCCACTTACTCGCTTTCTTCCGATAAGATAAAGCATAAGGAAAAATTGGACAGAGACGAGGCCCTGATGCATTTCACCCATAAATATTTCAGGAGCCATCAACCGGCCACGCTGGAGGACTTCGTGTGGTGGTCGGGGTTGAATATCAGCGATTGCCGCAGGGGGATAGCACTCCTTGGCGACGCCATTCATTTGGAGAGATGGCGAGGCCGTGGCTTTTACTTGACCGACGACTGCCGCACGCGAGGCTTCAGGAAGGGCAAGTTCCTCCTGATTCCGCCCTACGACGAATACCTTATCGGCTATAAGAGCAGGGATATCGTGCTTCCTCCAGAGCACCGGCATCGTGCCCATAACAACAGCGGTATCTTCCAGCCCATCATTGCGCACGATGGCATCATCTGTGGTAATTGGACTCCTTATAGAAATCTTGGTCAGGTGTCATTCTTCAACGACGCGTTCGACTCTGAGGAATTGACAGAGGCATGGAAGTCATATCATAGCTTTTGTGAAAAGTGAAATGCCGGCATCCATAATAAAAGCCGCCGCTCTTCTGATGAGGAGCGGCGGCTTGTTGCATATGTTAGGTTTTTGATGAGATGACTCATTACCCGTTCTTATGGCGGTTGGCACGAGCCGTGCGGTATTTGGCTTTCTGGCGGGCACTGCCACTGCCATGGGCACCTGTGATGTAGGCCTTCTTCTTGGCCTTGGTCTTGGTCTTCGATTGCTTGTTGCCGGCATTGCTGGTGCGGGCACCGCGCCCCCACACTATGCCTTCCTGGATGATGCTGTCGATATCGTCTCCCTTGCTCATCTTGATAAAGGTTTAATGGTGGAAGAGGCGCACGCCGGTGAAGGCCATGGCGATGCCGTATTTGTCGCAGGTGGCTATCACGTGGTCGTCACGAACCGAGCCGCCGGCTTGGGCAATATACTCCACGCCGCTCTTGTGGGCGCGTTCGATATTGTCGCCAAAGGGGAAGAAGGCGTCGCTGCCCAGCGATACCTTTGTGTTCTGGGCTATCCATGCTTTCTTCTCTTCCATTGTCAGCACTTCGGGCTTCTCGGTGAAGAACTGCTGCCAGGTGCCCTCGCGGAGTACGTCGTCGTGGTCTTCAGAGATATACACGTCGATGGTGTTGTCGCGGTCGGCACGGCGGATTCCGGGGACGAAGGGCAGCGACATCACCTTGGGATGCTGCCGGAGCCACCAGATGTCGGCCTTGTTGCCGGCAAGACGGGTGCAGTGGATGCGGCTCTGCTGTCCGGCACCGATGCCGATAGCCTGGCCGTCTTTCACGTAGCATACACTGTTGCTCTGGGTGTATTTCAGCGTGATAAGAGAGATGATGAGGTCGCGGAGGGCTTCCTTGGGGAAGTCCTTGCACTGTGTGGGGATGTTCTCAAACAATGCGGGGTCATCGAGGCGGATTTCGTTGCGGCCCTGCTCGAAGGTGATGCCGAACACTTGCTTGCGCTCCACAGGCTCGGGTTGGTAGGCAGGGTCAATCTTCAGCACGTTGTAGGTGCCCTTGCGCTTGGCACGGAGAATCTCAAGAGCCTCGGGGGTGTAGTCGGGGGCAATGACGCCATCCGAGACCTCACGCTTCAGCAAGTTGGCCGTCACGGCGTCGCAGGTGTCGCTCAGGGCCACGAAATCGCCATAACTGCTCATGCGGTCGGCACCACGGGCGCGGGCATAGGCGCAGGCGATAGGAGTAAGCTCTTCCTTGATGTCGTCGACGAAATACACTTTCTTGAGGGTGTCGCTCAAGGGAAGGCCTACGGCGGCACCGGCGGGCGACACATGCTTGAAGCTGGCTGCCGAGGCAAGACCGGTGGCTTGCTTCAGTTCTTTCACCAACTGCCAACTATTGAGGGCGTCGAGGAAATTGATGTAGCCAGGACGGCCGTTGAGCACTTCGATGGGCAGCTCACCGTTCTCCATGAAGATACGTGAGGGTTTCTGGTTGGGATTGCAACCGTATTTCAATGCGAGTTCTTTCATGATGGTATGAATGGGTTGTGAATGATGGTGTTCTGGGGTATGGAGGAATGAAACAGAAAAGGGGTTTCAGTGAATGAAACCCCTTTATTTCTGATGGACAGTCGCCGGGCTTCTTGTTGAGCGAAGGCGAATGGCCGAAAATTAAGCTTTTGGCTGAATGGGAGACCTCTTCTCCTTGATGCGGGCCTTCTTGCCAGTGAGCTTGCGCAGGTAATACAATTTGGCACGACGCACCTTACCACGCTTGTTCACCTCGATGCTGTCGATGTTGGGTGACTCAATGGGGAAAATACGCTCTACACCAACAGTACCCGACATCTTGCGCACGGTGAAACGCTTCTTGTCACCATGACCGGAAATGCGGATCACAACGCCACGGTAAAGCTGGATACGCTCCTTGCTACCCTCGATGATCTTGTAGGCTACAGTGATGGTGTCGCCAGGATTGAACTCCGGGAACTGCTTGCCAGTTGCAAATGCTTCTTCAGCAACTTTAATTAAATCCATTTTGCTTAACTGTTAAAAATTAGTTGTCATTCCCTGCGCAACATAACTAGGCTACTCTTCTTCCTGTCAGCGATTACGCGGAAAAGCGGTGCAAAGGTAATACTTTTTTTTGATATACAGATACTTATGGAATATTTTTTTTCTTCTATGACGCTTTTTCCTTCCTCTAATAGGGCTGTTCTATGAAAAAATGTGTATCTTCGCAGAAAACTTGGAATCTATGCGAAAGGAAAAACTTTATTGGGGAATAGCGGCCATACTGGCCCTTTCCTCGTGTACCACGCACTATATGGTGAGCGGTGTGTCGCGAACAAGATTGCTGGTCGACAAGACCTATGACAGACCCTTGCCAGAGGAGGTGACAACGTTCATGAGCCCTTACAAGGGAAAGGTCGACGAACTGATGTCGCCAGTCTTGGGCAAGACGCCAACGCCGCTGGTCTCGGGACGGCCGGAGAGCCCTTTGAGCAACCTGCTGTCCGACATACTCGTGTGGTCGGGAAAACTCTATGGCGAGAAGCCTGACTTCGGCGTGTATAACATCGGAGGAATCAGGGCCTCGCTGGCTCAGGGCGACATCACCATCGGTGATGTGTTCGATGTGGCTCCTTTTGAGAACAAGGTGTGCTTTCTCACGCTCTCTGGAGAGAAGGTGCTCGAACTGATGGGGCAGATTGCCTACCGGGGAGGCGAGGGTGTGAGCCGTGAGGTGCGCCTCGTAATCACCAAGGACAACAAACTCGTCCGTGCCACTATCGGTGGCAAGGAGATTGACCCGAAGGCCAGTTTCAGGGTTGCCACTATCGACTACCTGTCGGGTGGTAACGATCGGATGACGGCGTTCAAGAGCTGCACCGACCTGCGACTGATTACCACTGACGATGCGCTCACGCGCGAGTTGATCATGAAATACATCAAGGAGCGCACCGCTGCCGGACAATTGGTGGAGGGTGCTGCAGACGGAAGAATAATCGTGGAGGAATAGGTCTATGAGACGAAATATTATCATCACATTGATGTGGGTCGCCCTGGCGGTGGCCGCACAGGCACAGGATAAGAAATTGGTGATACTGCACACCAACGACACGCACAGTTGCATCATGCCGCTCAATGAGAACCTTGCCGATAAGAACGTGGCGGGAAGGGGAGGATTCATCCGCAGGCTGGAGTTGTTGAAAGACCAGCGCAGGGAAGACCCCGACCTGCTCTATTTCGACAGTGGCGACTTCAGCCAGGGGTCGCCCTATTACACCATGTTCAAAGGCGATGTCGAGGTGGGACTGATGAACCGGATGGGCATCGATGCTGCCACTATCGGCAACCATGAGTTCGATTTCGGACTTGAGAATATGGCCAGGATCTTCAAAATGGCCACCTTCCCCATCGTATGTGCCAACTACGACTTCACGGGAACTCCCGTCGAGGGGTTGGTGAAACCATACGTCATCATCAAGCGCAAAGGGGTGAAGATCGGAGTGTTCGGACTCGCTCCACAACTTGACGGACTGGTATCCAAGCAAACGTGTGAGGGAGTGAGATACCTCGACCCTGTGGCCAAGGCTCTTGAGGTGGCTACTTTCCTCAAGGAGAAGAAAAAATGCGACCTGGTGATTTGCATCTCCCACTTGGGGTGGAAAATGGATGTCACCGACGACTTGGCGGCTATCGCAGGCTCTCGCAATATCGACTTGGTGCTCGGAGGCCATTCGCACACCTATTTGGAGGAGTTGGAATACGTGAAAAACCTTGATGGTAAGGATGTGCCTGTCGACCAGAACGGAAAGCATGGGGTGTGGATAGGTAAATTGACCGTTGACCTGAAAAAGAAATAGCAAAACAAACTGTCATACGAAAAAGGGGAGACATCAGCGTCTCCCCTTTTTTCGTATATCATCGGTATGTTGCCCAACTCGTTTACTCAAAATAGAAAGTCAGCACAATCATTTTGGTGCGTGACTCGCTCACCGAGTTGGCGTACATGATCATATTCTTGTTCTTCATGTGTTTCACATGGTCGGTATCCAGGCTGTTGGTGAGGCTGTACATGAATTTCAGTTCCGGACGGAGTTTGAAGAAGGGAAGGTAAAAGTCACAACCTACACCCAATTCGAGGAAGAAGTCATAGCGCTTCAACTTGATGAAATCATTGTCCTTGCCCGACAGGTTGATCATCGGATCGATGCCGGCCATCATGTAAGGACGGTGGTTGTTGAAACGGGGAGCGGCAAAAATCAGATTGATGGGGGTAGCGATATAAGCGGTCTTCAACAACTGATGCTCCTCCAAATGCTTGCCGTCGGAAGTGGCATCTGTGTGGTTGAGAAACGTGAGGTGGCGTGTGCCGAAATACATGGTGGGAGCCAAGCGCAACTGGAAATGGGTGCTGAGACGCAACTCTCCCAGTACGCCTACGTTGAAACCGGCGTCCCAACGGTCCTGGTCGCAAGAAATCAACTTTTCGGCCGTAGTGCCGTCTTCCAGCTCTATGATTTGTGGACCCACATTCAGCATCTCGATGTCCTGGAGATGGGTGCCCACAAGCACACCAAAATGAAACGGCCTCAGGTCTACATAAGGTCGGTTCTCCACCTTGCGGTCTTGGCTATAGACCGCAGAGATAGTCATGACAGACAATACAAATGCTAATAAACGACGGTTCATTTTATATATAACGACATTTGTCCATCCTTATTGCCTTTGTCCTTATTTTGACAAAGTATAAATAATAAAAAATTGTCTACCTAATTGTAGGTATCTAAGAATAAAAATGTATCTTTGCAGCAAATAAAAGTAGGTATACGCCTATTTGAGACACAAACATTATTAACATAATTATTATTTACTATGGCTTACGTAATTGGTGAAGACTGCATCGCTTGCGGTACCTGTATTGACGAGTGCCCCGCTGGAGCAATCTCTGAGGGCGAGAAGTATTCGATTGACCCCGATGTTTGCACTGAGTGTGGAACATGCGCTGATGTGTGCCCATCTGAGGCTATCAGTCTTCCATAACAAAAAGAAAGGATAAAAATGTAGGCGGCCTATGGCCGCCTTTTTTCATGCCCTTTTGGACGCTCTGTCTTGGAATGCACGGTATGACACAAACAAAAAAATCCCCAGCCTGAGAAAGGCTGGGGAGGGGAATAAAGGTATTCTCCTTACGGAGAGAGGAATCTTACATTCCGAGAGCTTTCTTTGCCTGTACGGATACGGCGTTCTCGGGATCAAGCTCGATCAGTTTCTCGAGATAGGGTCTTGCTCCTTCCACACCGCGCTTGGCGTCACGCCAGATGGCGAGACCCACAATGCGGTAGGCTTCAGTGAGGTAGCCTTTCTCGTTGTCTCTGAGGTCGCTCTTGTCTTTCAGCTCGTCGATAACCTGCTTGCCCTTGGTCTCTACATAGTCGGTCTTCTCGAAATCGACACCCGACTTGCACTGCTGCAAGTGTGCGAAACTGGCAATGGTAGGATATCTCTCAGCCAACTTGTCGTAGACACCCATGGCCTTGTTGAAGTCTGCATCCTTGTCGGTGCCGTTCTTGGCCTTGTTCAGGTAGATGGTGGCCAGATTGACGAAGTCGGAGGGAGCAGCCTTGGTGTCGCTGGCAAGATACTTCTCGCTATACTCAAGAGCAAGGTTCTCGTCGCCGATGCCTTTGTAGGCCTCGCTCAGATACTTGTAGTTCTGGATATTCTCCTTGTCAAGGTCAAGCGACTTCTTGTAGCTGTCGATTGCCTCGTTGAACTGACCGTTGCTGGCAGCTACTCTACCAAGATAGAGGTAGTCCTTGGTCACAAGGTCTTGCTTCGAGTTCTTCAGTTTCTGCACCAGTGGAGCGGTCAGGTCCATCTTGTTCAGGTCTACTGCGCTGTAGAGGGCGTAGCGGGCAAAATACTCCTCATAGGCCTCACCGGCAAAACGCTTCACACCGATGTTGCTCAGATTCAGTGCCTCGTCTTTCTTGTCGAGATAGTAGGCAGCCTGGGCATACTCGTAGAGGAAGTTCTCGTCGATGGTGTTGGGGTTGGTCTTCTGGTAGTACTCATACGACTTGCGAAGGTCGGTCGACCAGAACATGTGGCCAAGCTCTGCGTCAGCAGGATAGCTGGGCACGTTCTTCTTCAATGCCTCCATAGTGGCCTCCACGGTCTTCGGGTCGCGTTTGCGGTAGATGCTTGCATAGCGGGTGTATCCATTGGGATTGGTGGGGTCGAGGGTCATCGACTGCTGATACCACATGGCAGCCTCGCCACCATCGTCCTTAAGGGCCTCAACGTCGCCTTTCAGCACGTAGGCATCACCGAAGTTCTTGTTCTTCTTGAGCGCCATGTCGGCATAGAAAATAGCCTTGTCGTATTGCTTGGCAGTGAAATAGGCATTGCCAAGGGCTACGAGGGCCTCAGGATTCTTCTTGAACGCCTTCACATAGGCTTTCACCTGGTCCTTGGCTGCGTTGGGGTTGTTGGGATCTGCCTTCAGGGCGGTGGTGATCGGACCCAATTGCGAGCCGTAGACGGTGGTTTGTGCGCTGATGGTCAACTGTGAACCCACCAGCATGGCACCAATTACAAAATATTTAATTGCTTTCATCTTCTTGTTGTTTTAAAGGGTTAGTATTTCGAATTGATTGCTGTCTCTTTGACGAAGTAAACGAAACAACGTTTAATATATTATTTTTTTATGTCTACTTTTTTCAACTCCAAGTCTCCTCTATAGGGAAGCAAGCCCGAACGGAGGATGATGGTCTGGCCCTCTGGACCCGCCACATACTCGGTGAAACCGCGGGGCAAACGGAATCCGGGATCCACCAATATGGCGTATAGGGTGCGGACGAACGGGTAGGTGCCGTCGAGCAAATAAAATTGGTAGGGCTTCCAGGAGTTTTCGGGAGTAGCCTCGTCTCTTATCGAGACAGACATTACTTGAACGTTCATGCTGAAGGTGGTGTGAGTGGGGTCGCGGTGGTCCATCACCCAGTTCGAACCGATCACACCGATGGCATTGGGATTGTTCTCCACATATTCAATGACGCCCTCGCTCGTCTTGGCCGCAGTGATGTTCTCGCTGTTGATGGGCTTGCCGTCAAGTATTGAGTCCACACAATAGTGAAGGGTGGCCGAACGCGCATTGTCGAAGACGACATCTATTTTGCCACGGGTGGAACCTTTCACAATCTGGTTCCAGTTGGTGGCCTCACCACTCAGGATTCGTTTCACGTCCTTAACCGAGATACAGGTATCTTTGTTGGCCCTGTTCACAATAAACGTGATGCCATCGTATCCTATCCTGTACACACGAGGCTTGATATCGAGCTTGGTCTCAATATGGTTGCGCTCACCCTCTTTCAAGTCGCGCGACGAGAAATAGAGGGGTATTTCGCCTGCCATCAGTTTGGTGAAACCATCGATGTCGTCGGTGTATATGGGAGTGAGGTGAGCATTGGGGTAGAGGAAGACAAATTGCTTGCGCTCCTCTTCCACAATAGGACTAAAACTTTCGTCAGAGGCGAATTTCATCGCCCCTGACGTAGTTGTATCAGTTCTATTATTCTTTTTCTTATCTCCACCACACGACGATACAAGCGTCGAAAGTGTTAATAATACTAGGAATGTATAGAAGAAAGTTCTTTTCATTTCTGGTTTACTGAAGCTTAAATGTTACAGGAAGATTGTACTTCACACGCACTGCCTGACCGTTCTGCTTACCAGGATTCCACTTAGGCATTGACTTCACCACGCGCACGGCCTCTTTGTCGAGCGACTGGTCTACGCCACGTACCACGGCTACGTTGCTGATGCTACCGTCGGGCTCTACCACGAACGATACAACAACCTTACCCTGGATGCCATTCTCCTCAGCTACAGGAGGATAGTGGATGTTCGAGCTAAGCCATGAGAGAAGGGCTCCTTGGCCACCAGGGAACGACGGCTGCTGTTCCACAACGTCGAAGATCTTCTGGGTAACCTCGGCCTTTACCTCCTCTTTTGGAGCTTCGGGTGCTGGTGGTGGGGGAGGAGGAGGAGCTTCTACAGCCGTCGGAGGAACGATACGGTCGTTGGTACCTTCTTGGTCTTTGGCACCCACGGCGACGTCCTTGTCAAGGTCTTGCATCTGCTTCACCATGTTCTCTTCCTTCACCAATTCATCCTTCTTGATCTCGGGGGCGGTGAACTGCTGGGTTGCACGCTCCTCGGGAACTTTCATCTCCTGTGGTGGTGGTGGTGGTTTTTGTTCTTCTTGTTTCCGCTCTTTCTTAGCGGCTTCTTCCAATTTCGAGAGCTCTATCTGTGCATTGTAGGCTGCCAGCTCTTTGGCACGCTGCTCCTCGATGACCTTCCATGCGAGGTAGCCGCCAATCAGGAACACGGCAGCTGTAAGGATAAGCAGTGACACGATGTTACGGCGCGACGTACCCTTGCGAAGCTGATAGGCTCCGTATTCCTGGTTCTTACCAGCGAATACCATCTCAATCCATTTCGGATCGAATAGATCAATTTTTGCCATTTTGCTTTACTTATTAAAAGGTTAATTTCACATCGTTTACATCTTCACGCCTTTCGCAGTGAGTAACTTCACATCATCTTCGCCAATCTTGTCGATGACATAGGTACCGATGCTCAGAATCTGCATCTCGTTCAGAGCGTTGATCATATCCTGATAGGTCGAGTTGTCGGTGGGCTTGATCACGACGGTAAGGGTAGGAACCTTCTCTCCGTCAATCTCACCACGCATAATCTCAGCCTTCTTCTTCTGGAAAATGGAGTCCACAGGATATTTCTGAGGATTGTTCTTCTTATCCTGCTCCAGTTTCTCAATAGCGAGGATAATGCGGTTCACCGGCTTCTGGCCGTTCTCCACAGCGTGATATCTCAGCACGTCGCGAATACCCTTGTCGGTCCAGGTGGTTTCCTGAATCCAATCGGGATTGTTGTAGTCGGGGATACCTTTGCCGTAGTAGAGCTTGTTGTCGGCTGCCACATACAACGTAATGGTCTGGGAAGCTTTGGCTTCGTTCTTGTTCTGCTCCTGTTGGTTCTTGTCGTTGCTCGGCATGAACAGCTCCATGCTGCTCGGCTTGCTGAGGGTTGTACAGAGCATGAAGAAGGTGATAAGAAGCATAAGCATATCCACCATCGGGGTGAAGTCAACGCGAACGTTGATTTTCTTCTGTTTGCTTTCTTTTTTCTTTGCCATTATTATTCGCCTCCCATATTCTCAATGTAAGATCTAGCAGACAGCACCTTGCCGCCATCGAGCTGGGTTGCCATGTAGTAGTGGCTCTCACCCATGTCCTGAAGTTCGTTCATCACCTTCTTGACGGTCTTGTAAGGAGTGTCTTTGTCGGATTTGATGACAAGCTGCACATCAGTGTTGGCTACCAGCGCTGCGGTCACCCACTGCTGGAACTCACTCATGCCGCCGTCGATACTGTCGAGGGGGATACCTGCCTTGATCTTCGGGTTGTTACCCTGAAGGATCTCTGAACGCTGGGCTTGGTCCAGACTCAGGTAGGTCTTCATTGCACTGAGGGGCACACCAAACTGTGCCTCGCTCTCAAACACATTCTTCTGAAGTGCGTCGGTGCCGGGGAGCATGTCGTCGAGCATCTGACCCAGCTGGGCAGCGTTCGACATGCCAAGGAACACCATACCGTTGCCGGTGGCTTTTCCGTTGACTTTCTCCGGGCTGACGGTAATCGAAAGTGTGTTGGTTTCAGGCACCTTTGTCTCACTGACGGTTCCCGGCACGTTGACTCTCACAGGCTCATTCTTGATGAATGTAGAGGTGAGCATGAAGAACGTCAACAGCAGGGTCATCACGTCCGACATTGGCGTCATGTCAATCCAGACATCACTTTTCTTAATTTTTACTTTACCCATAGCTGTAAGATTTTAAGGGGTTAGCAAAAATTAAGCTTCTTCTGCGTGGTTGGCCTCGTAAGTCTGTGCGATTGAATAACCAACTTCGTCGAGTGCGTAAGTCAACTTGTCCACCTTGTTGGTGTAGTAGTTGTAAGATACAACGGCGAACCATGATGTGGCAATACCGAAGGCGGTGTTGATAAGAGCCTCGGAGATACCTTGTGCCAGCTGGCCAGAGTCGGCGGCACCACCCTTACCCATGGCGGAGAACGACTTGATCATACCGACCACAGTTCCGAGAAGTCCGGTAAGTGTACCGAGGGTTACGATGGTAGCGATAATCGGCAGGTTCATGGTCAGGGTAGGCATCTCAAGCTGAGTGGCTTCCTCGTGAGCCTGGGCAATCTTGGCTACTTTTTGGGCCTTCTTGATACCTGGGGTCTGCTCCATCTCTTTGTAAGCGTTCAGAGAAGCGGTGAGCACGTTGGCCACAGAACCTTTCTGCTGGTTGCAAAGCTGCTGAGCCTTGGTGAAGTCGTTGGCGTTGAGGGCAGCCTTGATGTTGGTCACGAACTTAGGCAGAGAGCCCTTGCCGAATGCGGTCTTCAGAGCCAGCCAGCGCTCGATCGACATGGCGAGCACGGTGAGCAACAGGGTGTGGATCACAGGCACGATAACACCGCCTTTGAAGATCAGGCCCCATACGTCCTTGGCCTCACCCTCGGGGTCACCACCCTCGAAGTGCATGCCGTTACCAAACCACAAGAAGAAGAACAAGAATGCAAAAATAGCGCAAGCGATGATGATCCAGAATGCGCCTCTTACTCCTGTAAAACCGGTACTTTTCTTTGCCGGCGTAGCACCGCCAGCGGGTTTTGTTGTTGTTGCCATAATTTTTTTAATTTGTTGATTTAAGTTATTAATAAATTTAAGTTATAAAAATGTCGATATTAATAATACTTAAGGTTTTATGCGTTTAAGCGTAGATATAGTATGGACATTAACTTCGCAAAGATAATAATTTAGATGAAACTAATCTCTTGATTAAGAAATTTTAACAATCACTTTTTGAGTTTTTGCCCCTACTCTGCCTATGCGGCTTGTCAATGAAGGGCCGAGAGGGCCTCCTTGATACGGCGCATGGCCTCGCGGATGTTGTCGTCGCTGGTAGCGTAGCTCATCCTGAAACACTGGGGATCGCCAAAGGCGTCGCCCGCCACGGTGGCCACATGGGCGCGCTCGAGCAGGTAGAGGGCCAGGTCGGTGGAGGTGGCGATGGTGGTGGTGCCGTCGCTCTTGCCGAAGAAGGAGTCGCACTTGGGGAAGAGGTAGAAGGCGCCCTCGGGGACGTTCACCTCGAGTCCGGGGATGTCCTTGGCGAGTGATACGATGAGGTCGCGGCGGCGCTCAAAGGCTTGTCGCATCTCCTCTACGCAGTCTTGTGGCAGCACATAGGCGGCTTCGGCGGCTTTCTGGCTCACCGAGCAAGCTCCACTGGTATACTGGCCTTGCAGTTTGTTGCAGCCCTTGACAATCCATTCGGGGGCAGCCATGAAACCGATACGCCATCCGGTCATGGCATAGGCTTTCGACACGCCGTTGATGATGATGGCGCGGTCTTTCATTCCCTCAAACTGGGCAATGCTCTCATGATGGCCGGTGTAGTTGATGTGCTCGTAGATTTCGTCGGCCAGCACGAAGAGGTCGTCGTGGGCGAGGATGACGTCGGCCAGCGAGCGTAATTCCTCCTTCGTGTACACACTGCCGGTTGGGTTGCTGGGCGAGCAGAGGATGATCATACGGGTCTTTGGCGTGATGGCGGCCTCGAGCTGGGCGGCGGTCATCTTGAAGTTCTGGCCGAAGCCGGTGGGCACGATGACGGGGATGCCGCCGGCAAGTTTCACCATCTGGGGATAACTCACCCAGTAGGGGGCGGGGATGATGACCTCGTCGCCGTCGTCGACAAGGGCGAGCACGGTGTTGCAGACGCACTGCTTAGCTCCGTTCGACACGAGTATTTCGTTGGGGGCATATTCCAGGTGGTTCTCCTTCAACAGCTTCTCGCAGATGGCCTTGCGTAGGCCGGGATAGCCAGGCACGGGAGAATAGCGGGAGTAGTTCTCGTCGATGGCTTGCTTGGCGCATTCCTTGATGGCGTCGGGGGTGTTGAAGTCGGGCTCTCCAACGCTGAGGTTGATCACATCGATGCCCTGGGCTTTCATCTCGCTGCTCTTCTGCGACATCACGAGGGTGGCAGAGGGGGCGAGGCGGTTGAGGCGTTCTGATAATTTTGCCATGTATGTCGGTATTTGGTGGTTTGCTGTTTTCTTAACGTGCGAAAGGGCACTTTATTGCGTCGTGGAGGCCTTGCTGAAGGCGCTCTACTATAAGTGCAGGGTGTGGCCCATGCGCTCTTTCTTGGTTCGGAGATAGTTGATGTTGTAGGGATTGGGGGTGGTCTCGATGGGCACGTTCTCCACAATCTCAAGGCCATAGGCCTCGAGGCCCACGCGCTTCACGGGGTTGTTGGTGAGCAGCCGCATCTTGTGGATGCCCAGGTGGCGCAGCATTTGGGCACCGCAGCCGTAGTCGCGCTCGTCGGGCTTGAAGCCGAGGTGGGTGTTGGCATCCACGGTGTCGTAGCCTTCCTCCTGCAATTTGTAGGCGGCTATTTTGTTCATCAGACCGATGCCGCGGCCTTCTTGCTGCATGTATACGAGCACGCCCTTGCCTTCTTTCTCTATTATCTCGAGCGACTTGTGCAGTTGTTCGCCGCAGTCGCAACGCATACTGCCAAGGATGTCGCCGGTGGAGCACGAGGAGTGTACCCTCACAAGTACGGGCTCGTCGTCATCCCAGGTGCCCTTGGTAAGGGCGAAATGCTCGATGCCGTTGCTCTTCTGGCGGAAGGGGATGAGTTTGAAACGGCCATATTGGGTGGGCAGGTCCACCTCGCTGCCCACCTCGATGAGTGAGTCGCGCTGCAGGCGGTAGGCGATCATGTCTTTGATGGAGATGATTTTCAGGTCGAACTCCTCGGCCATCTTCTTCAGTTCGGGCAGCCGGGCCATCGTGCCGTCGTCGTTCATGATCTCCATCAGTGCGCCGGCGGGGTAGAGGCCGGCCATGATGCACAGGTCGATGGCGGCCTCGGTGTGACCGCTGCGCCTCAGCACGCCGTGGTCTTGGGCGTAGAGGGGGTTCACGTGGCCGGGACGGCCAAAGGTGGCAGGGGTCGACGCCGGGTCGGCGAGGGCCTTGATGGTCTCGGCGCGGTCGTGCGCACTCACGCCAGTGGAGCAACCGTCAAGTTTGTCGATGGTCACGGTGAAGGGGGTGCCGAGCACCGACGTGTTCTCCGACACCTGGCGGGGCAGGTCGAGCTCCTTGCACCTGGAGATGGTGATGGGGGCGCAGAGCACTCCGCGGGCATGCTTGAGCATGAAGTTCACCTTCTCGGCAGTGATCTTCTCGGCGGCGATGATGAGATCGCCTTCGTTCTCACGGTCTTCGTCGTCGACGACGATGACGAATTTTCCTTCGCGGAAGTCCTTCACGGCGTCTTCTATGCGGTCGATGATGATTTGTTCCATAATATTATAATGTGTTGTCGTTATTGGAGGGTGAATGGTCAAGGCCTTTTTCCTTGATATGCGCGATGATGATGTTGTTGTTCTGCTTGATTACCCGCAGGTCCTTGAGCAGGCGGAGCCTGAAGGTCCACATGCGGATGTAGAGGAAGGCACCCAGCGGAACCAGGATGGCGGCCATGATGTTGAGCCACTTGCGCTCGAACGGACGGGTGTGGGCTTTCTCCGATACGATGGGGTAACGGCCCAGTTGCGAGATGATCGTCCGGTCGCGGGTGTTGCCCAGGTCTTCTATCACTGCCTCAAGTTCCTCGCTGATGCGCTCTATCTCATGGTCGGGCTGGTATTTGAAGAACACCTTGATGATGTTCGGGGGCGATTTCAGGTTGTGTTCGTGGGCGTAGGTGGTCACCTCCTCGCTCAGGCGGGTGAGTTCTTCCACGTCCTTGCCATAGTCGGGGTCGTTGATGATCACCTCCTTGCCCATTACACTCCGCTTGCGGCGCATGCCCAGGATGCGCATACCCAGGTTGATGTAGGCATCGAGGTTGAACACGGCGGAGTCGTTGTTGGCCTTGTAGGTCACAAACATGGCGGTGGGGGTGAGGACGGCGGTGGCTAGGCCCTTGCCAAACCAGACGGTCCACATGCCGCCGCGTGACATGCGGTAGCCGGTGTTGTCGAGGATGTAGAAGATGATGAACACCACCACCGAGACGATGATGGGGATGCCGAGGCCGCCCTTGCGGATGATGGCACCAAGGGGTGCTCCGATGAAGAAGAAGATGATGCACGAGAAGGCGAGCACGAACTTGTTGATGGCCTCTATCTTGTGGAGACGAAGGTCGTAGTCGCCTTCCTCGGTCACCATGCTCTTGAAGTCGAGCTCGCTCATGTGCTGGTTCACCTTCGAAAGGGCATTGTTCACGGCCATACGTTGCTTGTCGGCCGACAGTTTGCTGTAGATGCTGTCGAAGTTGTATTCTTGCCTGCGGGAGGCCTGAAGGGCGCGCAGCGAGTCGGCCTTCGAGGCGCCTTGTATGGCATAGGTGAGTTTCTTGGCGTCGGTATAGTAGGAGCGCCCGATGCTGTCGTAGGTGTGGTTGAGTGAGTCGATGTCGATACGTATCTGGTTCAGACTCTTGGCCTGGGCGTTCTGTCCCCATACGTTGGCGTCGGCCAGGTTGAAGTCACCGTCAAAGTCTATCAGTATGCGTTTCTTCCAGAATGTCTCGCGGCGGTAAGGCACAGAGGCGTCGCCGCCCAATTCCGACGAACGCATGTTCTCGAACCATTCACCGCTGTAGAGGCTCAGTTGCAGGTGCTTCTTCTCGGCGGTCGACTGAAGCATGCCCGAGTCGGCGAGGATGATGGCTGCATCATCGTAACTGTTGGTCATCTTGTAGATCATGATGCCATAGAGCATGCCGGTGTTCAGGTCTTTGTGCTGCACGTAGATGTTGCATTGGGGGATGCCGTCGTAGAAAATGCCCTCAGGAATCTCCAGCTCCGGACTCTTCTGCTTCATCGAGATAAGCAACCGGGCCATCTTCTTCTTTGATTCAGGACCCACGTTGTTCTGGAAATAGAACGAGCCGCAGGCGATGCCCAGCACGATGATGGCAAGTGGTAGCAGCACCTGCATCAGCGAGATGCCGGCGGCCTTGATGGCGGTGAGTTCGGAACTCTCGCCAAGGTTGCCGAAAGTGATCAGTGAGGAGAGGAGAATGGCCAGCGGGAGAGCTTGTGGAACCATCATCAGCGACATGTACCAGAAAAACTGTCCTAGGATGTCGAGCGTGAGGCCTTTGCCGATGAGGGTGTCCACATATTGCCACACAAACTGCATCATCAGCACGAAAAGGCTGATGAAGAATGTGCCGACAAAAAGCAGCGCAAACTGCTTGATGATCATCACATGGAGTCTCTTTATCCCTAACATCGTGAGCGTAAACTGTTACACGAATTGATTGTCGAAATGCAAAAGTACGACAATTTTATTAGAAACTCCCATTTTTTAGGTTTTTTATTCGTTTTCCAATACGAAGGGTGGTGAGAAGCAACTGTGCCCAGCCCCTCCGTTTTCGAGAGTGCCTCCAACCTCAGGTAAAAAGGTCAGAGGCCCGTGTTAAGACGGAGCTGGTCGAAATTCTGCTCCCAGATGTCGTAGAGGCTGTCAAGGTCCTCAGGCAGGGCAAAGTCGGTTACATGTAGGCTGTAGCCATCGGTCATCTCATTATGCACCATGCGCAATTCCAGATAGGCGTCCGGGTCGGTCTCGTCGTCCCAGCGCAGGCGGATATGACTATGGCGTATGCACTCCACTTTGTTGGCGCATCGTTTCTCTTGGTGCCTCCATTCGTCTCCCCAAGTGAAGAAGAATTTGTCTTCCACCGCTTTCACGTCGTCGGCGAGCCACTTTTGTAAGCCTCCTTCGGTGCTGATGATTCTCCAAATTAGGTTGGGGGAGGTGGATCTTAGGCTGTATTCAATTTCAATTTGTTCTTTTTTCATCTGCGTCAAAAGGATAAGGTGTCATACCAGTCGCAAATATAGTGAAAGGTGAGTGAAATGCAAAATAAAAAGCGAAGATTTTTATTATCATTTCCGAACCGCATCCTATATTCGTTGCATGCAGCAAATATAGTGAAAGGTGAGTGAAATGCAAAATAAAAAGCCAAGATTTTTATTTTCATTTCCGTACAATGTCCTATATTTACATTATTTTTTGACTTATTTTGCTTGACAAAAGAAAAAAAGAGGGAATTATTTTGGCAGTAACAAAAAAATGCTTACCTTTGCACCCGCAAAAAATATGATGGCGGGATAGCTCAGCTGGTTAGAGCGCATGATTCATAATCATGAGGTCGCCGGTTCAATCCCGGCTCCCGCTACACTGAAAATCAGAGAGTTACGAGAGTGGCTCTCTTTTCTTTTTCTCCCTTACGATACAAATCTGATACAAAAGCGTGGCTTTAGATGGCTTTTGAAAGGCTATGAAACTATGTAAACTATGATATATTGCACAAGTTTTCACATAATCAACAAGCCTTTTACACCCTCCTATTAGTCTTCGAAAGGATATGTTTCGTCATATATATCGCTCAAAAGCTTATCTTTATACAGCCAGTGGGCGCCAGGGGCTATGTGCTTGGATTTATAGCCTTTCAACTGGGCTGAGAGTGAACTGATGGAAGTTTCCACCCCTTCATAGCTTATTTTCCGTTCAGATATTATAGATACTATTATAGAAGGGTCATCTTTCCATACCAGAACATCTCCCTTCTGCATCCCCATTTCATAGAAGTTGAGCGCCGGCCGATGAATCTGAGCCTTTACTGTTGCGGCCTTGTCATCATCGGTCAGATCGTTTTCTATTTCGTCGCTTACTTCTTCCGTTACGTCGGTATGATGAAAAAGTTCAAGAATAGCTTTGGCTTGTTCCACTTGAATACGGAAGAACTCACGGTTTGCGTTGATGCGTTGTGGCGCAAAAGCCGTGTGCAAGGCTTTCTCAATCTTTGCACAATCGGTTTTCTTCACCTTACAAGCAAATTGACACTCAAATGGTACAGGAACCCCCGTTGTATAGAGTTCCTTCATTCTTTTGTCTATATCTTCCTGTGTAGTCATACCAATCTTCACAAGACCAGGCATAACAGGATTGGTTAAAAGATAAACTATTCCGTATTCCATATTTTAATTCCTTGCTGAATAGAACATCCATACTTAGATATTTATGGTATAAACATCTTCATAGACTCCCTTATTAAAGACTATTGAGATTATATTATTCTCTCTGCTTTCTATTTGTACTGTCCAAGAC
>ONGG01000020.1 GCA_900317305.1 uncultured Prevotellaceae bacterium | reverse complement strand
CGGAAAGACCGTTTTGAGGGCTAAAACCAGTCTAATTTGCCTCTCTCAGCTGACTGATTTCACCGTCCTAACTGACTGAACATGCTCCGACGTGCGCAGCTAATACACAAAACAAGGTTAACGAGGCTGATTTTTCAGCTAATAGAGAGGAACTGATCAGGCTTGAGACTTGGTCGCGGAGTGTCATGACAGAACCAAGTGCTACCCATCCTACAAGTACATTTTGGTATTTTGAAAGAGCTAAAGGACAATATAAGAATTTCCGTCTTAAAGAAGGCTTTACCAGGCAGGCTGAATCACAATTTGACATGAAATATCCTAAAGATCAAGTGTTTACCAAGTACGACTTGGCAAAATATGAAAACTGTTATGGGGAAACGCATTTCACTGTCAGAGTAAAAGGAATTGATTGTGATGACTATATCGGTCCTCATTCTGTTTGCTTGGGAAACGAAAAAAACTATGCCCTCTTTTTGAAACACAAAATGCCCAAGCTTTCAGAAATAGACAATATTTATTTTGAGGATTTGATAGCTAAAGCCATTCTTTTTAAAGAAGCAGATAAACGGTATGGTACCAAGCAGCATGGTGAACCAATTGGCGATATAAAGAAAGCTGTTGTTCCCTATGCTGTCGCTTTGCTCCATCATATAACAAATGGACAGATTGATCTATATAAAATATGGATTAGGCAGGAGGTCTCTACAGAATTATCAGACTTTATGTATAACTTGATGAAACAAATCAATAAGTTTATTACATCTTATCAAGGAGTGGCACGCTATGATGAACTTTCAAAAAAGAAATCACTTTGGGAAGACATTAAAAAGCATAGATGGAGCTACAATCTAAAGGATATTAAAAAAGACCTTATCGACCTTACAAATCCACCCAAACGCATTTCTCAAACAAAGGAGGAACAAGAGCGTATCCTGGTAGAGGAGAGCAGGATAATGATTTCCAACGTTCCTGTGGAGATTTGGGAACGCATCGCTTTGTGGGGGAAGGAATCTGAATGTCTTAATATTATGCAGCAAAATCTCTGTCACGAGATAGCAAGAAAAGTTGGTAAGAAAGCAGTATTCTCAAACAATGAGCTAGAAGGTGGCACACAGATTATCGACATACTTTCCAAGAACAATATTGACCTGCTCTACCAAGCAGATGCATTTGTAGAAGAAGAGGCTAAACAGGAAGTCCAGATTCCAACAAAGAAAAAGATAACCAATAGGGAATTGAATCTATTGATGACAGAAGATTTGCTTCGAAAAATGAGGAATTGGGACAGAACACATCATGCATTGAAAGACTATGTTTATGATAATCTTAACAAAGTAGTCAATGGAGAAATAGAAATGTCTTTTAAAATGAAGTGGAGTTTCTATTATGGCTTGGAAAATATGAAAGCAAGAGGTTTTAAGCCATGAAGAATTTTTAATAGAAAAATGTAGCCAGATGTCCCTAGATGGAAAGTCTGAGACTTTCCGGGCCGCTGGTTTATGAATGGCCCTGCAAATGAAATGGAACTCTTTGCCAGCGCGGAAGACGACAACCATGGCGTTACACAGCGAGTCAGGTTAGAGGTTTCCTGGAGACAGTCCCCACAATCCACTATTCTGTCTGCTCCTCCTGAGAATCGTGGGAGATTTTATTCTGGTGCTTCAGCCACTCATAGGCCATCCGTAGCGCATGCTCCAGTTGCTTGCGCGTGCAATTGGCATCCAAGACCCGAATTTGGACAATGTCCCAATCCCGGCTTCGGCTCGGCATAGTTTTCAAGTGAGCTTGAAGCTCTTCACTCGCCTTGCACGTTATTTCGAGTCTTGGATGCTTAGTTCGAATGATGGTTCCGTCGGGCCTTTCTATAAATACAGGCTCTTTCTGAATTTTGGCTTTATTTTTTGTCTCTTCCATGAGCGGATTCTACCAGCCCCGAATTACCAAAAACTTTGGTCAAAGCAATGCTCCATACCTGCGGCAAGGTCTGCATAAACATGGGAGTAGCGATCACGCTCACTTCCGTCACAACATGCCATACCTTCAAGATAGAAGTCCATCATCGCTTTCCGTTGGCTCTCTGGGTAGCTCTTTGTCTTGCCATAGCAAGTGATAGTAAATTTTTTCATATAACACCGAAGTTTTACGTGTACCTCACGACCGCACCAGGCGGCAAAAAATGGAATGTTGTTTTATCTCGAAAGCCTATCGTCACAATGGTGGCCAGGCTCACGAGTTCGACTACAAAGATACGAAAAGAAAGCGAGAAAAACGAACATATCTTCCATTATTTATATGGAATTTTGGCACAAATCATACCGCTGGTTGTCCGTCATATCAAGTCCATTGACACGCATTCTGTTAAACATGCTTAAAGATTCGGATAAATCATTTGCTGTATATTATAAAATCAGTACTTTAGTGTCGCTAGCGCTACAAATGGGGCTAATTCACAACTATATTTATATTCAAATTTAAAATATTATGATAGCACATAAAGACTTTAAGAGCAATTGCAAACGCATTGCAAAGTATATCATGAAACAATCTGGAAATCCTCAAAGCGAACAATTTCAGGATATGATTTGTTTTGGGAACGTGATTGTTGATGTTAGCGCAAATCTAATCGAGGACTTCAATGCTGTTGGCAAAGCTAAGTATGTGAAGGAGATTAACAAGAATCTCAAAGGATGTAGTGTGAAGTATAGTGAATGTGGTTATCCTCAACGGTATATAAAATTCGATATTGAGTTTGATGATAATGACCCGGAAACGGAAGATTGGTAAATATAATAACGAATACCTAAAATAAAATGAAAAAGATAATATTTCTGCTTTTTGCCTTTGTGGCGGCAACATCCTATGGCAGCAAGACCAGCAATGCCACGCCAGATGTCGCATCTACCGTAACGAACGAAGTGCCCGACTCGCTGAATAACGTGGAGGCTGTGGTCAAACAAGTGAATGCCGTCTATGACTACTGGAATAAGATGAGTGAGGACACCAAAGAGGAGATGCCCTCTGTAGACGAGCGCTTCGGTAGTAAAGAATGGTGGGAGATACGCCAGGAAGTGGCGGCCATCGACCGTGAGTGTGAGTGCGGCGGCTTCTTCGACTTCGGTGAGGAAGGACCGCTGGATCCCTGGACTTACGACTGCTACGAGGGGTATGTCAGTGCCAACGACATTCAGGTCAAACTGCAAGAAAAAGGAACGGCCGAAGTCAAATTCCTCGTTAAGGACGCCGTCACCACCAAGGGCATTCCCATCCGCTGGCTGATGCGGGTGGAGGACGGACAATGGCGTGTCGCCAACATTTTCTTTGTGAATGACGACGACTACGATATCCTCATGAATATGCGTGCCTATGTCGACGACGGGAAGTTCAACAAGAATTTTGACATCAACAAATATCTGCCGAAGATGAAGGAACTTGCGGCAGAGAAGCAAGATCTCGAAAAGGATGAGGTCTCTTTCAACGCATACGGCCTGCTGGACGTCGACCGCGATGGTGCGCCCGAGGTGTTCATCCAGGACAAGGATCATTACTATAAAATGCTGTTCTCCATTGCCGGCGGCCAACCCTCTGTGCTCGCGTCCTCCTCCGGAGCGACAGAGATCTATTTCTACGAGAATGGTGTAGGAGTGCAGGGTGGTTGCGGCACAGGCTGTATGATGTCAGACTTTACCATTGTGAAAAACAGCAAGGCTGTGGTCAACTTCAGATCCATCGACCAATACGACTTGGAGGGCGAGTTGATTGAAAACAACAAGTCAAAGGACGGCAAGGATATCACCGACAAGGAATACGACAAACTTTGCTCACAACTTGGAAAGCAGGTCGATCTGACTGCCATGTTGCATCATTTTGATTAAGACTACAGCCTGTTGCTGCTGTAGGAACTTGCTACAGCAAAGAGCAAGGTGGTTGGCAAGTCAAAAATACCGACAACTAGACCTCTTTGACACACAGATGGGGGTTACTTTTAAAAAATAGGACAAAAATTGCCCGTTTAAAGGCATTTCAAAACGAATATTAATCAATTCCGATTTTTATCGGACAGCAACAATACCTATGATTTACGGAATTACCAAAGGAACTGATTTTGAGAAACTGTGCGATGGAGCCGCTAAGGCTGAAGCAGCAGGCGTGATGATGTATTGGCATGAATGAGGCTGCCGACGAGATGGAACGCTTTGCCAGCGAGGAGGGCCACCATGGTGCGACGCTGCCGGCCATGGTGAAGAAATACAGGAAATAAAACGTATGGGAATCTTCAATTATTCAAATACCTAAAAAAGATGAAAAAGATGATTTTGGCAATGGCAGTGCTGTTCACCATGGCTGCCTGCACACAGAACAAGCCTTCTCAGGCCGTAGAGAACGAAAAGGAGTCGGTGGCACAGACCGTGGCTGCCGACACAATTGACCCACAAACAAAACAAGCAAATATGGAAGAAGTACAAGCTTATCTGAAGGAGTGCGGAGTATTCTTTATCGCCACCGTAGACGGCGACCAACCCCGCGTACGTGCCTTCGGTGTATCGGAGATTATTGATGGCCGTCTTTACATCATGACGGGCAAAGTGAAGGACGTTTACAAGCAGATGGCCAAGAACGGCAAGTTTGAGATCTGCGCCCTGAAGAAGTCGGGGAGCGAGTGGATGCGACTGAGCGGAACTCTGGTGAACGATGAGACCCTGGCCGTGAAAGAGGAGTTCCTGAACCGCAACGAGAGTCTGAAGTCGATGTACAAGGCGGACGACGACAACATGGCGGTGCTCTACATCACCAACGCCACCGCCCGCTTCTGCTCTTTCTCTGCACCGGAGAGAACGGTAGGGTTCTGATGCTTCTGGGTATGGTCGCTACGCTCAAAATCAATTTAGGTTTGAGATTGGAGGTTGGAGATTGGAGATTTTCTTTTTCCTCCTTTTTCCCAGGCTGCCCTCGCAGCCTTTTTCCAAGTGTCAGCGTTTCATGTTCCTTTTTCCAAGCGTAGCGTTTTTTATTTTCATGTGAGTCGGCTTTCTCGTGAATAGGGTCGCTGCGCTCAAAATCTGAAAAAAAAACTGATTAAAAATCACACAAATCATGAAAGATTTTCTTATAGATTTTGCAAGATTTTGAGCGCAGCGACCATAAAACCGAAGCCGGTCCCCCGAATTGAAAATCTCCAACCTCCAATCTCAAACCTTTTTTCTTCCTTTTTTCCCAGGCTGCCCTCGCAGCCTTTTTCTAAGCGTCGGCGTTTCATGTTCCTTTTTTCCAAAGCGCAGCTTTTTTTATTTTCATGTGAGCAGTCGGCTTTCTCGTGAATAGGGTCGCTACGCTCAAAATCTGGAAAAAAATCTGATTAAAAATCACACAAATCATGAAAGATTTTCTTATAGATTTTGCAAGATTTTGAGCGCAGCGACCAAAAAACCGAAGCCAGTCCCCCGAAGTGAAATTCTCCAATCTCAATCCTTTTTCACCCTTCCGCACAATTCCTTGTAGGGACAGAGTTTGCAGAACTGCGGGTCGTCGGTGGGCTCGAAGGGCTTGGTGGGCTCGTAGATCTCGCCTATCAGGGCACTCAGGCGCTCTACAAAGGCCGCGTTCCACTCCCGCATGTCGGTGATGGGGGCCTTGTTGAGCTTCAGCACCGGCGAATAGTCGTCTTTGATGGCATGCTGGATGAAGAGCAGGGCCGGACTCACGGGCAACTGATGCGGATTCACCTCCGCCGACTCGCTCACAATCCAGGAGTAGAGCATGGCCTGGAGAAAATAGTCGGCATGGTTGTGAATCTTCGCGCGCGAGAACACGTCGTCGATGCTCTCGAAGTTTTTCAGGTCCTTGGTGCCCGTCTTGTAGTCGATCACGCGGATGCAGCGCACACCGTCGCTGTCGGTCACCTCGTCGAGCCGGTCAATGCGGCCACCCACACGCACGGTGAACTTGCCCTCGCTCGTGGTCACGGGGATGGTGGTGGTGACCTTGCCCTCCAGACCGCGGATGGTGAAGGGCGCCAGACGGCTGTCGATGCGCAGCAACTGCTCGATGTAATGCACGATCACATTGCGGTGGATGGTCTGCAGACCGTTGTACTCGGGTTGCTCGCCCTTGCCGGTCTTGAAGAAGTCGTCGTGGAACGCCTTGTCTACGGCGCGCTCTATGGGCACCTTCTCTTTCAGCACATGGTCGATCTGACTCTTCGATATCTCGTGGCCGGGCAGACGGAAGGGGTGCTGCTCGTCGCGCTCCTCCTTGTCGGCCCCGGTGATGCCGTCGTAGACAAACTGCGAGGCGTCGTGGAAGATGGTGCCGAAGATGCGGTTGTCGATCTCGTCGCTCACGTCGTCGGGCTCCTTGATGTTGGCTATCGCATAGTAGTAGAACTCCAGCGGACAGCGGTTGTAGCGGTTGATGGCGGTGGGAGAGAGGTATTCGATGCGGCGCAGGCGATTGAGCACCTCGGGAGTCTTCTCGATAGCCACCTTCTCGTGGCGTATGGGTTCCTGCTCGGAGTGAATCGACTGGCGCGCGATGTCCATGCCGCCCTCCACCAGCAGCTGCACCATGAAGCGGCTCATCTCGCCCGTGCCCTTGTTGTCGGCGGCGTTCACATACATGATGGTGACATCGGTGGCGCGCTGCAGCATGCGATAGAAATAGTAGGCGTAGAGGCTCACGGTGTGGTCGATGGTCGACAGGCCGTAGGCCATGCGGATGGCCTGCGGGATGAACGACGTGCTGTCGGTGCCCTGCGGCATGTTGCCCTCGTTGCACGAGAGGAGCAGCAGGTGGTCGAAGTCGAGGTTGCGCGTCTCGAGCACGCCCATCACCTGCAGGCCCACAGCCGGCTCGCCATGATAGGGCACACGTGTCTGGCTCATCACCTGGCGGATGAGGCGGCAGAAGGTGATGACATCGGTGGCGAGGTCGCCCGAGGCCACTAGACCGTGAAGGCGGTTGAGCAAGGTGTAGGTGCGGAAGATGGACTCATGGGTGAGGGGGTCGTCGGGCTTCTGCGCCTGGGCCTCGATGGCGATGTGGCGGAGCAGCGAGAGGAGCCACTGGCTGAGCACCTCTATCTCGTTGTAGGTCTTGCCATCGGTGCTCTTGGTGAGGTCGCTGAAGAGGAGGGTGAGACCCTCGTCGAGCGACAGTTCGTCGCGGCTGGGGTAGAAGCGGTGGCGGTCGACGAGTTCGGCGCACAGCGTGGAAGCCAGGGGCGAGAGCATCACGGCATAGGGATGGCGGAGCACAGCGTTGACGAACTTCTGGCGGTAGCGCTTGCCGCGCGTGCCGAAGAGGCGGAGCTCGAGGAGAAGGCTGACGAGCGAGGCCGCGGCGGTGTGGGTGAGGGGGAAGCCCGTGGTGATGTTCAGGTCGGTCACCTCGGGGGTGATGCTGTGGACGATGGTGGGCAGGAGGGTCTCGTCGCACATCACGATGGCACTCTTGTTGCCGGCCTCCACACGCGACGACTCACTGAGCCACTCGCCCACGTAGCGGGCCTGCACATTGCCGGTGGGGGCACCGATATAGGTGATGCGCTTCGGGGTAGTGAGGTTGGCGTAGATGGCATCGTCGTGGATGTCGAGTTCGTTGCCGAACTCGATGATGGCCTTGCTGACGAACGTTCCGGCCTCGTTGGGGTGATTGTCGTTGCCCAGATAGTAGTTGTCGTAGTCCCAGTAGAAGTGGGCGTCGCTCTCGCGCTTCAGCCGGCGGAACAGCTTCTGCTCCACCGGGAGCAGGGCGTTGAAACCCACCAGGAGGTAGGGACCGGGGCCGAAGTCGATGCTATCGTCGCAGACCACGCTGCGGAGGAGGGCACCCTCGTAGGCCAACTGCTGCTGCCGCAGCCGCTCGTTGAAGTCAGCATATACGTCGCCGAAATGGCTCCATAACTTGAGGAATTTCTCGCGGAGCCGGCTCTCGTGGTTCTCGTCGAAGGTGGAGAAGAACCGTTTCAGCACCGCTTTCTGCTCCTCGGAGAGGTAGCTCACGGTGTCGAAGGAGTGGAGGTCGCGGAGGTTGTCGAACACGGCGCCGGCATCGGCCAGACACTTGTCGATATCGTCGAAATCGGCCAGCAGCACGGTGCCCCAGCCCCAGAACTTGTCGAGGGGTTCGCTGTCGCCGGTGCAGTGGTTGAAGCTCTTGTGCAGGTCGCAGATGAGTTTGATGTCATCGGCCACGGAGAGGGGCGAGTGTTGTTGCATCATCTCGCTGATAGTGGTGTAGCGTGGGCTCCAGATGGGCTTGTCGGTGAGCGAGGCAAGGTGCTCGTTGAGGAAGAGCGACGCCCGCTTGTTGGGGAACACGACGGTGACTCCCGACAAATCGTTGCCATATTTCGCCAAGAGGTCCTCGGCCACATATCTCAAAAATGGTTGATGTTGCATGATGGTTGTATTATTGCTGTTTTTCTACTCTCACTACTTTGTTTCTTGATACATACCATAGGTAGCCTTCCACTTGTGGGTGGCCCATGGCTGATAGATGCTGCATGTAGGCGCGCACCTGCTTTTGGTGCTCGGGGTTCTGGTTGCCAAACTTGTAGTCTACGACGATGGTCTTGGTGCCGTTGGTCATCACGCGGTCGGGGCGGCACTCCTTCACGATGCCGGTGGCAGGGTCCTTGTAGAGGATGGTGCACTCGTTGTGCAACTGCCAGCGGGGAGAGAACCAGACTTTGACCTTCGGGTTGGAGAGCACGCGTTGCAACATGGGGCGCAGCTCGGCCTCGGGAATCTCGTCGTAGAGGACTCCCTCGTGGGTGAGCTGCTGAAGCACGCGCTCGATATCGTTGATGTCGCGCAGACGCGAGAAGATGGTGTGCAGCAGACTGCCCCTGTTGATGTACTCGGTGCGCAGCAGGGCGGCCTCCTCGGTGGTGGTGAACTCGCGGCTGCTGTTGCTCTGGCGGAACTTCGCCCGCGAGGGGTACGACCTGATGGCAAACGACTTGCCCTCCTCGGGCTGCAGGAACACGTTGTCGCTCTTCTTGCTTTCCTTCTTCTCCTCGGCCTCGAAACAGTCGCCATACTCGAAGATCTGGCCGCCTTGGTCGTCCTTCTCCAGTTTGCTGCCGGGTAACTTCTCGACCAGCTGGGGCAATACGTCGCACACCAGTTCGGTGCGCACCGAAGGGGTGGTGGAGGTGCTGGCTTTCTTCTCCTCCTTCATCTTGCCCATCACGAAGAGGCGCTTCTTGGCACGGGTGAATGCCACATAGAGCATGTTCAGGTTGTCGACGCTGTTTTGCAGGTGCTCGTGGTTGTAGTCTTTCTCGTAGACCGTGCCCACCATCTTGCTTTTGGAGTAGTTGATGGGCAGGATGGGCAGCATGTCGAAGGGCTTCTCGTCGGTCTCGCACCACACCACATAGCCCGTCTTCTCCATCTCCCAACTGCAGAAGGGGATGATCACGTTGTCGTATTCCAAACCCTTGCTCTTGTGGATGCTCACCATGCGCACACCGTCGACCTGGTCGCCATGGATTTTCTCCTTGAAGAGGTTGTCGTCCCATGCAGTGAGGAAGCGGTCGATGTCGGAGGGGTTGTCTTTCAGAAACTCGGCCAACTTGTCGTAGAAGGCGCAGATGTAGGCGCTCTGTCCCTTCACCTGCTCGAGGCCGAAGAGCGAGTAGATGGCCTCGGCCATGTCGGTGAGGGGAAGGCCACGGAGCCGGGCCAGGTCGGCAGGCGTCTGGAACCCCTCGGGCAGCAGTTCGGCGAAGGGGAGCAGGGTGGGGGACTGGTCGGTGTTATTATCTGCGCCGAGAACTGCACCGCTGTTGATGTTATTATCAGCGCCGAGAACGGCACCGCTGTCAGCGGCCTTTTCTTTGGGAGGGGGAATTGAACTGGCGGAGGATAGGAAGAGGTAGTCGGCATCGGGGGTGCCAAGGATGGCATCCTGGTAGGTCTTGGCCAGGGTGGCGGCGCAGAGGCCGTCACTGACGTTGACGAGCAGCCGCATGGCATTGATGATGATGCGCACGGCGAGCGATGAGTCGAGACGGAAGGCCTCGTCGGACACGATGTGCACGTCGGGGTCGTTCAACTGGAAGTAGTTGGCGGTATTCTCTATATCTCTGTTGTAGCGCGAGAGGATGGCAATCTTGCTTTGGGGGATGCCGTTGTCGAGGAGCTGGTGAATGGTGTCGGCCAGGTGCTCCATGATGGTGCTCTCGTAGGTCTCTTTCTCCATCATCTCGATGCGCACATAGCCTGTTGAGGGGCGCCATTCGGGCACAAACTGCACGACATCGGAGTAGGCGGTGGACAGGTCGTGTGCCTCGCCGCCCACCATCTCAAGCAGGCGGTCGCTCTCGGCCTTGGTGGCAAGGGTGAAGAACTCGTTGTTGAACTCGATCACCCGGCGCGAGGAGCGGTAGTTGGTGTCGAGGGGCTGGACGGTGACCATCGACTTGTCGTTGGCGAACTCGCCGGTGATGTTGTTGAGCAACCGCCAGTCGCCATCGCGCCAGCGGTAGATGCTCTGCTTCACGTCGCCCACAATCAGGTTGCCTTTGCTCTTGCTCATGCAGTCGTCGAGCAGCACCTTGAAATTGTGCCACTGCAGGGCACCCGTGTCCTGGAACTCGTCGATCATGATGCTTTGGAGTGGGGCGCCGATCTTCTCGAAGATGAACGGACTGTCGCTGCCGTTGATCATCCCCTTGAGGATGGCCTGCGTGTCGCTCAGCAGGAAGCGGCTCGACTCGCTGTTGAGCGTGCGCATCGTGGCCTCGATATTGCCCAGGAGGCGCAGTTGGTTGAGGTTCTCCTCGGTGGTGCTCACCGACTTGTAGATGCGGGCATAGACGTTGAGGTCGTTGATGGTGGCGCCGAGGATGCCTATCAGTTTTCGCTCGGCCAGGCCGATGATGTCCTCGCGGGTGGGCGAGGTCTTCGTCACCCACGACTCGGGCGAGTTGAGGCACGAGAGCACCCGCTTGCCCACCATCGAGGGGTCGAGCTTGCCCTGCCGCAGATTGCAGAAGAAGCCGTAGATGCCGGAGGTGTTGTGAGCGAAGTTGCTGCCGTCGTAGCCCTCGATGGCGGTGAAGAACTGGTCGGCATGGTTTTTCATCACGCTCAGGCACTTGGCACGCGTCTGGCGCAGCTCATTGCGCACGTTGTCGAAGTCTTTGGGGTCGGACATGAACTTCTCCAGGGCTTTGCGCTTCACCTTGTAGGTGTCCTTGAAAATGTTCTCGCCGAAGCGCTTCACCTTCTTGATGATGTTCCACCCCTTGTCGTTGCCGATGTTCTCGAGGATGTAGCTCATCACCCATTGCAACATGGGATTCTGCTGGTCGAGCGACTCAATCATCGTGTCGACGGCCAACTGCTCCACCTGCCTGTCGTTGAGTTCGATGCGCAGGTTGGCTGAGAGGTCGAGCTCGCGGGCCAGGTTGCGGAGCACACGCTGGAAGAACTTGTCGATGGTCTCGACGCGGAACGAGGAGTAGTTGTGGATGATGCTCGTGAGCGCCTGTTGGGCCCGGCTGTGCACGAGCCGCTCGTCGACGCCCAGCTCTTTGGAGATCTTCTCCAGATAGTCGTTGGAGTCTTCATAGCCGTGGGCCAGCCCATTGAGTTGGCTCAGGATTCTCATCTTCATCTCTTCCGTGGCCTTGTTGGTGAAGGTCACGGCGAGGATATGCCGAAAGTAGAGCGGGTTCTCGATCAGCAGTTTGATATATTCCACGGCGAGGGTGAAGGTTTTGCCGCTTCCGGCACTCGCCTTGAACACCGTGAGCGGTGTGCGTGGGTTCTGGGTAGGTTGTGACATGTGTTTTTTGTTTTTTTGGGGGGGGCTTTATGGGCTTTATGGGCTTTATGGGCCTTGTGGACTTTTCTAGATTATCTGATCCTTTCTATCGCTCCTATCGCTAGTTTTTCCTCGTCTTTTCTATGCCCATTCCAGGAGGAGGGTGGCTAGCAGGCCTATTAGGAAGCTGATGGCATTGCACAGGAAGCTATATACCGCCGATTGATGGAGGTCGCGTGTGAAGAGCCAGTACCATAGAGCCTCGATGATGATGACCACAGCCTCGCCTAAGAGGATATGCGGCCAGTCGTATCCCGCGAAGTCGATATAGAAATTCAGGGGCACGTTGGTGAGGAGGTTGATCACCACCGACGACAGCAATATTTTTTGTCGACGCTCACCCAGACACCTCAGCACGATATACTCGATGATGATGGTGAACACAAGGGCAATGAGAAGATCGTCTGTATTCATAGTTGGTTTTTATTTAATGAGGTCATATTTGGTTTTTAATTAGAAGTCATATATTGTTTTTTTATTGATGTTATATCCGGTCTTTATTTATTATTGTTCCCATTCGCTCTTTTTTGTAACTCAGGAGAGTATGTAATAGTTCGTAATTCACCTCGCTGAGCTCAATGGCAGTTAGCCGTGGTAATGTCTGAACTCCAGAACTCCTGAACTCCTTTCTGCTAGCCCGTAATTCACCTCTCTGAGCTCAATGGCAGTTAGCCGTGGTAATGTCTGAACTCCTGAACTTCTGAACTCCTGAACTCCTTTCTGCTTCTACAGAATGGCTATCAGGAAGCCGGGGATTAGGGCGGCGGCTAGGAGGCCGAAGGCCAAGCCCTCGCGGCCCTTCAGCACCACGTTGGCCAGGTAGAGCGTCACTGGCATGGTGCAGTTCACGGCAAAGAGGCCCAGCAGGGCGATGGCCAGGTGGCTGTCGCGGCAGAGCAGGCATATCAGCACCACAGTGAGCACCACGACCATCGACCTCACGATGCCCATGCCGCGGGCTATCCATCCACCGCTCATCTTTCCGAGCATGGCGATGGCTCCGATGGCCAGCACCACTACATCGCTCTTCGTGATGGCTTGCGTGAAACTCTCGCCCACCCAGGAGCGCATCATCACCAGCAGCATCAGTACGACGATGGCCACGCCTATGGCCCAATGGGCCCAACGTCTCTCTTTCGAGGGAGCTCCCGGGGTGGACGCCGAAGGCGATGACTGGATATCGCCCTTGAAATCACATCTCATATAGAGTGCCGCCAGGAGGCACATCAGCAGCAGGATGGCATAGAGCAGCGGCCAACTGTGGAACACGAAGCCTATCGACAGGCCGAAGGCTCCGGTGGAGACGAATATGCCGAGCGAGCGGATGCCGTTGTGTGTCTTCATGGCCACCTGTTTGCCGCCCCAGGTGTGGAAGAACGAGTTGCCCAGTCCGAGCAGGATGGCGGTGGGCAGCATGGCCGTGGCTGAGGGGTGGGGAAGGGTGTTCACGCCCACTGCCATCGTGGCGACGCCAAGGATGAGCAGTAGCAGTGATATAATCAGCATCCAGTGTTTCTGGCGGCTGATGTCGGCCAGGTGGCCCGTGATGATCTGGGTGACGAAGGCCAGGACGTTGTAGACGATGAACAAGCCTACCACGTAGCCCGTCTCGACGAGGGGCGACATGAGGTAGAGGGTGCACAGGCACAGGCAGTCGACTAGGAAGTGCAGCGCCGCGCCTATCCCCACCATGATATTGCGATATCCCAGTCTCTCATTCATTTTCCAGATATTGGTTATTCGGATTTCACAGTTTCACACATATTTCTATTCTTTCCAATGCGACTCCAACATCCTCTTGAAGTCTTTGGTCGCAGCGACCAATTATTATATTCCTCGTTTTATCATATTCCTCATTTCTTTTTTAGGGTCGCTTCGCTCAAAATCTTTCAAAATCTATAAGACAATCTTTTATGCTTTGTATGATTTTTAATCGGATTTTTTCTTGATTTTGAGCGTAGCGACCATTATTTTATTCCTCGTTTTATCATATTCCTCATTTCTTTTTTAGGGTCGCTTCGCTCAAAATCTTTCAAAATCTATAAGACAATCTTTTATGTTTTGTATGATTTTTAATCGGATTTTTTCTTGATTTTGAGCGTAGCGACCATTATTTTATTAATCGCACTTTTACTATCTCATCACTCACAGGATCGCGTTCAAACCACTCAGAATATAAACGGTCAGGGCCATAGTTTATCAACATTCCATATTGGACGTGTGTTAAATGCATATAGTTCCAAAGTTGGCGTCGGTGGTTTTTGTCCACGAAATTTACTGCTTTTAATTCAATTATTATGTTGCCATTAATAACGAGGTCCATTCGATAAGTTTGGTCGAGTTGTACTTCTTCCCAATAGATAGGCAGATTTTTCTGTCGTTCTACAGTATATCCATTCTGCTCAAGAAGATATTTGAGAGCTGCTTCATATGCAGACTCGAGAAGTCCAGGACGGTACTTGTTGTATACCTTCATAGCGATGCCCGTGATTTCACGGAAGAAATGGTATTTTTTGTTGTACTCTTGTAACAAGTCCATATTCACTATCTTTATTCGGGTCGCTTAGAACAATATCCGTCATGATTGTCAAGATTATCTTTCATGTTTAGTATGATTTTTAATCAGATTTTTTTAGATTTTGAGCGCAGCGACCACTTATAAATTCCTCGTTTTATTATGTTCCTCATTTCTTTTTAATAGTCGCTTCGCTTATAATCTTTCATAATCTACAAGAAAATCTTTCATGTTTAGTATGATTTTAAACAGATTTTTTTGGATTATGAGCGCAGCGACCAATTATATCCTTTTCGCATTGCAAATATAACAAAAAAAAACTTGTTTCAAGAAATGTCGGGAGAAAATCTTTTTGTAATCTGCTGTCAGCAATTTTGTACAGCCTCGGCATCACATTTTTTCGCCCGATTCCCACCTATAAGAAATTAATTGATTATTTTTGCAGTGCAAAATACGAATACTCAACAAATCAAAACCAATACGATGAAGAAGACAATCGTTATGATGATGCTCGCCTGCCTCGCTGTGGGGGCAAGGGCACAGTTGCAGACCAATGCGGGCGTGGAATACCTGCAGAACAATGCCAAGGACATGTCGACCGACTTCAGCGACCTGGCCAACACCTATTTCCTGGCCGACAGCCTCGCACAGTTTGATGATGCCACCGCATCGGGAAAGGTGAACTGGAAACGCTACCGCCTGTCGCCACGACAGGCCTTCAACCTCAACGGCTACTGGCCCGTGAGGATGCAGATGCTCGACTTCCCCGACACGCAGTATGACAACGACCCCGACTTCAACTTCCAGTTGCAGTTCGTGGACGACCGCACGGTGCGCATCCGCATGCTCACCACACCCATCGAGCCCGCCGATGACACCGATGCCGACCCGATGCTCTCCGATGAGTTCAAGGCCAGGTGGAAGAGTGCCGACACCCGGCCCGCCGCACAAGGCTGGACCATGGAGCGGCGCGGCAACTCGGTGTGCTACAAGAGTGCCAAGGGATGCATCGAGATACAGCGCTACCCCTGGCGCATCGTGCTGCGCGACAGCAAAGGGAAAATCCTCACCCAGACACGCGCCATCATCGACAACGACTCCACTCAGGTGAAACTGTTGCCGTTCTGCTTCATCAAGCGCGGCGCTGATAACTCGCGCAGCGTGAACCCCGTGTTCTTCCTCTCGCCAGGAGAGCGGATCTTCGGCTGCGGAGAGTCGTTCACCTCGCTCAACAAAGTGGGCCAGAAGGTGCACCTCTACGTGACCGACCCCCAGGGACCGGAGACCGACGGCATGTACAAGCCCGTGCCCTTCTACTTCAGCAACAGGGGCTACGGACTCTTCATGCACACCAGCGCACCCGTGACCTGCGACTTCGGTGCCTCGTATATCGGCGCACAACGCCTCTTCATGGGCGACGAGGCCGTGGACTTCTTCGTGTTCTTCGGCGAGCCGAAGGACATTCTCGACGCCTATACCAACGTCACGGGAAAGAGTCCGATGCTGCCCCTCTGGACCTTCGGCACCTGGATGAGCCGAATCACCTATTTCTCTCAGAAAGAGGGACTTGAGATAGCCCGGCAACTGCGTGCCCACCGCATCCCATCCGACGTGATTCACTTCGATACAGGATGGTTTGGCGTAGACTGGCAGTGCGACTACGAGTTTGCCAAAGACCGGTTCCCCGACCCCGTGGGCATGCTCAAGCAGATGAAGAAAGACGGGTTCCACACCTGCCTGTGGCAACTGCCATATTTCACACCCAAGAACCGCTATTTCAAGGAGTTGGTAGACGGTGGCATGCACGTGAAGAACGGTATGGGCGGCATGCCCTACGAGGATGCCGTGCTCGACCTCTCGAACCCCAAGACGGTGAAATGGTACCAGGACAAGATCGGCGCACTCATCCGCCAAGGGGTGGGGGCCATCAAGTGCGACTTCGGCGAGGCGGCACCCTTCAACGGACTCTATGCCAGCGGCCGCACAGGATTCTATGAGCACAACCTCTATCCCCTGCGCTACAACATGGCCCTGTGGAACGCCGTGAAGGACAACTCGGGCGAGGGCGTGATATGGGCTCGCAGCGCATGGGCCGGTTCGCAACGCTATCCGCTGCACTGGGGTGGCGACGCCGCCACCAACAATATCGGCATGCTGGGCGACCTGCGAGGCGGCCTGAGCTTCGGACTCAGCGGCTTCTCGTTCTGGAGCCACGACATGGGCGGATTCGTCACGGCATCGCCCGAGGACATCTACCGCCGGTGGCTGCCCTTCGGCTTCCTCTCGTCGCACACCCGTGCACACGGCGCTCCTCCCACCGAGCCATGGCTCATCAGCGACTCGTTCACCGACGCCTTCCGCAAGTGCGCTGAGATGAAATATGCCCTCATGCCTTATGTCTATGCCCAGGCCAAGGACTGCTCGAACCGCGGTCTGCCCATGGTGCGCGCCCTCTTCGTGGAGTTCCCCCAAGACCCGGGAGCATGGCTCGTGGAGGATGAGTATATGTTTGGCTCACAGATGCTCGTGGCACCACTTATGGAGAGTGGCACCGAGCGGGTGTGCTATCTGCCCGCCGGCCGATGGATAGACTACCAGAGCGGAGAGGTGTATGAGGGCGGCTACCGCATCATCAAGGCGGGCGAGATACCCTGCGTGATCCTGGTGCGCGACGGCTCGCTCATCCCGCATGTTCCCGTGGCACAGTCGACCGACAAGATCGACTGGAAGAAGGTGGAGCTGCGCCCCTACAAGGCCGGCGCCCAGCAGTGCAAGGGACTGCTCTTCACGCCCGGCGACAGCGATGTGAGAGAAGTGACCGAGTAGGCTGCAATGTGTCTTTGGAGGATGATTCAGTACATATTATATTAAAAAATCGCAAAAGTTTTTCACGTTTGCCACTTTTTTTGTAATTTTGGGCGATAATCCGAAGAAAACAATGAGAATTCGCTTGCAAATATTGATGATGGCCATGATGGTGGCCTCGCTTGGCGTAAATGCACAGAAAATCACGCTCGGCACCTACACCACCAAGGACCATGGCCATTACCAAGGAGAACTAATGGGAGGAAAACCTCACGGCAAGGGCACCACCACCTACGACAACGGTGATGTCTACAAGGGCGAATACGTGAAAGGAAAACGCCAAGGGCATGGAGTGTATACCTTTGCTGATGGAGAGAAATATGAGGGCGACTATTTCCAGGACCAACGTCATGGGAAGGGTACGTTCTATTATATGAACAACAACAAGTACGTGGGCAGCTGGTATCGTGACATCCCGCACGGAAAGGGCGTGATGTACTACTACAACGGCGACGTGTACGACGGTTTCTGGTATGCCGGAGAGCGGAGCGGAAGGGGAAAATATACCTTCTGCACCGGACAGTACTACGACGGCAACTGGAAGAACGACGAGAAAAACGGCTACGGCGTGTTCCACTGGGGCGATGCCTACTACTCGGGCAACTGGCTCAACAACGAGCGCTCGGGGAAGGGCACCAACAGCTATGCCGAGGGCGACAAGTATATCGGACAGTGGGAGCACGACCTGCCCAACGGAAAAGGACGGTATGAGTTTGCCAACGGCGACGTCTACGAGGGCGACTACGTGAACAACGAGCGCACGGGATATGGCACCGTGACCTACAAGAACGGCGACGGCTACCAAGGACGGTTCCTCAACGGCGAGAAGTCGGGCGCGGGAACCTTCAAGTGGAGAAACGGCGACGTGTATGTGGGGCAGTGGGCCAAGGACAAGCAGAACGGCAACGGCAAGCTGACCAAGAAGAACGGCGACGTGTATGAGGGACAGTTCCGCGACGGCAACTTCGAAGGACTGGTCATCATCCGCTACCACGACGGGGCAAGGTTCCGCGGACAGTATCACCGTGGCGTGCGACATGGCGAGGCCATAGAGGAGACACGCGACGGCAAGCGCTTCGAGGGCTCGTACAAGAACGGGGAGCGCGACGGCAACTTCGTGGAGAAGAACAAGAGCGGGCAGGTGACAGCCCGCGGACATTATGCCGACGGTATAAGATACACCGACTGAGATTCATCCAACTTAAAGCAATACTTATGATTCTAGACACATTAGACAATTTAGGCAAAATCGTCGACCTCAACCCGCTCTTCAAGGTAGTGGTCGACTTCGTGCGTGACAATGACCTCGAGAAACTCGAGGCTGGAAAACACATGATACAGGGCGACGAGGTGTTCGTGAACGTGCAGGTGGCCAAAGGCAAGACCGCCGAGGAGGCCGTGCTCGAGACACACGAGAAGATGATCGACATCCAGATTCCCATCTCGGGAGAGGAGACCTACGGATACCTGCCAGCCTGCGAGCTGCCCCCACTGGAGTACAACGCCGAGAAAGACATCACCAAATTCCCGGGTGTGAAATCGCTGTGCCACGTCACCTGCCGGAAAGGCATGTTTGTGGTGTTCTACCCACAAGACGGGCACGCTCCCTGCATCACTTCAGAACCTGAGCTCAAGAAGGCCATCTTCAAAGTGGCCGTGAAATAACCCTTCGCAAATCAACAAAAAGAAACCCAACTACCGACAACATATATGGCAGAGAAGAAAACCCCAAAAGCCACCGAGGAGACCAAGGTGGTGAAGAAAGCAGCAACTCGCAGGAGAGTGCCGAAGCACATCGGACTCGTGGCGCAAGACCCATATCTGGAACCCTATGAGGACGCCATCAAAGGCCGCCACGACCATGCGTTGTGGAAACTCAACCAACTCACCCGCAATGGAAAGACCACCCTCACCGACTTTGCCTCGGGCTACGACTACTACGGACTGCACCGCACCCCACGTGGATGGGTGTTCCGCGAGTGGGCACCCAATGCCACCGACATCTACCTGGTGGGCGACTTCAACGACTGGCAGGAGACCGAGAAATACCGCGCCAAGCGCGTGAAAGGCACCGACAACTGGGAACTGAAACTGGGCGCCAGGGCCATGAAGCATGGCGACCTCTACAAGATGCACGTGCACTGGAACGGCGGAGAGGGAGAGCGCATACCGGCATGGGCACAGCGCGTGGTGCAAGACGATGTCACCAAGATCTTCTCGGCACAGGTGTGGTGCCCGGCAGAGCCCTACGTGTGGAAAAAGAAGAAATTCAAGCCCGACGTGAACCCGCTGCTCATCTACGAGTGCCACATCGGCATGGCGCAAGACGCCGAGAAGGTGGGCTCGTATACCGAGTTCAAGGACAACGTGCTGCCGCGCGTCATCGCCGACGGATACAACTGCATCCAAATCATGGCCATCCAGGAGCATCCCTACTATGGCTCGTTCGGCTACCACGTGAGCTCGTTCTTCGCAGCGTCGAGCCGCTTCGGCACGCCCGAGGAACTGAAGGAACTCATCGACACCGCACACCAGAACGGCATCGCCGTGATCATGGACATCGTGCACTCGCACGCCGTGAAGAACGAGGTGGAGGGACTCGGCAACCTGGCCGGCGACCCCAACCAGTTCTTCTACCCCGGCGAGAAGCATGAGCACCCCGCCTGGGACTCGCTCTGCTTCGACTACGGCAAGGACGACGTGATACACTTCCTGCTCTCCAACTGCAAGTACTGGCTCGAGGAATACCACTTCGACGGATTCCGCTTCGACGGCGTCACCTCGATGCTCTACTACAGCCACGGACTGGGAGAGGCTTTCTGCAACTACGGCGACTACTTCAACGGACATGAGGACGACAACGCCATCTGCTACCTGACGCTGGCCAACCTGCTCATCCACGAGGTGAACCCCAATGCCGTGACCATCGCCGAGGAGGTGAGCGGCATGCCCGGACTGGCTGCGAAATTCGAGGACGGCGGCTACGGATTCGACTACCGCATGGCCATGAACATACCCGACTACTGGATCAAGACCATCAAGGAACTGAGCGACGAGAACTGGAAACCATCGTCGATATTCTGGGAGGTGAAAAACCGCCGACCCGACGAGAAGACCATCAGCTACTGCGAGAGTCACGACCAGGCCCTGGTGGGCGATAAGACCATCGTGTTCAGACTCATCGACGCCGACATGTACTGGCACTTCAAGAAGGGCGACGAGAACGATATGGCCAATCGTGGCATCGCGCTGCACAAGATGATACGTCTGGTGACAGCCGCTGCCATCAACGGCGGCTACCTCAACTTCATGGGCAATGAGTTCGGCCATCCCGAGTGGATCGACTTCCCACGCGAGGGCAACGGATGGAGCTACAAGTATGCACGCCGTCAGTGGAACCTCGTCGACAACCACGAACTGTGCTACCACTGGCTGGGCGACTTCGACAAGCAGATGCTCAAGGTGATCAAGATGGAGAAGAACTTCCAGAAGACACCGGTGCAGGAAATCTGGCACAACGATGGCGACCAGGTGCTCGCCTTCATGAGGGGCGACCTCGTATTCGTGTTCAACTTCAGTCCCACACGCTCGTACACCGACTACGGATTCCTGGTGCCCACCGGCTCATACGACGTGGTGCTCAACACCGACTCGAAGGACTTCGGCGGCAACGGACTGGCCGACGACACCATGACACACTTCACCAACTACGACCCGCTCTATGTAAACGACCACAAGGAGTGGCTCAAACTCTACATCCCCGCCCGCTCGGCCGTGGTGCTGAAGAAGAACTAATCCACCTGCGTCAGGACAGGCGTCCGGACAAGTGGAAACTATACAACCAGAAGAATGGCGGGCAGCACATGTGGCCCGCCATTCTTCCGCTAAACAACAAAACGAGATGCCATACCTCGATTTCAGTGAGAGAGACAAGCATGCCGGCTCGTGGTACAACGAGTGGGTGTGCCTCGTCGCATTCGTCGTCTTCACCTTCATCTACCTGTTCTTCTACCAGAACGATGTGCTGGCGGCAGGCCAACATGTGCTCTCGGGCGGACAGACCCACTATAGCCGTGGGGTGGGGGCGGTGCTCATCACGCTTGTGCTCGGCATCTTGCAGCGTTGCGTCTATCATCTCACCCGGCTGCGCAAGCGTGCCCATGCCCTCACCTACCTGCCCTCGCTGCTCGTGCTCACCCTGATCACCGATGTCAGCTCTAACATCGACCTGGGCTTCTCGTTCGGTGGGTGGCTCATCGCACTGCCGCTCATCATCGTGGCCTACGTGCCCCTCGTGATCGTGCTCAGGCAGATGGAGCCTTTCGAGCCCGACAACGGACAGTGGGGACTGTTTGCGCGCTCGACGTGGATCAATCTGCTCACCATGGTGGTGATGTTCGTACTCGTGGGACTCTTCAGCAACCACGACGCTACGTTCCACTACCGCATGCGCATGGAGAAGCTACTGCTCGATGAGGATTACCGCGCCGCGCTCAAGGTAGGAAGGAAGTCGGAGGTGACCGACAACTCGCTCACCATGCTCAGGGCCTATGCCCTGGCCCATGAGGGGCAGTTGGGCAACCGCTTTTTCGAGTATCCCGTTACCGAGGCAACGGCCTCGCTACTGCCCGAAGGCAAGGTGGCACGCACCGTGATCATGCCCGACAGCCTCATCACGCTCTATACCCGGAAGGTGGGCGTGCGGGCCGACTACAAACTCACCCAACTGCTCATCGACCGCAAACTGAAGGTGTTTGCCGCCGCCGTGGTGGTGGCCTATCCCGACTCGCTCATGCCCAAGCACTATGCCGAGGCTCTGACGATGTACAACACCATGGCGACGAAAGATTCCATCGAGGGCGATGAGACCGAGATGGAACTGCGCTACCTGGATTTCTGCCAGAAGAAGAAATCGCTGCCCAAGGCCACTGTGGCCAATGCCATGCGCCGTGCGTATGGCCGCACCTACTGGTATTATTATCACTATGGTTGGAAAAAGGATTGAAAGATGTCTGCTGACCATCCTTCTTGCCGTGGCATGCTTTTCGTGCGCCGACCTCTTCGACGTGCATCCCTATGCCGTGGATTTTGATGACGAGACAAACGTCAATCTTCACCAAGCTGAGCTCATCGAGCGAAACTGTCTTGACAAGGACACGCTAAGGGTGGCGGTGTTCAGCGACACCCAGGGGCACTACGACGAACTGGAGGACTTGGTGAAAGACATCAACAACAGTGGCAACATCGACTTCGCGGTGCATGGCGGCGATGTGAGCAACTATGGCGCCACAAGGGAATTCGTGCAGCAGCACGACATTCTCGACCGGCTTGATGTGCCCTATGTGGTGGTGCTGGGCAACCACGACTGCCTGGGCACCGGCATCGAGACCTACCACAAGATGTTCGGTCCCTCCAACTTCTCGTTCATTGCCGGCCGCGTGAAATTCGTGTGCCTCAACACCAACGCCCTCGAATACGACTTCACCGACCCCATTCCCGACTTCGATTTCCTGAATACGGAGTTGCAGGCCGATGCCTCGCGCTACGACCGCACGGTGTTCTGCATGCATGCGCCGCCACTGTGCGAGCAGTTCAACAACGAGGTGCTCCAGGCTTTCCACCATTATCTCTCGCTCTTTCCCGGTGTGCTCTTCTGCACGGCAGGCCACCTGCACAAGAACGACTGCTTCTCGCCGCTCGACGATGGCATCACGTATTACGTGACCGACAGTGCCAACCACCGCAACTACATCCTGTTCACCATCACTCCCAATGGCTATGAGGCTGAGAACATACATTATTAATATATTGCTGATGCTCGCCGTGCCATCTGTGGCAGATGATTTTTCGCAGAATTCAGATTATTCAGAAAACTCAGAGTATTCAGAAAACTCTGAAAACTCTGAGTACTCTGAGTACTCCGATTATTCTGATTATTCCGATTATTCTGATTATTCCGATTACTCTGATTATTCTGATTCCTCCAATTCCTCTAATCATCGCCCTTTTTGGCAGTGGTTTGTGCCCTCGCAACTGGTGGTGCAGAATGCAGGCAATATGGGACTGGTGTCGGCCGGTATCGGATGGTGTTATGGCCGGAACAAGCAATGGGAGACACACCTGCTGATGGGATTTGTGCCCAAATACAAGGCGCTCTCGGCAAAACCTACCATCACGGTGAAGGAAAATTTTATACCCTGGAGACTTCGGGTGGACGACAATATCGTGCTCGAACCCCTCTCATGTGGCCTCTACTTGAACACCGTGGTGGAAAGCCGTTTCTGGAGTTATCTGCCCAGCAGATATCCCAACAACTATTATTGGTTCTCTACCCGGTTCAGAATCAATGTGTTTGTGGGAGAGCGACTGACATGGCATTTCAGCACGGGCAAGAAGAAACGGCCCAAGTCTATCACCGCTTTTTATGAATGCAGCACCTGCGACCTCTACCTTTTTGATTTTTTTGGCAATCGCAGCGTCAAGTTGAGGGATATCATTGGTCTCTCGCTTGGTGTGAAACTCCAGTTGTTCTAAAAGAAAAGAATGGTGCCAAAACTGACAAAACTGAAAAAATAGAGGCATTTTCGTCGTTTAACCCTATTTTGGCACGGTTTTCGCTACTCCTTCTGCAGAAAGTCAATAGCCCATCGCCAATGCGGTGAGCAAAGAGGACCGAAAGGAGAGGAGCCAGAGCGCTTCAAAAGCAAGAACGCGTATCGTCTGAACTCCAGAATAAAGGAGTAATGTCTGAACTCCTGAACTTCTGAACTCCTGAACTCCTGACAGAGATTATTCATTCAACAAAAACATTATAAAATTATGAAAATTCAACCGTTAGCAGACAGAGTGCTCGTGCTTCCTGCACCTGCAGAAGAGAAAGTCGGTGGCATCATCATCCCCGACACCGCAAAGGAAAAACCGCTTCAAGGAACCATCGTCGCAGCCGGTAATGGCACCAAAGACGAGGAGATGGTACTCAAAGAAGGCGACAACGTGCTCTATGGCAAGTATGCCGGTACTGAAATCGAGTTCGAAGGCGAGAAATACCTTATCATGCGTCAGAGCGACGTACTCGCTGTCATCAAGTAAATCAACATTCAACTCAAAAAAATCCATAAAACATCATGGCAAAACAAATTAAATTCAATATTGAGGCACGCGACCTGCTGAAGCAGGGTGTCGACCAGTTGGCCAACGCTGTAAAAGTGACACTTGGTCCGAAGGGACGTAACGTAGTGATCGAGAAGAAGTTTGGCGCACCACAAATCACCAAGGACGGTGTGACCGTGGCAAAGGAAATCGAACTTGAGGACCCGTTTGAGAACACTGGCGCACAGCTCGTGAAGAGCGTGGCCTCGAAGACTGGCGACGATGCTGGTGATGGTACCACCACTGCCACTCTGCTGGCACAGGCCATCATCACCGAGGGACTGAAGAACGTAACCGCAGGCGCCAACCCCATGGACCTGAAGCGCGGTATCGACAAGGCCGTGAAGGCCGTGACCGACTTCATCGCCGGCAGCGCTGAGAAGGTAGACGACAACTACGACAAGATTGAGCAGGTGGCTACCGTGTCGGCCAACAACGACAAGGAGATTGGCAAACTGCTTGCCGATGCCATGCGCAAGGTGTCGAAAGACGGTGTGATCTCGATCGAGGAGAGCAAGAGCCGCGACACCCATATCGAGGTGGTAGAGGGTATGCAGTTCGACAGAGGCTACCTGAGTGGCTACTTCGTCACCGATCCCGACAAGTTGGAGTGCGTGTTCGACAACCCGCTCATCCTCATCTACGACAAGAAGATCTCCAACATCAAGGAGTTCCTCCCCATCCTGCAACCCGCTGCCGAGAGTGGACGTCCATTGCTCGTCATCGCTGAGGATGTTGACTCAGAGGCACTTACCACCCTCGTGGTGAACCGTCTGCGCTCGGGTCTGAAGATTTGTGCCGTCAAGGCTCCTGGCTTCGGCGACCGCCGCAAGGCCATGCTCGAGGATATCGCCGTGCTCACTGGCGGTGTGGTGATCAGCGAGGAGAAGGGTCTGAAACTGGAGCAGGCTACGCTCGAGATGCTCGGTACCTGCGAGAAGGTGACCATCTCGAAAGACAACACCACCATCGTCGACGGTGCCGGTTCGAAAAAGGCTATCGCCGACCGCGTGGCTGCCATCAAGAATGAGATTGCCAACACCACCAGCTCTTACGACAAGGAGAAGCTGCAGGAGCGTCTGGCCAAGCTCTCTGGCGGTGTGGCCGTGCTCTATGTGGGTGCCAACAGCGAGGTGGAGATGAAAGAGAAGAAAGACCGCGTGGACGATGCCCTGTGCGCTACCCGCGCCGCCATCGAAGAGGGTGTTGTGGCAGGTGGTGGCACCACCTATATCCGCGCTCTCGAGGCACTGGCCGACGTGAAGGGCGACAATGCCGACGAGCAGACCGGTATCAACATCGTGGCACGTGCCATCGAGGAGCCGCTGCGCCAGATCGTGATCAACGCTGGTGGCGAGGGTGCCGTAGTGGTGCAGAAGGTGCGCGAGGGCAAGGGCGACTTCGGTTACAATGCTCACCTCGACGTGTATGAGGACCTGCGCAAGAGCGGTGTCATCGATCCTGCCAAGGTGGCCAGGGTGGCTCTCGAGAATGCTGCCTCTATCGCCGGCATGTTCCTTACCACCGAATGCCTCGTGGTTGACAAACCCGAGGAGAAACCGGCCATGCCGATGGGCGGTGCCCCAGGAATGGGCGGAATGATGTAAGAAATGTAATTTCGACATAGCAAAAAATGGGGTGGCTGAAGGGCCATCCCACTTTTTTTGTGCAAAAATAGTGATTTTGTGAAAAATAATGTAAAAAGTGTTGTGGGGAATAAAAAAACTATATACCTTTGCACTCGGAAAAGTATGAATATATTTTCAATAATATAAAGGAATTTTTTTGATTTGTTTTAGTAGATTAGTTTTTAAGTAGTTTGTTTTTTGAAAATCGGTTGTCGCGAGACATCCGATTTTTTTTGCTTAAAACCCACCGCCAAAACTTTTAGAACGAATATCAAAAAATTGGGGTTGCTTTCGCCATTAATGGGTAAATTTGCACAAAATACCTTGAAATCTATGGATAATAGCAAATTCTTCTTCGCTGTGGACCTCGGTGCCACAAGCGGCCGAACGATTCTCGGCACACTCGCAGATGGAAAATTCTCACTCGAGGAACTCACCCGTTTTGACAACAACCTCATCCAGACAGGCGGACATTTCTACTGGGACATCTATGCCCTCTACAACGAGATCATCAAAGGCCTGAAACTCGTCGCACAACGACAGATCGACATCACCTCGATAGGTATCGACACCTGGGGAGTGGACTTCGTGTGCGTGGGAAAGGACAAGGCGCTGCTGCGCAACCCGCTGGCCTACCGCGACCCCCATACCTTCGGCATGATGGAGGAGTATTTCGAGAAATGCGTCGACAAGCAGAAAGTATACGACATCACCGGCATACAGTTCATGAACTTCAACTCGCTGTTCCAACTCTATGCCATGCGCCGCAATGGCGACTCGGCGCTCGAGAACGCCGACAAGGTGCTCTTCGTGCCTGACTGTCTCAGCTATATGCTCACCGGAAAGATGGTGTGCGAATATACCATCGCATCCACCTCGCAGATACTCGACCCGCGCACCAAACAGCTCGACGAGCAGTTGCTCGCCAGCGTGGGACTCACCCGTGAGCACTTCGGCGAGATGGTGAATCCCGCCACCGTCATCGGCACACTCACCCCAGAGGTGCAGACCATCACAGGTCTGGGTGCCGTGCCCGTGATCGCCGTGGCTGGCCATGACACAGGTAGCGCCGTGGCTGCCGTGCCTGCCCGCGACGAGCAGTTCGCCTACCTGAGCAGTGGCACATGGAGCCTGATGGGCATCGAGACCAAGGAGGCTGTGATCAACGACAAGAGTTTCGAGTATAACTTCACCAACGAGGGCGGTATCGAGGGCACCACAAGATTCCTGAAGAACATCTGTGGCATGTGGCTCTATGAGCGCTGCCGCAAGGAGTGGACCGACGCGCCCAAGTCGCACACCGAACTGCAGGCCGAGGCCATGAAGGTGAAGCCCTTCCAGAGTCTCATCAACCCCGACGACGCCGTGTTTGCCAACCCCGCGTCGATGGTGGATGCCATACAGGACTACTGCCGCCAGACCGGACAGCATGTGCCCGAGGGCTATGCCGAGATCTGCCGCTGCATCTTCGACAGTCTGGCCCTGCGCTACCGTCAGGTGTTCGGATGGCTCAAGGAGTTTGCCTCGTTCCCCATCCAGACGCTCCACATCATCGGTGGTGGCTCGCTCAACGAATACCTCGACCAGTTCACCGCCAACTCCACAGGTGTGGAGGTGCTCGCTGGTCCGCAAGAGGGCACGGCCATCGGAAACATCATGCTCCAGGCCAAGGCCTGTGGCGCCGTGGGCGACATCTGGGAGATGCGCAAGATTATCGGTCAGAGCATCGAGATGAAGCGCTTCGTGCCGCAGGACAAGGAACTCTGGGATGCTGCCTACGAGCACTACCTCGAAGTGGTGAGATAATCACTCGTCAGAACTCCAGAGCAAAAAAGAGTAATGCCTGAACTCCGGGGCAAAAAAGAGTAATGTCTGAACTCCAATGCAAAAAGAGTAATGTCTGAACTCCTGAACTCCAGAACTCCAGAAGTGCAAGGTAATTTCTTCCCCCTCATGCGAAGAGGGGGTGGCCCCGAAGGGGCTGGGGGCGTAGAAACTCTGATAGGATATTCTTCCAGACCCCCCCAGGTTGCCAGCATATGCAAAAAGAGTAATGTCTGAACTCCTGAACTCCTGAACTCCTGAAATAATCCAAATCCTTAAATACAAACAACTAAAAAATCAAAAACAAATGAAAGCAGAACTGATTGAAAAAGCTTATGCCGTAGCAAAAGAGCGCTACGCCGCTATTGGTGTCGATACCGACAAGGCCATCGCCGAACTCGAGAAACAGCAGATCTCACTGCATTGCTGGCAGACCGACGACGTGGTAGGTTTCGAGCGCAACGAGGCTCTCTCGGGCGGTATCCAGACCACTGGCAACTATCCCGGCCGTGCCCGCAACATCGACGAGGTGCGCAAGGACATCGAGTTTGTGAAGACCCTCCTTGCAGGTAACCATCGCCTCAACCTGCACGAGATCTATGGTGACTTCGGTGGCAAGTTCGTTGACCGCGACCAGGTAGAGGTAGAGCACTTCCAGAGCTGGATTGACTGGGCAAAGGCCAACAATATGAAGCTCGACTTCAACTCCACATCGTTCTCACACCCGAAGAGCGGCGACCTCACCCTCTCCAACCCCGACAAGGGCATCCGCGACTTCTGGATTGAGCATACCAAGCGCTGCCGCCGCATCGCCGACGCCATGGGTAAGGCACAGAACGACCCCTGTATCATGAACATCTGGGTGCACGATGGTTCGAAAGACCTCACCGTCAACCGCATGAAATATCGTGAGATCCTCGCCGCTTCGCTCGACGAGATCATGGAGGAGAACCTGCCCGGCATGAAGGCTTGCTTCGAGGCCAAACTGTTCGGTATCGGCCTGGAGAGCTACACCGTGGGCTCACACGACTTCTATACTGCCTACTGCGCTACCCGCAAGCAGATCTACACCCTCGATACCGGCCACTACGAGCAGACCGAGAACGTGTCTGACTTCGTGTCGACTCTCCTCATGTACGTGCCCGAGCTCATGCTCCACGTGAGCCGCCCCGTGCGCTGGGACTCCGACCATGTGACCATTATGAACGACCAGACACTCGACCTCTTCAAGGAGCTCGTACGTGCCAACGGCCTGCACCGCGCACACGTGGGTCTCGACTACTTCGACGCCTCCATCAACCGCATCGGTGCCTATATCATCGGTACACGTGCCACACAGAAGTGCATCCTGCAGGCATTGCTCGAGCCACTGGCCAAACTGCGTGAGTATGAGGAGAACGGACAGTACTTCGAGCGCCTCGCCCTCTTGGAGGAAGCCAAGTCGATGCCGTTTGGCGCCGTGTTCGATTACTTCAACCTGAAGAACAACGTGCCGGTGGGCGAGGAGTACATTCCTTGCATCCAGCAGTATGAGAAAGAGGTGACCAGCAAGAGATAATCGCTCGGTATGGAAATCATCATCGGACTTCTCATCATCGCCATCGGGGCATTCTGCCAGTCGAGTTGCTACGTTCCCATCAACAAGATCAAGGACTGGTCGTGGGAGAGCTACTGGATTGTGCAGGGTGTCTTCGCATGGCTGGTGTTCCCCTTGCTGGGCGCACTGCTCTCGGTGCCGGCAGGCCACAGCTTCATGGAGATCTTCAACGCTCCGTCGTTCAACATCTGGATGACGGTGTTCTTCGGAGTGCTCTGGGGCGTGGGCGGACTCACCTTCGGCCTCTCGATGAGGTATCTGGGTGTGGCGCTCGGACAGTCGATAGCACTGGGCACCTGTGCCGGACTGGGCACTATCATGGGTCCTGTGCTGCTGAATATCTTCTTCCCCGAACTCAACCCGCTGCAGTCGCTCACGGCAGCCGTGCTCATCGGTGTGGCAGTCACCCTGCTGGGTATCGCCATCATCGGCGTGGCCGGCTCGATGAAGGCGGCATCGCTCTCCGAGGAGGAGAAGAAGGCGGCGGTGAAGGACTTCAACTTCCCCAAGGGCATCGCCATCGCGCTGCTCGCCGGATTCATGAGCGGATGCTTCAACGTGGGTCTGGAATTCGGTAAGGAGATCTTCATCCCCGGCACGCAGGATATGTTTAAGACGCTTCCCGCCACGCTCCTCGTGACGGTGGGCGGATTCCTCACCAACGCGGTGTACTGCTTCTACCAGAACCAGAAGAACAATACATGGGCCGACTACTCCAAAGGCAGCGTATGGGGCAACAACCTCGTGTTCTGTGCCTTGGCCGGTGCGCTGTGGTACAGCCAGTTCTTCGGCCTGTCGCTGGGTAAGGGCTTCCTCACCTCGTCGCCCACGCTCACCACGCTGGCGTTCTGCATCCTCATGGCGCTCAATGTGGTGTTCTCGAATGTGTGGGGCATCATCCTCAAAGAGTGGAAAGGTTGCTCAAGCAAGACCATCGCCGTGCTCATCACGGGCATCATCGTGCTGATTGTCTCGTCGTTCCTGCCACAGCTGCTGTAAGGTGAAACACTGAAAACCATTGAGTTGAGCGAAAGCGATACTAAACGTTTTGATAGTACAGAGAAAGAGAGAGCGCCCCGCAAGGAGCGCTCTCTTTATGGATGCCGACATCGATGGTGTTTTTTCGTCTTATCGGGCAATTTTAAAGGCTACATGCTTGTCATAAAGAGAGACATAGAGTCTGCCGTCGCTGCCGATAGCCAGCCAATGAGGGGCATTGGCCACCCAGAGCTGCTGTTTCTGCACACCCGTAAACCGATTCAGCACGTTAATGAAATCGGGCTTTCCAGAGTCGCCGAATCCACATATAATGGAATTGTCGATGACCAGGAAGTTGTCTGAATTGCAGGTGTTGGGCTTGCTCACCCATAATGTCTTATCAGTGGAGGTGTCGATAGCCACGACGTACGCATTTTGACCTTTGTCAAAACCCATCAAACCAGAGATGCTGAAGTATAGTATCCCATCCTTCACCACAGCCCAGTTCACCGACTGGCGGTCGAGGTCGGAAGCACGGTTCTTGGGTGGGAAAGTCATCGATGATGTGTTGTATACTTTCTTCACCTCTTTCGAGGGGTCGACGAGCATAATCAGGTGCGGGTCTCTGCCTCGCCGAGAGATGTCCTTCTCTGATTTTCCCCAGGGCAGAGGCTTCGTTTCCGGTGCCCTTCCATAAGTTGCCACGGGGTAGTCGCCATCGTAGAACACATCGTTCAGAATCCACTCGCCGTCGTATACCTCAGGCACGATGTCGGGTATGTGGTAGTCGGTGTCGTCCCAGCCGAGTGTAGGATGACCTATGATATTCCCAATTTTCAGTTCTGGCCGCGCCAAGGCGTTGTAATCGTCTAAAGGCGTTGAGAATTTGGTCCTTATGAGAGTGATGGTCTTATTCTTTCCTTTAGGGGCAACAGAGAGTGTTTGTCCGTTGAAGTTGGACACTGCAACGGGTACTGTTACGGTTTCATGCTCAACTCCGTCGAGCGTGTAGTTCTGTGCCTGGGCAAAAACCGTAGCCGTCAATAACGCGGCTGACAACACAATTCTATTCATGATATGACATTTTACTTGGACATTAAACAATGCTTCAAAACTCATTTGGCAAGATTATCGGTTTCCTAGTAAACCGATCTGCTCGTTTTCAGCACAAATATAATGGATTTTGATGAAACTCCATATGAGTTGAAAACAAAATTTCAGAATTCTCAGATTATTTAATTTCAGAATACTCAGAATATTCAGAATACTCAGAATACTCAGAATACTCAGAATACTCAGAAAATCTCAGAATACTCAGAACAATCCGTAGTTAAAAAATCTCAGAAGATCTCAGAAATACTCAGAATATTCCGTAGTTAAAAAAACATGAATCGGCTGTAATATCAAAATGCCTAAGAGTGGCAAAAAAGAGCGGAAGGTCACGGCCCTCCGCTCATAGTTGTTTTTATTGAAATCCTTGAGACTGGCTTGTTTTATTTGGGAAGGTTGAAAGCCACGCTCATTTCCTTCATCTGTTCCTGGCTCATGCCCTCGGGCTCGAAGCCCATGCTCTTCGAGTTGACATAGATCTTGGCACTCTTCGACAGCACGTCGATCTGGTCGAAGGCGTCCATCACGTCAAGACCCTGGGCAAACACTCCGTGTTTCTCCCAAAGCACCACGTCGTAGTCGTCGAGTTCGCGGAGGGTGGCGTCGGCCAGTTCCACACTGCCAGGCAGGGTATAGGGGATGATGCCCAGACCAAGCGGACAGAATGCCTTTGTCTCGGGTATCATGCTCCAGAGCAGGTTGGTGAGCACGTCTTTCTCGAGGAAAGCCCTGTTGTGGCTCATGGCCACCAACTCGATGGGGTGGGTGTGCACCGTGGCGTTATAGGCTGAGCCTTTCTCGATGAGGTGGTTGTGCACGGTGAGGTGAGAGGGCAACTCGCTGGTGGGCAGCACGGGATTGTCGGCGATGATCTCATAGCTGGCGCAGTCGTCGAGAATGCGGATCACGCTGCCGTTGTCCATAGGCCAACGGGCAAGGTCGCGCATGCGCTTGCCGGTGCCCTTGCAGTAGAAATAGCAACCTTTCAGAAGGGGTAGGGTGGTGCCGATGGCCTTCACCTCGCTGATGGCGGGCATCTGCCTCACCTCGTCGTCTACAAATTGGGTGATGTTCACAGTGATGTTGCCGCCATTGCGCTCGGCCCATCCGTTTTGCCACAGGTAGCCGGCAACTTCGGCTATCTTCTCTATCTCCTGACGCAGTCTGGGGCGTCCTTCAAGAATACTGTTCATGTTTGTGTTTTTAAGTATATGTGTTGTTTTGTCGCAAAATTAGGCATGTTTGGCCGTTTGCCACATGGTTATTTGATTTTTCAACCTTGCATTTTGCCCTCTGGGCCGATTTTTATGCATTTTGCTTGCGGAACTGGCTGGGCTTCATACCCATTTTCGCACGGAATTTCGACGAGAAGTAGTCGGGAGAGTCGAAGTTCAAGGTGTAGGCTATCTCCTTGATGCTCAACGCAGTGGCCGATAGCAACTCCTTGGCGCGCTGCAGGCGGAGGTCTTGCTGGTAGAGGGCGGGCGACATACCGGTATATTCTTTGAACAGCTTACGGAAATTGGAGTAGCTCACTCCCAGTTCCTCGGCCAGTTGCTGGATGGTGAAATTGCTCTCCAATGTCTCGCGGATGCGCAGACGGGCGCGGCCTATCATCTCCACATGGGCGGAGTTCTTGCTCAGTTCGATGTTGCGCTCCAATGAGTACATCATGCCGATAAGGTGGTTCACGATGCCGGCCATCAGCTGCTGGGTGTAGGGCGCTTCCTCAAAGGCTGCGTGGAGGGCGGAGTCGTAGAGCTCAAGGATTTTCGACGAGAACCCCACGTGGTAGATGGGCTTTTCTTTTGAGAGGAATCCATCGGCCACGCGGTCGTCCATGTTCTTCCCCTTGAAACCAATCCAGTAACTCTTCCACTGGGATGTGGGAAGCGGACCGTAACTGTGCCATTCACCGGGGAACAGCAGGAAGATGTCGCCTGCCTTGATGGACGCTTTCCCCAGGTGGGTGGAACGGAAAATGCCCTCGCCCTCGACAAGATACAACATCTGGTACTCGTTGAGCACACGGCCTTTGTCCATATCGAAGAAATAACCGTCGGCATGGCCACGGGTAGGGTAGGAGTCGCCAACGGCCAATTCATCCATTCCCACGGTGCTCACCGTGAGTCCCCATTGTGCATCACGCTCGTTGGCCACCAAATATTTGCTGTTTTGCATAGTGATGATTATTGCTGAGTTCGTGGTCTTAGATTCTGCAAAGGTAAAACCGAGTGCCGCATACCTTCGCGGTGCAACCGCAAATTTAGTGAAAGACGAAGAAAATGCCAAATAAATTACAAATTTTTTGTTTTTCTCGTGTCCGACAACGCGCACTAGCCAAATGGAAATGAAAAGAAAAGCATACTTTCCTTTTGCGTTTCTCTCATTTATTCGTAACTTTACCGCTATGCGGTGAAGTTTCTACGTCTCGGCATAAAAAATGAACGAGTTCGTTTTGTTCTGCGCTCAACTTTTCGTAACTTTACCGCTATGCGGTGAAGTTTCTACGTCTCGGCATAAAAAATGAACGAGTTCATTTTGTTCTGCGCTCAACTTTTCGTAACTTTGCAACTCATAGCATAAAGTTCAGCAATTATGAAGAAAAAAGCCATTCTACATATCCTCCTCCTTGCCCTGCTCTCGGCAGCCCTCCTCTTTATCACTCGCTCCTGGTGGATGTCGCTCGGAATTCTCATGCTCATCCTCCTCGTCGATGCCTTGCTCAAACAATATGATGCCAAACGACGCTATGAGTGGGAGATGGAACAGCGCAAACAACGCGAGGCAGAGGAAATGGAGAATGAGAACACCGATGCCGCAGACAAATAGTAATCCATAACCACTCCAGCATCCTGAACAACTATAGAACGACCATGCAATTATTGCAACAACTATACGCCAGGCATTTCGGCTCAGAGCCCGTCACCACCACACCATTGCAGGGAGCGGGCAGCAACCGCCAGTATTACCGTCTCTTCGACAAGGAAGGCCATTCGGTAATCGGTGTGGTGGGCACTAGCCTCGACGAGAACCATGCCTTCATCTATCTGGCTGGACATTTCGGCAAACGGCAGTTGCCAGTTCCCAGGGTGCTCGCCGTGAGCGACGACGGACTGCGCTACCTGCAGCAAGACCTGGGCAACCGCTCACTCTTCGACGCACTGAAAGGTGGCCGTGAGGCGGGAGGCCGATACAACCTGAACGAGCAGCAACTGCTCATGAAAACCATCCGCATGCTGCCCAACATGCAGATACGGGGAGCACGCGAGCTCGACTGGACGAATTGCTACCCACAGCCAGAATTCGACGAGGAGAATGTGCTCTTCGACCTGAACTACTTCAAATACTGTTTCCTCAAGCCCACCGACCTCGATTTCCATGAGCTGAAGCTGGAGGCCAACTTCCACCTGCTGGCCAAGGACCTGGTGGCCGAGCCCACCGACAGTTTCATGTACCGCGATTTCCAGGCACGCAACGTGATGCTCGATGCCGAGGGCAATCCATCGTTCATCGACTTCCAAGGGGGGCGCAAGGGACCGTATTACTACGATGTGGCGTCGTTTCTCTGGCAGGCCTCGGCCAAGTATCCGGAGAAGTTGAGGCGGAAACTCATCTATGAGTACTACGAGTCGCTGAAGCATTTCACCGAGGTGCCCTCGAAGCGACATTTCGTACAGCGCCTCTCGCTCTTCGTGCTCTTCCGCACCCTGCAGGTGCTCGGCGCCTATGGTTTCAGGGGCTATTTCGAGCGCAAGCGTCATTTCATAGAGTCTATCCCTCCTGCTATCGAGAACCTGCGACAGATGCTGGCCACGGTCGACTTCCCGTATCCTTACTTAGTGGATGTGCTGCGCCGGCTCACCATGCTCCCCCATTTCGCTCCCGAGGCCCAACCGGTGGTCAGGACCGATGGACTGAGGACCACCGACTCCAACGTCTACCAGGCTCACCGGGCCGACGGCCCCGCCACGTTCTCCAAATACGATGGCAAGGGACCACTCGTGGTGCGTGTCTACAGTTTCTCCTACCGCAAGGGCATACCCGAGGATGAGTCGGGCAATGGTGGAGGATATGTCTTCGACTGCCGCAGCACCCACAACCCCGGACGTTATGAGCCCTACAAGCAACTTACCGGACTCGATGAGCCGGTGATCCGCTTCCTGGAGGACGATGGCGAGATCCTCACCTTCCTCGAGAGCGTCTACCGACTGGCCGATGCCCACGTGGCACGCTACATCCAGCGTGGGTTCACCAGCCTCATGTTCTCGTTCGGATGCACCGGCGGACAGCACCGCAGCGTCTATTCCGCACAGCATCTGGCCGAGCATATCCATACAAAATTCGGCATCGAGGTGCGCATCTGCCACCGCGAGCAGAATATCCAAACCACTCTGCCCGCCACGGGCGCCCTCAACACGAAACAACCATGATGCGACAAGCCATGATATTCGCCGCCGGACTAGGCACCCGCCTGCGGCCACTCACCGACACCATGCCCAAGGCTCTGGTGCCCGTGGGCGATGAGCCTCTCCTGGGCCATGTGGCGCAGCGGCTCCACGATGCCGGTTTTGGCAGGGCGGTGGTCAACGTGCACCACTTCCCCGACCAGATTATCGACTACTTGCACACCCAACCCGTGGAGGGTATGGAGTTCCTGGTGTCGGACGAGCGCGACATGCTGCTCGAGACGGGAGGCGGACTGCGCAAGGCGGCTCCTCTCTTCGATGCCGACAGTCCGGTGCTCGTGCATAACGTCGACATCTTCAGCAATGCCGACCTGCGTGCCCTCTACGATGGCGCCACTGATGATGCCACCCTGCTCGTGAGTCAACGCGAGACGAGCCGCTACCTGCTTTTCGACGACGACATGCGGCTCATGGGCTGGACCAACGTGCAGACAGGCGAGGTAAGGTCGGTCTACGACGACCTCGACCCCGACCGCTGCCAGCGTTTCGCCTTCTCGGGCATTCATGTGCTGGCTCCTTCGATGCTCCGGCTCATGCAGTCGTGGCCCCAGCGCTTCAGCATCATCGACTTCTATCTTGCCGTCTGCGACAAGATGGTGGTTCGTGGAGCCATCCAGCCTGGTCTCCGTCTTCTCGATGTGGGTAAGGTGAACTCTCTCGCACAGGCCGAGGTGTTTGCCAACCATTTGAAAATGAACAAATAATACAAGTCAACTTCATTCATGGTGTTTCCGGGCTATTGTCTGAACTCCTGCAACTCCTGAACTCCAGGAAGATGAGCGAATGCGAAACTTGAATAACAACAACATAACAACTTCACCACATGCAGCAAAAAATCATTATCCTCGACTTCGGTTCGCAGACCACCCAACTCATCGGCCGCCGCGTGCGCGAACTCGACACGTTCTGCGAAATCCTGCCCTACAATAAGTTTCCTGCCGACGACCCTTCGGTAATCGGCGTGATTCTCAGTGGGTCGCCCTATTCCGTGCACGACCCGCAGGCCTTCCGCGTCGACCTCAGCCAGTTTGTGGGCCGTCTGCCGGTGCTGGGTATCTGCTATGGCGCACAGTTCATCTCCCACTCCAATGGTGGAAAGGTGGAGCGTACCAACACCCGTGAGTATGGACGGGCCAACCTGCAATCGTTTGATGCCTCCAACCCGCTCTTCAAGGGCTTCGAGCCTAACTCGCAGGTGTGGATGAGCCATGGCGACACCATCACTGCCATCCCCGACGATTGCAAGGTTATCGCCTCCACCGCCGACGTGAAGTTTGCTGCCTACGCCAGCGAGCAGAACCCGCTGTGGGCCGTGCAGTTCCACCCCGAGGTGTTCCATACCACCCAGGGCAAGCAGTTGCTGCGCAACTTCGTGGTCGACATCTGTGGCAGCCGACAGGAATGGAGCCCTGCCTCGTTCGTCGAGACCACCGTGGCCGAACTCAAGGCACAACTGGGCAACGACCGCGTGATTCTCGGACTGAGCGGCGGTGTCGACTCCTCGGTATGCGCCACCCTGCTCAACAGGGCCATCGGCAAGAACCTCACCTGCATCTTCGTCGACCATGGCATGCTCCGCAAGAATGAGTTCCAGAAGGTGATGGATGCCTATCAGGGGCTCGGCCTCAACGTGATTGGCGTGGATGCCAGCGAGAAATTCTTCGCCGACCTGAAGGGCGTCACCGACCCTGAGCAAAAACGCAAGATCATCGGACGCGACTTCGTCGAGGTGTTCAATGCCGAGGCCAAGAAAATCACCGACGCCAAATGGCTCGCCCAGGGTACCATCTACCCCGACCGCATCGAGAGTCTGAGCATCACAGGCATGGTGATCAAGAGCCACCACAACGTGGGCGGACTGCCCAAGGAGATGCACCTGCAGCTTTGCGAGCCGCTCAAGTGGCTCTTCAAGGACGAGGTGCGCCGGGTGGGCTACCAGCTGCAGATGCCCGAGCGGCTCATCAAGCGCCATCCCTTCCCTGGTCCCGGACTGGCCGTGCGCATCCTCGGCGACATCACTCCAGAGAAAGTGCGTATCCTGCAGGATGCCGACGACATCTACATCGAGTCGATGCTCCAGTATGTGTGCGAGGATGGCGAACTGCTCTACGACAAGATCTGGCAGGCTGGCGCCGTGCTCCTCTCCACCGTCCGCTCGGTGGGTGTGATGGGCGACGAGCGCACCTATGAGCACCCCGTGGCGCTCCGCGCAGTCACCAGCACCGATGCCATGACCGCCGACTGGGCCCATCTGCCCTACGACTTCATGGCCAAGGTCTCCAACGAGATCATCAACAAGGTGCGTGGCGTCAACCGCGTCTGCTACGACATCTCCTCCAAACCGCCCTCAACCATCGAGTGGGAGTAGGAGTCACGAAAAAGCATTCTCAATCAATCATCCCCACGAACCATCACTCTTCCTTCCTAGGTGATGGCGCGTGGGGATATTTCAAAAACGAAAGCCGTTGTTCGCAGAAATGCGGCAACGGCCTTTATGCAATACAATGTGGAATGCCAGGTCATTTAATCCTTCCACTTTTCAGTTTGTATTCATAACTGTGGAGTCCTTCTTTCCTGAAATCGTCGTGATATCTTTTCAGCACTTCTCTGAACACCGTATCATAATTGGGTATGAACAAGTCGTCTTTTTGTTTCAGATGGGATATGATTTCCTGTGCGAGGTTGGCCGTTAACGATAAGTCGGTCGCACCTTGATTGAAACTTGTTCCCTTGATGCTTCCCGGAGAGACGTTAAGAATCCGGTTGGTGGTGCCCGCTTTTTCAAGTTCCACGTTCACACTTTCAATGAAGATTTTCAAGGCCGCCTTGGTGGCTCCGTATATCGAGAAAAATGGTGACGACATGAATCCAGCGATACTCACCATCACACCGCAGTAGAAATCCTTTTCAGATAGCAACCTTTCATAGAAATGTTTGATTATCCGAATCGCCGCTATGGTGTTCACTTGGAAATAAGTGGATATCAATTGCTCAGGAATGTCTTTAAACAAAGCCAGCCTCCCGAAACCGGCGGTAATGAATACTCCATCGATATCGGTGTATCTATCGAATATGGAATAATCCTCACTTGTAAGGTCGAAAACCACACTCTCTATTTTCGGCTCTTGGTATTGTTCGTCAAGTGCTGATTTGTCAATAATATATACCTTCTCGGTCTCTTCTTCTTTAGTGAGTTGTTTGGCTATCGATAGACCTATACCGTTAGCACCTCCTACAATCAATATTCGTTTCATATCGTCATAACATTCTTTCGTTCACCTAATTGCTGCATAATGTCTGCCATTGCAATGCTCTCTTCACTCCTCAAACGGGCTGTTCCCTGTCGGTGGTTGAAGATGCACGACAGAAATTCCTGTATTTCATAGCGCAAGCCGGAGCCGTCCCACTTGTAAAAGAATTTCTTGTTCTGGTTTTGGTCCTCAAAACGAAATTCATAGTAATCGGTCAGCCACCATGGCGAAGGTACGTATGCATAGCCTTTTGTTCCGCTGATCACCAGGTTGCCTTCGGTCTTCACACCTAAACCAAGTTGGAAAGAGCCAATCCCGTTGGGGTATTGTACAATACCTCGCGTATAAATATCCACACCATGCTCCATTTTCGAATAAAGGGCTACGTGGGTGAAGTTTGTTCCCATCAGTTTGATGATGGGTAGCAGCGGATAGCTGCCCAACTCATACATTGAGCCTCCGGCCTGCTTAGGGTCGAGCTCTCGGGTGAAGCGTTCTCCCCAAAGTTTTGATTCTGAGGCACTCACATCCACCACATCGCCTATAAGACCGCTTTTTATCATGGTGATCAGATGGTTGAAAGCGGGCGAATGTGCGGTCTTGTTGGCTTCCATCAACACCACTTTGTTTTCTTCAGCCAGTCTGAACAGCTCTCTTGCCTCGTTGCCGTTGAGCACCATCGGCGTTTCACACAGCACATGCTTCTTTTTCAGGATGGCCTGCTTGCAAAGTTCATAATGCGAAAGATGGGGAGTGGCTATATAGACGGCCTGCACATCCTCGATTAACTCGCCGGGCGACTTATATACCTTGGAAATACCATGGGCTTCACTGAAACTTTGGGCAGTTTCTTCGTTGATGTCATACACTCCTGCTACTTGTGCGTAGCTTACAAATGTAGATTCTGGTGCGAATCTGTTGGCTATACGTCCGCAGCCGATGATGCCGATACGTATGTCGTCTTGTAAGTTCTCACGCAGCATCGTTGAGGAAATCCCCTCTGTGCGGGGCAGGTAAACCACTTTGCAATATTCGTTCAGGTAGTCGAATTTACCCTCCCAGTCGCTTCCTATGGCAAAGATATCGACATCATATTTCTGAATGTCGTCAATCTTCTGTCCCACATAGTCCTCGATCACGATTTGGTCGGCCAGTCCTGTGGCTTTCACTGCTTCTACACGTTCCAACACGTTGTTGCACACATTTAGTTTGCCGCGTTCACGGTCGAAGTTGTCGTTTGTCACACCTACTATGAGCCAGTCACCTAAAGCCTTGGCTCTTTTTAGCAAGTTCAGATGTCCTTGGTGTAGCAGGTCGTAAGTCCCGTATGTAATAACTTTTATCATAGTCTTTGTTGTTGCAGGCACAAGTTACGACAAGTCAGACAAAGAACAAAAGAAACCATTTTTGCTCTGTCGAGACGGTGTAACTTCGCTTAGTAGTGGCAAAGTTACGAATAAATGAGAGAAATGCAAAAGGAAAGCTTGCTTTTCTTTTCATTTCCGAATGGGAGTAACTTCGCGCTGAAAGCGCAAAGTTACGAAAAGTTGAGCGCAGAACAAAAGAATCCTTTCTTTTTTGTCTTGTCGAATTTCTTTGTTGATTTGATTTTTGTCGGAAATATTGAGAGTGGGCCGGTTTGGAAAGGAAGGAAGTGAAAGAAGAACAGCGCCATGTGGCCGATGACGAGGAACTCAGCACCGTGAAGGGGTGAATGGGGTCGTGATGAAAGGTACGCTGAACGAAGCGCCTTACGTGGATGAAGACTGGAGCGGAAAGGGACGAAAAGTCTATTACGTGCGCATGGCGTTAAGCCATATCATTCATCCCGACAAGGCTTCTTTGGTGCTGACCACTGACGCATTGTCGGCTGCTATCCCCAGTTTCAATTGGAACGAAGGACATTCGGGCGAAATGCTCACTGATGAAGAGGCCATTCTGCTGGATGGGCTATGGGAGGAGTACGTGAAGCGGTTGAACGAACAGCATGAAAAAGTGAGTCAGGCAAGACTGGTTGGGCATGCCTGACTCACCGAATGCCATATTCCAAGAAGTTATTGGGCTATTTCGGTTCCCACTTGCAGCGAACGGGCGACACGATGGCACCCTCTTTTTTCAACTCGGCGAAAGCCTTGTCCACTTCTTTACGGTCGGCACCCAGTGCCTTGGTCACTTCACCAGCCGAGACGGGTTTGCCTGCCTCGCGCATGGCCTTTAATACTTGTTCTTTCATAGTGATATGCTTTTAAATTTGAGTAAATAGCCAATTCTGTTGGCCAATCTTCTATACGATAATCGTGCTTGTTGGTTGTTTCTACAACATTGTCAGTTGGATACTTTGGAGTGTACCAGCAATTCTTGTATCACGATGCCGGGGTCGAGCAGATAGATGCGCAGACGCTGTTGTCCTGACCCGGCTACAGGCAGACTGCGAGAGGCATAGCCGCGCAGTACGTTCCATCGCCATTCTGCCGTGAAATCATTGGCATGTATGGAGAATAGGGTGGGGGCATTGTCGCCTATCTGAACGGCGTAGCGTGCGTCACGCCCGTCGTAGACGTGCAAGGTAGGCAATGTGCGTATCTCAATCACAGAGTCGGTGGGCAGAAAGTCCAACTCATATTCGACATATGGGGCCTCGCAAACCTGCTGATATGAGGGGGTGTTGAATGGCTGCACCATGATGCCGTCGGTGAATCCCAACTGTGGAATGCGCTTCATGCTCTCGTGCTTGTTCAGGTAGTCATAGGCTGGGATGCGCAGCCGGGGCTCCCTGGCAAATGGTGGACAGGTGCCGATATAGATGCGGTCGATGCGGGCATCTTCTTTCAGGTTGGCAAGATAGAGGCGGTTCTCGCCCTTCTTCAGACTGAGCACTCCCACCCGGCTCCACATCGGACCAACGTAGGGCGCATGCCAGACGTTGTTGATGGGGGTGGCCGAGGCGTCAAACTCCTGGGTGGTGACTGTAGAGTGATGAAGATAGACATGGCAGAACACATTGTCCTCGGGCTTCTTGGAGAAATTGCGCACGGGTGTCAGTGCTTCCACCCAGATGGGGATTTCTCCGTCCTTGTCGCTGTCGATCAAGGCTCCGTCGCATGAGAGCGCGTCGCTCACAGACAGGAAACGGGACTTGGGGCCATGTATCGACGCTGAAATCAATTCGGGCGTGGCAATAGGCTGCTCAATCTGCTCTGAGCGGAACCAGTGGTATGGCTGCCAGTTGAAGAATTGTTCCCATTTGGCTATGCCTTTGCCTGTCATGCCCTGGCTGTTCATGTTCGCCTGATGACTCTCGTCATTTTGTCCGTCGTCCTCGAGTATGTCCTCATTGTAGTGTCTGGTCCACTCGCTCAGTTGGGCGAACATCTGTCTCACCCTGCCGGCATCTGCCATGGCCCCGACACTGTCGCATTGTGTGGCGCGCACCATACTGCGACGGGCTAGCAATTGGTATTCATTGATCAGAGCGGCTCCGCGAACGGGATAGTTCACAAGTTCGAAGTACGCATTCCTCAGCGGTGTGGGGATGCGGCCTGCCAGGTCTGTGGCATGTGCTGCCAAGGCCCGCCACCGGGCGATGCGTTGCTCTATCTGCTCCTCAGTATAGTCGATGAACCATACATGCGCGTCTTTTCCTCCGGCCTGCAACTGGTAATAGCCGGCCATGATGTCGGCAATCTCTTGCGCCACATCGTGCCCGAAGGTCTTTTCTGCCCAGTAGCCAATATAGCGATGGGCCTCGTTGGGTTTCCAGCGGTCCACATCCCATGCCAGGTCCATCACGAACGAGATCTCTTTCTCGGCGGGTTTGATGTCACCCACATTGAAAACCCATATCTTGCGAGCCCCGAAACAGTAGGCTTTGGTCAATTCGGTGGAAAGGAAGGCTGGCGACAATGGACTGAGCCATATCCAACTCGCGGGGTCGCCATGATACGACAGATGGTAGTAGATGCCTGCCCCGCCTTTGCGCTGCTGTTCCGCAGGATTGGAGAGGTTGCGGCAATAGCCGTGCTTGTCGTCGCTCCAAAGCAGGGTCACATCGTCGGGCACCTGGAGTCCGTTGTGGTAGGCGTCGAGCACTTCCTCGTAGGTGCAGAGCACTTGTGGTATATCCTCTATGGGCTTGCTAATGTTTCTTTTCAGCATGTCGCGCTGGTCGTCGATGGCTTGCTGCATCAGAGCCACGCGCTCGGCTGTGGAGTTGGCGCCCTCCATTGGGTAGTCGTGAATGCCGCGCAAGCCCAGGGTATAGGTATTCTCGTATTTCCCGTTTGTCCGCACGCGTTCCTCCCAGTAGTTGAGCATGGTCTGGCGGTTGGTGATATAGTTGAAGTCGCCCAGGGTGGCCTCTCCTTTGGCTTTTGCCTGCTCATTCACGGCCTTCCATTCTCCCTCGTTGTTGCGCAGCATCTGTTCACAGTGCGATGACCCCATCACAATGGCGTAGTCGTCGGCCAGTCGGGCATTCTCAGGGTCGGCGTTGAATGCCTGGGTGCCTGGATGCATAGCCGGCCACAGGTAGTTGGCCTTCAGGCGCAGCAGCAGATCGAACACTTTCTGGTAAGTCTTGGGGCCCACCTTGCCCGACTCCTTGTCGAAGGTCTGCTCGGCCCATCGTGCCCATCCACCGAAGCGCTCGTCGTTGATGAAGATGCCACGATACTGCACCGACGGTTCTCCCTGCTTGAAAGTGCCCGGCACTAGGTAGAGTGCTGCCTTCTGCTTGGGGGTCACGTCGGCCCACCAATACCAGGGCGACACACCCATGGCCTCGCATAGTGTCATCAGTCCGTAGGCTGTGCCTCGTCTGTCACTGCCTGCAATCAGCAGCAGGGGGGTGTGGTATTTGGGGTGTGAGGTGGTCATGATAAGAAATGATTCCCATTTCCCTCGAATGTCACTCACGTCAATCTTATGCCTTTCCACCAACCATTCGGCCAACTTGCTGTGGCCCAAAGTTCCAGCCACAATGGCAACATCTTTCGGCAAGTACTTCTCATTGACAATGCTTTTATGCTCAGGGCGGAGGCCCGTTACCCTTTCCACATCGTCGGCTAGCATATCGGCAGCAATGCTCACCACCTTATAGTCTTTTTCGTCTGTAAAGATGGTTGTTGCCCTCCGCACGGATGCAATGGGGAAGTAGCCCTCTTGTGCCTTGTCGATAATCGCAGGCGATGGACTGCCGCAATAAGCGTACAAGGAGATGATGTTGCACAATATGATGATGGATAACTTGAGATGGTTCATGGCTGGATTTCACTGATATTGCCGCTTCGGCTTGATGTTCAAATTTTTACGTTTTTCCAATTGCGTTTTCGTTTGTGGCAACAAATATAGCAAAAATTTTTCTTCATTCCTTATGATGCAAATATTTTTACTCCACTTTTTTGCTTTATTTATCATAAAGCGGTCTCATGGTGTTGGGAGTGCAGAAATTTAGGGCGTGCAGAAGTTACCGTGAGCAAATCCATCTTCGACGGAACACTCACTGCCACACCCAACAACAAGGGAGATATCCGTTTGGGCGCCATAGTAGGGTGGGGCAACGAACCCTGCATCCTGAGAATCGAATCCTGTTTTGAGAATGGCAAGTATAATGGCATCACCGATAACGCCCAGACGGCTTTCTGCAGGAAGTACGACAGTTCCACGCCCGAACTCTCTAACCTTCCCTGGTTCACCCTCGACGGTCGCCGCCTCCAAGCCCGGCCCACGCAGTCTGGCATCTACATCCAAGGAGGCCGCAAAGTTGTGATTCAATAGAATAATAACAGCCACAGTGGGCTAGGCGTCAGCTTAGCCCATTTTTTATTGCCCTCCCCGCCACGCCCCCTGCCACCATGGGCAAGGCAACAAAAATCACCACATCTCCGATTGCTGGGGATGTGGTGATTATTGTTGTCATCGAAGTTTCGCGTTCGCTCCACTTTTTGTGGGACTATTTCGCCATTTTCTTGCCTTTCAGGATATATACACCCTTGACACCACGGCCATCAATCTTGCGGCCCGACAAGTCGTAATACACGCAGGTGCCGTCCTGGCTGGTGGCGTTGAGGTCGATAATGGAATTGGGACTGGTGCAGTATTTGTTGATGAATGCATTGATGGTGGCAACGTCATAGAAATTGGAGTAGTCGCCCGAAGAGACGTCAATCACATAGTCGGGCTCCACGCCACCGTCGATGTTCTCCCACTTGTTGTTGGTCAAGCGGCCGCGGGCCGAGGAGATCTGATACTGAAATCCTTCCGGTGTGACGATGTTTTGCACGGCACACGAGCCACCGCCAGTCCGCTCTCCGATGATGGGGAATCCCATGTCCTTCATCAGCGAGGGGAAGAGGTTGGCGCAAGAGAAGGCGACATCCGATGTGAGCACGGCGATGTTCAGGTCGTACATCACTTCCTTGTCCTTTTCGTCAAACACGCCGTCGAAGTTGCAGTCCACGTCATAGTAGATTATCTGTCGCTGTCCGGTCAGGGTGTTCTCGCTGTAGAAGTGGCTCTGTCCGCCCATGAGTGCCGTCATGGCCATCACCACGTCGAGCGAACCGCCGAGGTTGCACGTCAGGTCAACCACGAAGTTCTTCACCTCTGGGTCTTCACTTGCTTGCTTCAGCGCATCGAGCACCACACTCAGGTCACCCTTGAATTCTTCGTCGATAGCAGGGGTCTCGCCTATGCATCCGCCCTCGTAGTATTCGTTCCATGCCTTCATGTTGGTCAAGCCAAACGTGTTGAGCATCAGAAAAGCAGTTTTACCTTCTTTATGATAAGTATCAACGTAGGGACGGTAGAAATCGATATACTGGAACTTGCTGTTTCGTTCTTCTATTTTGTTGAGGTATTCAGTCAGCGAGCCGTACAGTTCTGGATACTTATATTGGATTTTATCATTCCGCTCGTTCCATGCCTCACCTGCTAAATCCTCGTCTCCCATCGTAATACTAAAGAGATCCATGTCGACCATGAGGTTGGTATGCCCTCCATCATCTAGCAGCACCTGGAGGCTTTTCATGCCGATGAGGTAGTCCTCCATGTCGGTGCTCTTGAGCAGTTTTTTGATTAGCGGGCCGTTCTCAACGGTGTCGAGCGTCTTGTCCAGACCGTCGTTCTGGATGCCGCTCTCCAGGGGCGAGCGACCAGGCATGCCATAGAAATGGTCGATGACGAAGCACAACTCGGCGTAGCTGAATGCAGCCATGTCTTCGTCACGAGTATCTGCCTCAAGCAGTCTATCGGCGTTCTCCGGCTCTATCACCGAGATCTTTTCGTTCTGGTTGTCGGTCACTATCACCACCTTGTCACCAGTATAGCCGGCAACATGGTAATAGAGGTCGCTGTAGAGGTCGGAGAGGGTGGCGAAGGGGAAATACACGGTCTTGTTGTTGCCGCGCAAGTCGATGCCGTACTTCTTGAAGTCGAAGGTGACCGTTGCCGAGGCTGGGGTCAGTTCCTGTCTGTTGTAGCGTATGAAGGGCGCACCATCGTAATACACGTTGTCCATACCTTCACGCAACTGGCCCATCAGGTTGGTGAAGGCCATGTAGTTGTCAGAAGAGAACTGCTCGGTCACTGTGTTCACCGTGGCTTTGGCATAAGGCCCCTCGAGCAGATACTCTCCCTCACCCGTCTTGCTGACTACTATCGTGGTGCCGGGGAGCATCAGTTCTTGGAAATCGGCCACGGAGATATACGGCACCGATGGCATATCCTTATAGAAGCGCAAACTGACTGTGCCGTCATCCTCACCGCCACGGTTCACGGGCACTTTTCGTGTCTCAAACGAAAACGGCTCCTCGGCCAGCGCGGGAAGCGACAGCATAAGGACCAGTTGGAATAGCAAAAACTTTTTCATTCTTCTAACTTGTTTATTAATTGTGTAATTCGATTATTCCGCTTATTGTAATGTATATGAAGGCAGTAAAGTGATAATCTTCTCAAAATAATCTGACTAATTCTGCAAAAGTACACTTTATTTCTACAAATTGCAACGATTTTTCTTTTTTATTTATGACTATTTTACATGGCTCAATATTGTTGAATAGAAGTTTCGTGTGCAAAATGACGTATTCTCTTCCCTCGGCACATCCATTTCTTTTGGTATCGCCGAGGTTTTTTCCATGCAATTTGTTTATTTTGTGGCCCAAAAAGCAAAGAATAAGCGAAAAGCCATTTTTTCTTGTTACGTTTCGTGCTTTCAATCGTATCAATAGTAGAATATGGAAATAGACGTGCTGACATCCTCGTTTCTTGGCTTGCGCGACAAGTTGCACCACATCGCCCTGAATTATCTGGAAAGCGATGAGGATGCCAAGGATGCGCTACAGGACACTTGGCTGAAACTGCGGAATGTAGGCGAGGTAGAGACCAGCTCTGAAGCGAGAAACAAACTCGTGGCCGTGCTGCGGCACGTCTGCATAGACCGTTTGAGAAAGGCCAAGCCCATACCATTGGATGCAGTCTGTGCCCGCGAGATGAAAGGCTACAATATGGTTGAAGAGGACTTGAAACACCTTGAAGCACTATTGCAAGAGGGACTGACTCCACTGCAACGGGAGATATTCAACCTCGTCACTCACGAAGGAATGGAATATGAGCAGGTTGCAGAAAAACTGTCGATGAGCGTGGAAGCGGTGAGGATGAACATGAGCCGAACCAGAAAGAAGATGCGTGAAACCTACAATCAATTGAACAGATGAAACAAAATGCCAATCATATCACATTAGAAGAAGCCGAACAACTCTGTCGGCTCTATATGGACTGCCAGTTGTCGGTGCTGGAAGAGACGGAACTGGAGTATGTGCTGATGCAGTCTGAGCTGGACTCGCCTCTGCTCAGTGAAACCAGAGCGCTGATGGGCATATCACGTTCTGTCAATCTGCAGACAAAGAAAAAACGTTTGTTCGTGACCTGGGGATGGCGTGCAGCGGCATGTGCTGCCATTCTCATCGGCTGTGCCGCCCTACTGAGAAACCATGTAACAACCGAGACAGATGCCATAGCAAACAAGGAGGGTGTTGAACTCAGCGTTAAGACAACAAATGACATTGACAAAATAGAAATTGCCAAGAAGGAACCACAGGAAAGCAAGGAGGAAACAGAAAAGCGGGTGGAAATCGAAGCGACTCAAGCAGTGTCACAGCCAAGACCTGCCACATTATCTATGAAACATGGCAAGAGGAAGACGGGAACGATGCGCCAGCAACCATCCGACATGACAACAAGCCAGGCAGAGCAGCCCATCATTGCCGAAACGAGCACCCCTGCGACGGAGCCAACGATGCCATCCCCTCACATCGCGCTGGAGCATGTCGTATATATCATCAACGGTGAAAGTCAAATGCCAACTCCTGGTATGCCGTCAATCAACGACCTACGCATGCGTGGCCAACGGCTGACAGCGGAAGTAATGCAACAAATACAAAAACCGATAGAATTCTAAATCCACATGATAATGAAACGAACAGTTCTCATGATGATACTTGCGCTCATTTGTGCAGCATCACACGCGCAACTGATGGAGCAGCGAGAGCAGAGCGGAGTTTACTCCTGCTATGCCGAGTCGCAACAGAAGAAGACCGAAGGTCAAATTAATCCGAAGATGCAACAACTCTTCGACAAACTCACGGAGTTGGATGAACCCCCCAGAATCGTCAAGTCGGGCGGCAAGGACCAGCCTGTTCGCTTTGATTACAGGGTTCACCTTTACTATGGCCCCAATATGTATCAAGGCGTAGGTTCCCAATCCATAGACAGCATCCTCAGAGAAGACAGGAAACATATGAAACAGTGTTTGTCCATCATCCGCCACACCCTCGATGAATTGCAAGCGGAGGCAGCGGAGAGTTATCATTACGAATACCACAAGGGAGGAAGCGACACCATCATCTATTCGATGAACCTATGTTGCGATACCACCCGCTACGCAAGTAAGCACCATACCGCCAACCATCCGACGTTCTATTCCGACGAATACCTTTACTTCAACTGTCAGCCATATCATGATGAGGGCGAGGTAGGAGCTACTCTCCAATATATAGTCCAAGGTCCCAACCCCGGTCCACAAGCAGAAAAGAACAGTCTTGAAACGCTCACCTCTGACATTGCTCGGCTTTTCATGCAGAACAAAATCAAGCCACGCAAGGCAATGTGGCAGCACGACAAAGCATATTCCGACTCCATTTTGGAAACCAAGGCTCCCGTATTTGAAACGATGGCTGGATGTCTTGTACCGCTACAATTATTTGACATTCGACGAATCCTATTGGGGAGCCATTCTGACATGCTACTATGACGAGACCACATCCTATAGCATCAACATGCGAAGAAATGAGTCGGGCTTCCACTTCGTCATCGCCAATACCAAAGGCATGGAATGGTTTCCGGTCGACTGGCCCAGCATCAAGACTTTCGTCAATGGCAAGGCATCCTATTTCAAAGGGATGGAACCGAAGGAAAACGAATAATATCGACAGATTTTGATTCATAAGTACCCGGGATGTGGCATGGGTCGCAGTGATGCGTCCCGTGCCTTTTCCCAATAAAGCGAATCGAACAAGAAAACAAC
>ONGG01000066.1 GCA_900317305.1 uncultured Prevotellaceae bacterium | reverse complement strand
TCTCTTTGCACGGCACCGGAGGTAGTTGTGATTGGGGGCATCCGGAATTCAACAGCCTGGCCGACCAAAACGGGTTTATCGTGGCCTACCCCTCGGGCGAAAATGTCTACTACCCCGAATTTGGTGCAAGCATGCCGGGATGGCAGGCGACAGGTACGACTAGCGATGACACCGATTTCTTCCTGGCCATCATCGAGGATGTGAACAACCGCTATACCGTAGACCGCCAGCGCATCTATTGTTGTGGTTTCTCCAACGGAGGCATGATGACTTATACCGTAGCCTGCGCTTTACGTGACACCTTCGCTGCCTTTGCCTCCATCAGTGGCTTCCCCATCGAGTCAATGCACTTGCACCAATCAAGCAGCAAACCCTTTCCTTTCCTCCATATCCATGGAAAGGCCGATGACTTCGTGATGCACTCCAAACTCCACATCATCGTCGACAACGTGATAGCCCGCAATGGATGCAACCCGGTGCCCACGGTAGAGGATGTCTCATCAAAATGCGTGAAAAGTGTGTATGCCGCCACTGACGGGTCGTTCCCTTACATTCTCTACGAGGTGGCGGGGATGGGCCATGAGGCAGAGACGAATGCCACTGAGGACGGCAACTCTGCCAAAACTATGTGGAATTTCATGAGTCAGTATCGTCTGGACGATGTATGCGATGCCACCCTGATATGGCGTCCCAATATCGAACAAGAGGGTTTCGACCCTATCTCACATGGATGGATCATCAATAGGCGCAAGGAGGTTGCCTCCTTCGGCAGAGACCAATACACTACCGAAAACAAGAACATCTATCACTCACTGCAACTGACAAAAGGCCAATACGAACTCCGTTTCCATGTGGCTGTGACAGGTGAGCAGATTGTAGGAGTGAAACTGCAGAAATTGACTGGCAACAAAGATGTGGTGCTCGACGATACACTGACAGTGGAGAATGAAGCCGACATAGTGCTTAACTTCGCAACAACCGACGAATGGGCGGAGTATCACATCGAGTTTAAGCGTACAGACAAAAATATACCAATCGACCTATCGAGGATAGAGATTCACACGTCTGATGCAGAAGGCATCGTCCCTACATATATTGGCTCGACTCATTCTCAGTACATCGGCGTTTACGACCTCAACGGCCGTCGTGTCGCACCCGACACCAAGGGCTTTGTGATTGTAGATGGCAAGAAACAGTTGAGGAAATAGGTAATGGCCCAATAAGGCATGTGAACGATAAGTAGAATGCAATGCCAGAAAGAATAAAAAAATCTCCGTGAAATGCACGGAGATTTTTTTATTCAAGCAATGAGCCGCGGCAGTCGCAGACACCTGTTGTGCTTTTCGTTGACAGGGCTCAGATTTCCGTATCCCCACCCAATGGCAGGTTGTCTGACGAGCCGCCTACCGATATATGCAGGGTGCCGGGCTCGAGCATCCATGTCTGGGCGGCTTCGTCCCAATGGCAGAGGTCTGAGCGGCGAACTGGGATAGTGACCGTCTTGCGCTCTCCTGCCTTCAGTGCCACGCGCTGGAAACCTTTCAGTTCCTTCACCGGACGGGCAATGCGTGAGTGTGGCCGTGAGACATACACCTGAGCCACCTCCTCGGCATCCATGGCCGACGTGTTGGTGAGCACGAAGCGCACCTCTACGCCATCGACCTTAGGAGTGACGGCGAGGTCGCTGTATTGGAACTGTGCATACGACAGTCCGAAGCCGAAGGGATAGGCAGGTGCCACATGCTTGTCGTCATACCAGCGGTAGCCCACCAACCCTTCTTCGGCATAGTGGGCAATGAGTTGCTGACGGCGGTCGTTGCTCCTATTTTGCTGCAGGCCCACGAAGATGTCGCCCTGGTCGTTGTTGTCAAGAGTCTGCGGATAACTTCCCGTGGCATAGGCGGGCACATCTTCGAGTTTCTTCGGCCATGTCATCGGCAGTTTGCCTGAAGGCGAGATGTTGCCCAAGAGCACCTCTGCCAGGGCCTGACCACCCATCGAACCATTAAACCATGACGCCAGCAATGCCTCCGATGCCTCGCTCACCGTACTCACGTCGACGGGACCGCCCGACACGACTACGGTGACCATGTGTTTATTGACCTTTGCCAAGGCGGTGGCCAGTTCATCCTGTCCGGAGGGGAGCGTGATGCACTTGCGGTCAGACCCCTCGGTCTCTACCTCGCGGTTGTCGCCGGCGAAGAAAATCACGAGGTCGGCACGCTTTGCCGCTTTCACGGCTTCGGCAAGGAGTTGCTTGTCGGCAG
>ONGG01000048.1 GCA_900317305.1 uncultured Prevotellaceae bacterium | reverse complement strand
TTCACATGATGGAGAGGTGGCGGAATTGGTAGACGCGCTACTTTGAGGGGGTAGTGTCAATTGTGACGTGGGAGTTCGAGTCTCCTCCTCTTCACCATAATAATGATTGTTGTTGCGGTAATAGCTCAGTTGGTAGAGCACGACCTTGCCAAGGTCGGGGTCGCGAGTTCGAGTCTCGTTTACCGCTCCTTTTTTAGGATAAGAAAAACCAAATCAATGAATTTATACTTAAGATATTTCGATAGAGAGACATTGGTTTACAATGCCGATCAGGCTATCGATTTTTTGTGTTCCATTCCCGAAATAGGAATGAATCCGGCTATTGAGGCCGACGTGCGCGAGTATGTGGCAAGCGATGTCTATTATCCTAAAAGATATAAGGTGAGACCGCGGGTCTATTTCATCATCATCAAGACAGAGGCGGCCACGATGCTCGACTTCAAGCAGAAGAAAGCGCTCCGCAATACCGCAGCACCTGCTACGGAGCGCAGGGAGACTGTGGCACCTGTCATCACCAAACTCAATGAGGAGAAAGAAGGATGGTATGAGGGCGCGCTCGACTTCAAGCGGGTGGTCATGATTCCTGCCACAGGCAAGCATGAATACCGCGACACGCATTTTGTGGCTCGCTGCAAGGCCGTTTCGGGTATCGATTGCTATAACCGCATCGTGGAACATCTTAAGGAGAGGGTCGACAGCAGAAGCCAGTTCCCTTCGGCAAAGGGAAAGAACTTCAAATTCAAGTATCTTGGTTTGTGGAAATAATTTTATAGAATAGGAGGAGAATATGAACAAGGTAATGCTTATCGGAAACGTCGGGAAAGAACCCGAGGTGAAGTACTATGAGGCCGACCAGGCCGTGGCTACATTCCCATTGGCTACGACCGAGAAAGGCTATACCCTGCCCAATGGCACGGTGGTGCCCGACCGTACCGACTGGCACAACGTGGTGCTATGGAGAGGCCTGGCCAAAGTGGCCGAGAGATATATCCACAAAGGCGACAAAGTTTATATTGAGGGCAAAGTGAGGTATCGCAGTTACGACGACCAGAAAGGGGTAAGAAGATTTGTCACCGAAATCTATGGCGACAACCTCGAGCTGCTCTCGCCAAAACCGACTGCAGGCTATAAGCCCGAGGCCGACAACAAGGAAGGGGTGGGTGATCCCACAATGCCCTTCTGATGTAATAGAGTCAAGCTTTGGAAACCATCGATTATTTATGTCAGACGCTGGGAGGGGTGCATTTCATCTCTCCTTCTGTTGGTGTGTGTGTCGCTGCCGCCTTGGCCGTGGCACTTTTGTTTCTCTCAGGATATGCAAGCGCTTCAGAGATAGCATTCTTCAATCTTTCTCCCTCCGACCTCAATGCCCTCGACCCAGAGCACAACAGAGCCGACCAGCGTATTGAGATTCTTCGGCAGGATAGTGAGCGCACGCTCGCTACCATCTTGATCACCAACAACCTGGTCAACGTCACCATCATCATGCTGTGCAATTTTGTCTTCGAACGTACCGTAGACTTTGGCAACGCAGCATGGCTCAAGTTCCTTTGCATCACGGTCATCCTCACGTTCCTCTTGCTGCTCTTTGGCGAAATCATGCCAAAGGTGTATGGGCGGCAGAACTCGCTGAAGTATTGCCGCTTCGCCGTGGGCGGACTGATGATGTTCAGGCACCTCTTCTGGCCTCTGGAGACCATCCTGATGAGCAGTGGCACCTTCGCCGGGAAAATCGTGCAGAAGGAAAACCATGTGCTCAGCGTCGACGACCTGGAGCAAGCACTCGAACTCACCGATAAGGAGGAGATCAAGAACGAGCAGAGCATGCTGCAGGGTATCATCCGGTTTGGTGATGAGACGGCAAAGGAAATCATGACTCCACGGCAGGATATTGTCGACCTGAATATCAAGGACGATTTCAATACGGTGCTCAACTGTGTGGTGGAGAACAACTACAGCCGCATCCCAGTGTATCAGGGAAATGTCGATAACATCAGGGGTGTGCTCTATATCAAGGACCTGCTCCCTCATATTGGCAAGACAGCCTCGTTCAGATGGCAGACGCTCATCCGTCCGCCCTATTTCGTGCCCGAGACCAAGAAAATCGACGACCTGCTGCGTGAGTTCCAGGAGAACAAGATTCATATCGCCATCGTGGTCGATGAGTTCGGCGGAACAAGTGGCCTCGTCACCTTGGAGGACGTTCTCGAGGAAATCGTGGGAGAGATTCACGACGAATACGACGAGGAGGAGAAAAACTACACCCGAGTCAACCATAATACGTATATCTTCGAGGGAAAGACCTCGCTTTCCGACTTCTGTAAAATTCTCGACATCGATGATGAGTTGGAGGAGGTGGAGGGCGATGCCGACTCGTTGGCCGGACTGATGCTCGAACTCAAGGGCGACTTCCTGAAGGTGGGCGAGAAACTGTCGTACAAGCAATTCTCTTTCGAGATTCTCGCTGTCGAGGAACGGCGCATCTCGAAAATCAAGGTCATTATCCACACTCCCGAAGAAAAGGAGAAAAACTCGCACAAGTAATGCCCCTGCTATCCATCACGCAAACGTCTGACAATTGTCGGCTGGCCGTATGGAATATCACGGAACAGCCCTATGGTCTGGTAGAGGCTTATCCCCAACTTACCCATGCTTTCAACGATGTGTCGGCGCGGTTCAAAAGTCTGCGGCGCCGCCAGGAGTTCCTTGCCATCAGGGCCTTGCTCATCGAACTGTCGGATGGATGTCTCCCAGAGGTGCTCTACGACAGCAATGGCCGGCCGTTGCTCGGCGATGGCCGGAATGTGAGTTTCAGTCACACCAATGGATATGCCGTGGTGATGATGTCTGACAGCAAGGCGGTGGGGGTCGATATTGAGCAACGTTCCGATAGGGTGGCCCGTGTGTTGCGCCTGTTCCTGCGCGACGACGAGCAGACTTCGTCGGTAGAGGCAATGCTGGTGATGTGGAGCGCGAAGGAGGCGGTCTACAAACTGTTCTCTGAGCAGCGCCTCATGTTTCAGGAAATGCGCGTGAGACCGTTCACTCCATGCGCCAAGGGAACACTGGTGATGGATAACCTGAAATCTGGTATTACGGTAGAGGTGCATTATATCCTCAACGATGAGTATGTCCTTACGGTGTGTTCCAGCAATGTCGCTGCAGACCACGAACAGCCTGCATCACAGACATCCATGTAGAAAAGTAGAGAAGATGAGCATGAATGAAACCCCATTTGTAATAGCCGAGGCCACCCCCGACGACATCGCTGTGATACGCGAGATAGCGTGGAAGACATTTCCTGCCACCTATCGCTCTATCATCAGCGACGAGCAAATCGCCTATATGATGGAATGGATGTACTCCGAGGCCAGCCTTCAGAGGCAGATGACCATCGACCACCACACTTATCTTATCGCCTATCTCGACGGCAAGGCTATCGGTTATGTGTCGGTAGAACCACAGGGACCGCATCTGTGGCATCTGCAGAAACTCTACGTGCTGCCTGAGTATCAGGGCAGCCATTGCGGGAGTTTCCTCTTCCGCCATGCCACAGACTATATACGCACCCATGGAGAGTTGCCCTGCAAGATGGAACTCAACGTGAACCGTAACAACAAAGCCTTGGATTTCTACTATCGTATGGGCATGAGGAAAGACCGTCAGGGCGATTTCGATATCGGCAACGGATTCTTCATGAACGACTATATCATGGCGCTCGACATCTGACCTTGTACTTGTATCACAGTTCCCAACCTCTTTCGCATATGAACAGAAATAGTTTACTTGCCATATTGCTCTCCCTGCCTTCGCTCCTGCTCGCACAGGAAGTGGTCATGCATGAGCAGGTCACGTTTCCCGAAGCCATTCCCGCCGGTGGATACAGTGGCATCACTTGGCTGGGCGACGACCGCTATGCGGTGGTGTCGGATATTTCCGAACACGATGGGTTCTTTGTGTTCAGCATCCAACTCGACTCGCTTGGACGCATTGTGAGTGTGGCCAATAGGGGATTCAGTGGTAACTCTGACCGTGGACACGACAACGAGGGGGTGGCGTGGTGCCAACCCAGAAACACGGTCTTTGTCAGTGGCGAGATCGACAATCAGGTGAGGGAACTGACACTGGAAGGAAACCCCACGGGAAAATCCTTGCCTATGCCCCAAGTGGTGACTCAGGGAGCCTCGAGAAAATATGGTTTGGAGGCGCTCACCTACAACGCGCAGACACACCGGTTTTGGACGGTGAGCGAGAGCACGCTCAAGGGCGATGGCGAACAGGCTACCCCGGAGAATGGAGCGAAAAACAAGTTGCGGCTCCTGGCTTTCGACGACAGCCTGACATTGAAAGGACAGTATTTCTACGAGATGGATGCGCCCGAGGCTGAGTTGGCCTCATCGCAGTATGCCATGGGGGTGAGCGCATTGGCGGCACTCGACAATGGCCAATTACTGGTGCTCGAGAGAGAGTTCTGTGTGGCACCATCCAAAATCGGGTCCACGGTACAGTGCCGCATCTACCGCGTCACTCCCACAGCCGGGGATAATATGCCCGCCACAGCATCGATTCAGGGAAAGAAACCTTTGGAGAAACAATTGGTGGCGGAATGGGACTCGGCCATCGGACTGCTCAGTTTCTCGCTTGCCAACTATGAGGGCATGTGCCTGGGGCCAAAACTGCAGGATGGCCGACAGGTGTTGGTGCTCATTTCCGATTCTCAAAATCAGTATGCAGGGGTATTGTCGGATTGGTTCAGGACAATCGTCATTGAATGATGTTGTATATGCCTGTTGGCTATAGTAATATGCTTGTTGTCAAAAGGTAATATGCCTGTTGAAAAGGTAATATGCCTTTTGGCAAAGGTAATGTCTGAACTCCTGAACTTCTGAACTCCTGAAACTCCTTACGATTCCTCTATGCAGAAGCGCACGTAGGCGCGGTCGTCGAACGACACGTTGCCCTTCATCAAGCCTTTGGTGGCGAGAAAATGGTGGATGCAAAGGGGATCGTCGTGCAACTGGGCGGCAAGGGCCGCCTCGCTGACTTCCAATGTGGGATGCAGGAAGGGATAGCCGTCGGTGGCAAGCACCACCTCGCCGGCCCTAGATACGTCGATGCGTCGCACATGCTGCATGGCTATTGGAAATCCGTCGGCTACAGAGAACAGCACGTTCTGCGAATGGCAGGTCTGCACAATCTCGCCTACGATGACATCACGCCCAAGGTCATGGTGCTGCAGCATGGCCACATCGGCCTTGCCCTCATCGAGCATTTGCTTGATGATGACCGAGCGCTTGTGGGCTATCCGCTCTTCCTCAGGCTTGGGGTTGTCGTAAATCTTTCCTCCTACGAGACACTGGCAGTCGCCCACCATCCATATTTCTTCGTGATACAGGCTATATACAGCCACACTGGCCGTGAGCCGTTCCTCAGGATGGGCAATCAGGCGTTCGTGAGAAAGGTGATGGCTTTCATAGCAAGCGTGGATGTGATGGGTCACTTGGTCGCAAAAATCCTCACAGGTGGCGGTGGGTGAGAGGCGCTCCACCGCCTCGCTCACCAGCATCATGGCCAAGCGTCCGTTGCGCATTGTGGGCTTCAGTTGGACGGCGGCCTTGCTCGTACTGCCGTCGATCACCGCCACATGACTACCGGTCGCCACGATGCCGTCTTCGCACGTTGCGAGGTTGTGCTTCCCGACGGTCAGCTTTTCTATAATCTTGATGCTTCGCATAAGGGGCGGTTTTTGGATGGCGGCCTTCTCTTGGATTCCCCGAATAACTTTTCTCTCCCTTCTCCACGTTTTTCCCTGAATACTTGTTTTTCACATTTCCCAGCAAGGCGGGAATCAGGTGTTCCATGCCCAGATGGCGCAGCTCGCGTTCGATGCCTTGGCGCTCCTCAGGCTTATACCAGAAGAAGAACATGCGCTGGGCCAGTTTCTCGCGGGGCGTCTTCGCACTGAAAACGGACTGCATGGTGTAGGGGTCGTAGCCTGTATACCACATTTCGGTGCTGATGGTCATCGGGGTGGGGGTGAAGTCTTGTATTTGTTCCAATTGGAAATCAAGTCGCTTGGTGGCGATGGCCAGGTTCACCATGTCCTCTTCCCTGCATCCTGGGTGGCTGCTGATGAAATAGGGGATAATCTGTTGGCGGAGACCTTCCTGGCGGTTGATGTCGTCGAAAAGGCGCTTGAATTGCTCGAACTGCTCGAACGGGGGCTTCCGCATGAGGTGGAGCACCTCGTCGCTGGTGTGTTCGGGGGCCACTTTCAGTCTGCCGCTCACATGGCGGCAAATGAGTTCGCGGGTGTATTCGCGCACGGCGGCATCGGTGTCTTCATTGCCACTTTTGTGCAACAGCAGGTCGTAACGCACGCCACTGCCAATGAAGCTTTTCTTCATGCCGGGCAACTGGTCTACGGCATGATAGATGTCGAGCAATGCGGTGGGGTCGGTGTCGAGGTTGGGGCAAATCTGGGGATGGATGCACGAGGGACGCTTGCATTTGGAGCAGGCCTTCAGGTTTTTGCCATGCATGCCATACATGTTGGCCGACGGCCCACCAAGGTCGCTCAGATATCCCTTGAAGTCGGGCAACTGCATCACCTGGCGCACTTCCTTCAGAATGCTGGCTTTGCTCCTGCTGGCAATGAACTTGCCCTGATGGGCACTGATGGTGCAGAAGGCGCAACCTCCGAAACAGCCGCGGTGGATGTTCACCGAGTGCTTGATCATCTCGTAGGCGGGTATGCGCTTGTTCTTGTATTTGGGATGGGGCAGCCGGGTGTAGGGCAAGTCGAAACTGGCGTCAATCTCCTCGGTGGTCATCGGAGGGTAGGGGGGATTGACCATGGTGAAGAGGTTGCCAGTGCCTTGGAACAGCCTACAGGCATGCACCTTGTTCGACTCTTCCTCGATATGGCGGTAGTTCTCGGCCTCGCAGCGCTTGTCGCGCAGGCATTCCTCATGGCTGTGGAGCAGGATGTCATCGGCCTGGATGCCACCGGGTATCTCGTCGCGCCGCACCACGTGCACGGTCTGGGGTAGGGCGAGGAAGGCACTTCGGGGTGCTCCCTCAGCGTAAAGCTCACACAGTCGGACAATGACTTTCTCGCCCATGCCATAGACAATCATGTCGGCACCGGAGTCGTAGAGAATGCAGCGGCGAAGACTGTCTTGCCAGTAGTCGTAGTGGGTGAGGCGGCGCATCGAGGCCTCGATGCCGCCAAGCACGACGGGCACATCAGGATAGAGTTGCTTCAGTATCTTCGTATAGACGATGGTGGGGTATTCGGGACGGCAGTCGTGCCTGCCATCTGGGCTATAGGCATCCTCGGAACGAAGACGGCGGTTGGCGGTATACTTGTTCACCATCGAGTCCATGCAGCCAGGAGCGATGCCGAAGAAGAGGCGTGGACGGCCCAGTTTGCGGAAGTCGCGGAAGTCGCCATGCCAGTCGGGTTGGGGCACGATGGCCACACGCCATCCCGCCTGCTCTATCACACGGCCTATCACGGCGGCGCCGAAGGAGGGGTGGTCGACATAGGCGTCGCCCGAGAAGAGGACGACGTCGAGGTCGTCCCATCCCCTCAGTTCCACTTCTTTCTTCGTAGTGGGCAGCCAGTCGCTCAGGCGGTGTTCGGTCATAGCGCTTCTACGGGAGTAATTGCGATTATGGCTCTTCTACAGGTGCCTCAGGCTGCTCGGGTTGCGATGCTTCCCACTGACGGTAGAGTTTGATCAGATTGTCGAGCCCGAAGGCTTTCATGTTGCTGTTGTAGATCACGTCGAGGCAGAGGTCGAGCAATGCCTTGTCGCTGCCGGCATCGCCCGAGAGCAGGGAGCGGACGTTGAACTTCAGTTTGTCGAGCACGTTCTCGTCTACGATGCCATTGCTGTCTACCAGATGGTCGAGCAGATGGTATTGGGCGATGGTCGAAAGGTGGCTCTCCTCTACAGCGATGCTGCGGGTGCCTGAATGGTTGGCTTGTATCTTATGCATGATAGTGTGTGTTGAATGTTGTCATTTGATGAGATAGTTGAGAATGCCGCGCATGATGGCGTCGCGCGAGCGGGTGTCGATGATGCATTCCAGTGGAAAGCCTACTGTGAGACAACGGTAGTCGCGGCCACTGTAGGCCACGGCAGCGCTTTGCCCGTCAGTATATTTCATCACGCACGACGAGGTGGAGACGGGCGAGAGCACGTCGGGCGAGGTGGCGGCATAGTGGGTCTCGTTGAGCGTGCGCCATGTGTCGAACGTCATGCCCAGTCCTTGCACCCTGCCGTCCTTGTTGCCTTGTTGGCTGCCTGTGAAGCGCAGTTTCAGCACATCAGAGAGGAACCGCTGCTCGGCTTCGGTGCGCATGTCGCTGCCCACGAACGAGCCGCTCACCAGCAGACTGCCATGGTCGCGCACGTAGGAGCGGAGCCGTTTCTGCATATCTGCCGAAAGGGCCTTGTAGAGCAGCAGCGAGTGGCCGTCGTCTTTCTCCAGACCGAGCACGAGGTCGATGCAGTCGATGTTGCCAAGTTTCATCTTCCCTGCCTCCAGGGCCTCGCTCGAGCAGCTCACGATGTTGTATTTGTGGGCGGTATGGATGGCCGAGGCATGCTCACGCACATAGTCGAATTCGTTGCCGGCAATGAATTTCCCCACCAGTTCCTCACCGCAATAGCCCAGGGCTCCTTCTCCCTCGCGGCCCCGCCGGCTGTTGTCGAAGACGGTCTGACGGCCGCTCCAGCCAGCCATCCTTCCATAGGTGACACCGGCATCGGCCTCGATGTCGAATCCCTTCTGGTTGCCAGTGTCGATGATGGCTGGGGATGAAAGACGATGGAAGCCGTTGACAATCATCACGGTCTTCTTCGACTGTGGAACGTATTCCACCGACAATACCTCGGTGGGGAAGCTGCTGCCACCGTGATTGGCGGCCATCACACGGAAGTGGTACAGCTGATTGGGCTCGATGTTCACCGAGCACGATGTTCCTTTCACCACCACGCCGTTGTCGAAGTCAAGGTCGCCGATGGCGGTGTAGAGGATATATTCCGTGGGGGTGGCACTGGGCTCCTGTGGGTCTTTCACCGGATTCCACGACAGGTGGGCCTTGCCGTGTGAGGTGAGTTCGGCCTTGAAGTTGCGGGGTGGCAGGGGCTGCACCACATACTTTGTGCCGTGCATCTCGTTCACGTAGCGCAAGAGGGTCTTGTAGATGCTGCGGGCAAGGGTGAACCTGAAGTTGGGGTCGAGTCCGTAGCGCATGTCACCGAAATTCTGGTGCGAGAGTACCTCGAGAATGGCCGAGGGCACAGCGGGCTCGCGGGTCTCGTTGTAGTTGCGGTCGTAGAGCACCCGTCGGCGCCATGTGCCATATTGGGCTTGGATGTCGGCCCAGGCGTTGTAGAGCAGGCCGTCGGCCAGGTCGTGCGAGGCCATGCGCGAGATGCCGGCATTGAGCTTGCCATTGTAGTAGTCGGTGGTGCAGATAGAGAGGGCGCCCACGAATTCATTGCCGCCGGTCTTGTCGTAGCCGGCATCGCTATGCACCGAGAGCATCAACTCGATGGGCACGTTCTTGCCTCGCTGGTTGGGAACGAAGACCGAACCTCCGGCCAGCCAGTTGCTGAAGCGTGAACGGGCATTAAGGTCGTCTTTGTAGTCGTCGGTGGTGCGGTATTGCAGTCCCCAGTAACTGTATACGCTGTCGGGGGCTCCCATCCATTGGGCCGAGTAGCGGGTGCCCTCCAGGCAACGGGGCACGCCACTGGTGGTGCCGCCGCGCTCGATGTTGCCCATGCCACCACCAAAGCGCACGGCATCGGTGGTCACCACGCCATGGCTCTTGCTGTGGTTGCTCAGCACCACCATGTTCTGGCTGCTGCATCCCTTGGCAAACTCGAAGGTGCCCAGATACACCCAGGTGTTGCCACCCATGCGCTGGTTCACGCGGAACTCGGTGCGACGCCCTTTATGCCACACGGTGTAGCAGGCATCGTCGACGGAGTTGGGCAGGGTCTGGTAACTGACATACACGGCGTAGCGGCCGGCTTCGGGAATCAAGGGCTGGTAGACGGCCTGACTCACCTGTTTCGATGAGGTGGATGTGGTCATGCGGGCACTGCCCGAGGTAAAGGGATTCTCGCCCTGATGGTAAGAACCGGGATGCATGGCATAGCCGCGCTCCTGTGTATCTTGCCACGCCGAGGAGCCATTGGTCTCGCGGTATATGGAGCCATTGGTGCTGGCATCGTTGTCCACTATCACCTCGTTGCGCTGCCAGTCGCGCTCACGGGGCGACCACACCACGGCACCCGCGTTCTCGAGCATGGGCATGAGATAGGGGATGACGATGGTCTGGGTAAACAGGTCCTCGGTGGTGCAGAAGAGATTGGGCCGCTGCCATTTCCATTTGCCTTTCTGGGCATCGTAGTATTTGCCGTGGCTGGCGGCAATCGTGAGGTGACGGCCTTCCAGGCCGCGTGAAATCTCGTTGGGACGTGATACGTTGGTCACCCACGCTTTGCCCTTGTAGTCGATGCCACCCCAGGTGCGGCTGCGGTCGGGATGGTCGCGAAGGCGGTTGGGCACAAGGTCGTCGATCAGCATGTTGTGGGTGAAGACCTTGATGTCGTAGTTGCGGTAGTTGGGAGGTAGGATGCTGCGTATGCGGCTGTAGATGCTCCTCACCACCTCGGGGGTGAATTCTTGTTCTCCAAATCGCTCGGTAGCGGTAATCAGTATCTCATGTACTGCTTCGTCCACGCTCACGCTGCTCAGTTTCGAGGTCACTGGAAATCCTGAAAGGCCGTTGCCGTAGTTCTCAAAAAAACTCCTGAGAGCCTGCTCCATACTGGTGCGGTCGGATGTGGTGGGGGCGTTGGCTATCACCGTCGTGACAGCAAAAAGACTGATTACCAATACAATCTTCTTCAATATCATGTGCTAAATGTTACCTATTGTGAATTTCTCCGGATGTTTGCCGCGGAAGTCCTTGAAGTACAACTTGATCGCGCGCATGTCGGCTTCTACGTCGCCGGTGGGGATGATGGTGCGGGTACATTGGATGAGTTTGCGCTCATAGTCAACACCGTAGAGCAATATCGGCAGGTGGGCTTTCAATGCGATGAAGTAAAAACCTTTCTTCCAGTCGGGATTGGCCGAGCGGGTGCCCTCGGGGGTGATGGTGAGTTTGAACGTGTCGCTCTCGAGTGCGGTCTGGGCCAGGTTGTCGGTCATGCTGGAGTGTTTCGAGCGCCAGACGGGAATACCGCCCAGACGGCGGAACAATGTGCCCAAAGGCCAGAAAAACCATTCCTTCTTCATCAGGAAATTGATTCTCCAGCCTTCGGCACCCGAATAGAGCTGACCCAATGCGAAATCCCAATTGCTCGTATGGGGAGCCAGACAAATGATATATTTGTCGGGGTGGACTTCGCTAACATTCTTCGTCCACCCCAAGTGCTTGTACAAAAGCCAGTTGCAAAATTTCTTCCACATGGCAACTACTCGCTCAGGTTGCCAATGTGGTCGATAATCTCAGAGATGTGCTCGGTGAAGTCCTGGGCCAGACGGTCGTAGTAGGCCTTCTTGCTCATTCCGGGCTCGGGGTGCGAAATGCGACTGATGAAATCGTTCCTCACGTCGAGTATGGATGCGAGGAGCGAGTCGACATTGGCCTTATTGGTATTGCCACAATAAAGCGAGGTGGCCACACACTCGGCAAACACGTCGCTGCAGATGCTGTTGATGCTTTTCTTTAAATCTTTCCTGTTGGGCATGGTGCTGGGTTGATTTTTATTCTGTTTCTACTCATGACAACGGCAAGCGCACCTTCAATGATGATGGGCGATGCATATCGCATCAAGGTGCAACCAGTCGAAGGCATGATGCTGAATCCTTGGTTAAAGAGTAGATTGCACCCTCCTGAATGAACCGAAAAACCGAGACATGCAGGGGGATTATTCGTTATCCAGTAGCAAAGATATGAAAAATAGTTGAATGTGATGTCAAATAAGATGAAAAAAATTGTTCGTCAGCAATCACGACTGTCACACATTTCGTATTTTTTTGAGTTAATCAGAAAAAACATTGGCTGTTTGGAAAAAAAACCGTAACTTTGCCATCCCATTTATAACAAGGATTACTCATTTTTAAAATAAGATTAGCAAAGATTATGGAAAGAAGCGCATTGCAGCAGGCTAGAGCCGACTATCAGCCAAGATTGCCAAAAGCTCTTCAGGGTGCTGTTAAGGTAAAAGAGGGTGAGCCCACCCAGAGTGTAGACAACCAAGAGGAAATCAAGAAACTCTTCCCCAACACCTACGGAATGCCTCTCGTGGAGTTCGTACCAGGCGAGGCTGCCAACAACAAGAAAATGAATGTGGGAATCATTCTCAGTGGCGGACAGGCTCCTGGCGGTCACAACGTGATCTGCGGACTCTTCGACGCCGTGAAGAAACTGAATCCTGAGAACAAGCTCTATGGATTCCTCATGGGACCTGGTGGCCTCGTCGACCACGACTATATAGAGATTACTTCCGACTATGTGGACAACTACCGCAATACCGGTGGCTTCGACATGATTGGTAGTGGAAGAACAAAACTCGAGGAGGTAGACCAGTTTGAGAAGGGTATCGAAATCATCCGCCAGCTCGACATCCAGGCTATCGTCATCATTGGTGGCGACGACTCCAATACCAACGCTTGCGTGCTCGCCGAATACTATGCCGCCAAGAACTATGGCGTGCAGGTAATCGGTTGCCCGAAAACCATCGACGGCGACTTGAAGAACGACCAGATTGAGACCAGCTTCGGTTTCGACACCGCTACCAAGACTTATGCCGAACTGATTGGCAACATTGAGCGCGACTGCAACTCGGCTCGCAAATACTGGCACTTCATCAAGCTCATGGGACGCTCGGCTAGCCACATCGCACTTGAGTGCGCACTGCAGTGCCAACCCAATATCTGCATCATCTCGGAAGAGGTGGAGGCCAAAGACCAGACCCTCAACGACATCGTGGAGCAAATCTGCGAGGCCGTAGCCTACAGGGCTGCCAATGGCAAGAACTTCGGCGTGGTGCTCGTGCCAGAGGGACTCATCGAGTTTATCCCTGCCATCGGCCGACTCATCGACGAACTCAACGACCTGCTCGCTGCCCATGGTGCTGAATACAAGGACCTGGAGCCCGAGGCACAGCGCCAGTATATCCTCGCTCACCTGAGCAAGGAGAATGCCGCCACCTTCGAGACTCTGCCCGAGGATGTGGCACACCAACTCTCGCTCGACCGCGACCCCCACGGAAACGTGCAGGTATCGCTCATCGAGACCGAGAAACTGCTCTCTGATATGTGTGAGGCCAAACTGGCAAAATGGGCCAAAGAAGGAAAATACAACGGCAAGTTCGCCACACTGCACCACTTCTTCGGATACGAGGGACGCTGCGCTGCCCCGTCGAACTTCGACTCCAACTACTGCTATGCTCTTGGCACCAGCGCAGCTCAGCTCATCGCCAACGGCAAGACCGGATACATGGCCATCGTGAAGAACACCACTGCCAACACCGATGAGTGGAAGGCTGGCGGAGTGCCCATCACCATGATGATGAACATGGAGCGCCGCAATGGCAAGATGAAGCCCGTGATCAGGAAAGCTCTCGTCGAACTCGACGGCAATCCTTTCAAGACGTTCGCTGCCATCCGCGACACATGGGCCAAGGAAACCTGCTACGTCTATCCTGGACCTATCCAGTACTGGGGACCAAGCGAGGTTTGCGACACCACAACCATCACCCTGGCTCTCGAACATCAGAAATAATACACTACAATGATAGGGGCGGCCTGATGGCTGCCCCTTCTTTAAAACCGCCCTTCACATCCGGCCTCATGGCCAATGCCTCTTCGGGCTCTTGTGAAATGGGGCATGTTTCCACACTCACCATAGGAATCTCTCGCTCACCTCAGTGAAGGAATGACAGAACCCAAGAAGAAAAAGAACAATACCAGCAATTGGTCAACCCTCCTGCTTCGATGGATCGCAGTAGGTACGAAACGCATACAGACCATTCCGAAGATGGTGTGGTGGGGGTTGGCTGTCGTGGTGTTGGCAGTCTATTCCTGGGTGTTCTATTCTTTCTTCGTCGAACCATCTGGATTCAGATGGAGAGCGCTCTATGGCGACCCCAAATATCCTGAGGTCGACGGACTCCATGGGTGTGATATCAGCCATCACCAGGGCGATATCGACTGGTCGAGGCTCCGCAACGCCATGATTAACCGAAAACCCATTCAGTTTGTCATGATCAAGGCTACAGAGGGGGCCGACTATGTGGACGACAGATTTCATGAGAATTTCACCGAGGCCAAAAATGCGGGCCTCATCCGGGGGGCCTACCATTTCTGGAGCGTCCTCTCCGATGCGAGGGAACAGGCCACTTACTTCCTGAACAATGTGGAACTGGAAATTGGCGACTTGCCTCCTGTTCTGGATGTGGAGAGCAAACTCGATGATATGCCTATTGAGGATTTCCAGCGCGAAATTCTCACCTGGCTCCATATCGTGGAGGACAAGTATCACGCTAAACCCATCATTTATACCTACTATAAGTTCAAGGAAGCTTACCTGAGCGACGAGCGCTTCGACGACTATCCCTATTGGATAGCCCACTACTATGTTGACGAAGTGCAGTATCAGGGAAAATGGAAATTCTGGCAACATACCGACGTGGGACGGTTGCCGGGAATTTCAGGATTCGTCGACCTGGATATTTATAACGGCAGCTACTACGACCTCAAGATGCTCTGTATCAGCAAGAAGCAGGTCGACGACCCCATGCAGGAGGAAATCCTCAACACCGAGGATTCCGATTCGACCACGACTTTCGTATACGAGGAAGACAGCGATTACGAACTGAAAGACAGCAGCACCCAGTCGCCTATCTGACGGCGGTTGAGCAACGAAAGGCCAAGGCGGTTGCCTTCGGCCACCAGCATCGGGGCATCGGTGTCGTAGAATCCGCTAAGTATCAGCTGGCCACCGGCCGACATCACCGAGCGCATCTCTTTCATGTCTTCGAGCAGCACATTGCGGTTGATGTTGGCCAGCACCACGTCGAAAAGTCCGCTCACATGCGACAGGATATGCACGTCGCCAGCCAGCACGTCGATGTTCTCGACCCCGTTGAGCTGGGCATTGTGCTGCGTGTTCTCCACACTCCATTCGTCGATGTCATAGGCCACTACCGAAGAGGCACCGCATTTCGATGCGGCTATCGAGAGAATGCCAGTGCCACAACCGCAGTCGAGAACGGTCTTTCCCTCAAGATCAAGATTGAGCAACTCGCTTACCACCATCTGGGTGGTGGCGTGGGTGCCCGATCCAAACGCCATGCGGGCATCAATGGTGATGTCGATCTCTCCGTTGGTGACTTCTATGGGGTGCTTCGGATCGTGTATCACACAGCGGCCCTCAATCTCTATCGGGAGAAATCCTTCTTGCTCCCATGGCTCATTCCAGTCCTTATACTCGGCTTCCTCGATCGTGTAGCTCACGCTGGCTCCCTCGACAGGAAAATCGGCAAGCAAACGGTCGAGCAGTGAGCGGTCGAGCAAGTCTTCCTGCACATAGCCTACCAATTGGCCGTCTTGCTCCTCAAAGCTCTCAAAACCAGCCTCACCGGCGAAGGAACTGACGAGGTCGAGGCATGTCTGACGCAGATTGGCATCGTTGTTGGGCAGTATCACACTGAATTTCGCTGATAAATATCTCATGACGGGCTAAAATTTTCTGCAAATATATAAAAAATAGGGAAAAACCTACGCCCGTTTAGGGTTTTTCCTTAAATTTGCATAGTTTCAATGATTATTTTTGCATTGTGAAATAGTATAAACAATATAAATAAGGAGACAAGATATGAAAAAGTTCTTACTAATCACGTTCATTGTAGGCTTGGTTCCTATGTCATCCTTCGCACAGGTCGATGACATGTATTACGTACCGTCAAAGGCCGACAAGGAAGCACGGAAGGCTGCTGCTGAGGCCAAGGCTGCCAAAGAGGCCGCCGCTGCCGCACAGGCGCGCACCTATACGCCTCCAGCTCCTAAACCTCTCGATATGTCGGTCGATGAGTACAACCGCAGGCATCTGAGCAGCTCGTATGAGAAGATCGGCACCGACTCGGTGGGCAACGACATCATCGAGTTTAGTGCGGGCGACGGCACTTATCCTGCAAGGGTAGATACCGTCTATGTCTACAAATACGACGATAGTGATGATTTCAGATACAGTTCCCGGCTGGGACTCTTCGATGATTTCTATGGATGGTACTCACCATTCTTGTATGGTTGGAGAGGCTCCTACTGGAACAGCTTCTACTACCCATATTATGGCTCATGGTACATGAACCGCTGGTACGACCCCTGGTATCTGGGCTGGTATGGCTGGTACGACTGGTACGATCCCTGGTACTATGGCTATTATCGCTGGGGATGGGATCCCTGGTATTATAGCTACTATGGTTGGGGCTATCCCTGGTATGCAGGGTATGGTTACAGGTATGGCTGGTATGGGTACACCAGCTGGTATGGTGGCGGAAGTGGTATAGCCTATGGTGGCACCACTGGCACAAGAAATCATGGCAGTGTGGCTCACCACTCGGCAATGGCAGCAAGCACCATGTCGCACCGCGACGGCTATACCACGACGTCGAGAGGCACATTCGGTGGCAGGAGCGTGGCCAATGGCACCTATGGGTCTGGCACCGATATAAGGTCACATTCCAGTTCGTCACCTCGTGCCGGATTCGGTGGCAGCCGTGCTACGTCAAGCTCGGGCAGCTATGGTGGCAGTTATGGGAGCAGCACGCCCAGCCGTGTCTCCACTCCATCCTCTAGTGGCGGTTCATATGGTGGCGGCAGCCGTTCTAGCGGTGGCTCATTCGGTGGCGGTGGCAGCCGCTCCGGCGGTGGATTCAGTGGAGGCGGTCACTCTGGTGGTGGCGGTGGAAGCCGCAGCCGCAGGTAGTCTTCCTGCTTAGCATTAATACTAGGTCACTACGACCAATTTACTTATACAACCAAAACACATGAAATGATGAAAACGAGATTTTTCTTGACGGCTGCTGCACTGGCTGTGCTCATGCCCGCCGCAGCACAGGAAACATACGAGAACGCAAAAATCGCAACCGAAGACCTCAACGGAACGGCACGCTATGTGGGTATGGGAGGCGCTGGCGACGCTTTGGGCGCTGATATCTCTACCATCTCCACCAACCCGGCCGGCATAGGACTCTTTCGCCATAGCAAGGTGGATGTTTCTGCAGGCATGGTGTCGCAGCAGAATGCCAGCGACTATTCCGAGGGTGATGCAACCAACTTGAGTTTCGACCAGGCTGGATTCGTGTGGGTGGCAAGGAAAGGCGACTCGTCGTTCTTCAACTTCGCCTTCAATTACCATAAGAGCCGCAACTTCGACTATATCCTGTCGGCCGACGATCGACTCAACGAAGCGTCGCAAAACAAGCTCACCTATATCAAGTTGTTCAACGACATGCTCTATCCTGTAAGCTCTGATGGATATGTCGACGATGAACATCCTTATCACTCTTGCAACCAGCTCGACGACATCTACTTCAGGAATCTCCTCTATGCTTCTGGCGAAGATAATGCATACTACTATCCTGCAGAAAAATATCTCTTCGACAGGGCGCACAAAGGATACATCGGTGAATACGACTTCAACTTCAGCGGCAATATCAACGACCGCGTATACCTCGGCGTCACCATGGGCATTCACGACGTGCACTACCGCCACGCCTCCGATTATACGGAGACCTTGATGAACAACCCAGAGAATATCACCTCACTCAACGTCTACGACGAGAGGAAAATCACCGGAACGGGTATCGATGTGAAAGTGGGTGCCATCTTCCGCCCCATCGAGTACTCTCCATTCTTGTTGGGCCTGAGCATCCATACTCCTACATGGTACGACCTCAACACACGCAACTACACCGAGGTTTCTGATGGCTCCTACACAGCCTATGCCAATGAGTCGTACGACTACAAGGTCTACACACCTTGGAAGTTCGGGCTCAGTGCCGGATACACCATCGGCCAGACGGTGGCTATCGGTGCGGCTTTCGAGTATGCCGACTATGGCAGCATGTCGACCCGGGTGAACACGGGCACGCACTACGACTACTACTGGGGTGATGCCTATACGTCGAGCGAGAAAGACAAGGAGATGAACCGCCACACTGAGCGCACCCTCAAGGGCGTGAGCACGCTGAAAGTGGGTGTTGAGGTGAAACCAATCAAGGAGATGGCCCTCAGGGCTGGATACAACCTCTCGACTGCTCTCTACAACAAGGATGGCTTCAAGGATGGTACACTCCAGTCGAATGGCTCTTACTATGCTTCTGCCACCGACTTCACCAACTGGAAGAACACCAACCGTTTCACCTGTGGCGTGGGATTCAACCTCGACAGGTTCAACCTCGACCTGGCCTATCAGTATAGTACCTCGGAGGGTGACTTCTATCCTTTCATGAGCTATTCTGATAAAGAATTCTACGACTATGACAACAAGGCCGGTGCAGTGAAGGTGGAAAACAAGCGCCATCAGTTGCTCTTCACCTTGGGATATACCTTCTGATAAGTGGAATTGATGCCATTGGCCTGTACAATCATTTGCTCTGGCCGGGCATAGCAGAATAGGGGTGTGACTTCGTGCAAGCACACCCCTTTTTTCTGTTTGTATATGGATAGTCGACAGTGCCAACCCTCTTTCGAAAAGAGTATTGCCCCTGACCGACAAGAACGCGTATCATTTCAGTTTTTGATATATTTTTGCAATTCGTCCAAAATACGTTATTATTTGTCAAAAAGACGCGTAACACTGTTTTTTTTCAAGTAGAATTTTGGAATTGAGATAATAAAAAACTAATTTTGCAGTCTAATCAATAAATGAAAATAAGATTAGTTTTTTTAGTGGTTAATTTAGTTTTAGTAAGTATGTTTGGGGATATGTCGGGAGACATGTCCCCTTTTTATTTGAGGTTTGAGATTTGAGGTTTGAGGTTTATCATGCGAGCATGATAAACATCGGCGGCGCCTCAGCAATTCTCTTGCCCGATGTTGGAGGACTATTGTCTGAACTCCTGAACTCCTGAACTCCTGAACTCCTGAACTCCTGAATTTCTGAATTCCTAAAAAAGCGGGAGACAGCCATGCTGTTTCCCGCTCTATATTGTTGCTCAGTGTGTGCCCAAGGATAGCTGGCATCCACCGCGCAAATCAGTCTTCGTAATCGTCTGAAATCTCCTCTGCCTCTAGCCCAAGGTCCTCAGGATCGGTGTCGAAGGTGGTGCGATAACTCTCCTCGGTCAGCTTGTCCTCGTCGAATGCGTCGTCATCGTCGTCATCGGTGTCGTAGCGGTCGTCTACCTCTGGCAGGTCCTCATCGTCTGAGATTTCCTCCTCGTCCTTGTCCAGGTCTTCGTCGAACTTCATACGTGGACGCTCCACCTCGGGTTTGTCCTTGGCGAAGATGGCTTCCACCCAGAGACCTTTCGAAATCTCAAGCACTTCGTAGCCGTCGGCGAGTTTGCGCTCGTAGATGCCTCCTGGCTTGCGCAGGCGCTCCTTCGGAAGGGTGGTGGTGCTCACGTCGAAACCACTCTCGATGATGTCCTTGATGCTCTGCGAAAGACTCTCCCAACCGCCACCGAAATTGCGCTCCAGCACTTCGAGCAACTTCGTGGTGCTGATGTGATGGATGTTCTCGTAGGTGAGGTCGGTCACACGGAGGATGGGGCGCTTCTTCACAGCCCATTTCTCTTTCGTGCTGTCGTCCATGCGCAGTTGGCCTACCTTGAAGCCGCGCTCCTCATATTTCTTGATAATCTCGGGTTTGTCAACTTTCAGCTCCTCCAGGTCGAATGCGCTCTTGATGATGTCGATGTAGTGACGTGCGTTGTCTTTGATGTCGGCATCCTTCTCAGCGGCTTCCCAAAGGCGGAAAATGTCGTTCTCTTGCAAATCCCAGATGTTGCTTTTGTTCAAAGTCTTCAAGGTCAGTGCCTTCTTGTCTTTCTGTCTCATAACAAGTCTTTGTATTTGGTTACAAATCAAATTCGTCTCTGTCGCGCAACACATCAAACTTCTGCCTGAACTGCCGCAGGTCGGTCAGTGAGATTTCTGCCGTGCAGGCTCCTTGCTTGCCGTCCTCGCACGAGCCTATCACACGGCCCCTGGCGTCGACTACCATGCTGCCTCCATCGTAGAGGCATCTCTGGTCGGCTCCCACACGGTTGGCGGCTAGTACCACACATTGGTTCTCAATAGCGCGGGCGCGAAGGAGAATATCCCATACCCTGCGGCGGCTGGTAGGCCAGTTGGCCACAATGATGATGCCATCGTAGTCCATGCGGTTGCGGCTCCATACAGGGAAACGCAGGTCGTAACAGGTGAGCAGCAGCCACCGCCATCCCTTGTAGTCGACGGTCACGCGCTCATTGCCACGATCATAATACTTGTCCTCACCACCGTAGCCGAAAAGATGGCGCTTGTCGTAGATGTGATAGTTTCCATCTGGCCTCACGAAGTAGTGGCGGTTGAAATAGGATGTCTTGCCGTCTCCAGTTGTTACCGCTGTGGCCACGCTGCCACTCAGTGCCGCACCCATCTCCTGGGCCTTGGCCTTCATCCATTCCAGCGACTTTCCCTCGCTTTCGGCAATGCCCTCTGGAACGGTGGCAAAACCAGTGGTCCACATCTCTGGCAGCACATACAGGTCGCTTCCCTCGTTCGAGGCCAGCAGCCCATTCACGTTCTCCCTGTTGGCATCGGGAGAGGCCCAAGTAATGTCGGTTTGGAGCAGTGTGACGCGCATGATGTGGTGTTGGCTTGCAAGCCTGATATCGTTGCGTTGCAAAAGTAAATACTTTCTCTCTTATTTGCAAGAATTTCGAAATGTTTTTTTGATACATGAATGGCTTGCGCTTTGCAAGGCCCAAAACGGCACATCCTCGTCGCTAACGAAAACTTTCATGTCCTTTTGCTCTGTTTTTCGACAAAAAAACGTAACTTTGCCAAAATCAACCATTACGGGTGTAATGAGTTGCTGCTAACTAAATAACAACATCAGAATGAGTCAACCACTTGCCGAAAGAATGAGGCCCAACAGCCTCGAACACTATATCGGACAGAAACATCTCGTGGGTGAAGGGGCTGTGCTGAGAAAAATGATCGACTCCGGAAGGGTGTCGTCGTTCATCCTGTGGGGACCTCCCGGGGTGGGGAAGACCACCCTGGCGCAAATCATTGCCAACCAACTGCATACGCCTTTCTACACCCTCAGTGCCGTGACCAGCGGTGTGAAAGATGTGAGAGAGGTTATCGAGAAGGCCAAGAAAGGACGCTTCTTCAATGCCGCCTCGCCCATACTCTTCATCGATGAGATTCACCGGTTCAGCAAAAGCCAGCAAGACTCACTGCTTGGAGCAGTGGAGAAAGGGGTGGTCACGCTCATAGGTGCCACGACAGAGAACCCTTCTTTCGAGGTCATCCGCCCATTGCTGTCCAGATGCCAGCTCTATGTGCTCAAACCCCTTGAGAAAGACGACCTGCTCGAACTGCTTCACCGTGCCATCAACGAGGATGTGGTGCTCAAGGACCTGAAAATCGACTTGCAGCAAACAGGAGCCCTGCTCAGATACAGTGGGGGTGACGCACGCAAGCTCCTCAATATCCTCGAACTGGTGGTCGATGCTGCTGGCAACGGCGATGTGGTGGTCAACGACAGCATCGTGGAGAATTGCCTGCAGCAAAATCCGCTTGCCTACGACAAGGATGGCGAGATGCACTACGACATCATCTCGGCATTCATCAAGAGCATTCGGGGAAGCGACCCCGATGCGGCGCTCTATTGGATGGCCCGGATGATTGAGGGAGGCGAGGACCCGCAGTTCATCGCACGCCGACTGATTATCAGTGCTGCCGAGGACATCGGCCTGGCCAATCCCAATGCGCTGCTGCTGGCCAATGCGGCCTTCGATGCCGTGATGAAAATCGGATGGCCTGAGGGACGGATCCCACTCGCCGAGGCGACGGTCTATCTGGCCACCAGTCCAAAGAGCAACTCGGCCTACCTCGGTATCGGGGCAGCGCAGCAACTGGTGACGAAAACGGGCAACTTGCCCGTGCCGCTCCACCTGAGAAACGCACCCACTAAGCTGATGGCCGACTTGGGTTACAGCGATGGATACAAATATGCGCACGACTACCCGGGCAATTTCGTCGAACAGCAGTTCCTGCCCGACCAGGTGCGTGGAGAGCGCTTGTGGCATGCGCAGCATTATCCTTCGGAGGAAAAACTTTATCAAAACATGCTCCGTTACTGGGGCGACAGATTCAAAGAATAATCAGAGAGGAATGGAAAAATCAAATATTGTAATTCTCGACGGATTCACCGTCAATCCCGGCGACTTGTCATGGGATGCTTTCAAGGAAATGGGCAACCTCATCGTCTACGACCGCACTGCTCCAGGCGAGGTGGTGGAGAGAGCTGCCGATGCCGACATCGTGCTCACCAACAAAGTGGTGCTCGACAGAACGGTCATCGAATCGCTCCCACGACTGAAATATATTGGCGTGCTGGCCACAGGATACAATGTGGTCGACTTGCAGGCGGCGGACAGTAGGGGAGTGGTGGTGACAAACATTCCCGCATATAGTTCCGACAGCGTGGCACAGATGACCTTCGCTCATATCCTCAATATCACCAACCGGGTGGAGCATTATGCACAACTCAATGCCAACGGACGGTGGACGGTCAATCCCGACTTCTGCTATTGGGACACACCGCTCACCGAACTCTCAGGAAAGGTGCTGGGTATCGTCGGACTGGGGAACATCGGATCAAAGGTGGCGCGCATCGCACGCGACTTCGGCATGGATGTGTTCGCCCTTACCAGCAAAGACTCCGCGTCACTGCCCGAGGGAATTCAGAAGACCACGCTCGACGGACTGCTCGCCGTGTCCGATGTCATCACCCTCCATTGTCCGCTCAACGACAATACCAAGCAGCTCATCTGTGCCGAGACCATTGCGAAGATGAAACAGGGCGCTATCGTTATCAATACTGGCCGTGGACCACTTGTCAACGAGAACGACGTGGCCGAGGCACTCTGTTCCGGTCAACTGGGCGGATATGGGGCCGATGTGCTCTTCAGCGAGCCGCCAACGCCCGATAATCCGCTCCTGCAGGCTCCCAACGCCTATATCACACCCCACATCGCATGGGCCACTACCGAAGCCCGCATCCGTCTCGTCGAGGCGGCGGCGAAAAACGTGAAGGCTTTCCTTGGAGGAGCGCCCATCAACGTGGTCAATATGTAAATCCAGCATCCTCCGTCTTGGGGTCAGATGTTGTCGGGATATATAATCTGGCATCTTTCATCTTGGGGCTGGTATTGTCGGGATGATCATACCTGCGACTGATTTTTTGGCGAAAACAGCAGCAAAGAGGGCCAATTTCCCCTTAAAACAGCTCCATCTCGACTTTTTGAGTAAATTTTCTCCAAAAAATTTGGCGGAAACAAAAAAAACGCCTACCTTTGCAGTCGCAATTCAAAAAACGATGGCTCCCTAGCTCAACTGAATAGAGCATCTGACGGGAGTCACTTGAAAATCAAGGAGTTACAGAGATGTAACTCCTTTTTGTTTTTCTAAGGTGAAACGAAAGTGAAACGGTTTTTGGGCTTTAGAAGCCCTTTTGAAGCCTATTGAAAAGAAAGGTGAAACGATTCTTTTCAATTCTTTGCACTAAATTTCAAGATTGCCATTTTTTGTTTTCATCATTTATTGCCTCCCTGCCATTCTGTCCTGACATATTTTTGCCAGGGTGAAACGAAAGTGAAACGGTTTTTCTTGCAACCCCTTTCTTGAAGCAACTACCAACAAGTGGCCAAAACAATCTATTTGCAAATTGTTGAAATAAATATTTTTTGACTAATGTAAAATTATTTCAAATTTACAACAAACAAACTTAACATCTGTATCTATAAACAAGTGAACATTCAAAACGGCGGAAAAATGGGCTTCTTCAATTCCATAATTAACAGAATTCATGCAATATTGATTAAATAAACTGAACAAACTTGGATTTTGCCATGTCAGACTATTTGTATTTTAGGCAAAAAAATGCAATCAAAAAGTATGTTAATTTTTATTCGAATGTATAAATAAATTTCATATCTTTGCAGTACACAATTGATTTAATTGTGATTCAGGATACCTAATTCCTATATTTCGCGAACTGGTTTATATGAGTGAGAATAAATTTGGTGGACATGTTTACACATGGTCTGCAGCATCTTTTCATTCACTGACGAGATATTTCCTTTCCAAAGGATGAAAGATTTCTAATAAGACATATTAAATACAAAAAATATAGTAATGAATATTAATGTAAAACTCGAGGGATTAGAGCAAGCCATCAAGGATGCCGTTGCTCAGGCCATGGAGGCGTGGCAGCCCAAGACAATGCCTATCATATAACAAAGGTAGCGGCGGGCTGACACCCAGGCGTTTGCCGGCATTGCATACTATCCTGCTTTTGCCAGTCTCTCATTGAGTTTTTGCAAC
>ONGG01000050.1 GCA_900317305.1 uncultured Prevotellaceae bacterium | reverse complement strand
AAAAAAATGATTACATTTGCCGCGAAATCAAGTTAGCAAACTCGTGAGTGACTGATTTTGTCCGATGCAGCTGACTGAATTTCGCCCGACGGGGGCAGTTGTCCCCTAGCGAGGTCTGACGTTCCTTTTGCAACTGCAATAAAGCCTTCTTGTATTCTTCCAAAACTTCCTCGACCTGCTTGGCAGTGGACTTTTCCCCATCCACCGTATTCTTGTCCTGAGGGGCTTTCAGGTAGTTATCCATCGCAGTGGCCACTTGCATGGCAAACTGTTCTGCATCGATGGTACATTCTTGATGGCTGTGGTCAAGAGTATTCCCGTGGGATTCTTCACTCTTTTGGCTCATGCTCTTGACTGCATCCTCGATGGCCTGAAGCCTGGCGTACAGGTCATCGATTGACAATATCTTCTCGTTTTTCAACGGGACAGGTCTCTTCTTTGCCATGGTTATCTTCCTTTCCTACGTGGTTTGTTGCGTTTCTTGTTCTTCTCATCGTCATCATCATCACGCCATCCTCCTGACGCACCGCCACCACCACCTGAGGTCTGTGCCACACTTGGCTGCAGCAGTACCTCCACAATGTTTTCACCAATTCCGCTGCCTGTGGATGTTCCACCATCAGAGCCAGTGGCTTGCCGTTCCACATCGCCATCATTAGATATGGAGGGTGCCCCACCTGTAATCTTTGAGAAATCATAGGCTTCGTTGATATCGAAGGGCTTGTCCTGTTCCATCTGGTGCTGTGTCGGTTCTTCGTCCTGACGGGCATCATAGAAAATGATGTTGCCCAGCTGACCATCTATTTTGGCATACGACAGCGAACGGTCGATCTTGCTTCCGGCATAGGTGATGTTGTGCCGTGTGTCCGTGAAGGTCACGCCACGAACGCTGCCGTCAGCATTTTTGATGAGGTCGAAGGTTATGCCCTTTGCCGATAGTATCTTCCGAAAATCCTGCCATGTGACACAGTCCTCCAGAGCTGCGGTAATCTCATCGTAAAGACGGTACTTGACGGCATCCTTGCCTGTCAACCTTTCACGCCGGACTTTGCTCTTGTCCTTGCCAAAGGTCAGGCCATACTCACGGGTCAATGCCTTGGTGATGGCAGCCGACTTCGTGAAGTTGCTGTCGCCCTTGATGGCGTTGCCGTCGTTATCAACACGGTTATAGACGATGTGGACATGAGGGTGCGGCTGGTCGTGGTGACGGAACACCACATACTGGGTGTTCACGATGCCCATGCGACGCATGTATTCCCTGGCTATCTCCGCTATCTTCTGGTCATCCAGCTTGTCCTTGTCATCAGGTGAGAAGCTGAGTGATATGTGTCCGACAAACTTACGGAGAGAGGGGCGGGCTTTTGCCTGTGCCTTGAAACTGGCGGTGATGGTGGCATTTGATGTGAGGCTCACCCCATCTGATGCGACAATCACCGTGTCTTTTTTCAGGATGTCGTTAGCGTAACTGACCAGTCCGCCAAATCCTTCACCTGAGGAAATCTGGGCTATCATTTTGCCATCTGCAATTAGGTTCTACATGGGTGCTATTTCTCGCTGATTCGGATGAGCATGTCGTCAATCTTCCTTGCCGCATCCATTGCCCTTTCCTCGACTTGAAGGAAATGGCTGACGTGTGCCTCCCGAGCTATCTGGTTCAGGTTGTTGGCCATTCCTGCCACTGAGCGCAGCAGGGATATCGCCTCTTGGGAAATGGGTTCCCTGACATAGCCGTTGACCGCCAACTCATAGACGATGGTCGAGAGCGACTGCCCCGTACGTTGGCTCCGGCTGACCAACTTACGGTAGTTGGTCTCATCGAAATAGACCTTGACGGGGTACAGACGCAGCTTGTCCTCCGGCTTCTTCGGGCGACCGCCCTTGTTTTTCTGTGTGTCTTGTGTTTGGGGGTTCATGTTGTAAAGCGGTTGATGGAACATCGACAAATTTCGGCTTTTAGAGCCGTGGTTTTGTGGGACGCAAAACCTATACTTGCTCCCCCAAACACAATAAAAACACCCTTCGGGTACCGGCATCTTCATGCTGGCAGCGTTGTAAAGTGCCTGGTGTCTACCTCTCGGGAAAGACGGGAGCAGGACAGGTCTTGGCGGTCTTGCCGGACTTTATACAGCTATTACTTTGGCGTGTTAGGGACACGTCGGCTGATGATGCTCCTAATGTCGGAGATGGAGTAGAACTTCCGACCGCCTATCTTGGCCGGAACGAGATAGCCCCGCTTCTCCCATCCGTAAAGGGTGGTGTTGCAGCAGTGGCACATTTTGCAAGCCTGGGCAGCGGTTATCCATTCGTCGTTTCGTTCGATTTCCGCCATACGGAGCATTTCAGCCTCCTTGGCCTGTTGTGCCTTGGCGATTAAGTCCTCCGCGAATTTCAGGAGGTCCTGGCTGGTCAGTTCCACCTTGAACTGGGCACCAGCATTGAGCAATGACATTACATCCATAGTTGTAAAAAAGAGTTGTTAAATGGTTGTTGAAAATAGTCTTGGTATGGTCAGCTGATCATGTCCACCAACTCACGCTTCATGTCATCGTCGATGGCACGGTATCTAGCAAAAGCCTTGCTTCCGTTGACATGCCCCGACATGGAAGAAATGAGATTGGGGTCTTTGACCTTGTTATAGAGATTGCCAATGAAAGTGCGTCTTGCCATGTGGCTTGTTCCCACCTCATAGAGCGGCTTGCGCACCTCTTCACGGGTCAGTGGGTCAATGATGGTGACAAGGCGGTTTATCTCAGCCTTTTTCAGAATTTCCCGGATGGCATCGTTGAACTTGAAATTGAAACGAAGGGAAAAGATAGGCTTGCCAGCGGTCTGAGGTGTCCGTGCGAGGATGGTCTTCGCCTTCTCGCCAAGTGGGACACGTACCGTTCTGGCACTCTTCTCCCTTGTCTTGTGCGGGATGTACTCCAACACTCCGTCGTGGACGTTCTCCGGCGTGAAGCGCACGAGATCGCCATGACGGCATCCCACCATGCACTGGAAGATGAACATGTCACGGTAGGCAGCAAGTTTCGGGTCATCGGACAGGTCGAAGTTGTAAACCTTGTCACGTTCCTCCAATGTAAGGAAGAACGGTGTGCCATACATTGTCTTCGGCATGTCGAAACGGGTAAAGGGATTGTTGGTCGTAGCCCCGTTGTGGATAGCATAACCAATGACGGTGCGCAGGGCAGCAAACAAGGTGCGCAAGGTGTTCTCCGAGCGAGGTTTGCAATATGCACGTTTCTTCTTGATGTGCTGATATAGTTCCTTGTACAGTACCGCATATTCATGCTCATGCACCAGATACGCCTTGAACTCCGACAGGTCTTCTGCCGTGATGGTGTCCAGACAGAGCTTGTAGCCCTGCCGCCTCTCGATTCGACGTTGGTATTTCTCAAACCTCTCAATCTTGTCGGCCAGACCTCGGAAGTTGGATGCCTGATGCTTGTCGGTGATGTGTTGCTCGGCATACTTCCGTACCCATGTGGCAAGGTTGGTCTCCACAATGGAGTTATCAGACAGTTTGAAGGCATTGGGATGGTGATAGACGAAGATGACACGCTGGAGCCATTTGCTATCGGCACCTATGTAGTATTCACGTGCGATGAGCGAGGACAGTTCCCTCACTGCATCGTTGAGTCGGAAGCGTTCCTCGTCACGGATGAGGGCGACACGGTTCTTGTAGCCCTGTCGCTCCTGGCTCCAGTGGTTCGGATTGATGGAAAGCTCGCTTGCCGCTTTGAGGTCAACGCCCTCATCACGGACACGGAAGTATATGGTTGCACGGTCGGTCACGTTGTTCTTAGCTACTGACTTTATGCGAAGGAATGCTGTTACTTTCATAATGTTTTGATGTTATATGGGTTAGTCGATAAGATTCAATATGTTTCTCTTGATGTCGTCGTCAATCTCACGATAACGGGAGAAGGACGTGCTGCTCTCGGTGTGGCCCGTGAGCGATGCAATCAAGGCAGGGTCTTGCACCTGCTTATAGAGGTTGCCGATAAAGGTGCGCCTTGCCAGATGGGAAGCCGCCACCTCATGCAGCGGTCTCGGCTCTGCCTGCCGTTTCTGCTGATTGTAGTAAAGCACGGTGCGGTCGATGCCCGCCATCTTCAGGATGCGCTTGATGTCCATCCTGTAGAGGTCTTCACAATACTTGTGGAAGAGGAAGTCTGCGTCGGGGTCTATCCTCATGAGGATGGCCTTTGCCTGTTCGCACAAGGGGACTCGGACAAGGAATGTCCTGCCGGCCAGCAGGTTCTTGTGGGGAATGTATTCAAGGAAGTCATCCACGATGTTCTTCCAGGTAAAAGAAGAGAGGTCGTTGTTACGGCATCCGACAAGGCACTGGAAGATGAACTTGTCACGGTGGAACTCCAGCCGTGGGAACTCCGAGAGGTCGAAGTTCATCACCTTGTCACGTTCCTCGATGGTCAGATAGAATGGCGTGCCGTAGAGCTGTTGGTCGCAAGTGACATTTCTGAAGGAGGTGTCCTTCAGGAAGTTCATCTTGACACACCAATTGAGGAACATGTTCAACCGCTTGATGCTGCATATCATGGCATTCCTTGATACGGGTCTGATGTCGATGGACTTCTTCAACTTGAACTGCTTGTAGAAGTCCTTATTTGCCTTGTAATACTCATGTTCGTGTTCCATGTAGTCCTTGTAGTCCTCCACCTGTTCCTTGTCGAAGTCATCAAGGTAGAGCCGGAAGTCGGGCTGTCCGTTGATATAGCCAAGCCAAGCCTCATACCGCTGCAGCTTGTGCATGATGGAGGTCTGCGCCTGTCGGTGCCAGTCGTGGAACTCTGCCTTTTCGAGATAAATGGCAAAATAGTCGAGCAGCGTTGGCTCTTTCTTTTCCCTCTTGTCGGATTGTGCCTTGGCACTCGACAATTCTTCAAGGTTTGAAGAACGGGAAAGAATACCTGTCAGCCATGCTTGGTCGGCATCCTCGGTGAACTCCCGCTGCATGGTCAGGAGGATGTTCTGAATGGTGCGGTTGAAATGCTTGGTGATGACAGGAGAGACAATGTTGGGCGGTGTGTCATCCTTGTAGCCCGGCACTTTGCCATCCCAGAATTCGGGATTGATGGTTAGGGAACTGGCGAGACGGAAATCCTTGTTTGTGCCTCGCACACGGAAGTAAACGACACCGTTCTCCGTGCCGTTCTTCAGCTTCACTTTTCTAAGAAATGCGGTTGCTTTCATAACTGTTCGTTTTGTCAGTTTTTTTCTTTTGGGTACACTAAAATTGAAATTTACTGTACCCAAAGTTACAACTGTACCCAAAATTGTTCCCATATATCCCGATTTAATGTGTATGTGGTTATGAAAGTTTAATACTTACAATATTGTTCAAAACCTATTCATTTCCAATGACTTATGACTTCAAAAACATTCAATTTCCGACAGGCCAAAACACCCGTTGTTCATTGCGGGCAAAACAGTATGGATGACAATGCCGCCTGTGAAAGCAGCGCCTTAATGAGTTTGTTGGCGAAAGGACTAACGTGCGGTGGTGTGTTCACACTGGTTCCCGACTGCCGACCAAATGGAGCCACACCATAATAACAGGCAATTTTTCGGGAATTGTAGCCGAACCGACAGAAGTTGTCCGTGTATACCATCAGGCAGACTGCATTTTGTGTTCCCACTCCAGGTATAGAGGTGATAATCTCATAATTCCTCTGGAGATCCTCATCCTCACTTATGATTTCCCTTATTCTTTGATCGCATTCCTTGATCTTCTTGTTAAACTCAGTGATAAGGTGCTTGCTGCTCATTGAAATGAAACGACTCATGTCGGATTTGGCTTGGGTGAGTTTCTTCTCGTCCCGGCGTACAGTCATGCTCGCCTTCAATTTGACAAGGTTGTGACGATAGAGAAAAACTTCGCGCAGACGTTCCAGATTCTTCCCAAGAGGCTTATACAGACGCATCTGGTCATAATTGCGCATGGCATACTCCGCTATGATGCCTGAGTCTGCCCTGTCGCTCTTGGTGCGCTGGATTGCTGCACTACGTTTGATGCTGAGCGCATTCTCCAGCCACATGTCATATCCATGGGCGTAGAGGTAATCACACAACCCCTTGCTATAGCCACCCGTATTCTCGCCACAGAACAGCCATAATGACACGTCGTGCTCGTCCACGGCAGTATCAATCCACCTGATGAGGTGACGATAGCCACTCTGCTTGTTGTCAAATACATTGTGCTTCCTTTCCGCACGTTCCTCGACCCCTTCGGCCTTGATAATAGTCGCATCAAACTTTTCCTTAGAATAATCGATACCAATAAAAATTTTCTTCATAACTTTGCATTTGGTTTATTGAGGAATCGGCATAGTTGCTTGACTCTATACTCTAAATAGGCTCGAAGCCATTATCATTCTATCAGAGCTTGCAACAAGGCTGGGAGGACTTATGCAATTAATGGGATTTTACCCAGAATCTTTGTGAGTTTCCCTCTCCAGCAGGCCGGTTCCTCCTTCTTACAACAAAGGTAAGAGAACTGACCTGATTAAGAAAAAATTATTAAGCATTTTTCTTTTATGTCGCAAACTTAGAGTATCTTTGCACCACTTTTTGAATCATTCCCGTATGAAATTATACTCTGACGCCGAACTGGCAACGATTCTCGACAAGGATATTTTCCACCGCATCTCCGAAGTGGCCGACAGCCTCGGAGTGGAATGCTATGTGGTGGGAGGCTACGTCAGGGACATCTTCCTCGAGCGGCCTTCCAACGATATCGATGTGGTGGTCGTGGGGAGCGGCATCCAGGTGGCCAAAGCGCTCAAGGAAAGCCTTGGGAAAGGGGCTCACCTCTCCGTATTCCGCAATTTCGGGACGGCGCAGGTCAAGTATAAAGATATGGAGGTGGAGTTCGTGGGCGCCAGGAAAGAGAGTTACCGTCACGACAGCCGGAAACCTATCGTGGAGGACGGCACGCTCGAAGACGACCAGAACCGTAGGGATTTCACCATCAATGCCATGGCCATCTGTCTCAACAAAAACCGCTTCGGCGAACTCGTCGACCCCTTCTATGGCATCGACGACCTGGCCGATGGTTTCATCCGCACGCCACTCGACCCCGATATCACCTTCTCCGACGACCCGCTCCGTATGATGCGGTGCGTAAGGTTCGCCACACAACTCAATTTCTATATCTACGACGAGACGTTCGAGGCGCTGGAGAGAAACCGCGACCGACTGAAAATCATCAGTGCAGAACGGATAGCCGACGAACTCAATAAAATCATGCTTGCCCCCAACCCAAGCAAGGGCTTCTACGACCTGCACCGCTGTGGACTGCTCCAACTCATCTTGCCCGAGATCGAACTGCTCGACAACGTGGAAACCAGAAACGGAAGGGCACACAAGAACAATTTCCATCATACGCTCGAGGTGTTGGAGAACGTGAGCAAAAAATCCGACAATCTCTGGCTCCGGTGGGCGGCCCTGCTGCATGATGTGGGAAAACCCAAGAGCAAGCGGTGGGACCCCCTCGTGGGATGGACTTTCCATAACCATAATTTTATTGGTGCCAAGATGGTGCCGCAAATCTTCAGACGGCTCAAACTGCCACTCGACCAGAAGATGCACTATGTGGAGAAACTCGTCAACCTGCACATGAGACCCATCGCCATTGCCGACAACGAGGTGACCGACAGTGCTGTGCGCAGACTACTCTCTGAGGCTCAAGATGATATCGACGATCTGATGACCCTTTGCGAGGCCGACATCACCAGCAAGAACCAGGTGCGCAAACAGCAGTTTCTCGACAACTTCGTGATGGTGCGCGAGAAACTCGCCGACCTCGTGGTGAAGGACTACAAACGCCTGTTCCAACCTTGTGTCGATGGCGAGGAAATCATGCGTATGTTCAACTTGCGGCAGGGTAGGGCAGTGGGCGAACTCAAGACGTTCATCAAAGAGGCCGTACTCGATAATCAGGTGGAAAACGACCCCGAGGCATTGAAGACATTGCTTGTGAAAAAATTTGAAGAATTAAAAGCCAATGGCATTATCACAGAGAAGGATTTCAACTGATTCCTTCTCTTTTTTTTGTTTTTCTTGAAGTCTTTAGGGTCCTTAGTGTCCTTAAGGTCCTTAGTGTCCTTAAGGTCCTTAAAGTCCTTAAGGCTTTAAAGTTCTTAGTCTTTCATGGTCACCCTCAATTTTGTTATAATAATAATTGTTAAATCTCTACTCAAAATATTTAAAATCCCCTATAATTAATGTAAATTTGCATGTCGAAAACCCAAAGTGTTGTTTTGAGTTTTCTCCAATTGGAATTTTTTAAATGTATTATTAGATATGAAAAAAAACAAAATCTTCTTGCTAGTAGTTGCTACGGCATGTCTTGTGGCATGCGGTGGTAAAAAAGGAGGTATGAACTTTGGCGACAACGAGTTTCCTGTAGTGACAGTCGAAACACAGTCGGCAGGTTCTCAGACCACCTATCCTGCCACGATCAAGGGCGTGCAGGATGTTGAAATCCGACCTAAAGTCTCAGGATTCATTACGCGTATCAATGTGAAGGAAGGCCAGAACGTGGCTGCAGGCCAGGTGCTCTTTGTCATCGACAACGAGACACTGAAGGCTGCCGTACGCCAGGCTCAGGCTGCCGTAAACCAGGCTCAGGCCACCATCGCACAATGCAAGGCCACCATCAATACCGCCGAGGCTGGATTGGCCACGGCAAAACTCCAATACGAGAATTCTCAGCAACTCCACGCCAACCATGTGATTGGTGATTTCGAACTGGCTACCGCCAAGAACACCTATACCAGCGCCCAGGCCCAGGTCAACCAGGCCCAGGCCGGTCTGAAGCAGGCCGAGGCTGGTTTGGGTCAGGCACAGGCCGCCCTCGCTTCGGCTCAGGAGAACCTCAGTTTCTCTTATGTGCGTAGCCCGTCGAGCGGTGTGGTGGGCACCATCCCATTCAAGGTGGGCGCCCTCGTGAGCGCTTCCAGTCAGACACCGCTTACCACGGTGTCGAACATCAGTGCTATGGAGGTCTACTTCTCCATGACCGAGAAAGACGTGCTCGAGATGACCAAGGCTTCGGGTGGACTGAATGCTGCCGTGAGCCAATATCCTACGGTGAGGCTGAAACTCGCCGACGGCTCCATCTACGCCCACCAGGGCAGGGTGGTGAAGATGAGCGGCGTCATCGACTCGGGAACGGGTTCGGTGCAGGTCATCGCCAGCTTCCCCAATCCTGAGCACCTGCTCAAGAGCGGTGGCTCGGGCTCCATCATCGTGCCTCACGACAACCACTCGGCCATCGTCGTGCCACAGTCGTGTGTCTCCGAGGTGCAAGACAAGCATTTCATCTATGTCGTAGGTGCCGACAACAAGGTGTCGTATACCGAGATCAAGGTCGACCCGCAGAACGATGGCGTCAACTATGTGGTGACCGAAGGACTGAAGGTGGGCGACAAGTATGTGTCGAAAGGCATCACCAAACTCTCCGACCAGATGGAGATCAAGCCCATCACTCCGGCAGAGTATGAGAAGAAAATCAAGGACGCCGAGCAACTGGGCGAGGCCCAGGGCGACGCCAAGAAACTCAAGAAAGCACTGGGCATGTAACCCCGTGGGATAATGTCTGTAATACTGTAATAGAAAGAGATTATGACTTTTACGAATTTCATAAAACGGCCGGTGCTCTCTACCGTGATATCGGTGCTCATCGTTATCCTGGGTATCATCGGTCTTGTCACACTGCCTATAGAGCAGTATCCTGATATCGCACCGCCTACCGTTGTGGTCTTCACCTCTTATCCGGGTGCTGATGCCGAGACGGTGAAAAACTCGGTGCTCGCACCGCTCGAGGAGAGCATCAACGGTGTGGAGAACATGACCTATATGACGTCGTCGGCCACCAACTCGGGCTCGGCAAGCATCTCCGTCCTCTTCCGTCAGGGTACCAACGCCGATATGTGCGCCGTCAACGTGCAGAACCGCGTGAGCCAGGCACAAGGACTCTTGCCCGCCGAGGTTACACGCGTGGGTGTCACCGTGATGAAACGACAGACTTCACAGGTGATGATGTTCACCCTGACGTCGAAAGATGGACGTTACGACGATCAGTTCCTTACCAACTACTCCAACATCAACGTCATACCTGCCATCAAGCGTATTCAGGGTGTGGGCGACGTGCAGAGCCCGGGTATGAAATCCTACTCCATGCGTATCTGGCTCAAGCCCGAGCTCATGAAGCAGTACAACCTCATGCCGTCCGACATCTCCGCGGCACTCGCCGAGCAGAATGTCGAGGCCGCACCTGGTGCTTTCGGTGAACAGAGCAAGGTGGCCTACGAGTATGTGATGCGCTACAAGGGACGCCTGAAGACGGCCGAGGAGTTTGGCAATATCATTATCAAGAATGATGCCAACGGACAGACCCTCCACCTCCGCGACGTGGCCAAGGTGGAACTCGGCGGACTGCAATACACGGTGTCGATGAAGAACAACAACCTGCCTTCTGTCATGGGTATGGTGCAGCAGATTGCGGGCTCCAACGCCAATGATATTGCCAAGCAGGTAAAGGCCGAACTCGAGGAGCAAGCCAAGAGCTTCCCACCGGGAATGGAATATAAGATCAACTACGACGTAACCGAGTTCCTCTATGCATCTATCGAGGAGGTGGTCAAGACGCTTATCATCACCTTGTTACTCGTGTTCCTCGTGGTGTACATTTTCCTCCAGGACTTCCGGTCGACGCTCATCCCGATGATTGCTGTGCCTGTGTCGCTCATCGGTACGTTCTTCTTCCTCAAGGTGTTCGGATTCTCCATCAACCTGCTCACCCTCTCGGCGCTACTCTTGGCCATCGCCATCGTGGTGGATGATGCCATCGTGGTGGTAGAGGCGGTGCACGCCAAACTCGATATGGGATACAAGAGCGCGCTCACGGCGTCGATCGATGCCATGAACGAGATTTCGAGCGCCATCATCTCCATCACCCTCGTCATGGCCTCGGTGTTCATCCCCGTGTCGTTCATTGGCGGCACATCGGGTACGTTCTACCGAGAGTTTGGTGTCACCATGGCGGTGTCGATCTTCATCTCGGCGCTCAACGCGCTCACCTTGTCGCCGGCCCTTTGCGCCATCTTCCTCAAACCCAAGAACGAGGACGGCTCGGAGCGCAAGATGGGATTCATCGACCGAGTACACACTTCATTCAACACCTCTTATAATAAGATTCTGGGCAAATACCGCAAGGGTGTGACCCGCATCGCCCACAAGCCCATCCTGGCCATCATCGCCGTGGTGGTGGGTATTGTGGCGCTCATTACCACCATGGCCACCACGAAGACCGGACTGGTGCCCGACGAGGACACAGGTACGCTCTTCTGCACCATCTCCATGCCACCGGCTACGAGTGTGGAGCGCACGCGCGAGGTCATCGACCAGGTGGATGCCATGCTGGCCAGCAACACGGCCATCCAGAGCCGCGAGCAGATCCAGGGCTACAACTTCATCGCCGGACAGGGCTCCGACCAGGCCACCTTCATCATCAAGCTCAAGCCGTTCTCCGAGCGTGGCATCACCGAGGGGGCCATGGCTGTGCTGGGTATGATCTACAAGCAGGCTGCCGAGATCAAGGATGCACAGATCCTGGCTTTCTCACCGCCTATGATTCCCGGATTCTCGGCCAACAACGGTGTGTCGGTCGTGATGGAGGACCGCTCGGGCGGTAGCCTCGACAGGTTCTTCCAGGTCACAAAAGACTATCTGGCCGAACTCAACAAGCGTCCTGAGATACAGCAGGCCATGACATCGTACAACCCCAGCTATCCTCAGTATATGATTGATGTCAATGTGGCCAAGTGTAAGCAGTCGGGCATCTCGCCCACCACTGTGCTTTCCACATTGCAGGGCTATTATGGTGGTCTCTACGCCTCCAACTTCAACTCCTTCGGAAAACTCTTCCGCGTGATGATTCAAGGCGAGGTGGAGAGCAGGGAGCGCCCAGAAGGACTGAGCAATATCTTCGTGCGCACTCCTGCGGGCATGTCACCCATCACCGAGTTCTGCTCCATCGAACGTGTTTACGGACCTTCCAACATCAATAGGTTCAACATGTTTACCAGCATCAATGTCACCGCTACCGTGGCCGATGGTTACTCCACCGGTGAGGCCATCAAGGCGGTGCAGGAGGTGGCCAAGGACTATCTGCCCGATGGATATGCCTACGAGTTCTCCGGACTTACCAGGTCGGAGAGTGAGTCGAGCAACTCCACCATGCTCATCTTCGTGCTCTGTCTGATGTTCGTCTACCTGATTCTCTCGGCACAGTATGAGAGCTACATCCTGCCGCTGGCAGTTATCCTGTCCATCCCGTTCGGTCTGGCAGGCGCTTTCTTCTTCACCGAGATCACAGGCCACAACAACGATATCTACATGCAGATCTCGCTCATCATGCTTATCGGTCTGTTGGCCAAGAACGCCATCCTTATCGTGCAGTTCTCGCTCGAGAGGCGTGAGACGGGTATGGCCATCTCATGGTCGGCCATCCTCGGTGCTGCGGCTCGTCTGCGTCCTATTCTCATGACATCACTGGCCATGATCATCGGTCTGTTGCCTATGCTCTGGCCGTTTGGTGTAGGCGCTCACGGCAACAACACCCTGGGATATGCGGCCATCGGCGGTATGCTCATCGGTACATTGTGCCAGATCTTTGTGGTGCCGGCTCTGTTCGTCATCTTCCAGTCGCTGCAAGAGCGCTTCAAGCCCATGGTCTTCGAGGATGACGTCAACGAGGATGTGGCTACCGAGCTCAAGCAGTATGTACACCATCCAACAACCTACAAAGTGGAGGAATAACATTATGAAGAAAATCAATATATTGCTCATGGCAGTGGGCACCGTGGTGGTGACAAGCTGCGGACTCTACCAGAAATATGAGCGGCCCGATGTCAACACAAAGGGAATCATCCGCGACAACGTGTCGCTCACCGACACGCTCGTCTCCACACCCGACTCCCTTACCTTCGGCAACCTGCCCTGGAGAACCGTGTTCACCGACCCGCAGTTGCAAATCCTCATCCAGCAGGCGCTCGACAACAACCCCGACTTGCTCAATGCGGCGCTCAACGTGCAGATGGCCGAGACACAGCTCAAGGCGGCCCGACTGGCATTCCTGCCGCAGTTTACCTTCTCGCCCTCGGGAACCATCGCTTCGTGGGATGGCAACGCAGCCACCAAAACCTATCAGTTGCCTATCGCGGCCAGTTGGAATGTCGACCTCTTCGGCAACCTCCTGTCGCAGAAACGCAGCGCCCAGGTGCAACTGCTTGCCACCAGAGACTACCAGACGGCCGTGCAGACCAATATCGTGGCAGGTGTGGCCAATATGTACTACACGCTGCTCATGCTCGACCGTCAACTCGAGATTCTCAACGATATGCAGCAGCTCACTAAGGAAACTTGGGACATGATGAAACTGCAGATGGAGCTGGGCCGCGCCCGCTCTACCAGCGTGCAGAGTGCCGAGGCCAACTACTACTCGGTGCAGGCCCAGACAGTGGAGATGAAACGGCAGATCAGGGAGACCGAGAACGCGCTCTCGCTCGTGCTCGGACAACCGGCTCAGACCATCTCGCGCGGACGGCTCGAAAACCAGAACCTGCCCTCGAAGTTCAGTACCGGCGTGGGTATCCAGCTGTTGGCCAACAGGGCCGATGTGCATGCTGCCGAGATGTCGCTCGCTCAGTGCTTCTATGGCGTCGAGACGGCAAGAAGCAGGTTCTATCCCAGCCTCACCATCTCGCCCTCGGGCACTTTCACCAACAGCGGTGGCGGTGGCATCGTCAATCCGGGCAAATGGTTGCTCTCGGCTGTGGGTAGCCTCGTGCAGCCCATCTTCATGAAGGGACAACTCACCGCCGGACTCCGCGTGGCCGAAGCTCAATATGAGCAGGCTTTCAACAACTGGCAGAACGCCGTGCTCAAGGCGGGTGCCGAGGTGAGCGACGCGCTGGTGCTCTACAACTCTTCCGACGAGAAGGCCCGTCTCGAGGCTCAGCAGGTAGAGGTGCTCAAGACCAATGTCGAGCACACCAAGATGCTGTTCAAAAACTCTTCCAGCTCATACCTCGAGGTCATCACGGCCCAGCAGTCGCTGCTCAATGCGCAGCTCTCCAAGGTGAGCGACGAGTTCTACAAGATGCGTGCCGTGGTCAATCTCTACAATGCCCTCGGTGGCGGCGGTAAGTAACATTCAGGGCGGGTGCCAGAAGCCCGCCCCCTTACAAACTTAATTCGAAAAAGAATATGCCAAGTGATATAAGTCCAAGGGCCGAAATCGACCCAAGAGCCGTTATCGGAAACAACTGCAAGATATTCCCCTTCGCCTATATCGAGGGCGATGTGGTCATCGGCGACAACTGCATCATCTTCCCGTTCACGAGCATCCTCAATGGCTCGCGTATCGGCAACGACAACAAAATCCATCAGGGTGCCGTCATCGGGGCGCTGCCCCAGGATTTCGAGTTCAGGGGCGAGAAGAGCGAGTGTGTCATCGGAAACAACAACATCATCCGTGAGAATGTGGTCATCAACCGTGCCACACACAATGGGTGCCAGACGGTCATCGGCGACAACAACTTCCTCATGGAGGGTGCGCACATCTCGCACGACACCAAGGTGGGCAACCACTGTGTCTTCGGATATGGAACAAAAATTGCGGGCGACTGCGAGATAGGCAATGGTGTCATCTTCTCGTCGAGCGTCATCGAGAATGCGGGAACGAGAGTGGGAGAGGGATCGATGATTCAGGCCGGAACCACCTTCTCGAAGGATGTGCCGCCGTTCATCATCGCTGGTGGCTCACCGGTGAAATATGGTGGTGTCAACACCACGATGCTCACTGTGAAGGGTGTCGGCGAGAAGGTGCAGAAGCATATCGCCAATGCCTACCGCCTCATCTTCCACGGACAGACATCAGTCTTCGATGCCGTCAACCAGGTGAAGGAGCAGGTTCCCGACAGCGAGGAAATACAAATCCTCGTCAATTTCATCTCTGCTTCCAAGCGGGGCATCATCTCGAAAATGTAATTGAAGTTTCGCATTCGCTGCACATTTAGGAGTTCAGGAGTTACAGAATTCTGTAACTCCTGAACTATTTTCCTGAACTTTTGTAACTCCTGAACTCCTCTCAACTTGCTGAAGTTGAGTGAATACTTTTGCTATGACATGAAAAAAAGTTTATTTTCCTGTAGTTTTTCGTATATTTGTGCGTCTAAAGGGTAAAATCATCTGAACAGCAACAATGACAACAACAGAAAAACAGTTTGCGCAGACTATCACGGAGCACAAGAGCACCATCTACACCGTGTGCTACATGTTCTCCAAAGATGCCGACGAGGTGAACGACCTCTTCCAGGAAACACTGGTCAATCTATGGCGCGGATTTGATGGCTTCGAGCAACGGAGCGACATCCGGACCTGGATTTACCGGGTGGCCCTCAACACATGCATCTCGATCGACCGGAAGAAACGGCGCTCGCCGTCTGTCGCGCTCTCGATGGATATCAATCTCTTCGAGGACCGCGACGAGGATACCAAGCAGGTCGATATGCTACACCAACGCATCTCCCGACTGAAGCCTTTCGACAGGGCCATCGTTTTGCTGTGGCTTGAGAACCTCTCCTACGAGGAGATTGGACAAATTGTCGGCATTTCCACCAAGAATGTCAGCGTCCGCCTGTTCAGAATCAAAGAGCAATTAAAACAAATGTAAAACCTTTTAAACAACAAGAATCATGAATACCGAATTTGATGATATGCGCCAGCAACTGAACATTCTGAAGGAGAAACTCCAGCACCAGGCCATTGTCAACGACCAGATTTTCCGTCGCTCCATGAAGCGGAACGTGATGAGCATCAACCGCCGCTACACGTTCATCAGCATCCTCTGCATCCTTACGATTCCTTATGCTTATTGGGCTTTTGTAGTGATGGCTGGCATGTCGTTCTATTTCTGGTTGGCTACTTTAGTGCTGTTGCTCGTGTCGTTCTGCTATACCATCTACAATGGGAGGAACCTCAATAGCAGGCTCGTGGAGCGTGACCTGGTAGATGCCCGGATGAAGGTGGCCAATGCCAAGAAACTGGATGCCGACTGGCTGATGATAGGTGTTCCTCTCGCCGTCATATGGTTTGCCTATTTCGTCTACGAGCAATACCGCATCAGCAATGGCGACGACTGGAAATACATGGTGACAGCAGGGGCCGTCGGTGCCGTCGTGGGCCTCGTCATCGGTCTGTGGCTCCATTTCAAGATACAAAGCGACTACAGGCAGATTATTGACGAGATCGATGATTTCACTTCCCAGCCAAGCCTGACCAGGTAAAAAAGATTCATTCAGTGATAAAAAAACGAGGTGCCCGCAAGGGTACCTCGTTTGGGTTGATAGTTGGTAAGGATGGTGGTTAGTCGGCATAGTATGCAGCCCACAACACGAGGTCTTGGCGCACGTAGCCCACCTTGCCCTTGATGCTGATTTTATACCAACCGTTCTTCTTTCCAAGGCAGTCGCACACGTTGTCGGGATAGTCCTTGAGGTCATCCTCCTCGGTCATCTGGGCCACTACGGGATATTTGGTGCCAGGGCCTTTGCGCACGTTGATGTTGCCCTTCACACCATCTTTGCGGTAGACGAACCCCTTGCCTTTCTCAGGAGTCCACACTTCCACCCGGTATCCTTTCTTCGGCACCTCCTCTTCCCAGTCCAATGGATTGGCAATATAGGTTGTGGCGGTCTGGCGGACATATTTGCCCACAAGGTCACCGTTGTCGGTAACCACTACTTTCATACTGTTGTTCAGTTGGGCATTGACATGGAGAACGCCCAACAATGCGATGAGTATCAGCAAGTACTTTTTCATGATGTTGTTTTTTAATGGTTTTGCGGAATAGGGGAGCGACCCTGCTTCAGCGCCTCTTCCAACTCCCTTACATCGGGCCGCTGGCGCAGGCGTGGGGGCATGCTGTTGATGAGTGTAAGGCGCTGCTCGTCGGTAATGCCATTGAGGTCGGTGACGAGCAGGTAACCCAGTTCGTTGTCGATGTTCTTGCGGGCAGTCTCGTAGATGTGCCGTGTCAGTTTGGTGTAGCTCTCCTGGAGGGCCTGCTCCAACTGTTTGTCCTGCTCTTCGGTGGGCGTGACACCCGGCTCCAGTCCCATGAGCACAGAGAGCTGCTCTATCTCTTTCTGGAAGATGAAGGCAGAGTCGTTGAGCGTTTGAAGGGCATCGTTCACTTTGGTGCCCGAGACGCGTGAGGCACCGGCCACGGGCGATAGTTTCACTTCGATGGTGGCCGGTTCCAGAAAGAAGGCCTGCGCCACCGACATGTCCTTCGCACTGTAGATGAAGCACATGGCCATGCTGTCGGTCTGTCCGGTAAACTCAAAGCGGCTGTCCTTCACTGCGGTGCTCATCAGGGGCTTGCCTTCTTGCGGGTCGGTAGTCAGGTGGATGGTATCGCCGTCGGCAAAACCTTCTGCCGTTCCCTTTATTTTGAAAGAATCCGACTGGCAGGCCGCAAATAGTAGTGTTGCGGCTGCCAGTCGGAGGATATGTAATGGTTTCATAAATCAGTATGAAGCATCTCTTCTCCTCCCCACTTAGGGGAGGCCGGGAGAGGTTGTCACTATTTACACCAGATACTGCGAACTGATGCTCTGGTTCGACACCACGCGGCGGATGGTCTCAGCAAACATGTCGGCCACTGATATCTGCTTCACCTTCGGGCAACGGGCGGTGTAGGGGATGGAGTCGGTGAACACGATCTCCTCAAGGGCGGAGTTCTGCACGTTCTCGTTGGCTTTGCCGCTCATCACGCAGTGCGAGGCACAGGCACGCACGCTGGTGGCACCGGCATTCTTCATGATGTCGGCTGCCTTGGTGATGGTGCCGGCGGTGTCGACGATATCGTCGACGATCACCACGTTCTTGCCCTCCACATCGCCGATAATCTGCATGCTCTCCACCACGTTGGCACGGGCGCGGGTCTTGTTGCAGAGCACCAGGGGCACGCCCAGGTACTTGGCATAGGTGTTGGCGCGCTTCGAACCGCCAACGTCGGGCGATGCAATCACCATGTTGTCCAACCTGAGCGACTGCAGGTAGGGAAGCAGCACGCCAGAAGCGTAGAGGTGGTCTACGGGCACGTCGAAGAATCCCTGTATCTGGTCGGCATGCAGGTCCATCGTAATCACGCGGTCCACACCGGCCACGCTGAGGATGTCGGCCACCAACTTGGCGCCGATGCTCACTCTTGGCTTGTCCTTGCGGTCTTGCCGGGCCCATCCGAAGTATGGCATCACAGCATTGATGGTGCGGGCCGAGGCGCGCTTGGCCGCATCAATCATCAAGAGCAGTTCCATGAAGTTGTCGGCATTGGGGAATGTGCTCTGCACCAGGAACAGGTCGCGTCCGCGGATCGACTCTTCATACGATACCGAGAATTCTCCGTCGGAGAATCTCGTGATTTGCAGTTTGCCTAACGGGCAACCCAGACTCTTGCAGATTTTCTCTGCCAGGTAGCGGGTGTTGGTGCCTGAGAAAACCAAGAAGGAATTTTCTTCTGTCATTGTTTGTTGATCTTTATTGTTGTATAGTGATTGACTTGTTTAACTGATGGCCGACCGCAGTCGCTCGAAATGGGTCAGTACGCTCTTGTAGTCGGTCTGGTTGTGGATGTCGAACAGGTTCCAGAGGTCGCCGCAGATGACCACGCCGCCAAATCCGAGGTCGCGCATCATCCGCACGCGGTCTATCGATATGCCGCCCAGGGCATACACATGCTTGTCGATGAGGCCCTGGCGCGAGGCGGCCTGCAGGTCGCTCATGGTGAAGGTGCTCTTCAGAGTGGTGTCGGAGAGGCTGTCGAAGATATTGTGCAGGAACACGTAGCGCGACTTCTTCTTAGCGGCCTTCAGCAGCGACAGGTCGTCGCACGAGCGGCTCAGGTTGCCACGATAGCCGTCGGGCTTCTCCATGGTGGCATCATCGAGGTGGATGCCAGCCAGCCCGAACTCTTCTTTCAAGTAAAAATGGTGGTGTACGGTGATACGGCGATGGGTGCTCTCGGGCAACAATGACAGCAGACGCTCCACATAGAGAGGTGACGAGTCGGGCTTGAATATGTGCAAGTCGTCGAGTCCCTCATCAAAAAGCGCTTCCAGTATTTTGTCTTCTTCCACAAAAAATGTGGGCCTTGTCATGATTGCAAGCTTCATGGGTTACAGAAGTGTATTTGTTGAATGAAAGGCGTTCCGTATCCTGTTCGCGTCGCAAAATTATGAAAAATATGCCATACTCGCAATGATAACGGGAAAAAAATGTTTTTGGATTGTACGTTTTCCGCATTCCTCCATTTTTGTTCTGTCACAGACATTCATGAGGCCTCATCTCCACTATGGCGTCTGTGGCTTCTTTCCTGGTCATTTGACCATTATTTTCTTCCCGTTCTGAATATAGAGGCCTTTTGATGGCTTATGGGTGAGGATACGGCCCTGCAGGTCGAAGATGCGGTGGTCGGCTGCCGCTGAGCTGGTGATGGCCGGGATGTGGGCGGCATAGGCCTCCCATCCGCCTTCCAGGTCATCGAGTGTGACCACGCGGGGGTCGTTCATGCACTTGTGCCACTCCTCGTTGCTGGTCTTGTTGACGAACCCGCCGTTCCAAGTCTGGTACCAGGGCATCCACCACGACCATACGGCCTCCTCGTCCACCTCTTTTTGGATGTCGGGGATAGGACCGTTTTCCGACAAGGCGATGATTTTCTTTCCCTGGGTGAGTTTCTGCAGGTTGTAGAACGTGGGGGCATTGCTCGAATAGTCGAAATCGGGGTTGTAGATGTCGGCCGACACCACGTCGAACAATTCGTCGCCTGGATTCCATTCACTGTCGTTGGGGTCGGCATTCCACACCCAGATCACGTTGTGTACCCCTTTCACCTTGACCATCTCGTCGTAGACCAGCCTGTAGAGTTGTCGGAAGGGGGTGGCGCCTTCTCGTCCCCACCAGAACCATCCTCCGCTCGCCTCGTGCAACGGACGGAAGATGCAGGCCATGCCCTCGGCCTGCAACTCGAGGAAGTAATCGGCCACCACGTCGATGTCGGCGATGATGTTTTTATAGAGTGTCGACGAGGTGTTCCACGTGCCGTCGCTGTTCATGGCGTTGGTGATGCGCATGCTCGTCTGGTCGGTATAGAACTCGTCAGTCGACCTCGACGGGTCGCGCCAGTGCCAGGTAAAGGCGGGGAATCCGCCTCGGCGGTAGGTGTCCTTGGCCAGTGCAACGCTGCTGATGGTGTAGTCCCGCATCCAGTTGCTGGAAGCACTCTTGCCTGTGGCGTTCATGAAGTCGAAACCCACAAGGGCAGGATATTTGCCCGAGGCTTGGTAGACGGCCTTCACGTCGGCATGTTGCGTGACATTGCCGTTGGCCGTGGTCATATCGCCTGTCATGATGCCCGAGATCGACTTCGTGCCAAAATGCTGCAATAGGAAGTGGTACATCAGTCGTGCGGCATCGGTGGCCTCGGCATCCACTGGGGTGGGCGAGAGGTCGAAGGCCAGCGTCCCGTCGTCGGGCTGTATGCGCACATAGTCGATGTCATACCAGGTCCAACTGGGGGTGATGGTGAGGGTATTGGTTCCCTTCTGCATGAAGAAGAGGCCTACCTCCACCTCGTTGTATTGGTTGAGCCGGAAAGAGGTGCTGGTTTCGTTCACCTTGCAGTTCACCACCTTCTCGCCTCCTATACCGTCGCCAGCCACATATACGGTGTATTTCCCTCCCTCATCCAAATTGATGGAGAAGGACAGACGGGCATTCTCCTCGGTCATGCGCACGGCCATGCCACCAGAATAAACCCCATCATACACTACGTTGCAATGGTTGCGCTGGGCGTTCTCGGCTTCCCATTTGTCTTGTGCGGTCATGGTGCCGCACAAGCAGCACAATACAGAGGCCAAAAAGATAGCCTTAAAGAGTCTCATACTGTAGTTTTTAAGTTAGTCTTGCCATCAATGGCGTTGTTTCTCGCCACAAAGATAAGGAAAAATGAGCGTTGGGCAAAATGAGCACGCCTTTTTTTCCATCTTCTTCCTTTTCCTTCATTCTTCTCCTTCTTTTCCCTTCTTTTTCTTTCCTTCCTCTCCTCCTTTCTTTCCCTCTTTCTTTCCCTCCTTTTTTCCCTCCTTTTTCTTTCCTTCCTCTCCTCCTTTCTTTCCCTCCTTTTTCTCCTATCCCTCTTCTCCGTTCTTTTTCTCCGTTCTTTTTCTCCGTATGCCGCGGCTGTGTCGCGGCCCAAAAAAGCCCAGGGAGCGCGCATCCTTTCGCACACCCCCTGGGCAGATAGTTTGTATTCTCTAAGGAGAATTACTTCTTGTTCAGTGCCATGTCTACGGTCACGGCCACGGCTACGGTAGCACCCACCATCGGGTTGTTACCCATGCCGAGGAAGCCCATCATCTCTACGTGGGCGGGAACCGACGATGAGCCAGCAAACTGGGCGTCGCTGTGCATACGGCCCAGGGTGTCGGTCATACCATAAGAAGCAGGACCTGCGGCCATGTTGTCGGGATGCAGGGTGCGGCCAGTACCACCACCAGAAGCTACTGAGAAGTAGGGCTTGCCGGCGAGCACGCGCTCCTTCTTGTAGGTTCCGGCCACGGGGTGCTGGAAGCGGGTGGGGTTGGTGGAGTTGCCGGTGATCGACACGTCCACGTTCTCATGCCACAGGATGGCAACACCCTCGCGCACGTCGTCGGCACCATAGCACTTCACTTTGGCGCGTGGACCGTCGCTGTAGGCCTTCTCCTGCACAATCTTCAGTTCGCCAGTGTAGTAGTCGAACTTCGTCTGTACATAGGTGAAGCCGTTGATGCGGCTGATGATCATGGCGGCGTCTTTGCCCAGACCGTTCAGGATGGTGCGGAGTGGCTTCTTGCGCACTTTGTTGGCCATCTCGGCAATCTTGATGGCACCCTCGGCGGCAGCGAATGACTCGTGGCCGGCCAGGAAGGCGAAGCACTCGGTCTCCTCGCGGAGCAGACGGGCAGCCAGGTTACCATGGCCAATACCCACCTTGCGGTCGTCGGCCACACTGCCGGGAATGCAGAAGCTCTGCAGGCCGATACCGATGGCCTCGGCAGCGTCGGCTGCATTCTTCACACCCTTCTTGATGGCGATGGCGGCACCACAAACGTAAGCCCACTTTGCATTCTCAAAGCAGATGCCCTGGGTGTCCTCGCAAATCTGATATGGATCCACACCGGCGGCTTCGCATATCTCGTTGGCCTCAGCGATATCCTTGATACCGTTGGCGTTCAGAGCGGCGATCACTTGGTTGATGCGGCGCTCCTGACTCTCGAATTTCACTTCTCTTATCATAATATGCGTCCTCCTTATTCTTTACGTGGGTCAATAGTCTTCACAA
>ONGG01000053.1 GCA_900317305.1 uncultured Prevotellaceae bacterium | reverse complement strand
CATCGCCCTTAACGACGGTTCTACCATCAAGAACGTTCAGATTGTTGTCGACCCCTCGAAATTCGATGCTGCCTTGCTCAAGCAAGTCACCACCGGTGCTTGTATCGGTGTCGATGGCGTGCTTGTGGAGAGCCAGGGTGGCGGACAGGCTGTGGAACTTCAGTGCGAGAACATTGAGGTCTATGGTATGTGTGGTGCCGATTATCCGATGCAGAAGAAGGGCCAGAGCTTTGAGTATATGCGCCAGCATGCTCATATGCGTCTGCGCACCAATATCTTCGGTGCCATCATGCGTATCCGCCACAACATGGCCATGGCCATCCATACCTATTTTCACGAGCATGGCTTCTACTATTTCCATACACCGCTGATTACGGCCAGCGACTGTGAGGGAGCAGGAAATATGTTCCAGGTCACCACCAAGAATCTCTATGACCTGAAGAAAGACGAGGATGGAAAAATCATCTACGACGATGACTTCTTCGGACAGCAGACTTCGCTCACGGTTTCTGGACAGCTCGAAGGCGAACTGGGTGCCACGGCATTAGGTGCCATCTACACCTTCGGACCAACATTCCGTGCCGAGAACTCCAACACGCCTCGACATTTGGCAGAGTTCTGGATGGTGGAGCCTGAAGTGGCATTCCTCAACCAGGAGGAACTGATGGACCTCGAGGAAGATTTCATCAAGTATTGCGTGAGATGGGCCTTGGAGAAATGCAAGGACGACCTTGAGTTCATCAACGACAACAAGTTCATCACACCGAAGCACGACCTGATTCCACGTCTGGAAGGTGTGCTCAAGGAGACTTTCGTCCGCTTGCCCTATACAAAGGGTATAGAGATCCTGCAGGAGGCCATCAAGAATGGAAAGAAGTTCGAGTTCCCCTGCAACTGGGGCGACGACCTGGCTTCCGAGCACGAGCGCTACCTGGTGGAGGAGCATTTCAAGAAACCTGTCATCATGACCGACTATCCTGCCAGCATCAAGGCTTTCTATATGAAGCAGAACGAGGCGCAGGGCAATGGCTCGGTGGGCTATCAAGGCTGTGTGGCTCCTGGTCCCACCATGCAGGGCACCGATGTACTCTTCCCGCAGATTGGAGAGATTATCGGTGGCAGCGTGCGCGAGGAGAACTACGACAAACTGATGGCTGAGATTAACAGTCGGCAGATGGAGACCGATAAACTCTGGTGGTATCTTGATACCCGTAAGTACGGCTCTTGCCCGCATGCTGGTTTCGGCCTCGGCTTCGAGCGACTGATCCTCTTTGTCACGGGAATGCAGAACATCCGCGATGTCATCCCCTTCCCCCGCACTCCGAAGAATGCAGAGTTCTAATCATAAGAAGGCTTCCTTAGTGGGAGCCTTTTTTGTTTGACAAGACTGTGGGTGCCCGGAATGGAAAAAAATTGGGGACACTCCTCACGGAGTGCCCCCGTATGCCCTCTGTCGGATAGATATGGCATTAACTCTCATAGAGGGCGTTGTCTTTGCCATATATTGTAGGGTGATATTACTGCGCAAATATAACCATTTTTGTCTAAACCGTGACTGCTTTTAGCTCTTTTTTTTCTAAATGGTCACATTTATGCGACAAATTTTCTCATTTCTTGTCAATTATCCGTTGACGTGAGACGTATGCCATCGTCTTCGATGATAATCACCCTGTGCTTGTATAGGTCGCCAATGGCTCGCTTGAATGTTTTCTTGCTCACGCCAAACACTTGCCTGATGGTCTCGGCATCGGTCTTGTCGCCATATTCGCACACCCCGTCGTGGGCAATGAGCCAGTCGGTGAGGGTGTCGGCGAAATCCTTCGTCTGCTGCCGGCCCGATGGCTGGAGCATCACGTCAATCTTTCCATCTTCCCTCACTAGGTCGATGTAGCCTTTCAGACGTTCACCCGTGTGGATGTTCCGGTATATCTGATTGTTGTACACCAGACCCGCATATTGGTTGTCGACAATCACTTTGTAGCCCATTTCGGTGCGTTGCCACACCAACAGGTCCACACTTTCGTTGTGGTAGTAGTCGGCATGGTCGTGCGAGAGATATCGCTCCACTCGTGCCGAAGCCACGATGCGGTAGCTCTCCTCGTCGATGTGCAAATGCACCACATGGTGCTCGCCTACCGACATTTTCTTCTTCTGCTCGGCATACGGACAGAACAGGTCTTTCATCAGGCCCCAGTCGAGAAAGGCACCATATTGGTTCACCCATGCTACTTTCAGCCAGGCAAACTCGCCCACCTTGGCCAGTGGACGCTCAGTGGTGGCCACCAGGCGCTCTTCCTGGTCGAGGTAGACAAACACGGTCAGTTCGTCGCCGGGCTGTGTGCCTTCGGGCAGGTATCTCTCTGGCAAAAGGATGTCTCCTTCTTCGCCACCGTCAAGATAGGCGCCAAAGTCCACCAATCTCAACACTTTCAGGCGGTTGTAGTCGCCAAGTAATATCTTATTCATTTTCAGTGGGTTCTGAGGTTGCTGTGGTCGCGGTGAAATCACCTTGGGCATTCTCTGGAGTGCTGGGAGAGGCCTTGCGCGTCTCGCCTACGATCTGGCCGTCTTTCAGCCGTATGGTGCGGTCGGTGAGTTGGGCCAGACCTTCGTCGTGGGTCACGATGATGAACGTCATGCCGTATTTCTCGCGCAGGTCGAAGAAGAGTTGGTGGAGTTCGGCTTTGTTCTTGCTGTCAAGGCTTCCCGAAGGCTCGTCGGCAAGGATGACAAATGGTTCGTTGACCAGTGCTCTTGCCACGGCCACGCGCTGTTTCTCGCCACCCGACAGCTGGTTGGGCTTGTGCGAGGCACGGTCGGTCAGTCCCATGAACTCCAACAGCTCAGTGGCTCTTTTCTTGGCTGCCGACTGCGATTTCCCTGCGATATAGGCTGGAATCATCACGTTCTCGATGGCAGTGAACTCTGGCAGCAGTTGGTGGAACTGAAACACGAAGCCGATGTGCTGGTTACGGAATACCGACAACTTGTCGGTCGACAGCTGCTCCACGTTGGTGCCGTCGATGATGATGTCGCCAGTGTCGGGCCGGTCGAGTGTGCCGATAATCTGCAACAGGGTGGTCTTTCCGGCGCCGCTGGGCCCCACGATGCTCACGATCTCGCCTTTGTTGATGCTCAGGTCGATGCCCTTGAGCACTTGCAGCGAGCCGAAACTCTTGGTGATGGATTTGATCTCTATCATCTTGTGTTGATGTTATGACGTTTCTTTTGTTTTCTTCTTCTTGCGAAACCAGTCGATAAGGATGTTGTAGGCACTCTTCTCCTCGGTATGCTGTGGCTCGGCAAACGACATCGAGTCCATCAGGTCGCCATACTGGTCGGGGAACACGATCATCAGACTCTTCCCCTGGTAGAAATGCTCTATCTCGAACGGCAGTTTCTCGAAGGCGGTCTTGTAGGAGATGTTGCCCTTACGCGATGTCACGAACACAATCATGTGGTCGTCGTTCATGTGTGTGGCCAGGTGGGGCAACTCGTTCCAGTGCTCCATCGGCTCGTACTCGTCTCTCACGCTGGGATGACGGAAACGGATGAAGTCGCGTATCAGGTCGCTGCAGTCGTGGCGGGCATGGAACACGATGCGGCAGTCGAGGTTCTCGGCCATCCTCACCAGGCGCTCCAGCCATCGGTGAAACCCTGCCTCGAACTCTGCCCTCGATGGCACGGCCACCCTGATACACCTCAGTGTGTTGATGGGTTGTTTCAGCCTCACGAAGATAATCTGACGGCTCAGTCCGTTGTAGAGGCTCTGTGCGAACTCACCCCAGAACTTGGGCGAGATCTCATGGTGGATGTGTAGGCCCATGATGATTTCCGAGGCGTCGAATTCCTTGAAGGCGTGCTTGATGCCGTTGGCGATGTTGGCGGCTATCCTCACCTGGGTCTGCATCCTCACGTCGGCGGCGCTAGCCGTCTTCACCAGGTGGCTGAGGAGTTGGCGTCCGCGCTCTTGGTTCTCCTGCCGTTTGTCATCGTCGTAGACCACGTTGAGCGCCACCAGTCCGCGGTTCAGCTTCTCGTTGCGCATCATCAGGGCCACGCTCACCAGACCTTCTGCCAGTTCAGGGTATTTCACGGGCAGCAATATCTTCTCGTCGTCGATGTCCTCAGTCGCTTGTTGTGGCTTGTCGTCAATCACGATTTGCTTGGCGGTATGCTCGGTGATGATGGTGCTGATGATGCAGGTGAATAGAATCATGATCACCACACCATTGAGCATGTTGTCGTCCACCAGTTGCACACCGGGCGACACCTCGGTCTTCATGCCCACCATCACCATGGCGATGGCACCGGCGGCATGGGCCGATGTGAGACCGCACATCATGTGTCCCCACTTCATCGGCATCCTGAAGTGGAAACTGGCCATGTAGGCGGCCAAAGCTTTTCCCACAGTACCCACAAGCACCATGAAGAGCACCACCCACACGATGTCGCCTCCGTTGAAGAGCACGCGCACGTTGATGAGCATGCCCACACCGATGAGGAAATAGGGTATGAAAAGTGCGTTGCCGATGAACTCGATGCGGTTCATCAGGGGCGAGAGCCGGGGGATGAACCTGTTGAGGATTAGTCCGCAGATAAAGGCGCCCAGGATGCCCTCCAGATTGGCGAACTCGGCGAGTGCGGCACAGAGGAACATCATCGAGAGCACGAAGATAAACTGCATCACCGCGTCGGAGTAGCGGCGCAGGAACCATCGGGTGAGCCGGGGGATGAGGAAGAAGAGGATGGCACAGAATACCACGATCTTGATGAGAAACAGCACCCAGAACATTGCGTCTCCCTTGCCCGAGAAAGCCCCCACGACGGCGGCGAGGGTGGTGAGCGAGAGAAACAGGGCGACCATCGTCGACCCCACGCTCAGCGCCACGCTGGGATGTTGTTGCAGGCCATACCTGCACACGATGGGGTAGGCCACCAGGGTGTTGGATGCCATAATACAGCTGAGCAGCAGCGAGGCGAAAGTGGAATATCCCAGGGCCCATGTCGACAGCAGATAGGCGATAACGAAAGGCACAATGAAGGTGAGCAGTCCGAAAGTGAGCAGTCGGTCCTTGGTCTTCTTCATGCTCTCCTTGTCCATCTCCAGTCCGGCCAGGAACATGATGTAGAACATGCCCACCTTTCCAAAGAGCTCGAAGGAGTCGTCGCGCTGCAGGATGTCGAAGCCATATTCGCCTATCGCCACACCGGCCAGCACCATGCCCACGATATGGGGTATGCGCAACTTGCCCATGATGATGGGAGCAAGAAGGATGATGCACAGTACGACGAAGAAGATCAGCGTCGGGTTGGCAATGGGGAAGTAGTGCGATAGGTCAGGCATGTGAACACAAGGTTTTTGGGCTAGGGCCAGACTGGCGGTCACCACAATGGCAAAATTACTTTTTTTTATTCAAAAACCCTACTGTTCGTGCGAAAAAATCCTGCCATTTCCCTTCCAATTCCTATTTCAGTCTCACAAACACGTGTTTCACATGGCTGTTCTCCACCTTCCGCTTCTCTATCTCAAAGTATTTCGGACACGATTCAATGAGCGGAGTGAGCCGCTGGAAACCATAGTTGCGGGGGTCGAAGTCGGGTCGTTTCTTCATGATGAGGCTGCCCACCTCGGCCATCGACACCCAGTCGTTGTCGTCGGCCAGGTCGTTGATGGTATGGCGCAGCAGTTTGATGAGCGCATAACTGATCTTCTCCTTCGGGGCTGACTTGGGCTTCACCTCCTCGGTCTCGCTGGCCTCTTTCTTTGTAGGTGTCTCCTCGTCGTCGTTGCCCAGGTTCTCAATGTAGATGAACTTGTCGCACGACACGATGAAGGGGCGGGGTGTTTTCCGCTCGCCCATGCCGATGACATATTTGCTCGACTCGCGCAGGCGGGTGGCCAGACGGGTGAAGTCGCTGTCGCTCGAGATGATGCAGAACCCGTCTACCTTGTTGCTGTGCAGGATATCCATCGCGTCGATGATCATCGCCGAGTCGGTGGCGTTCTTGCCTGTGGTGTAGCTATATTGTTGTATGGGCGTGATGGCATTCTCGAGCAGCACGCTCTTCCATCCGGCCAAGTTGGGCTTGGTCCAGTCGCCGTAAATTCTCTTGATGGTGGGGACGCCATATTTCGCAATCTCGTTGAGCATTTCTTGCACTTGAGAGGATGGCACGTTGTCGGCGTCGAACAAAACGGCCATATTGAAGTCTTTCTTTTCCATTTTCTTATTCTGAATACATTCTTCCCCTGCAAAAATGATGCCGTTTTTGACACGGGGCGTGTTTGTGGTTGTGTTATGTGGGTCGGCTGTCCATGGTGTGGGCTATCTTGTCTACGTTCATGCTCCGCGCGCTTGCATCGAAGATGTCCTTGTAGATGCCCCCTTGCTTGTATACCTCATCGGGTGTGCCGCCTTGCACCACACGGCCTTCCTGCAGCACGTAGATCTTGTCGGCATCGATGATCTGACCGATGTTGTGCGAGATGATGATCACGGTGCGCCCGGCCTTGATGGCGTCGATGCTCGACTTGATTTGCTCGGTGGCGATGGCGTCGAGACTTGCTGTGGGCTCGTCGAGGAAAATGATGGGTGGGTTCTTGATGAACATTCTGGCGATGGCGATGCGTTGCTGCTGTCCGCCGCTCAACTGCAGGGCGTGGGTGTCGAATCCATGGGGCAGTTGCATCACCTGGTCGTAGATGTAGGCTTTCTTGGCGGCTTCCACCACATCGTCGTGCGTGGCATTGGGACAGCCATACTTGATGTTGTCTTCTATGCTGCCGTCGAAGATGTGGTTCTTCTGCAGCACCAAGCCTACGTTGTCGCGCAGCCAGTGGGTGTCCCAGTCGCGCAGCTCCACGCCGTCGAGCCGTATGCTGCCTTTCCCGGGGTGGTAGAACTTGTCGAGCAGGCTCACGATGGTGCTCTTTCCCGCACCGCTCAGACCCACCAGGGCGGTGATTTTCCCGCTCTCGATGTGCATCGACACATTGTGGAGGGCCTGCGTGCCGTTGCTGTAGGTGAAGTCCACTCCCTCAAGTTCGAAGTCGCCTCTCACCACGTCGGGGTGGTGGGTGCCAGTGTCCTCCACCTCGTCCTCGGCATGCAGGATGCCGAAGAATCCCTCGGCATAGATGAGTGCGTCGTTCATGTCGTCGTAGATGCGGTGCAACTGTCTGATGGGGGCGCTCACGTTGGCGAAGAGCATCACGTGGTACATGATTTTTCCAATCGTCATTCCGGGGTAGTCGATGAGCACCAGGTAGGCGGTGAGGATGATGATGAGCACCGTGCCTATCTGCTCCAGAAAACTCTTCAGACCATTGAACATATAGCTCTGCTTGCGGGTGTTCAACTGCAGGTCAGTCATCGTGCGCTGGATGCCTGCCTGGCGGTCGGCCTCCGTCTGCTCGCGGTTGAACGACTTGATGACAGTGATGCTCTCGATGATGCCCAGAATACCTTGGCTCACAGCCTGGTGGCCGCCGAAGATGCCCCTGCGCCCGCCTTTCATGCGGTTGGCTTGTATGTAGGTCACCCAGAAGTAGATGGGCACGATGCATAGGGCCACCAGTCCCACATAGACATTGGCCATGAACATGAGTGCGAGGGCAAGGATGGCGCTGGTGAAGAGGGGCAGAATCTCGATGAAGAAGTTGTTCACGGTGTTGCTCAGACTCATGATGCCCCGGTCGATGCGCGACTGCAACTTACCGGTCTCGTTGCCTTCGGATGTGAAAAACGACATGCGGAACGAGAGCATCTTCTCCACCACTCGAAGCGACAAGTCGCGGCTCACGAGGATGCGCATGCGCTCACCGTAGTAGCGCTGAAAGAAGGTGACGAGCGAACCCACCACCTCTTTGCCCAGCAGGATGATGCTGATGGTGGTGAGAATGCGCAGCGCACTGCTCCATTCGAACGTCGGCTGCTGGATGAGGGCGTTGATGGCGTCGACGGCGCGGTCGAGCACCACGGCGTTCACCTGGGCCATCAGCGACCCCACGAGGGTAAGCACCAGCGTGATGCCGATAAGCCATTTGTAGGGCCGCACGAAGGGAATGATATTCTTCAGCAGGTCTAGCAGGTTCATCTTCTCTCCTGCGGTCACGTTCTTGTTCTCCATATTGTGGTCGTCGTTGAGTTGGTAGCAAAGATATCTTTTTTTTCCGAATGGCACAACCCTTTTGGTGATTATTGATGGATGGGGGTATGCTCATCCTTGTACCTATAAGTATATGTCTGAATTAGAGATTCTTCATATTCTGATACAGAGGTCATAACAATGCTTACACCTCTGTTAGCATAAATGCCATGTAAAAGGGCAAGGTGAGAAGTGGACCATTGCGCCCTACATTGTAATCGCCTACCTTCAGTGCATGGTACACATGATAGTGCTCAGGATGCTTCAATACCGTCTGCAATGATTTGGCATTACCTGTTTTGGCCTTACACTCCAAAGGCATGCACTCTCCTTTGTGCCGAATGAGAAAATCCAGTTCCAAGCCACTTTCTTTATGGAAATAGAAAAGTTTGCGGCCCATCTTTGTTAAGATATCCGCTGCCAAGTTCTCGAAAATGGCTCCTTTATAGCCTAGCATATTGCCTTGCATGATATCCCATGCCGTACCCTCGTCGAGCATGCTGACAAGTAGGCCGATATCCGTCATATACACCTTGAAACTATCGGCAATGGCATTCCCGCTGAGTGGCAGTTCCGTAATCAACGTGTTGTAACAACGCTGCACGATACCAGCATCCTCTATCCACTGCAAACTGCCACGATAATCACTTGACCGAGCTCCTTTTCGAATAACAGCATACTGGAATTTCTTGTTGTTTTTGGCCAACTGTTTTGGTATGGAGTCAAAGCATTCACGGATGCGTGGCTTATCCTCTTGACGTGCATATTTCAGCATATCCGACTTGTAGGTGTCAATAATGCTATGTTGAACTTGCTGCACATCGTTCATGTTGTTGGTCTTGAAAAAGGTGTCAACTCCTTCTGGCATTCCTCCAACAACAACATATCGTAGCAACAACTGTCGCATCCGCTGGTGGATTGCCTCGTTGACGGGCTCTTCTCTTTCAAAACAGTTGCGAAGATATTCGAAATGCTGGGGCAGTATGTCATTGGCCCAAAGCCATTCCTCGAAATCCATCGGATACATATTGACAATCTCCTCGAACCCCACAGGGATAGATGCGTTCCGTTCTTCTTCCTCCTCCTCTTTGGTCTTATAACCATTGACACCCAGCAACGAACCTGTACAGATGACATCGTAACGGCCATCCAGTTTGAAGAACTTCAGCGAGGAACGGGCATTTGGACAATCCTGTATTTCATCAAAAACAATGCACGTCTTGCCTGGTACAAACCGCGCATTCTTGATGCCTACAGATATGTTCAGTGTCAAGGTGTCAACATCCAGCGCTCCCGCAAAAAAAGTCTTGTATTCTTTATGTTCATGAAAGTCCAGATAAACCATATGTTCGTAGTTCTGTTTGACAAAACTAACCACAGAACTGGTTTTGCCACATTGGCGACAGCCCTTGATGACTAAAGGCTTGTGACCTTCCTTCAATTTCCATCGAAGAAGAGTGTTCTCTATTTTCCGCTTAAACATAAGCACTTACATTTTACGATTACACTTTTTTAGGTGACTTTTTTTTATTGCACCACACTTTTTAAAGCGACATTTTCTGCAAAGATACACTTTTTTCAGCGAGTTTGCAAAATTCTATGCTGTTTTTCACCGACTTTTTGTGCTTGAATAAATAGTGCTTAAATTGTTGCGGAAAAAAGAAAAAAAACGTAACTTTGTTGCGCCTACGTCGTATGCTCACTGTGGCTCTTAGAGCGACGGCTCGGATGGTGACAGTGATGACGAGCGGGTAGGCTGACCGTATGGGTCAATAATATCGATACAATAAAGAGGAATGAGAATATGTAATAATAGCCTTGTCGGTGCATTATTTGTGCTGATGGGGTTGGTATTGGGCCATCTACGAGCCTTTTCCAACCCTGTCACTCCGCAAATGGCGCTGCGTCATGCCCAGGAATTCATGGCTGGCGCACAGACCAGGCAACTCAAAGGCAACCGGCAACTACACCTCGCTTTCACGCTCGACCGCGATCCTCGCAGGACCGGGGCACAAGCCCCCATGGTCTATGTCTTTGGCATCAGCGGCACCGACGGGTTCGTGGTGGTGGCGGGCGATGATGCGGCCAAGACCATCTTGGGGTATGGCACACAGGGCAGCGCCGACTACAACAAGATGCCACGCAACATGCAGGTGTGGCTCAATGGCTATGCCGACGAGATAGCATGGGCGCAAGCCCATGGCCTGCAGGCTCCTTCTACTCGGCTGAACGCGGGGGGTACAGGCAAGTCGGATGTGCCATATCTCGTGCCTACGTTCTTCGACCAACATGAGCCCTACAACAAGGATTGCTTATTTGGCGATGAGTATTGCTACACGGGATGCGCAGCCACGGCGATGGGCCAGATCATGTATTATTGGGCGAAAGTGGGCTTTGAGGGCAATACTTTCCGTGCCGGTTCGAAGGCGTTGAGCAGGTATGTTACCAAAACCCTCCAGTATGATGTGCCTGCCCTGCCATCGCTGAAGGAGTTCGACTGGGACCAGATTATTCCGGGACGCCCTTACTACAACGGACTCAGTTGGCCTTGGACAGCCGAGAACGAAGTTGCCGCAGCGCAACTGATACGATATTGCGGACAGGCATTGCAAATGGACTACACGCCCGATGGCTCGGGGGCATACACTTCCTACATCCCAGGCGCTTTCTTCCATGTCTTCGGATTCGACAAGAATGTGAGGCTGGTGGAGCGCGACACCATGAAGGCCGAACGGTGGGCTCAGCTCATCTACGACGAGGTGGCTGCGGGACGCCCGGTGTGCCTCGGTGGGCACGACGAAGTCAAAAACTTTGGCCATGAGTTCATCTGCGACGGATATGAGGCCAGCACCGACATGTATCATATCAACTGGGGATGGGCTGGCTATTGCGACAACTATTTCTCGCTCAGCGCTCTCTCTCCCGGAGGTACTGGCATCGGTGACACGGGTGCCGACACGGCTTCCTACACATCCCGCCAGGATGCTGTCATAGGCATTCAGCCTCCCGTAAGCCAAATTGAGCCCGTCGAGGCGAAGAGCACCACTTTCCTGGCCTCCAAGGATCTGGGTGTGCAGTCACGGACTGGTGTGGAATCCGATGAGGTGACGAAAGATGGCGTCACCATCTCGGTTTGGCCACATGGGTCGTTCAGCAATGTGTCTTACTACTATGTGTTCAAAGAGTCTACGATGTCGGTTGCTGCGGCGAGTGGTGTCATCACCAAGGTGGTCTTCACTTGCTCTGGCAAAGATGGAAACACCTATGGTCCCGGTTGTTTCGGTTACCCGTCGTTGGGCGTCTTCACCTATAGCGGCAACAAAGGCACTTGGGAGGGATACGCCAAGGAGTTCTTCATCTCTGCCATGAAAGACCATGTGAGGATGACCAAGATTGAGGTGACCATTGAACCGGAACCCTTGGTCACCCTGTTGGGCGATGCCAATGGCGACGGCCTCATCAACGTTTCCGACGTGACGGCAATCATCCGTTATGTGCTGGGCGCTGTTCCCGAATCGTTCTCCTTTGCCAATGCCGATGCCCATAAGGATGGATACATCAATATGTCCGACGTCACTTCCATCATCAACATCATTCTCGGTAAACCTAACGATTAGTCGTGTCATGAACCTTGTCATCTTGTTCGCTGTAGTGGCCAGCCTGGCATTAGGATGTGTGGTGGGTTTCCTCTATGCCCGATATTTGTCGGCAGAGGAGAAGACCCGTCTGCTCTCACGCCGCGATGTGCTCGAGTCGAAAACCCAGGAACTCCGACGGAGACTCGACGAGCAGACAGCGTTGATGGAAAACCAGAAAGACGAGATACGCAGCCAGATGGAGACACAACTCAGGCAACTGAGGGAACAGGCCGAGCAGCAAAAAGAGGAACTCCGCCAGACTTATCAGCAACAACTCTCCCAGTTGCAGTCCTTGCAGGAGTCGCAGATGGAGCGGCAGTCGTCGCTCATCAAGGAGCAGATCAATTCGGCTTCTGAGGAAATTCTCAAGAAACGGTCCGACGAGTTGTCGGCCTCCAACAGCGACCAACTCTCTGCCATCCTCTCTCCCTTGCAGGAACACCTCAGGCTGATGCGTGAGGCCGTGGAGAAGAGCGACCGCGAACACACCACCAGTATGGAGCGCCTCGACGCCTCGATCAAGGCCAATCTCGAGCAGGCCCGTGAGGTGGGCGAGCGTGCCGACCGGTTGGCTCAGGCGCTCACGGCCGAGAACAAGACCCAGGGCGATTTTGGTGAGTTGCGCCTGCACACCTTGCTCGAGAACATGGGTTTTGAGAAAGGGGTGCAGTATGAGGAGCAGGTGATGCTGCGCGATGCCGAAGGCAGGGCGGTTAGCGAGGAGATGGGGAAGAAAATGATTCCCGACGTCATCTTGCATTTCCCTGACAAACGCGATGTGATCATCGACTCAAAAATGTCGATGAAGGCTTTTGTCGACTATCACCAGGCCGACACCGCACCGATGCGGGAAGGGGCTCTCCGCAGACATGTCAGTTCGGTGAGAGGGCACGTCAAGGAACTGGCCCACAAGAACTATAGCCAGTATCTCTCGAGTGGCAGGCAGAAACCCGACTTCGTGGTGATGTATGTGTATAACGAGGGTGCCTTGCAACTGGCTCTTTCGCACGACCCCTCGCTCTATCGCGATGCCTACGAGCAGGGCGTCATCATTGCCGGCAGCCAGAATATGTATATGATGCTGCGGGTGCTCGAGATGATGTGGCGACAGGTGAGGCAGGCCGAGAACCAGGAGGAAATCATGAAGACGGCAAATGAACTAGTGAACCGCGTGCAACTTTTCTACGAGCGGTTCATGGGGGTGGACGAGCAGTTGCGTCGCACAAAGGAGGCTTTCGACAGACTGAAGACTTCCACGTCGCCCACTGGCGCCGGTATCGTGACGGCGGCCAACAAACTTCTGGGCTATGGGGCGAAAGAGAATCCGAAGCGCCGCTATCGTCTCCCTCAGTCCACCGACAGTACGGAAGAGACTTCCTGATTTTACCCGAACACGAATATCATTCTTTTACAATCTCCCATGGTGAGTCTTTGCTGTCGCGAACGGCACTTTCGCCACATTCCATGTCGGGTGCAAAGGCAAGAGTGGGGTCGGACTGGAGCATTTCCTCCACCGAGATGGCGTCGAGGTCGTCGTCGGTGAACGGTTCAAAACCAAAGGCCTGCCAGTCGCCTTCCTCATCCAGTGTAAGGCAGGCCACGGTGTCGGTGCCCTCTATCACTTGGCGGGTAGTGATGACGGGGTTCCAGAAATCATCGTCTTTGAATATCATGTTGAATGGTTGTTGGTTGTGGTAATGTCTGAACTTCTGAATTCCTGAACTTCCGAACTCCTTTCAGTTACTTCATCTGCATATTGCCTCACACACCCTGTCCTGGAAATCCCTGCCGTCCGACGACTTCACCAGTCCTTGGTTCAGGATGGCAAAACACAGCGTATGGCCATTGGCGGCCTGGCAATAGCCTGCCAGAGTCGACACTCCCGATACCGTGCCGGTCTTGGCATGCACGTTGCCGTAGGCCTTTCCACGTGTCATCCGCTTCTCCAGCGTACCGTCCACACCGGCGATGGGTAGGGAGGGGTAGAGGTGGTCGAAGATGGGGCCGTTCTGATAGGCATGGCGCAGGAGCTTCACAATCATCTCGGCGGTCACATAGTTGTAGAGCGACAGACCGCTGCCATCGGCGATAGTGTAGTTGATGGGGTCGAGCCCCAATTTGCTCACCAGTCGTTTCACGGCGCCCGAGGCGTCGCTGGCCCTGGCAATCTGGGTGGTGTTGTTCTTGGCTATCTGGTAGAACATCGACTCGGCATAGAGGTTGTCGCTCTTCTTCATCATGCGGGTAAGCACCTTGTCGATATGGCTGTTGTATCGGTATACCTCGGTGCAGCCTTGTGGCAGGCGCCCTTTGGCCAGGGTGACATCGAGTTCTATACCGCGGGCCCTCATCTCTTGCATCATGGTGGTGACAAACTGGTCTTTCTTGTCTACAAGGAGCGGGATGAGTCGGTCGTTGTCATCGTCCCAGCACCAGCCACTGCCATAGCTCAGCGTGTCTTTCATGGTGAGGTCGGCTACAATCATTCCCTCCACCCGGTGAATGCCAAAACGGCTCAGGGTGTCGGCCATCATCCGCAGATCGTCGCGGGTGATGGTGGGGTCGAAGCCGCCAACAAAATAGAGGTCGCCGCGAAGGGTGTCGCCCTCAAGGTGTCCACGATAGCAGATGCTGGTGTGATAATAGTAGTTGGTGCCCAGCATGTCGAGGGCAGTGACCGATGTCACCAATTTCATCACCGAGGCGGGACGCATGCGTTGCCGCTCGTTCTTCGAGTACACCACTTCATGGGCGGTGAGGTCATAGACGAGCAGTCCCAGTTGGCTGGTTTGCAGCAGCCGGTCGTACATCAGGTTGTCGAGCCTTCCCCTTACGTCGTTGAGCCAGAGGTTGTCGGCGGCGGGTAGTGGCAGCGTCTGCACCTGACTGGTGGGGAAAGTAGGGGGTGCCGAAACGGTAGGGTCGTTGACGACGATGCCCTGGGCCATGCCTAATTGGGCGATGGTGAGGCACAGGCCAACCATGATGTTATGGAGTATCTTCATATTGCTGTTGTCGTTTTTTTATTTCTTGGATAAAGGCCTCCTCGTTGTCTGGACGAAGGGCAATGCGTTTGTTGGCTCCTATCTGCAGGAGGATATAGTGTGAGGCGCCAAACAAAGTGGGCATCCGCTCCATTTTCACGATGTCGCCGATGAGTATGGTCTGTGGCTTGCCGAAACGGCCACGCCCCACGACGAGTCTATCGCCAGTGAGCACATACGTGGTGTGGATGGTGCGCTCGATGGCCACTACGTCGGCAGCCATGACGATGGCTCCGGCTATGGCGAGGGCGGTGTCTCTCTGCCAGAAACAGAACAAAGCGGCTATTCCCATCATCATGATGCCCACGATGATTTCCGGGGATACTCTTTGGTGAAAGGTCCTGTCCATATGGATGTTGGGGTGTTGCGGACTACTTCCTCCAGTGGCGCTTGAGCAGGACGTCAAGGTTGGAGGGCGTTTGGGGCTGTTCGGGCAGTCTCACGTCATGTTTGGTGAAGAGCATGCCATTGTGATTATAGCACATATGATAGCCCAGCCTCTCGAGTTCGCTCAGACTGAAGCCCTCATCCTCTATCCATTTCACGAATTTCACGTAGATGAAGTCGGCTTCCCTCGATTCGAGTCCGGCCCTGTGGGCGGCGTTCATTTCCGGTGTCGCCCCATGTTGCATGATCCAGTATTTGCAGGCGGGCAGCGCTTCGGGCAGTGTCTCTATGCCTGTTCCGCAGTTGCACAGGTTGATGATTTTGGGATGGTCTACCTGTGCGATGAGTTGTGCCATGTTGTAGTAGTGAAAGCGTCTCTTGCCGTTCTCCCAGAAGAGATAGTGGTAGTTGGGGTTGCTCTTGATGCAGAAGGTCACACATGCCATCATGTACAGGAGGGAGGTGCCTGCGAGTGCCCATGGACGCCATCTGAAATGGGTCTTCGACACCAGGAAACTGACGAGGAAGAAGAGGCAGATGCTGGGAGCCGTGAAATAGTATGCATACCAGTATCCGGAATGGCGCACGGCGATGGCAAACATGAAGAAGGTGCTGATGATGGGGAAGAGACGGTATTTGCTCATGCTGATACTCATGGCCACGGCACCTGCCATCAGGAGGACGAAGAGTACCAGAATGAAATGCAGCCGTAGAATTCCCCATTCACGGATATAGCCTACCAGTGGATTGCCTCCCGTCTGAACGGTGCGGAAAGTGTTGAGGAAGTATTCCTGAATGAAGGCACCGAAATTGCCGACAGCGAGGAAGTAGATGACGAAGGGCATTACCACCACAGCCACGCCTGCCACGCCCGAGAGGATAGGGAGCAGTTTCTTCCGCTTTTCACGCACCAGCCAGTAGAGTCCGTAGCACATCATGGGCGCCAGCATCACCGTGAAACTGTATTTGATGAGCATCGTGGCGCCGAAGGCAATGCCGTAGGCGAAGAACGAACGGCTCACCTTGCGTTGGGGCAGGTCCTTCTCCAGGAGGAGCCGCAGCGTGTGGTAGAGAGTGAGCATCATGAAGAGTTGCCCGAAGTTCTCTGCCCGCATCTCATAGAACGCATGGGGGTAGAAGAATGCGACCGACATGAGGACGGCGCAGAGGAATGCGCGCTGGCTGTCGCCCACAATCAGTTTGGCAGCCTTGAACGTCAGGTAATAGGTGAAGGCATAGAACACGCAACTGATCCAGAACACGCCGATGTAGTTGTCATGTCTGATGAGGTAGCCCAGGCCGTAGATGAGCCAGAGCAACGGTCCCTTCGAGTCGGCGAAGTCCACATAGGGTATCATGCCGTTCATCCATGCCTTTCCCGCCGTGAAGAAGCAGCCCGAGTCGACTCTGTAATACACGTCGTGGGTATAGGAGTCGGGGGAAATGAACAATACGATAATGAAAGCGAAGACAGAGAGGCAGGCGAAGGCCGCCTTGTCGCTGATATGGTATTTTTTCATAGTGGCGGGTTGGGATTTGGGATAAAAGAAAGAATCCCTCCCGCTCAGCAGGAGGGATTCCTTGGGTTATGCACGATAGTATTCGATGTCTTCTTTCTTCAGTTGCTTGATGAAGTCGTAGTGGCCTGAGCATTCGGCCTCGGCATGCCTTACGTAGACATTGGCGCTCTTGGCGAAGAGTTCGGGGGCACGGGTGGCATCGTCGAGGATGAGCAGCGACATGATGATGTCGGCGGTCATCTCATACAGGCGGCGGGCCACGAAGTCAATCTTCTCCTGGTCGTTCTCTGCCTTCACCTCGCCCAGCACTTCCTCGTATTTGGCCACCATGGCCTCCACGCGGGTCTTCAGTGCCTTCAGGTCGTCGGCCACCTCTGCCTCGAGCATCTCTTTGATAATCGAAAGGTAAGTGCCGTTGATGATGTAGCGCAGGGCTGCCACTACCTGGAGTTGTGTGGTGCCTTCATAGATGGAGAAGATGCGGGCGTCGCGGTAGAGACGCTGGCTCTTGTATTCCATGATGAAGCCCGAACCACCATGGATGCTGATGGCATCGTAGGCGTTCTGGTTGGCATATTCCGAGTTCATACCCTTGGCCAGCGGTGTGAAGGCGTCGGCCAGACGGGTATACTTCTTCAGTTCCTGACGCTCCTCGGCAGTGAGTTTGGTGTCGCGCTGGATGTCCTCAAGGGCCTTGTAGATGTCCACGTAGCGGGCGGTCTGGTAGAGCAGCGAGCGACCGGCGTCGAGCTTGGCCTTCATGCGTGAGAGCATGTCGAAGACGGCGGGGAACTCGATGATCTTCTGACCGAACTGTTGGCGCTCCTTGGCATATTTCAGTCCTTCGTTGTAGGCTTCCTGCTCCACACCCACACTCTGTGCGGCGATGCCCAGGCGGGCGCCGTTCATCAGGGCCATCACATACTTGATGAGTCCCAGACGGGTGCTGCCGCAGAGTTCAGCCTTGGCGTTCTTGTAGGTGAGCTCGCAGGTGGGCGAACCGTGGATGCCGAGTTTGTGCTCGATATGGCGCACGTCCACACCACCGTTGCGCTTGTCGTAGATGAACATCGACAGGCCGCGGCCGTCGCGGGTACCTTCCTCCGAGCGGGCGAGCACTAAGTGGATGTCGGAGTCACCATTGGTGATGAAACGCTTCACGCCGTTCAGGCGCCAGCAGTTCTCTTTCTCATCGAAGGTGGCCTTCAGCATCACGCGCTGCAGGTCGCTACCGGCATCGGGCTCGGTGAGGTCCATCGACATCGACTCGCCGGCGCATACGCGGGGGATGTATTTCTGGCGCTGCTCCTCGCTGCCAAACTCATAGAGGGTGTCGATACAGCTCTGCAGACTCCAGATGTTCTGGAAACCGGCGTCGGCGGCCGAAATCACCTCGCTCAGCATCGAGAAAGTCACGTTGGGCAGGTTCAGACCGCCGTAGCGGCGGGGCATCGACACGCCGTGAAGTCCGGCCTTGCGGGGTCCACGCTCTCCGAGTTGGGCTCCAGGATATTGGCGGCCACGTCGCCGGTGATGTCGAGGATGCGCTTGTAGTTCTCGATGGCGTCCTCATAGTCGATGGGGGCATCGGGATATTGTGCTGCGTCGGCATAGCCGCGCTCTTTCAGGTCAACGATGCGCTTCATCAGGGGATGGTCCAGGTGGAACGCAATCTCTGGGTGGTCACTATAATAGTTTGCCATAATTCTTATTTTTTATTGATGAAGTCTTTGAAGGTATCGTAAAAACGTATTGCAAAGAAGATTGCAAATACCTCATCCAATACTCTGCGCCACAATGGGTGGCCTGCTTTCAGCGAGAAATACATCAATACAACAACGCATGCAGCATAGAGAATCAGATATACGACTTCTTTTTTCATTTATTTCGAGTTCTGCTTGTAGTATTTAATCAACTTCGGCACGACTTCCTCCACCGTTCCGACAATCACGTAGTCGGCAATCTTGTTGATGGGGGCATCGGGGTCGCTGTTCACCGAGATGATGATACCAGAGTCCTGCATACCGGCGATGTGCTGAATCTGTCCGGAGATGCCGCAGGCGATGTACACTTTAGGATGCACGGTGACACCCGTCTGACCAATCTGACGGTCGTGGTCGCAGAAACCGGCGTCCACAGCGGCACGCGAGGCACCTACCTCGGCGTGGAGCACCTTGGCCAAGTCAAACAGCAGGTCGAATCCTTCTTTCGAACCCATGCCATAACCTCCGGCCACCACGATCTGGGCACCTTTCAGGTTGTGCTTGGCAGCTTCCACATGGTGGTCGAGCACCTTCACCACGAAGGCCTCTGCCGACACGTATTTCGAGATCTCAGGATATACCACCTCTTTCTTGCACTCGCCCTCGTAAATGGCTTTCTGCATCACGCCCGAGCGCACGGTGGCCATCTGCGGACGGTGCTCGGGGTTGACGATGGTGGCCACGATGTTGCCACCGAAGGCGGGACGGATCTGGTAGAGCAGGTTCTTGAACACCTTCTCATTCTTCTTGTCCTCATAGTCGCCAATCTCCAGTTCGGTGCAGTCGGCGGTCAGACCGCTGGTGAGCGATGACGACACGCGTGGACCGAGGTCGCGTCCGATAACAGTGGCGCCCATCAGACAGATCTGTGGCTTCTCCTCCTTGAAGAGGTTCACCATGATGTCGGTATGGGGAGCCGAAGTGTAGGGGAAGAGTCCCTCGCCGTCGAAAACGAAGAGCTTGTCTACACCATAGGGCAGAATCTGGTCTTCCACCTTGCCAGTGATGCCGGTGCCAATGACCACGGCATGCAATTCAACACCAAGCTCGTTGGCCAGTTTGCGGCCCTTGGTCAGCAACTCCTGGGACACTTCCTGCACCAGGCAGCCTTCAATTTCGCAATATACAAACACAGCCTCACCCCCGGCCCCTCTCCCAGAGGAGAGGGGAGTGGTTACTCCTGCATTCTGCGCATTTGATTGTGCATTCATTATTTTGATAGTTTGTTGTTTATTCTTTGTTTATTATTCCTTGTTGAATCAATTCATCCTGGATGACTCGGACAATCTCCTTAATGATAGCACTAACCCAGCCTTTCTCCCAGAGGAGAGGGGAGTGGTTACTCCTGCATTCTGCGTATTTGATTGTGCATTCATTATTTTGATAGTTTGTTGTTTATTCTTTGTTTATTATTCCTTGTTGAATCAATTTATCCTGGATGAGTCAGACAATCTCCTTAATGATAGCACTTACCTGCATTCTGCGCATTTGATTGTGCATTCATTATTTTGATTGTTTATTGTTCTTGATTCTTTGTTTATTCTTCTTGTTGGAACAATTCATCCTTGATGATTTGGATAACCCCTTTGATGTTGGCTTTTACTTCCTCGTTACTGAAACGAACAACATGAAACCTTTTTCCTTCCAGGTAGTCGGTGCGTATGTTGTCCTTGTCTTGTTGTTCAGGAGAATGATGGTATCCTCCATCCACTTCAATGACGAGTCGTGCTGGAAGGCAAACGAAGTCTGCGATGTATTGTCCTATGGCGTGTTGACGTCTGAACCGATAACCTTGAATGTTTTCGCGAAGGGCATTCCAAAGCACTTTTTCGCTTTCCGTCATCTCCAGCCTGTTGCTTTTAGCATTTTTCTTCAACAGGTCATAAATTTCATGAGATGCCGTCTCATACCCTTTTTTCACCATGGTCACATCATTTCAAGTAAGCGCTTCATACCACACTGAGGATAAGTGGTCCGTACCAAAAGTCATTAGTGCATTCCACACCCAGAATAGTTCGTCCGTGCCAACAGCTTCAAGTAAGCCCGTCATACCACGCCCCTCTCCCTTGGAAAGGGGTTGGGGGTGAGGCTATCCAATTATCTTCTCCTCCAACAATTCCTGTATCAGACCTTCCACGTCGGCATCGCTGCTCGAGAGGGTCTTGCTCTCCTTGGCTTGGAACACGATGTTCTTCACGGCCTTCACCTTGGTGGGGCTGCCGGCAAGTCCGCATTGCGAGGCATCGCCATCCACGTCGGCCACCGACCACTGGTTCAGGGTCAGGTAGTCGCGCTCGGCATACAGACGGGCCATGCGCTCGTCAATCTCGGCGGGGCGCTCCATGGGACAGCTCGCATATTTGTATTTCATCACCAACTTGGCATTGCAAGGACGGCAGGGGGCAGCGCTTCCGTTCACGGTAATCACTACGGGGAGCGGGGCAACAACGGTCTCCACACCACCGTCGATATGGCGGCGGATAGTGGCCTTGCCGTCTTCAATCTTCAGTATTTCCTCGGCGTAGGTCACTTGGTTCAGACCCAGTTTCTGGGCTACCTGCGGACCCACCTGTGCGGTGTCGCCATCGATGGCCTGACGGCCGCCAATCACGATGTCCACATCACCAATCTTCTTGATGGCGGTGGCCAGTGCATACGAGGTGGCCAGTGTGTCGGCTCCAGCAAAAAGGCGGTCGGTGAGCAACCAACCGGTGTCGGCGCCGCGGTAGAGACCCTGACGGATGATTTCCCCTGCGCGTGGAGGACCCATCGTGAGGAGACCTACGGTAGAACCTGGGTGCTGCTCCTTCAGGCGGAGGGCTTGTTCCAGGGCGTTTAAGTCTTCGGGGTTGAAGATGGCGGGCAAGGCGGCGCGGTTCACGGTGCCTTCTGCGGTCATGGCATCCTTGCCTACGTTTCGGGTGTCGGGTACTTGCTTGGCAAGTACTACAATTTTCAAACTCATATAAAATAATAATTGTGAAATTTCGGGGTGCAAAATTACTCATTTTTTATGGTGTTACAAAGAAAATGAGTGTAAAAATGCACATTCACCCCTCGTTTGTGCACAAATATGGGTTTTTGTGCAATTATTGTAAGGCTATGGGCACAAAAAAACCCGGCGTTGGCCGAAACCAATTACCGGGCTAATGAAAGGAGGAGTGGTACCTCCAGGAATCGAACCGGGGACACACGGATTTTCAGTCCGATGCTCTACCAACTGAGCTAAGGCACCATTTTTTTCGTTTTGCGGATGCAAAGGTAAATATAAAAATCCGAAAATACCACCATCGTAATTGAAAAACACTATTTTGTTAACGTTTATTAACGAAATAGGAGTGTTTGGGTGTTATTTCTGCATTTTCATTAGATAAAAATGCATTTTCGTGTTTTGTGAGCACTTTCTGAAGGATTTTGTTTCCATATCGTAGTTTTTCATGCTTTTTTTGTAATTTTGCCACATATTTTAAAAGTACGATTATCAACACCCAAAATACGACGAAAATGAAAGTATTGGTTACTGGCGCTGCTGGATTCATTGGTTCCAAAATCTCATTCATGCTTGCAAGCAGAGGTGATGAGGTGGTTGGACTCGACAATATCAACGATTATTACGACGTGCGACTCAAGGCCGGGCGTCTGCAACAGTTGGGCATCGACACCGACTCCCTGTGCAACCTGCCATGGAACACGATGCTGCCAAGCCAGAAATTTGGCAACTTGCGTTTTATCCGCCTTGGCATAGAACAGAAGGAAGAACTCGATTCGCTTTTCGCAGCCGAGCGTTTCGACCGGGTGGTGAACCTGGCAGCTCAGGCTGGCGTGCGCTATTCCATCACCAATCCCTATGCCTATCTCACGAGCAACCTGGTGGGATTCCTCAACATCCTCGAGTGCTGCCGCAATTACCCCGTAGAGCACCTGCTCTTCGCCTCGTCGAGTTCGGTATACGGACTCAATTCCAAGGCCCCGTTCTCCGAGGACGACAAGGTGGACAGTCCCGTGAGTCTCTATGCAGCCAGTAAGAAGTCGAACGAACTGATGGCGCACAGTTACAGCAAACTCTATGGCATACCCGCCACCGGCCTCCGCTACTTCACCGTCTATGGTCCATGGGGCCGTCCCGACATGGCGCCCATGCTCTTTGCCAAGGCCATCTCGCAGGGTCAGCCCATCCGTGTCTTCAATCATGGCGACATGATCCGCGACTTCACCTTCATCGACGATATCGCCAAGGGGTCGATACAATGTCTCGACAAGGCCCCGGTAGCAGAGCAGTGCGACAATGCGGTGCCTTTCCGCGTCTACAACATCGGCTGCTCCAATCCTGTGAAGTTGCTCGACTTCATCCAGGAGATAGAGGGCGCCCTCGGCATCAAGGCCAATATGCAGATGGAACCCATGCAACCCGGCGATGTCTATATGACCAACGCCGACACCTCACGGCTGGAGCGCGAGATTGGTTACAAGCCCCATGTGCAGTTGCACGAGGGTATCGGCCGCTTCATCGAGTGGTATCAATCGGAACTGAACCCGCTCCGGTAATCCCTGCCGGCTGATAGCTTGTCCCCTTCTTTGTCCTCACCCCAAATCATCCACGCAATGAGAATACTTTCCACGCTCGCCCTCCTCTTCGCCACACTGATGGCGATGCCCGCCTGTGCCTCCGACATCGTGTGGTTCGACGGACAGCATCCCATCACCTATTCGCTGTCGGGCCATGCCGACCCCGTGGTGGCTACCGCCCTGCGGATGTGGCGCGACGATATGCGGCAGGTCACGGGCATGGAGCCGCAGCCATCGTCAAAGGCCACCATCCGCATCGTGCAGCGAAAGGGCCGTCACGATGCTTTCCGCATCTACACCGAAAGCGGCCATATCGTGGTGGAGGGTGGCAACGCGCGTGGCACGGCCTATGGCATCCTCGAACTCTCGCGCATGGCGGGGGTGTCGCCGTGGGTGTGGTGGGGCGATGTGGTACCCGAACGGAAAGAGCGGCTCGTCGTGGCCGATGGCTTCGCCACCAGTCAGGCTCCCTCGGTGGAATACCGCGGCATCTTCCTCAACGATGAGGACTGGTCGTTGCGACCGTGGAGTTGCACCCATTTCAGCAAGGCTCCCTATGGCGAGATCAGTGCCCAGACCTACAAGAAGGTTTTCGAACTGCTCCTGCGGCTGAGGGCCAACACCATCTGGCCGGCCATGCACGAGGGCACGAAGGCTTTCTTCCAGACCGATGGCGCCAAGGCCATGGCCGACTCCTGCGGCATCGTGGTGGGCACGTCGCATTGCGAGCCCCTCATGCGTAACAACGTGGGAGAGTGGGACGTGGCACAGCGTGGACGGTTCAACTACAAGACCAACCGCCAGGCAGTGCACGACTACTGGATAGAACGGCTCCGTCAGGTGAAGGGCACCGACAACAACTTCTTTACCATCGGCATGCGGGGCATCCACGACAGTTCGATGGAGGGCTACCAGACCGACGACGAGAAGTTCGACGCACTCCAGCAGGTCATCGACGACCAGCAGGAGTTGCTGCGCAAGTATGTGGACAACCCCGCGAGACTGATGCAGATGTTCGTGCCCTACAAGGAGGTGCTCCAACTTTATGAGAAAGGTTTGCGCGTGCCCGACTACGCCACGCTCCTCTGGTGCGACGACAACTATGGATATATGACGCGCCTCTCCGATGCCAGCGAACAGCAACGGCAGGGTGGGGCGGGGGTCTACTACCACCTGAGCTACTGGGGACGGCCCCACGACTACCTCTGGCTCACCACCACCCAGCCCGGACTCATCTACAACGAGATGCGGCAGGCCTACGACCATCAGGTGAGGAAACTGTGGATAGCCAACGTGCACGACCCCAAGGTGGCCTGCTACGACCTGGAACTCTTCCTCGACCTGGCCTGGGACATCGAGCATTTCTCGGGCGACATGCTCCGTGGCCACCTCCTCTCGTGGCTCAGTCGGCAGTTTGGCGAGGAGGCGGGCAGACGCCTGATGCCCGTGATGCATGAGTTCTATGCCCTCTGTGGTGCCCGCAGGCCCGAGTTCATGGGGTGGAGCCAGACCGAGCTCGACAAGCGCGTCTACGACCGTGGACTGAGCGGTGTGCGCAACACGGCCTTCAGCACCGAGGCTTTCGGCGGCGAACTCGACCGCTATCTGGAGCGCTGCCAATGGGTGGCGCGGCAGGTCGACGAGGTGGAGCCGCTGGTGCGCCCGGCCCTTCGCGATGCCTTTTTCGCTGCCGTGAAGTATCCTGTGCAGGCCGCGGCTGCCCATGCCGTGAAAATGCTCGAGGCGCAACGGGCACGGATGCTGGCCAACGGATCTACTGCAACGGGTGCGCCAACTCACATGGTATTACAACAACCAGATGTCGGGCGGAAAATGGCATGGCAGCATGAGCGACCACCCACGCGACCTGCCGGTGTTCTGGGCGCCCCTCACCCCGGTGACGCTCACCAGCGCCGAACAAGACAGTCTGCTCGCCATCCCGATAGCCAACGGCAGCCATCCGCTCCTTACCGACGGTGTGGTGGCACGCAATGCCTTCGACTACGACCGGGCCTCCGAAGGGGTGCAGGCCGTGCAGATGCTTGGCCACAGCATGAATGCCGTGGCACTGCCCAAGGGGGCGGAACTCTCCTACCGGTTCGATGTGGCCGACGAGGGCGAATACCTGCTCACCATAGCCATGATTCCCACACAGCCCAACGACAGTGGCGACCTGCGCTACACTGTGACCCTCGACGATGGCGCCCCCACAGTCTACTCGCTCAAAGAGTCCTTCCGGTCGGAGCCGTGGAAGCAGAACGTGCTCCGCCAGCAGGCCTTGCGGCAGAGCAAGGTGTCGCTGTCCAAAGGCACCCACACCCTCGTCATCCGTGCCCTCGACGAACATATCGTCGTCGACCAGTGGATGCTCGATCCCAAGCCAGGAAGGCAGTTCTACCTCATCCCCGTGAAGCCGGCAGAGGCGACCCTCCCTGGAGAACTCTCGAAATAGCCAAATCCAAGAAAACCTGAAATAGACGGACCGTACATAGCAAGTCCCGTCGGAGCACATTAAAACAATGGAGAACTACAGAAACATCGCGTTGTCGCTCATCCTCTTCCTGATGGGCTCGTTGACTGCCATGGCACAAAACGAGACCCTCTCGGGGCGTGTCGTCGAGAAAGGCTCGGGCAAGGCGATGGATCATGCCACAGTGCAACTATACAAGTTGAACACCTCGCGAAGCAAGACCGACACCACCTATGTGGGTGGCACGCTCTCCGACGCGCAGGGCCACTTCGCCTTCCGCTCGGTGAACTTCGGTTCCTATCTGGTGAAGGTGTCGTTCCTGGGCTACAAGGAGCAGACCCGCATGGTGTCGAAAGTGAAAGGACGCACGGCCTCGCTGCGTGACATCGCCATGGAGCCCGACGCCCTGGTGCTCGACGAGGCGGTGGTCACAGCCAACGTGCCGAAGATGGTGGTGAAGGAAGACACGCTGGTCTTCAACGCCGCCGCCTTCAGAGTGCCCGAGGGGTCGGTCATTGAGTCGTTGGTCGAGGCGCTGCCGGGTGCGAAAATCGACGACAACGGCGGAATCACGGTCAATGGAAAGACCGTGAAGCGATTCAAGATGGACGGGCGCGACTTCATGACCGGCAACAACAGTGCGGTGATGAAGAACCTGCCCTCGGATGTCATCGAACAGGTGAAGGCCTATGAGGAGGCCAGCGACCTCTCACGGCAGACGGGCATCGACGACGGCAACGACGACTTCGTGCTGGAGTTCGTCACGAAGAAAAGTGCGCGAAAGGGACTCCAGATGAATCCCGACCTGGGCTATGGCACCGACCACCGCTATGGCGTGCGTCTGACGGCTATGAAACCTTTCGGCGACATGCGCTACACCTTCATGGGCAATGCCAACAACGTGAACGACCGCAATTTCTCGGGCCGTGGCGGCCGGGGCCGTGGCAATGGCAGCGGACAGCGCCACTCCAAGTCGGCGGCGCTCGACGTGAGTTACGAGAATGGCAAGAACCTCAGGGTGAGTGGGCGCGTGACATGGAACCACAACAATACCGACAACTGGAACCGCACGGGGTCGGAGAGCTTTGTCAATACCCGTGGCGGGGCTTTCACGAGCAGCATCAGCCAGAATTATTCCAGGGCAAACAGTTGGACGGGAAACATGAACCTGCAATGGACCATCGACTCGGCCACCACGCTGTCGTTCCGTCCCGACATCAATTTCTCGACCAACGACGGCAGGGGATTCTCCAACTCGGCCTCGTTCAACGTCAGTCCCTTCGAGCTGTATGCCGACCCGCTCGACAAGACGAGCCTCGAGGCGATGGACCGAGAGGGCATCGTGGTCAATGGCCGTGAGAACAAGTCGATGAGTTATGGCAGCAGCAAAAACCTCTCGTCGCAGTTGCAACTCGTCAGGAGAATGGGTCGAAACGGGCGCAACATGGCCTTCTCGGCCAATGTCAGTTACCGCGACGGACACAACAAGAATGCCAACCTGTCGATGGTGAAACTCTATCAGGTGGCCGACCAGTGGGGTAACGACTCCACCTATCAGACCAACCGCTACACCACGTCGCCCAACGACAATTTCAACTACTCGCTCGGACTCACCTATACCGAACCGCTTTATGTGTTCCATAGAAAAGAGGTGAAGCCCGACGACGACGATGACGAGCGGCCCATGTCGATGCAGGGCAACCGGGGCAGAAGAGGAACAAGGGGCATCCAGGGCATCTTCCTGCAGTTGAGCTACCGTTACAACTACAGCCACCAGAAAAGCGACCCGCTGACCTACGACTTCCCCGACTATTCCGACGACGAGTTCAACATCGTGCTGCGCGAATACCGCGACTGGACCCGCCTGTTCGGATTTCTCGACAATCCTTACGAGGATTACCTTTCGAGGAACCTGAGCCGATACTCCGAGCGTACGGAGCACGGGCATAATGCCGACGTGCAGTTGCGCTTCGTACGCGAGAAATACAATATGAACATCGGCATCTCGATGCAGCCACAGCGGTCGCACTTCATCCAGCAATACCTGGGTGTGCCGGTCGACACGGTGCGGACGGTGACCAACTTCTCGCCCACGCTCAACCTGCGTTACCGGTTCAATCAGCAGACCAACCTGCAGGTGAGGTTCCGGGGTTCCTCCTCGCAACCGTCCATCACGCAGTTGCTCGATATCTACGACGACACCAACCCGCTCTCCATCTCCATGGGTAACCCGGGACTGAAACCGTCGTTCTCGTCTAACCTGAACGTCAATTTCCAGATGCAGCGCCGCCCCACCTTCGTCACCGACAGCATGGGAATCTCCATCCCCAAGGCGCAGCGCCATTGGAGTTTCAGCGCCAACGGCGGTTTCCAGACCACCCGCAACTCCATCGGAAACGTGGTCACCTACAACGAGTCGACTGGTGGGCGCATCAGTCGGCCTGAGAATATCAACGGCAACTGGAGCGCCAACGGAGGAGTGGCGCTCAACGTGGCCCTCGATACCTTGAACAGATGGGATGTCAGCGGGTCGGTGAATGGCAATTATAGCCATCATGTGGGCTATGTGAACCTGAACCGTACGGCCACCCCCGACCGCAATGTCACCCATACCTATAACGTTTCGCCATCGGCGTCGCTCTCTTATCGCAACCGATGGCTCAACGTTTCGCTCAACTCAAATGTCACTTATGCCCGCACGGAGAACCGGCTCCAGGCCACCAACAACCTCTCCACCTGGAACTTCTCGTATGGAGCCAACACGCGCATCACGTTCCCGTGGGGCACCAATCTCTCCACCGACTTCCATGTGTTCAGCAAGCGGGGCTACAGCGACCCCACGCTCAACACCAACGAGCTGATATGGAACGCGCAACTCTCGCACAGTTTCATGAAAGGCAAGAAACTCACGGTGATGTTGCAATGGTACGACATCCTCAACGAGCAGTCCAACTTCTCGCGCACGGTGAACGCCAACGGCTGGACCGACCGCACGGTGAATGCCATCACCTCTTATGCCATGTTGCATGTGAGCTATCGGCTCAACCTCTTCGGCAGTGGTGACAGCGGCCGTGGCAATGGCCGTGGCGGGTTCGACGGTCCACGGGGAGGCTTCGACGGCCCACGGGGCGACCGCCCCGGAGGCCGTGGCTACGGTGGCGCTAGAGGGCGGTGGTAAGTTCCGAGAAATAATACGTGCGCAGTGGTGCGGTCAACTTGTCGCCCTGTAGGGTGATGTCCTTTTTCAGACGGATGTCTTCCGACGAGGAGCCTATCTTGACGGTGAACGTGCCGGGAGCGATGTTCCACTGCCGTTGACCGTCGTTGCTGTAGTAGCCAAACTGCTCGACGTAGAGTTTCACGCTTACTTTTTTCGTCTCACCGGGCTGGAGCGACACGCGGGTGAAGCCTTGGAGTTGGATAGGCCGGATATGCTGCCCGTCGGTAGTGGGCGAGAGGTAGACCTGTGCAATCTCGTCGGCTGCCACCTTGCCGGTGTTTTTCACCTCGAACGTGAGGTTCACGCACTTGTCGGTGGTCATCATGTTGTTGGGTATCACCAGGTTCTTGTATTCAAACGTGGTATAGCTCAGACCATAGCCGAAGGGCCATTGCACACGTGGGTCGTGCTGTGCAGCGTAATTGTAGCAGATGGGCTCGTTGATCTCGGTGTTGGGATAACTCACCGACAACTTTGCCGATGGCGATACCTTGCCATAGAGAATGTCGGCCACGGCATTGCCGCCCTCCTCGCCCGGATACCAGGCTTGGATGACTGCGGCGCAGCGCTCGGCAAGTCCCGACACCACCTGGGCTCTGCCGCCAAACATCACCAGCACCACGGGCTTGCCTGTCTTGATGAGCTCCTCCACATACTGCTCTTGCTTGCCTGGCAGGCGCAGCCCCTGCCGGTCGCGGTTCTCGCCGCAGAGCATCACGTTCTCGCCCATGGCGGCAATGATCACGTCGCAGTCCTTGGCCATGTCGAGCGCCTCTTGCTTGTCGGCCTTCTCGCCAGCGTCTACCTTGCGGTGCAGCATGGCATACTCCCATGCCCGCTCGTCGCCACCCACGGCGAATTTGGTCTCTATCTCCTCTGTCCAGTCGCAGCCGCGTGAGTACATGATGTTCATGCCCTCGGGCTTGTGGGCGGTCATGCCCTCGAGCAGTCTGATGACGTGAGGGTGGTCAAGGTCTTCGGTAATCATCTTCCAGAAATAGGTCATGGCCGGGAACGAGTAGTCGCCGCACATGGCCCACATGCTGTTGGCGTTGGGGCCCGTCAGCAGCACGTTCTTCACATTGCTCAGCGGCAGCGTGCCGTCGTTCTGCAGCAGCACCACCGACTGGGTGGCGATATCGTAGGCGGTCTGGCGCTCCTCGGGGGTGTCGAGGGCGATTTGCTCCTTGCTGTAGAGGTAGGCGTCCTTGTCGAAGAGGCCGGAGCGGAACTTGTGGCGCAGCACGTCTTTCACGGCGCGCTCAAACACCTCGGGCTTCACCAGTCCCTGGTCGAGGGCTTCCTGCAGATGCGCGTAGTCCACGCCGCGGGGGAAGTCCACATCGTTGCCGCCATTGATGGCAGCAGCGGCTTTGTGCACCTCGTCGGGCTGGTCGGGCAACTGGTCGACGGCGGTATAGTCGCTCACCACCATGCCGTCGAAGCCCACGTAGCCACGCAGGATATCGTTCAGTATCTCGCCGTTGGCCACGCAGTTGGTGCCATGCACGGCATGGTAGCCGGGCATCACTACCTTGCTGCCGGCGAGTCGTATCATCGTCTCATGGGGCAGCAGGATCTCTTCCATCAGTTCTTTCTCCTCGGCATCGCCGCCACCACCATAGCCCAGGTAGTGCTTCGAGCAGGCTCCCACACCCTTGCGCAGGTCGCCTTGCTGCAGACCGCGCACGAAGGCGGTGCCCATCACGGCCGAGAGGTAGCCATCCTCGCCATACGACTCTTCCAGACGGTTGAAACTTGGCGTGCGGCACACGTCGACCATCGGCGAGAGCGACAGCACGCCACCCATCTTTCGCAGGGTGGTGCCCGTCTGCCGGGTCTTCAACTCGGCCAGCTCGGGATTGAACGAGCAGGCCTGTCCTATCTGTTGGGGATAGATGGTGGCGCCGCTGGTATTGACACCCGACAGCACCTCCTCGTGGAAGAGGGCCGGAATGCCGTTGGGGGTGTTGTGTATGAGCCAGTCTTGCATGGCGGCCACATGGTCGCGCAGCACGTTGGGGTCGATGGGTTCCTGACTGGCATACTGCGAGAAGTGGCCGATGCCATTGGGTATCTCCTTGCGGCATTTGGCGGTATCGAGCACGCCTTGCTTGTCGAAGAACTCATTCATGTATCCACTTCTCAACTGGGCGATGCGCTCCTCTTGCGACATCTTCTCGTAGAGTTCGTTGACTTGCTGTTCCAAGTCGGTGGCGTTGCATCCCGCCAAAAGTACTGTCATACACATGATAGCGATTTTTTTCATTTTCGTAGGGGTTTCATGGGTGTCTTTCCAAATATCTTTGCAAAAATAAGCAAACTATCCCCATTCTTCCAAATTTTCCCGCCAAAATCAGACAACGAATCGTCCTGCGCCACTTATTTGTCTGTTTTGCCGACAGTTGTCTTATCAAAATTCGGATTAATCTGTTTGGTCATTCACGCTATTTTCAAAAAATGTAGTAATTTTGCCCGCCGAAAACAAGAAAACGTAACAAAGGCTGCGAGGCTAAACTCCCTAAGGTCCCTAAAGTCCCTAAAGTCCTTAAAGCCTTATCATTTAAAAAACAATTAAAAAAAATAAATTCAAATGAAAAAGAATTTCAGCAAGGCCATCGTTTTGGCCATTTCATTCTTCTGTGCGTCGTCTTCGTTGAGTGCACAAGATGCCGTGACACCTTATTTAACCACAGACGAACTGCCCAACCTCATCAAGTGCCTGCCACCGCCACCGGCCTTCAACAGCCCGGAGTTCGCCAACGATGTGGTGCGCTATCAGTGGGGCAAGACACAGCGCCTCAACCCTGAGCGAGCCGCCATCGCGCAACGCGATGCCATCTGGTCGTTCGAGAATCTCTTCGCAGAGTTCAACATTCCCTTCGGACTTACCATCTCGCGTGAGGACACGCCGGAGATTTGGAAACTGCTCGAGACCAGCCTCACCACCACCGACCAGATGCGTGTGGAGCCCAAGGCCTTCTATAAGCGTCTGCGACCTTTCGAGATGTACGACGAGCACTTGCTCTCGCCGGATACGGAGTCGGATGTGCGGGGCGAGGGCAGTTATCCTTCCGGACACACTTCCCGTGGTTGGACCACCGCTCTGCTGCTGGCCGAGATCAATCCCGCCAATGCCGACACCATCTTCGCCCGTGGATGGATGTATGGCGAGAGCCGCGTGATAGAGGGTGCCCACTGGCAGAGTGATGTCGACGCCAGTCGAGTGGGGGCAAGCATCGGGTATGCCGCACTGCACACCAGCCCTGCCTTCCTTGAGCAGTTGGCCAAGGCACAGCAGGAATTCCTGGAGAAGACCGGACAACTGTCGGCCATCCGTCCCGTTCCCGCCGTTCCCGCCGCCTCTGGCAATAACCGTGTCTATCGCATCGACGGTACCCCGGCCGGCGAGAATGCCCGTGGCCTGGTCATCATGAATAACAAGAAGGTGGTGGTGAAATAGCACCACACCATAAAAGCTTGCCAAGACTCTGGCAAGCCAGAACAAACGAATAATGGGTAGAAACAAATTCTCACAACAGGAAATCAAGGAGATTGGCGTGCTGCTGCGCAAGAAGAACGCGGGCAACCGCGCTCAGCAGAAACTGGTGCGTCACGACCTGAGAGTGAACTACGAGTTCAATATCTCCGACTTCAACGAACCCGGAAAGGCGTTCGGTGAGGAGGAACTGCAGGCTGCCATCCGGCGTGGGGCTATCGAGATTCTCGACGATGCCACCATCGCCGCGATGAAGGCCAAGCGTGCCCGCGACAAGGCCCGCGACGAGGCTCAGCGGCAAAAGGAGGCCATCGCCGAAGGCGAGCAGACCGACTGGCAGGAGGCCATGCGCCAATGGGAAGAATGGGAAAAAGGAGAGGCTTCAGGACAGAAGGCGTAGGACATCACATGAAGAGAAAGAATTTCCCAATGCGAATAATCAAGGTCCTGCTTCTGGCGGTATGCCTCACGATGGCCTCTGCGGCCCCGGCACAAAACTGGGGCAAGGTGATCACGGGCCTATGGAAGACCCACCAGGCCATGACCATCACCGATGAGCGACTGGCCCAGATGGTGAGCGAGGAGGTGGCGTATATGGACCAGCAGAACAAGGTGCTTGGCTACAACAATTCCTACTCCAAGCGGTTGAGGCGCGTGATGAGCGGCATCAATAGCGTGGAGGGCATAACCCTCAATTTCAAGGTCTACAAGACTTCCGAACTCAATGCTTTCGCTTGTCCCGACGGCAGCGTGAGGGTGTTCTCGGGACTGATGGACCAACTCTCCGACGACGAACTGCTGGGGGTGCTCGGCCACGAGATTGGCCATGTGGCCCTGAAGCACTCGAAGAAGGCATGGCGCAGTGCGATGATGCGCAGCGCGGCATCCGATGCCATCGGGGTGTTCAGCGACACCTGGGCCACCATCTCCGACTCCTTCCTCGGGTCGGTGAGCAGTGCCGTGCTCTCTGCCGCCCACTCCAAGGTGCATGAGACCGAGGCCGACGACTATGGCTACGACCTGCTCAAGCGCCACGACAAGAACCCGTGGGCCATGGTAAAACTCTTCGAGAAGTTGAAGAAGATGTCGAAATCGAAGAACTTGAAATACACCAAGTGGCTGAAGGTGTTCGCGTCGCATCCCGACTACGATACACGCATCAACCACTTGAAGAGCCGGTGTGAGGAAGATGGCTTCACACGGCCATGAACAAAAAAGAAGTTCAGGAGTTACAGAAGTTCAGGAGTTCAGACATTACTATGGTTAACAACAACTAAAGCCCAACAGGTGAAATCGGGCTATTGTCTGAACTCCTAAGAAGTGCTATTGTCTGAACTCCCAAAGAAGTTCTATTGTCTGAACTCCTGAACTCCTGAACTTCTGAACTCCTAATTATCTCTTCTTTCCCAGCGACAAGATCCAGCCTGAGATATCGTTCAGCACTTCCGGCGAGATGGTCTCCTCGATGCTGAACGCCAGTGAGGGGTTGCCAGTCGTGCAGTGATGGAACAGATGGCTTAGTCCGGGATATACCTTGATGACGTTGAGCTTGTTCTGGGGAAGGTTATCCTCGAGGGCTTTCGTATTGAACGAAGGCGGCACGTTCAGGTCTTTCTCGCCACCCAGTGCCAATACCGGACAGAAGGTTTTTCTCACGTAGGGAGAGAGGTCCATATCGATGAAATAGTCCATCCATTTGCTTTTGTCGGCCATTTTCAGGTAGTTGCGCGCATCTTTGGTGGTCTTCACCATGTCTTGCGTCATGCCCTGCGAGCGGCCAATCAGGTTGAGTTGGGCCACCATCATGGTGTCGATCCTTCCGGCAGGACCCGCCAGGCTGACGATGAAGTCGGGCACTGCCTCGCTGCCCAGCATGAAGGCGATGGCGCCACCCTCGCTGTGCCCGATGATTCCCACCTTGCGGAACTCCTTGCGGTTTCTCAGGAATTGGATTCCCGCACGGGCATCGTCGGCGAAGTCGGCAGTGGTGGCATCTCCGAAGTCGCCCGTCGATGCCCCCGTGCCACGGTCGTCGTAGCGCAGGCTGGCGATGCCATGACGGGCCAGCCAGTCGGCCAGCACGAGGAAGGGCTTGTGCCTGAACACCTGCTCATCGCGGTTCTGCGGTCCGCTGCCCGTCACCATCAGCACCACGGGTGCCTTTTTCTTCTTGAAGCCTATGGGGTAGGTCAGTGTGCCAGCCAGGGTGTCGTTGGCCACGGGGTTGACGAAGCGCACCTCCTCGGTGGTGTAGGGATAAGGCGGATGGGGCTCTTGTGGACGGTTCACCACCACGTCGCCCGGTTCGAAATTCAGCGGTAGGGCGAGGATGTTTTGTTTGAAGACACCCTTCAGTTGGCCGTCGTTCAGTTTTCCCTCGTAACTGGCGTTGTTCTTCGATAACGTCACGTGGATGGAGTCGGCCGAAAGGTGCTTCACCTCCATTGGGATGTTCTCGCCACCTTGCTCCGGAATGTCGATGGTGACGCTTGGCTTGTCCTTGTCGATATGCAGTACCATGGTGAGTTTCTGCAGACCTACATTCAGGGTGCCTTTCCAACTGCCCTCCAGTTGCTGGGCATGGAGGCCAAGCATGGGCAGCAATGCTAATAATAACAGGTTCTTTCTCATGGTCATTCTTTTTCGTTCTGTTTCTGTTCCCATTCCGTCCACGCCTTCTCGATGTCGTGGATGTCGATGCCCAGCAGCCGCATGTTGCGGAAGAGTTCGGGCAGGTGTTCCTCAAGGAACTCGCTGCGGCGGGCGGTCATGATCTGCTCTTTGGCGCCAGGCTTCACGAAGTAGCCCAGTCCGCGCTTGTTGTAGATCACCTCGTCGCGTGCCAGTTGGTCGTAGGCCTTCATGGCGGTGTTGGTGTTCACCTGCAGCAGCACGGCATATTCGCGCACGCTGGGTATGCGGGCGTCGTCGGCGTATTTCCCCGAGAGGATCTCGTCGCAGAGCCGGTCGGCCATCTGTATGTATATTGCTTTGTCGTTGCTGAAATTCATTGATTGGTCCAATTAGAGGTGATGATTTGGAAACGCTTGAATATCCTGTAGCTCAGCCATAGGTTGAAGATGGAAAATGCCACCAGGATGATGAGGTGTACTACGCCTGTGGCGCCGTCTTGGTTGCTCCACAGGTTGAGCCATGGCGCGTCGCACACTTTGGCCAGATAACCCAGCGAGAGGGTAAGTGCCAACTCGATGGCGGTAATGACGATGAACTGCGCTTTCTTGAACCAGGTGCCACCGAGGATAAAGAATGTGCTCGTCCAGATGAGAATGACGTAGTTCAGTATTTTGCTCAGGATTGTCGTGTTTCCTCCGTAATGTCCGGCCATGTTCGTGAAAGCGTCAAAGCCGAAGACCCATCCCTTGCTCGGCAGGTAGAAGACGATGTTGCGCACCACGTCGCCCACAAGATAGCCTGCGATGATGCATGCCGGGATGATGACGGCGGCATAGAGGGTGGCTGTGGTCCATCGCTCCAGGTTGGTGGCTGGCAACGTGAGGAAGGCGATGCGCTTCTGCTTCTGTTTAATCCATCCGAAGATGTAGCTGTTGATATAGAGGACGGAAAACATGATCAATACCACGCATATGGAGTTGGCGGCGAACAACCCGAGGGTATAGGGCGAGAATCCCGGCTCCGAAGGTTTGCTCATGCTGACGAGGCCCACGAACAGCAGTTCCAGGATGGCGGTCACTAGTGCCACACTGGCGGTCCATTTCAGTATCATGCCGCGGTTCTCGTAGAAATACCATTTGAAGGTCTGCCAGAATCTTTTGATATTGAAATTCTTCATATTCTTTCTGTTTTAGAGGGGGTTGATGAATCTGCCAATCAGTGGCCGGTGGCCAAAGAGGCGGTAGGCTGCCATCACGTTGGCTATGCTGAGCAATATGCCGATGCAGCCGATGACGATGCCATGCTGCTTCACCATGCTGCCGAGAGCAAAGCCCGTCTGGTAACTGCCGGAGGGCAACAGCAGCAAGAAGCCTATAAAGAGTGCAGTCAGCACGAGGCCGGTGTAGACGAAGCTGTATTTCAGGCTGCGGAAGAAGTTTGAGCCCAAAAGGAACAACGTGTTGCTCCATGCCATCAGTGCGATGACCACGAAGATCGTCTTGCCGTCCCAGTTCACTATGTTCATGGTTTCGATGACACGGCTCGTGACCCAGAAGAGTGGCTCGCGGCCTAGGACGAAACCCACGATATATTGCAGCACGTCGGCGATCAGCAGACAGACGGTGAAGCTGACAATCTGTACGCCCCAACTGAACAGGTAGCGCACGAGGAATTTTTCCAGGCGTGAGGCCGGCAGCAGGCAGAGCTCTCTGATGCCGTCTTTCCATTGATTGAAGGAGTTGAAGAAATAGGATCCGCCGCCGGCCAGCAGACCTACTATCATGGCGATGACACAACCATAGGTGAACCCAATTCTTACTCCGCTGTTCATTACGAATCTTAGGTTGTCGAGCTGTAGGATGATGCACAGTAAGGCTAAATACATCCAAAAACTTCTTATGATGTTGCTCCGGTCGGTGACCGTGGTCCATCTTACCAGTTTGCCCAGGCGATCGAAGTTGAGATTCTTGCTCATCGTAGTAGGGTGTTAGGATTGTGTGTTGTCGTTCATGCCATTCACCTTGCCCAGCGTCACGGCGTTGAAGAACAGCTCGAGGTTGAGTGGTGTCTCGTCAGTGCCGGCCTGGCGGGGGGTGATCACGGCGTTGCCTTGTACCGAGGGTTCGCTGTAGAGCACGTCGTCGGTACGGCTGCCGGGTGCGCGGTACTCAAAGTTGTAGCGCTCGCAGATGTTGCCCACCGAGGCGTCGAGCAGCAGTTTGTCCTTGCTCAGGATGAGGATATGGTCGAGCAGCGACTCCACGTCGTGCACCTGATGGGTGGAGATGATGAGCGTGCGGTCGTCGGTCATGTTGTTGGCCACCACGCGGCGGAACTGCACTTTCGAGGGGATATCGAGTCCGTTGGTGGGCTCGTCCATCAGCAGCAGGCGGGTGCCGGCGGCCAGGGCGAAGCTCATGAACACTTTCTTCTTCTGGCCCATCGAGAGCGACTGCAGCGAGAGCGAGGCGGGCAGTTCGAAGTCGTTGAGGCAGTTGTTCAGCACCTCACGGCTGAAATGGGGGTAGAAGGGCTCGTTGATGCTCACGTATTTGTCGAGCGTCATCGCGGGCAGGTCGAACTCCTCGGGCACGATGAACACTTCCTCGAGCATCTCGGGACGGCGGTCTATCGACTTGTAGCCGTCTACGGTCACGCTGCCCTCTTTTGGCCGGAGCAGGCCCGAGATGAGGTAGAGCAGGGTGCTCTTGCCGGTGCCGTTCTTGCCCAGCAGACCATAGATGTTGTTGGCGTTGAGCTGCAGACTGAAGTGGTCGAACACTTTCTCTTTCTGGCCTGCGTAGGCGAAGCTGATGTTATTGATGTCTATCATGATGAATGTCTTTTTATATGGGTTATGGATGGCGGTTACATTATTGGTTGGCATTGGCCAGCAGGGTGAGCAGGTAGTCCTCGTAGGGGTCTTGCACGAACAGATGGCTCACCGTGGTCTGGTCGGTTTCCTGCTCATGCTGGTAATGGGTCACCGAGCGCAGATGGTTGTTGTCCAGGAAGTAGACCATCGACTCGTCGGCGGGTTGCCAGGTTTGGGTGTTCTTGCTCCAGAGGCAGTGTGAGAGTTCATAGCCCAGGCCGTTGTAGTCGAACTGCAATTTGTAGTAGGGCTCGTAGGTCTTCGTCTCCTTGTTCCAGTTATAGGTGGCTTTCTCCGACAGGCGCCCTGCCTCGTCGTAGGTGAATTGGTAGGCATAGGTGGGAGTCAGGTAGTCGCTCTTGTTGTCGAATACATAGAGGGCATTCACTACGCCATTCTCAATGTCGGCGTTGTAGCAATAGTCACTGTTGGGGTTGCTTGACAGGTTCAGGTACATGCTCAGTACGGTGAAAACGGTGATGATGATATCCATAGTTGTATTTTTAAAAATGATTATTAAATCAGTGTTATAGTGTACTACCTTAATAGTACACTGCAAAAGTAGTCCAAATATGAATATGCTCCAAACATTTCGCCCTTTTTTTTCACTAAAAGGCTATTATTTAACATTCGTTCACAGTTTTATCCATCCATTACTCATTTGTCCTGGCTGAACTTGGTGTAGAATCTCAAATGAGAGAGGACCCCGTCTTAGAAGAAGAGAGGACAGATTAACCATACCAACTATCCCCATTCCTTGAAAGAGGGGAAGCGAAATGTCGTACTCGCAGTCAAGGTAATTTCCTCCCCCTCTAAGATTAGAGGAAAAAAAAGCCACCCAGCATGAACGACTGGGTGGCGATGAAACAAACTATAAGATATGTAATGTGTTTTTGCTATTGCTTAACTATTATCTTTTCCAGATCTGCTGCTGCTCAGGGTTCACTATCATGCCGGTGGGCATCTGGAAGAACACCAGGTAGGTGTCGATGAACTTCGATATTGCTTTCTTGCACTTGGCGGCGAAGGCCTCCTTGCTGTACTCTACTGCTACGACGGGGTTGATATCCATTGCTTTCATTGTTGTATTTGTTTAATGTTGT
>ONGG01000057.1 GCA_900317305.1 uncultured Prevotellaceae bacterium | reverse complement strand
CAGCGATGAGCTCTCGCCGTAGTGCGCCGCAGTGAGGCGGTTGAGCCCGTCGTACATCAGCGTGTAGCCCCGCTGGAACGTCTCTCCCGCCACGTGGCAGGCATAGGCAGACACCGTACCGTCGAAGCGGTACTCATGCTCGAGCACCGGAGAGAGCCCCTCCACAGCCTCGTTGTAGCACAGCCTCTCGGTGAACCGCTGTCCCAGCAACCGTGTGGGCCACGAGCGCACGTTGTAGGTATAGGCCGTGGTCTCGAGTCCGCCGACCGTCTTGGTGGCCACACGGCCCACCGCGTCGTAGGTGAGCGAGGAGAGCGTCACCGGCGCGGAGCCGTTGACGCTGTGGGTGGTGGTGAGGGGCATCCCTGTATGGCTGTCATACGTATGGGAGATAATCTCCGTGAGGGAGGAATGGCCTGGGGCCGTATGGATATGGGTTGTCAACGATGGTCTCCCGTCGAACGTCCATGCCGTGGATGTCACCTCGTGACCGCCGAGAACGTTGGTGGAATGCTCCTGAATAACACGTCCTTCTGTATCGTAGTACAGCGTGGTGAGTAGCGGCTTCCCACCGCCCACTGCGGAATATGCCGCCCTGCCCGTGACGAGTCCCGTGGCCGTGGAGGCCGCCAAGGCATAGCCTGGGACGGCTGTGAAGCTGAGCGAATCGTCTTGAAGTATGCTGAGAAACCCGTATCCGTCGTACCATGTCACGGTGAGCAGCTCCACGTTTTGCAGGGGGAGCGGACAGGAATATCCACCGTAGGGACCTGAGCCATCGTAAATGGCCGTGGACGAGGACGCGGCAACGGAAACAAAGCAGGAGGCATGGCAAGTACCCGTGACAGCCGGGCGGCCGAGAGGGTCGTAAAGGGTGAAGGAGCACCGCCCGGAGACCCTCTGCTCACTGTCCTGGGTGAACACAGGGCGGTCGGCACTATCGTAAGCCACCGTCCTCTCCCCGCAGCCAGGAAGCCTTGCCGCTGTCCTTCTCCTTCTCGAGTCGTATGTGTATACGTAGCACCAGCGTAGCACGTCAGCGGAACTGGCGAGGTTCCACGGCCCTCCGCCGGCCATCGCCTGTGATGCCGCCGGCGGCATGACCACCACGGGGTCGCCCCATGCGTCAAGCACATAGTAGGTCTCGCCGCCCGTGTTGTCGCGTGTCATCACCACATGCCCCTGCAGGTCGGTGAAAGTGGTACACTGAATACCGTCCTCGCCGGTCTCGGTGACCGAGCGCAGCCGGCCTGACGCATAGTGCCCCTGGAGCGATAGTGTCTGGCCGGAGACCATGTACTTCCGAACCTCGCCAGTCTCATTTGTCCCGAATGACCTTGTGGCGGCATGGCTTCCTGTCTCCCAGGCGGAGCCTGGACCCAGCTCGCTGATTTGCCTTCCAAGAGCGTCGTAGGTGACAGTGGAGTTCAGCCTCGTCTCTCCAGGGTAGGTGGCCTGTCCTGCGGCGGAGGCCTGCGTCGCAGTGAGCCATTCCCCATTGCCAGGCACAGGTACATAATGGTGCGACAATGTCCCGCCATATCCATAGACGGAGAGTTCGCAGGAATAGGTGCCGGATCCAAGTGAACTGCATGTGATCACGGGGCGTCCTAAACCATCGCTATACAGGATATGCTCGGAGTAGGCCGTCCCGCATGAGTCAAGCATATGGTGCGTGAGTACATAATTGCGTTCCGCACTTTGGGCAGAAGAATCATGGGATGCAAGTGTGGATAACGTTACGACAACGAGTAATATTGTGCGGCTGGAGCTTAAAAGGATGGTGTCGTTCATGGCTTGTAGTGGTATTGGTGTGTTTGCATTATTCTTCCAGGACCATCACTGACTGATGACAGCCTGCCAAAATCATCGTATGTGTACCTGCGCATAGTTCCATTTGGCTTCGTTTCTGTGGACAATCCAACAAGAGGCTTGTGGCTGTAAGTAGTGATGAGTACGGGATGGCCGGACAGGGCTGTCCTCAAACTTTCAAGGTCTGACAATGTGGGATGAAGTTTGTACGACAATGAGTATATCTGCGAGGATGTCAGCCATACTCTCACCTCGTCGTAAGTGGCGCCACGGATTTCAGCGACTGGATAGAGATGTCTGTATGACCATAAGTAGACAACATGCTCCGTGGAGTCCTTCATGGCATAGACCATGTTTCCATGGCTGTCATAATCATATTCAAGCCGACATTCAAGGGGGTTGTCACCCGCTGCGAGAAGAATGCGCCGGGGCATATGAAACGTGTCGTAGGCACCGGTGGAGGAACTGAACGAGGCATATTCTGTTTTTTGTGTGCGGAGAACCCTTTCCATATTGTTTTCAACCAGACTCTCACAACTCCTGATGACAGGGCGGAGAATGTGGCGTGACACCATAGACGAACAGGTGGGGTCGTTCATGTCACATGGGTATGAATAGGTTGTCACAAGACAGCCACCCGTGCTTGTCGTGCACGTGTCAGAGCGCAGGCAGCGGTTGCTGTCAAGATATGTGTAGCCGTGTGTCTCTGCCGTTCCGGTGTTTCCAGTGTAATCGACAGTCTCACTCTTGATGAGTTTGCTCCACTGTGTTTTGTATGGGTAAACGCAAAGCCGGTATCTTTTGTAGAATGGAAAGTTATATTGGAACAATTCGATACCACTGCAAATGCGGTCTACGGCATGGATGCAGCTCTTCCAAGTATTGAAACGCGACTGGTAAGTGTTGGTCACGCGCCGGAGCAGTACCCCATCCGGAGAGCGGTGTTCAACGGCAAGCAAGCTGCCGTTATCCCATCCCTGGGGAAGGTAGAGGTTCGTGGAGACGTTCAGGGCGGGATTGTTGACAAATGTCTTGGACGTACTACCCTCGGAGGTGTTGTCAGGTCCGTGTCTGGTACAAGACACATGTGAGTAGCCTACATGGCCATGAATCGCCGAGGAAGTATAGGCGGTGACGCCGCATGGTGAGGAGGACAGCCGGAGAATGTCATACAGGACGGCCATGCCCATGAACCCTTCACCCTTGGACGTGAGGCTGAGGAACTGGTGGTCCTGTGCCACGCTGTTGGGGCTGAGGAGGATGCCGCTAGTAGTGCCCGAAGAGCTCACGTATGAATAATCAGCGCTGCCGAGGAAACGGCCATCACTATCATAATCGGAAACCTGCTCGACCCGTAGGCCGGCTCCGGTGGGGTATGTGGGGGCACCAGGAATGTTGAGGGTCTCGTAGTAGCTCACCGAACCGCTTACAGAGTTTGAGCCCGGGCCATTGTAGTTACCCAGGCCGTCTGGAAGGTATGCAATCAGAATGTACCTTCCGGCAGTGAGGTTGACGTTGAAGTCTTTGGTGAAATCCTGGGAGCTGAATGTTGCGCCTTGATTGTTCAAGGTATAAGTGAGGACAGAATTGGAGTCCATACTTGCCAACACTATCTTTGCTCCCATACTTGCCATCTGCCTGAGTATGGACGTAGAGGTCGCATGGAAATTAAGGTGGATGCTGCATGTGGTGGAAGTGCTTATACAGAATTCTTTTGTCATTTCGGGGCCATTTGCCACATAGGCCACCGTATCTGCCGGGAAGTTGATGTCACTCACGCTTACCGTCCGGTGTGTCGTTTGGGTAGAAGGAGAGGACCCTGAGGCTCCGACAATCCTGAATTGGTGGAGTCCATATGTGAAATCCCGGTGGCCACCTGTTGGATAAATGATACTTTGTAGAGAGGCCGTTTGAGCATAGTTGAGGTTAGGTGACCGGTTTGCTCCCATCATAGCAGGAAGACCAGAGGGTATAGGGCGACCTTCAAGGCATAGCGAGGGGGAAGGAATTAAAGTATGACTCAGCTGTATACCTGAGCTTTGTGAAGGAATGTTGCAGTGGTTCTCATATCCATTGTAATATCCCCAGTAGTCCTTGGAACAGGATGTCTTTAAAGGGAGCTGCCCGTCATGATAGGCAAACGAAGTGGACAAACGCCCGGAGGAGGATATCTCTACAACGGAGTCAAGTCTAAGGCGGAGCTTTATGTTGTCTGGGAAACCTTCGAGGTCTTCTGGTTGGTAATAATCCTTCTGAGGGTAAGCCAGATAATTGCCACCTTTGGTGCATGATTCAAAATATGAATAGCAAAGAACATATTTGTGAACGTTGTCCCCAGAGACATAGGAGCTCACGGTGATGGTGTCTAGCCTCATGGCATTGACTTGGTCGGCACGGGGACTGATGGAGAAAGTAATGGTGGCACCGTCAGTTGTGACCGATGTGGGATAACGCTTGGAAACCTTCCAACTGCCTCCACCGAGGATTGTGTGGAGTCCTTCATCGTATAGTGGATAATTTGGATATCCAAAGCTTTGGGTAGCTATGGTGTTCCTGTCTTTCACATAATCATAATATTGGTAGAGGGGAGGTATTCCCATAACGTCCTTGACTCCCGAGTAACCTATGCTTAGAATGTTGCCCATGGGGCTGGTGATGCGCGTCAGGTCCCATGCCGAGCTATAGGAAATCTCTCCCTCAAAGGTTGTCTCAACGGATTCGAACTCGTAACGGAAGCCGTCTCCATCGATGATGGTCCATGAGCCGGCACCTCGGACGATGTCGCCAGTGGCGATTATCCTGAACGGACTGCCGTCATCGCCAATTACCTCATATTCTCCTGTTGAAGGATTGAGGAAGAAAAACAGCGTATGTCCTAGGAAGCTGGCACAATAGAAGTCTGTTTCCGTCAAGCCTGCGGCGATGTCTCTCTCGAATGGTGCCTGAACGGTGGGTACATCCGGAGAAGATGGTATGGATCTCAGGTTGGTGTCGATGGTGAAGTAGTCAGCGCTGTTATAGCCGAACACAGTCATATAATCATTGGCTGATCCTTGTCGTGCATGCTTGCTGTCACACCCTCCTTGAGCTACAAGCGTCACACAACCGCCCACGTTGAGATTCCAACCAAGGCCGACCCAGGTAGCCTCCTGGTCCACACGAATGCCAGAGGTGTCATACGTCAGGGCTAAGGGTAGGCTCAGGTCTCTCTCCTTGATGGTGTAGATGGGAATGGATACCCCTGCCGTTCCCCCATACTCATTGACCGGTATCTCTGCGGCACGCTGGATGGCAGCGGCCTCGGGAGACTTGTATTGGAACTCGGGCAAAGATACATTGCCGCCTTGAGACTGCGGTTGGGAATACATGATGACATTCTGGATGTTGTTTTGAGACAGCAGTGCAGACGGTAGTGTCATCAGGGTTGCAACGGCCAAAATGGTCTGGATTTTGAGGCTCATGATGTGATTGTTTTTCACTTTATGCTGAATGTTTCAGAATACAAATCGCTTCCGCTCATGATGCGTAAGGCATATTGGCCATGAGGAAGTCCCAAACAGCTGAGCGAAAGGGTGTAAGTCCCGTCAACATCGTATGACTGTTCCGTGCTGCGCCAAACCACGCCTGTCACGTCGGAAAGAAGCAATGAGACGGATGCCGGACGTAACAGGGAGAATGTCACGGTGACCGTGCCAGTGAAGGCGTCGTACCCAGTGGTATGGCTGTCCATGGAAATGGATGAGTCTTTTTGTCCACCTTCAGGAAAGCTGGAACTGCGATGCATAGTCAGTGACTGGCGCACGAGGGCGTTCTCCATGTCGTAGTCCAGCTCCAGCTGTGATTCCGGGGGAAACAGTACGGCGAGCGTGGCAGAGCCGAGCGGGTCGGAGGATTGGTCAGCACGCAGCACGGGGTAGCGCCAGCCAGGAGCGTACCATGAGCGTGTCTCCGTGACGACAGGCGCGATGCCTGCAGTGTCGGGCAGGCCGCCGCCGGAGTCACGGGCGACGGCCTGGCGCAGGGCATCCCAGGTGTGTATGCTGTCGTAAGTTATATGGTAGGTATGGCGGACGCTCCGGGTCATGAGCACATGCCGCAGGGTGTCGCCACCGGGGAGAATGAGGGTGCCCTCGCCCTCGGCGCGTGTGATGCCGTCGCCCCAGACGCGCATGAATCTGCGGCCGCACCATGTGCCCATGCCATGGAACTGGCCTTTGATGCTGTCGCCGGAGGAGAAGGGATAGCGCAGCAGAGGCAGGAGCCTGTCATACTCCATGAGGCACAGGCGGTTCTCGAAACCCTTGAGCCACAACGTGTCGCCATGGACGGCGGTGTGCCACGACGTGCCGTTCTCGGTGGCGACAGACGAGCTGTCGCTTCCCGTGAAAAGCAGCGAGCGGTTCTCCCTCGGGCTGTATTGGCTGATATCCCACACCACGTCGCGGCCTGCGGGCAACAGTGGCATGCCGGGGAGCCGGCGCGTCACAAGGCTGTCGCCCGGGCGGGGCGCATTGAGCGCCTCGGTGAGGATGGTCTGGGCTTGTACATCATTCATGTTGGTCAGTATGATGTAAAAAGGTATGATGAAATATATTGTTAGTTTTAACATAATATTTACGCACGTTGGGATTGAGCTTACATCAACTTGCTATAATGATACTACTCCGGCATAATAATAATATGGAGTTGACAACATAAGCCCATAAGTCCCTGATAGAGTAGTTGGAAGTGGTATGGTATTTACATTGTCGGGTACCAGTGTCTGATAGACAGTCGTCTCCGAACCATCAATTATGGAAAGCAAATAGGTTTCGTGAACACTATTGAAATAGAGCACATGGTCTTCTATGCTGATACGTGGAATCCATGCGGGAATTTTAGGAGAGGGGCCAATGATTACACCCTCGTTGATGATGTGAACGGAAAGATCAATCTCTGTCATGCTTTCCATGTTGCTAATGTTGGCTGGCAATTGGAAAAAAGCAGTAGCGGCAATGATTGTCAATAGTATTTTTTTTCTCATAAGCAATAGATTTTCGCCAAAGATAGTCTTTCTAAGATTTGTCGACAAACAATCGAGTTGACAAAAGTTGACATTTCTGCTTATGGAACAGTTGACAATCATTCTTTTCGTAAGATAAATGTCTGATTGTCAATTAGGAAAAAGAATATCACCTATCGAGAAGTAACAGTTGAAATTACCTCATGCTCTCCAAAAGTTCATGGTGGAGAGTAAGGGCATAAGACTATTTCCCTGAAGGAATAGAAAAAAGGAATTCATCGAAATCGCAGGCTTTTCCTTCTTTGCCGGTCACCTTGATATACATTCTTTTCCGCATGTTGGTGATGTTGGATTTCTCATAGTTGAGGAGCCTTGCGATATCTGAGGGTGACACACCCATTCGGATGAGTTCACATACGCGATACTCATAGAGGGAAAGATGATTGGCAGACATCAGAACTGTAGGAAAATTGGGATAGACCTTGGCAAACAAACTGTCAAGAGCCTCCCAATTGGCTTGGCTCAACTTGACATCGGGTTTCAAGATGGCTTTTTGAATGGTCACCCATTCCTTGGCATCATGCAGCTCACGATGAAGTCTCTTGCTTTCGGATGTGGCAGCTATATGATATGTGCTTAGTTTAGCGGATAACGCTTTCAGTTCCTCATTCTTGGCATTAACCATATCTTGCTCATGCCTTAGTGCCTCCGACAATCTTTGTCGCAGTTTCCCGTTCTCATCGGAGAGACGTATGAGCTCTGCCTCGTCGTCAGCCTTTTGGAGAGTATAGTCAGAGATGGTCTTGTCCTTGTTGTTGAGCATTGAGAGCAGTTCGATGCGAAGTTCATTCAGGCGCTTTACGTCTCTCTTGTATTCTATCAGCACAAGGTCTCTTTTCCTCTTTCTATTTATGTAGATGATAAGTGTGACTAATGAGGATATGATAAACGAAAAGACAACGATGGCAATAATGTGATCCTTGAGTGCAGACTCTTCTTGAGCAGCCATCATTTTCTTCTTGATTTGCCCATAATTGTACTGGTGCTGGAATTGGTGAAGATTGGCGCGATAATTCTCCTTGTACAAAGAGTCGTTGTAAGATGCACTCAGCATGGCATATTTTGCCAGGGAATCTTTGTCTTTATATGAAGCGCTGCTGTAGAGCTTGCAGAGCCCGGTGTATGCGGCGTGCCTGCCGTTGATGGTGTTTCCTGCAAGAAGGAGCTTTCTGAACATCCACTCTGCGGAGTCGGGTAAGGCGACCGCCATATAATAAAGCCCTTTGACATAGTAATAGATTTCCAAACCCTTCTGAATCTCATGGTCACTATTGAAGAATCCGGAAAAGCCCTCATATTCTTTTATCAGTTTTGCCGCCTGATTGGTGTTGCCCTCTTCCGCCTCATCGTCAATCATGACAGACCGGATGCTCGAAGCCAGTCCTATCTTCCCTTTTCCCTCGAGCAAATCAGCTGATTTGTATGTCACAACTCTCATGGAATCCTTGTCATCGAGCAACTCGTATGCGTTGTATCGTTTGGCGATACTATAAAATGCGGTGATGGTGTCGCCCGCTCTCAGGGCAGTCTTCTCAGCCTTGTAAAGCGTGGATAGCAGCTCATGGGGGAGATATGCCTTGTAATATTCCTCTGCAAGATGCATGTATATTCTGGTCAGATTCCACCAGTCGCAGTCGGCGGCAGTCGTGTCGGCACTTTCCACGGCATCTTGAAATACCTCCATGGCCATGGGTGCCTCGCCCATGTCGCTGTAGGCCCGGCCCAGCAGGTAATTTGCTGTCATCCGCTCATTGGGTGTGCCGTGACGGTCGTAATAGTCTTTGAGCACGAGCTGGAGGCTGTCGCTGCGGAAAACGGTGTCGCATTTGTTCTGCGCCATAAGGCGAAGGAGCTGCCATCGACGGAGGTTTTCTGTTGAGAAATCATGGCATGTCGGTTCCAGCGAGTCGAGGATGGCGAGGGCTGAGTCGGGGCAGTCGTTGATGATGACCTGTGCCCTATCAAGCATGGCTCGCTCCTTCCCGCCACCCACACAGGCGGCGAGTATTACAGTCGAGACAATGATGTACAACAGTTTCCGCATGTTTCTGATGAGAGGTGATATCAATTGTGTTCATCAAAAATCGCCAAGTCTTGAAATTCAAGCACTTGGCGATTTTGTATGTTGGGTGACTCGGATTCGAACCGGGAATGACAGAACCAAAACCTGTAGTGTTACCGTTACACCATCACCCAATCCTTGTCGCTTGTTGCCTAAATGCAGCAGAATGCGACGTTTGCAGCTGCAAAGGTAGCGGTTTTTTATGCCACCACCAAATTTTTGCCGTTTTTTTTCTATTTCACCGTGATAAGATAGTAGTTTTTCTTACCGCGCTGCATGAGCAGGTATTTTCCGGCGATGAGGTCGTCGGCAGTGATGATACGGTCGAATGCCGTGAGCTTCTCCTTGTTGAGCGATACGCCACCACCTTGTATCAGTTTGCGCATCTCGCCCTTGCTGGCAAACACCTTCACGTCGTCGCGGGCAAAGAGCTCACCGGCGGGCAGGCCCAGCTGGTCTTTGGCCAGGGTGAAGCGAGGCACACCGTCGAACACGTCGAGCAGTGTCTGCTCGTCGAGGCGCAGCAGACTCTCCTTCGTCGACTTGCCGAAGAGGATGTTGGAGGCCTCGATGGCCATCTCGTAGTCTTCGCGGGAGTGCACCATCACGGTCACCTCCTCGGCCAGACGGCGCTGCAGGGTGCGGCGGCCCGGGTCTTGCTTGTGCTCCTCGATGAGGGCGTCGATGGTTTCCTTGTCGAGGCTGGTGAAGATCTTGATATAGCGCTCGGCATCGGCATCACTCACGTTGAGCCAGAACTGATAGAAGGCATAGGGGGTGGTGCGGTTGCGGTCGAGCCACACATTGCCACTCTCGGTCTTGCCGAACTTCTTGCCGTCGGCCTTGGTGATGAGCGGACAGGTGAGGGCATAGGCCTCGGCCTCCTGTCCCAGGGTGCGGCGGATGAGCTCAGTGCCGGTGGTCATGTTGCCCCACTGGTCGTTGCCACCCAGCTGCAGTTGGCAGCCCTTGGTCTGGTAGAGGTAGAGGAAATCGTAGCCCTGGAGCAACTGGTAGGTGAACTCGGTGAACGACAGTCCGTCGCGGGCGGTGCCGTTGAGGCGCTGCTGCACGCTCTCCTTGGCCATCATGTAGTTGACGGTGATATGTTTGCCCACCGTGCGGGCGAAGTCGAGGAAGGTGAAGTCCTTCATCCAGTCGTAGTTGTTCACCAATTCGGCCTTGTTGGGGCCTTCGGCTTCGAAGTCGAGGAACTTGGCTACCTGGCGCTTGATGCACTCCTGATTGTGGTAGAGGGTTTCGGCATCGAGCAGGTTGCGCTCCTGGCTCTTGCCAGAGGGGTCGCCAATCATTCCGGTGGCACCACCTACGAGGATGATGGGCTTATGACCGCAGCGTTGCAGGTGACGCAGCATCATGATGCCACAGAGGTGGCCGATATGCAGGCTGTCGGCGGTGGGGTCGGTGCCCAGATAGGCCGTTGCCATGCCTTTGTTGAGGAATTCTTCTGTTCCGGGCATGATCTGTGCGAGCATGCCACGCCATTTCAGTTCTTCTACGAAGTTCTTTGTCATCGAATGATAAACTTATGTTTTTAACAATTGGGTTGATAATTCACGGTACGGGGTCGTATCCACTGCCACCCCATGGGTTGCACCTGAGCACGCGCCAGATGGCGAGGGCCAGTCCCTTGATGGGACCGTGCTTCTTGAGGGCTTGCTTGGCATATTCGGAGCAAGTGGGGGTGAAACGGCAGGCTGGTGGGGTGAATGGGCTGATGCAACGCTGATAGAAGACGATAGGCAGCAGCAACACCCAGACGATGGCCTTTGACACCGCGTGGATACAGGCTCTGAGTAGGTTCATAGCACTTCGCTTATTCGGGTGAGCAACATGCCTACACGCTCATCGATGTGCCGGCTGTCGAAGAGTTGGTCGGAAAGCCAGATGAAAGCCACGGCGAGGGTCTGACCGGGGTGGTTGTCCATGGTGCGGCACAAAAGGTGCTTCTGCTTGCGGTAGGCCTCGCGCACCTGCCGCTTCACCCTGTTGCGTTTCACCGCGCGCTTGAAATGCCGCTTGGGCACGCTCACCATCATCTTCGCGCTGCTGCCGTCGTCGGCCATGGGTACCAGTGCATAGATGGCCCTTAGGGGGTAACAAGACATCGAGCGGCTTACGCCGCCCTTGAAAAGAGTTTCTACCAGTCGCTTGCCTGCTATCCGCTCTTTCTTGCCCAGAGTGAGAGTACCCGTTGCCGGCATGAAAAACCTACTTGTTGTGCTTGAGGTAGTCTTTCAGCGCACCCGTCATCGAGGGGAATTCGGGAGTGGGGGCCTTCAGGTCGAGGCGCAGTCCGCGGTCGGTCACCTCCTTGGCGGTGGCAGGACCGAAGGCGGCAATCCTGATGTCGCCCTGCTCGAAATCGGGGAAGTTCTTGGTGAGGGCGTTGAGTCCGGCAGGACTAAAGAACATGAGCATGTCGTAGTCGAACTGCTCCACCTCCTCGGGGGTGAAGTCGTCGCTCACGGTGCGGTACATCACACACTCCTTGTGCTCCAGTTTCTTGGCGTCGAGCAACTCGGTCACGCTGTTGTTGTGCACGTCGCTCATGGGCACGAGGAATTTCTCGGTCTTGTGCTTGACCATGAGAGGCACAAGGTCGACAATCTTTCCGGTGGTTCCATAGAACACCTTACGCTTGCGGTATTGCACATATTTCTGAATGTAGAGCGCGATGGTCTCTGTCACACAGAAATATTTCATGTCTTCGGGGATGGTGATACGGAGCTCTTTTGACAATTTGAAGAAGTTGTCGATGGCATGGCGTGAGGTGAACACGATAGCCGTATAGTTGAGGATACTCACTTTCTGCTGACGGAATTCCTTGGCCGTAAGTCCCTCGACCTTGATGAACGGGCGGAACACCAATTCAACGCCAAACTCGCGCGCAATGTCGAAATAAGGTGATTTCTCGCTCGTCGGCTTGGGTTGTGACACCAAAATCTTCTTTATCATAAATGTTCTAAATATTTATTTTCAAATTGTTGTTCAACGTCTCCAAAAGCTCGACCAAACCGACCATGGGTATCAATTCGAGCGCACAAAAGTACAAAAATATTTGCAAAAACGCCCCAAAACGCTGAAAAAAGATAAGATAACACTTATAAAAAGTGCACAATTTGGTCAAAATAGCAACAATTACGACAATGATGAGGCATGCGGAGAGTGACAAATTGCCAAAAACGAAGAGCAGCACGGCGGGAGTAGCCGCTATCCCTTCCATGGCGGTAAGGAAGAGCAACGACTTGTTCCATTGTTCGATTTTTTTCTTATCGAAGAACACCCAGTTGACGAATTGGTAGAGTGCGGCCTTGATGAGAAAATAGCCCACGAAGGCGGCGGCATAGATGCCGGCAAGTTGGTGGTTGGACGCCACATCATACTGGTTGTCGCCCCAGAAGAGGGCATAGCAGTAGTAGGCCAGTGACAGGACGAGACAGGTGAAGGCCACGAGCAGCACCTGGTTGCGCAGTTCGACAGTGGTGTCGGGCACTGTGGTGGTGCGGGTATTCTCGGTGTAGAAGAAGTTTTTGGCCTGGCGCTCGACGAATCCCCTGGAGATGGCGAAGGCGGGTATGGCCAGGAGGATGCCAAGGAAGAGAGACCCCGACACCAACTGGTCGGAACCAGGATTGTAGGGCGTTTCCTGACTGGTGACAGCCATATGGGGCTTGGCTTTACCATGGAGGGGTGGGCGAATGGGGGTGAAGGCGTATGCGTCGGGGCGATGCAACGCGCTATAGTCGACGAGTTGGCTCTCGTCGGCACGCTGTCCGGGCAACCCGAGCGTGTCGGGCTGATCGCTGTAGTGGTTGTTCTCGCCAGGATGGAAATAGGCCTGAACAGCAGAGTCTTTCTGCCATTCGGTGGCATCCTGTGGCAATTCGCTGATAATCTGGTATGTGGATTTCTTCACTACCCCGTAGGCTTGATGTTATAGGTTGAACTCCTTCTTGATTTTCTCCACCAGGTCGAGTTTCTCCCAGGTGAAGAGTTCCACGTCGATGGTGCGTGTGGGATGGTAGTGGCTGGTAAAAGTCTTGCTCACCGTCTGGCAACGGCGGCCCATATGTCCGTAGGCGGCAGTCTCGAAGTAGATGGGCTGGCGCAGCTTGAGCTGGCGCTCAATGGCTTTTGGACGCAGGTCGAACATCCGCTTGATGCGGTCGGCAATCTCGCCGTCGGACAGGGGCACATGAGCGCGCCCGTAGGTGTTGACATAGATGCTCACGGGCTCGGCCACGCCGATGGCGTAGCTAACCTGCAGCAGCATCTCGTCGCTCACGCCGGCAGCCACCATATTTTTGGCGATATGGCGTGCGGCATAGGCTGCAGAGCGGTCGACTTTGCTGGAGTCCTTCCCCGAGAAGGCGCCACCACCATGGGCGCCCTTGCCACCGTAGGTGTCGACGATGATCTTGCGGCCAGTGAGGCCGGTATCTCCATGAGGACCACCGATGACGAACTTGCCGGTGGGGTTGACGTGATAGGTGATATCGTCGTTGAAAAGGCTCAGCACTTTCTCGCTCTTGATCTTCGACTTCACCCGTGGCATGAGGATGTGGATAACGTCGTTCTTGATCGTCTCGAGCATGCGCTCGTCGTCGTCGAACTCGTCGTGCTGGGTCGACACCACGATGGTGTCGATGCGCTGTGGGATGTTGTCGTCGGAGTACTCCACGGTCACCTGGCTCTTTGCGTCGGGACGCAGGTAGGTCATTTGCTTGCCTTCCTTGCGGATCTCGGCCAAGGTCGACATGATGAGGTGGGCAAGGTCGAGCGACACGGGCATATAGTCCTCGGTCTCGTTGGTGGCATAGCCAAACATCATGCCTTGGTCGCCAGCACCTTGTTTCTCGGCCTCCTCGCGGTCCACTCCACGGTTGATGTCAGCACTCTGCTCGTGAATGGCCGTGAGAATGCCACACGAGTCGCCGTCGAACTGGTATTCCGACTTGGTGTAGCCGATACGCTTGATGGTGTTGCGGGCAATGGTCTGCAGGTCGATATAGGCTTCGGAATGTACCTCGCCCATGATGACCACCTGGCCGGTGGTGACAAAGGTCTCGATGGCGCAGCGGGCCTCCTCGTCGTAGGCGAGAAACTGGTCGAGCAGCGCGTCGGATATCTGGTCGGCCACTTTGTCGGGATGGCCTTCTGAAACGGATTCGGATGTGAACAAATATGGCATAAAATTATTTTTTTTGGTTTGGGTTGCAAAGGTACGATTAAGTGAGCAAAGTGCAAAATATTTTTTGCACTTTCGAGTAACGAATTGGGCGACACACAAAATGAAGTCCCAAATAAAAAAAGACCTCCCCCGACCCCTCCTGAGAGGAGGGGGGAGTGATATGCGATGCTAATTCTCCCCCGACCCCTCCTGAGAGGAGGGGGGAGTGATATGCGATGCTAATTCTCCCCCCTCCTCTCAGGAGGGGCCGGGGGAGGTACCTACGCAAAAGTCTTTTTTATATGGAAGTAACGATTCGGGGCGGCAAACCGAAGCGAAGCGAAAATAACAAGGGCGGCGGGCAGACA
>ONGG01000059.1 GCA_900317305.1 uncultured Prevotellaceae bacterium | reverse complement strand
TCCGCACAGACTATGATGAGGAGGTCGTGAAACTATTGGACACTATCGGCTTGAAGCTCTAACCCCCGATTTGGGTCACCCCGTTGCGGAAAACAGGAGTTAGCAAAAAATTACCTGTATGCCGTTCTTTTCATTTTCGGCGCAACCACAATGCTTACCTCATGTGATGAGAAGGCAATGGAAGATTTCGTAGAGTCAGTCAACCTCGTAGGAACCTGGAAATGCAGTGAGACTGTTCACACCTCTGTCTCGTCTTCCGACGTAAGACCGTTCTTCACCGGCCTGATGACGTTCAACTCCAACCACACCTTCTACGACAGTTATGGAGAACGTGGAACATGGTCACTGAGAAACCGCACGATCACGCTCTATTATGATAATGGATACATTGGCACAGTGCAGCTCTTGGTGCAAGATGGATATACACCCGACAAAATGGTACTCACCACCACCATCGACCTGGGGCATGGCAGGACCTGTTTCAGTACCGTCACTTTAAGAAACGCACGCCGTTAGCAATAATACCAAATAAAGCAAATCCCCTCCTCTCAGAGCACTCTCAGAGGAGGGGATTTGCTTTTGTATAATAAGGCGACACCTCGTTGTGCAAATTGCCGTTATTTATAGTTCTGTCTGAACTTCTGAACTCCTGAACTTCTGAACTTCTGAACTTCAAGAAGTTGAGCGAACGCAATACTTCTATTTACTTGAACCTCACCTGTTGGTAACCCAGCAACTGGTCGGTGCGTCCTCCCGGTTCCCGGTAGTAGACCAGGGCCTGGTATTGGTTCTCGGTCTGGAAGAAATTGCCTTCCGAGGGCAGCACATGGGTGTAGCCATCGTTGTCGAGCAACAGGTATTGGTAGGAGTAGTATCCCATCTTCAGCAGTACGGCGGCCTGGTAACTGCCTGTGGCGTAGTCGTACTCCATCTGGTATTGAGGTAGAAACTGGTCGTTGGTCCATACACCGTTCAGATATACCTCGCCATCGTCGTGCTTGTCGCTGAACACTTGGAAGTGCACCACCACATACTCCGAGATGCGGTCGTTCTCCTCGTTGTCGCTGTTGCGGATATAGAAACAGCCGTTGGCATCCTCGTCGTAGAGGTAGTTGGGGCGCCGCTCATCGGGGAAGACGTAGGCATGGAACAACTCGCCGTCCCACCTGATCTTGTCGACGCCCATGCTCGGGTGGTCGGTATCGAGCACCTCAAACTTCCGATACTCGTTGCCGCCATCAAAAATCAAGTCGCGGCAATGTTCCCAGCGAAGACCGTCGGTCGTGGTGAACTGAGGCTGGGCATTCACGCGGGCATTATCCCAACGCCCGTTCTGCATCACCACGGTCTTGATTTGTGTCGAGGGATTGGTCACGTTCACCCCCGAGTAGCTCACCTGCATGTTCACCTGCTGGTGCGAGTGGTTGATGTCGATGTCGGTGTTGGTGGTGACATTGAGCGACACACCCACTTTGGGGTCCACCACCATGAAGCAGGCAGTGAGCATCGGCTCCTCGTCGTTGTTGTCGTCGAGCACCGTCAGGCGGTAGTTGCCACTCATCTTCAGGCGGCAGTGGGCATTGGGGATGGTCAGGTGGTAGTGGGTGTAAAGCACGTTGGTGTTGAGCGACTCCTCAGTGTCCTCTATCAGATTGCCCTCAATAAAGCCATCTATATAGTCGCTGGTAAACAAGTCCTCGCTCACGCTCCAGTCGGCCTCACAGTGTTCGATACGGTAGGTGTAGCGGTGGTAGTCGTGGGTCTGGTCGTCGAAGGAGATGTGGATGGGGGCGCCACCAAGGGTGGTGACGGGTGGCGACAGCCAATCGTTGCCGCTCACCACCTGCAGGGTGGAGATTCGGCTGTTCAGTATCTCATGACGTTGTGCCCTGCCTGCGGCCGAGAGCAGCAAGCAAAGGCAAGCCAGAAGTAGACGGGTGCTGTTGTAGGTCATTTTCTTGTGATTTGGTTCGGGTGAAAATGGCTGTGACTACTTTCATTCCACGATGGTGGCCACAATGCGTCGACTGCCGCCATAGTTGCGGAACTCGCAGAGATAGATGCCTTGCCACGTGCCTAAGTTCAGACGGCCACCGGTGATGGGTATGGTAAGCGATACGCCCACCAGGGCCGACTTGGCATGGGCGGGCATGTCGTCGCTGCCCTCCATCGTGTGGTCGTAATACGACTGGTTCTCTGGCACCAGGTGGTCGAGGATGGCAGAGAGGTCGCTGCGCACGTCGGGGTCGGCATTCTCGTTGATGCACAGACCACAACTGGTGTGCTTCACAAACAGGTGTAGGAGTCCGGCCTGCGGAAGGTCGGACAGATGGCGCATCACCTCATCGGTCACTAGATGGCAACCGCGAGGGCGGGGACGCAAGGTGAATTCCACTTGCCGTGTCATCCTTCGGAGAGGATTTGGTTGGCATGGTCCTTCGTCTTGATTTTCTTCGGACCGATAATGCGCTCCACAATGCCTTCCTCGTTGATGATGAACGTGGTGCGGAAGGTGCCGAAATATTTCCGGCCATACATGCTCTTCTCGCCCCACACGCCAAACTGCTCTACCAACTGCTTGTCGGTGTCGGCTATCAGGTGGAAGGGCAACTCGTGCTTGGCGATGAATTTCTGGTGCGACTTCGCATCGTCAACACTGGCGCCAAGTACGGCATAGCCGCTGGCTTCCAGGGCACCGATGTTGTCGCGCAGGTTGCAGGCCTCGGTGGTGCACCCCGAGGTCATGTCTTTCGGATAGAAATAGAGCACCAGTTTCTTGCCTTTGAAATCACTCAGGCGAATCTCATTGCCGTTCTCGTCGTGCCCCAGCACTTCGGGGGCTTTGTCTCCAATTTGCATGGTTGTATGGGATTTGTTGTTTATATTGGTTTCGCATTTGCTCAACTATTTCTCAATGTAGATGCGGGCATCCACGGCGGTCACGCCATGCTCGTCGGCGAGCAACGGGTTGATGTCCATCTCCTTGATCTCGGTGGCGAAGCGCAGCAGCGTAGACAGTCGCACGATGACCTCGGCATAGCGCTGCTGGTTGATGCCGGCCTGACCACGTGTGCCCTCAATAATCTTGTAGCCGCGCAGCGACTTGATCATCGAGTAGGCCTCGCCATACGATAGTGGGGCCAGACCGCTCGACACGTCTTTCAACACTTCTACGAAGATGCCGCCAAGACCACACAGCACGATATGACCGAAACGCGACTCGTATTTTGCTCCGATGAAAAGTTCGGTGCCGCGGAGCATCTTCTGTACCATGACGCCGGTGGCGTCCTTGATTTTCATCATGCGCTCAAATTCCATGCGCAGGTGCTTGGCACTCTTGATGTCGAGGGCCACACCGCCCACATCGCTCTTGTGCACCGGACCCACCACCTTGGCCACCACGGGATACCCCGTGCGCTCAGCAAAAGCCACCAATTGCTCGCAGTCGGCGCTCACCATCTCGGGCACCATCGGTATCTGCGCGCACTCCAGCAAGTCGTGCACCAGTTTGGGCGAGATGTAGCCACTCTCTTTGATGCCAGAGATGATGTCGCGGATGCGGGGCACGTCGATGCCAAACAACTCTATCTCTGGCGGAGCGGGTGGGGGGGTGCGCATCACTTGCGTGAGGGCGGTGGCCAGGGTAACCTCGTCGCTGAAGTTCACATGGCCTTTTCTGAGGAACTCCTCAACCTCCGGACCAGCGGTGTGAAGGCTGGGAAGGATAGGAAACACGGGTTTCTTGCACTCCAGTATCTTCTTGTGAAGCACCTCGTAGGTCTCATATAGTTGCACCAGACCTGGCGTGCCGAAAATCACCATGATGGCGTCGATATTGTCGAAACGCGACTCGCAGTAGTCGATGGCAGTGCCCAACTGCTCGGGGGTGCCGGTGGCAAGAATGTCGATGGGGTTGGCTGTGGAGGCGCCAGGATATAGCTTGGTCTTCAGTTCCTCGCCAATCTCCTTGTCGAGTGGGGGCACGTTCAGACCACCCTTCGACAGGGCGTCGGTGAGCATCACGCCGGGACCACCGGCATGGGTCACGATGGCGAAATTCTTGCCCTTGATGGGAGGAAGGGTGAAGATGCATCCCACGGTGGTGAGTTCCTCGCGAGAGAAGCACCTCACGATGCCGGCCTTGCGGAAGAGGGCCTCCACGGCGGAGTCGCTGCTGGCGATGGCACCCGTGTGCGACGAGGCGGCACGGCTGCCGCTCTCCGAACTACCGGCCTTGATGGCGGCGATGCGGCAACCCTTGCGTATCAGCGATGCGGCATGGAAGAGCAACTTGTCGGGGTTTGCGATGTTCTCGATATAGAGCAATTTCACCTTCGAGTCGTGCTCAGCGTCGAAGTGCTCGTCCATATATTGCAGCACATCCTCTATGCCTATCTGCTTGCCGTTGCCGATGCTCCATACTGAGTTAAACTGCAAGCCTTTGATGACGGCCGACTCAAGGATGAAGACGGCGGTGGCTCCCGAACCACTGATGAAGTCGACACCCTGTGGGTTCAGGTGGGGGATGGGCTTGGTGAACACGCTATGGTGCCAGGAGTTGAGCAGGCCGATGCAGTTGGGACCAATCAGCGCGGCACCATACTGTTCGCAGGTGTCGAGGATGTCTTTCTCCAGGGCGGCTCCGGCGGGGGTCTCCTCGCCAAAACCGGCTGTGATGATGATGAAGGCCTTCACGCCTTTCTCCGAGGCGAGCACTCTCACTGTGTCGGGGCAGAACTTGGCGGGAATCACCACCACGGCCAGATCGGTAGGAGGAATCTCCTTCACGTCGTGGAACACTTTCACGCCCTGCACCTCGTCTTCCTTGGGGTTGACGACGCGCAGCACACCTTTGTAGCCGCCGTTCAGGAGGTTGCGCACGACGGCACCGCCTGGCTTGTGGGTGTTGTTCGAACCGCCCACCACTACAATACTCTCAGGTCTCAGTAATTGTCTGTTGATCATAGTTTAGTATTATTATCCGCGACGCAGGGCTACTTGACTTCATGCTTTGGGCATAGTGGCGGTGGCTTCATCGGTCGCGGCATGGGTTGTGACTATAGCACCGCAAATTTACAAATTAATTCTGAATACCCACACCTTATTTTTTGTCTTTCATCATTATTTTCATCATTTTTCAGCAAAAATGGCGCGTTCTCGTTTTTTATGCGTAATTTTGCCCTGGTCATTTCAGCGGAAAACTAACCAAGCATCTACATAAAACAAATCACAATGAGAAAATCTATTTTTACCTTTATCCTGTCGTTGCTGGCAGTGATGGCCTTGGCGCAGCAGAAATATGAGTTGTCGGCCACCACGTCGACGGGCGACTGGAATTTCAGCAATGGATTCAGCATCTCCAACGAGGCGGGGAAAAACTACTCCACGGGTAGCGGTGGGTGCATCAAATTCTCGCGAAATGTGCAGTACACCATCCATATCCCTGACGGCATCACCATCAAAAGAGTCACCTTTTCGGGATATTGCAATTATGCCGACGCCGACGGATACCTCAGCGAACTCAATGGCACTGCGTATGGCGAGACGGAATACGTCTACCCCAGAAAGGATGACAACGGCAACACCACCGTGGTGAGCCATACTATCACGCTGGATGCTCCTGCCCAGTCGACACTGACTTTCACTCCGGCCGGACAACAGGTGGTGTGGAAAATCATTCTCTACGACTTCTTGGAAGATGAGCTCCCTGTCACCGAGTTCAACTACTTCACCCCGGCATCACAGATGGAGAAACTCGACAGGGCGCTGGTGGCGCTGCCGGCCAAGTCGGGCAACGGACAGTTCGTGAGTTGGAGATACCTGGGATATGACGACCCCTCCACCTCGTTCGACTTACTGCGCGACGGACAGGTCGTTGCTGCCGACCTCACGGCAACTACCTCGTTTGTCGACACCGGTGGCAGCACCAACAGCACCTATCAGGTGGTGACCAAAGTTGGTGGGGTGGCGGCCGAGACGTCGGCGGCTGTATCGCCTTGGACTGGGGCCTTCAAGACCATGCGCCTCGACCGCCCCGAGGGTGGCACCAACGAGAGCGGCAGTTACACCTACACGCCCAACGACTGTGGCGTGGGCGACGTGGATGGCGACGGTGAGTATGAGCTTTTCGTGAAATGGGACCCTTCCAACCAGAAAGACAATTCACAGAGTGGCTATACCGGTAATGTATACATCGATTGCTACAAACTCGACGGCACGCGTCTCTGGCGTATCGACCTGGGCAGGAACATCCGAGCAGGAGCACATTACACGCAGTTCCTTGTCTTCGACTTCAATGGTGACGGCAAGGCAGAGATGATTTGCAAGACGGCTCCGGGAAGTGTTGACGGACAGGGCGGTTTCGTCACCTCCATGGCCGACGACAGCGAGATCCTCTCTGCCGACAATACCAAGACTTACCACAACGCCAGTGGGTATGTGCTTGGTGGACCCGAATACCTCACCGTGTTCGAGGGCGCAACCGGAAAAGCCATTCACACCGTGTTCTATAACCCAAACCGCGCTGGTGGGATAGGGGGCGCACCCGACCATCCTGCAAAGTCGTTCTGGGGCGACAACTATGGAAACCGTTGCGACAGATATTTGGCTTGCGTGGCTTATCTCGACGGTGCAGACAAGAACCCGAGCGCCGTGATGGTGAGGGGCTATTACACCAGGTCGTATTTCTGGGCTGTCGACTTCGATGGAGCCAAACTGACTACCAAATGGCTGCATGCCAGCGTGTCGGCCAACGAGTGGCAACTCACCGATGCCAATGGTAATGTCGACAAGCACACCGGACAGGCTGGAACGGCCTACGGACAGGGTGCTCACAATATATCGGTGGCCGACGTCGACGGTGACGGGTGCGACGAGATCATCGACGCATCTGCGGCAATCGACAACAATGGGACGCTGCTGTATACCACCGGTCTGGGGCACGGCGACGCGCAGCACCTGGGTGACCTTGACCCCGACCGTCCCGGACTGGAAATCATGATGGTGCATGAGGAGAAACCCTATGGGTTGCATGTGCGCGAGGCGGGCTCGGGCGAGATATTCTCGCATATCACCGGATCGTCGGATACCGGAAGGGGTATGGCTGCCGATATCGACCCCGACAGCCGGGGGTATGAGTATTGGTCGTCGGCTAGCGGAAACGTGTATGCCATCGATGGTTCGGTGGTGGGCACCAGCAGACCGTCACAGTGCTTCCGGCTCTATTGGACTGGAGACCTGCAAGACGAACTCTTCGACGGCAAGTACAATACCAATACCGGGCGGTGCGAGCCTATCATCCAGAAGTGGAGCTCATCGGCAAAGAAATGCCAGACCTATATGTCGTTCTCCAACCTGGGCAACTCGCAGACATGCAACACCACCAAGGCCACTCCTAACCTGATAGCCGACATCTTCGGCGACTGGCGTGAGGAGATCATCATGTGGGACCTCAACGACGGATGCACGCTCAATATCTTTACTACGAATGAGCCCACCGAATACCGTGTGCCGACACTCATGCACGACCATGTCTACCGCATGGGCATCGCTTGGCAAAACGTGGCGTATAACCAACCGGCTCATGTGGGCTATTACCTGCCCGACTATGTGCAACATCTCACTGGCATCAGCGAGGTGAACACAACGGCCAATGAGAATGCCGACAACCAGTGGTATACCTTGTCGGGCGTGAGGGTGAGCCACCCCTCCAAGGGCATCTATATCTACCAAGGCAAAAAGGTGGTGGTAGAGTAATAGTATTGACTGTTCGTTCTACGAAAGGCGTGCGCCATGTCGAATGGGTACGCCTTTCGTCGTTTCTATACATAGCCATAGGGCAAACGACAGCATTTCATAGACCAAATCGCCAAGTAGAGTTAATAAATCTAAATTTTTGGTCTAAATATCCGTTCGAATTTTGAAATTATGGAAATTTTTGTAATTTTGCATTGATTTCCCCTTTTTTCTAGGGGTGTGAAAAATTTGATTGAATGGACTGAATGGTCGGCAGACCTAAACTTCTCGACGTGTTGATTCGGTAGTTGGAAACTACTTAGGAAAATCTAAATCTTTAATTACCAAAAAGTCAAGTTACATACATCGCAGGTGCGCACACCTGCACCATTCCTCTGCCTTGTTCTCTTGGCAGACATGACCCTCACGGCCTCTGGCCAAAACGGCGTTCTTTGACTTTCTGAAACACTCTACACCTTCGTAAATTGCTGGTCAATAGCTCTTTACCCCTGTGTGTCCGAGACTTGTCCACATCACAAGGGATTATCCCTTACTCTGGATTGCCACCCCGTGTGGCAATAATATCAAGTTGATTATATCGTTCTATTCCAACTTAATGCTATGACGGAAAAAAAGAAATCAACAATCAAAGCTCCAAGCTTGAAATCACTCCAACTTGATGAGGAAATCAAGAAATTGTGTCTCATCAACCCTCTTATGGATTTCAAAATCATCAAGCGTACCATCGATTCTCTGCCAACACTCAGAATCAAGGAAAAAGAACAATGGATAAAGGTGCTGAAAAGACGTCGCGACGAGTTCGTCATCGAAACGGCCGACTCCTTCAACACCACGGCTCGTGACTGTGTGAAAGACCATATCGCCAGTTGGGAAAAAGAATACGGGAAAATACCCCTTCAGGGAATCGTCGACCTCCTCGACGAAACCGACTACCAACTCTTTGATATCGCTCCCGAACATGTCACACCTAAGGCCATCTCTGAAATGCTCGAAGGCTATCTCATCGGACAGCCCGAGTACTCCCGCAAACTCTCATTGTGCTTCTATTTGCACCTGATGAGAAACAAAACAAATGCGAAATTGCCAAAAGCCAATCTGCTGGCATTCGGACCCTCGGGGGTGGGAAAGACGTTCGGACCTCAGAAACTGGCTGAGCTCTTTGGACTCAAACTGGGTGTCATCAACTGCAACAACCTCGTGCAGGAGGGCATACACGGACCGCATCTCACCGATGTCTTCTCTGAGATTTACCATGAATGTGACGAAGAGCTCGGACCGGTGGAGTCGGCCGTCATCTTGCTCGACGAGTTCGACAAACTCTTCCATGGTGGGGAGTTCAACGAGCGGGTTCTCAACGAACTGCTCAACATCCTCGACGACAACAACTCGGTCTCGTTCAGCACCGGACCACTCTCGTCTGAGAGGGTCTCTACCAAAAACATGCTCTTCATCTTCTCCGGAGTCTTCAGCGGCATTGAGTCGGTAGTGAGAAAGCGGATGGGCACCAACGCCATCGGATTCAGCCACGCTCAGAATGGGCTTATCCAAGGCGACTTCCATAAGTATGTCAAGGACAGTGACTTCACCACTTACTTCCACCGTGACGAACTTGCCGGACGAATCCTCCAGTATGCTCATGTCAACAGCCTCTCCGAGGAGTTGATGGTCGACATCCTCACGAAGTCAAAGGACTCGCCTCTCAACTTTTATGTCAATTACTTCAATCAGCGCGACATCCAGCTCCGCCTCACCAACGAGGGGGCAAAGGCCATCGCTTCCTATGCCAGCAAAAAGCATCTTGGTGTCAGGGGACTGAAGTCCACCATCTTCAAAATCCTCGACGACGAGATGTTCAGCCTCGACACCGAAGAGATTGTTATCGACCGGCAATTTGTAGAAAAGAAAATCGCATAACCGACCACGCTCCGCTGGACGAATCCCCCCATAAAGGGGACAACCAGTGGGGGTGGTTGGAGCGATGATTCCCTGCAACTAAATAATGTAAGGTGTAAAAGTCGTGATCGCACCGCATAGTGATGCAATTGCCTCAGAATTTAGATCATGTAGCAAAAGGAATGGATGTATGAAACTACAGTGAAAAACTTTTTGAAGCCGAAGGCTTGGCCGACATGCTGATGTAGACTTTGGCGTATATAACCAAAAAAAGCGATGACCTTCTCAGGCGACCGCTTCGAATCTTCAATAGGTATTAGTTTTTTTAAGGTAAAAAGATTGTTTTCAGGATAACGATGCAAAGGTAAAGGTTTTTTTCCAACGCTCAAAAATTTTTTACTATTATTTTCACCTCGGCTTTATCCGTGTGCCCACACAATTCAAAAATTAACAAAATTTAATAAATTTAACTGCGTAATCGATTGAATTTTTGTTAATCCGCATGCATATGTGGTGTTCCTTTAAAACATGCATTTTGTTCTTTGCAAAACAAAAAAAAGGTATTATTGATGATGAATTGGAACATTCATGCTGGATGTTAGGATAAGTCTAGGCAACTGCCCTAATAGAAAATCCCGCAAATCAAGGTCAGGTACTCAGGTAGGAACTCGTCATGGCTCCATTTGATTTCCAGTCCGAGCAAGTCTTGGGCTGTCTTGCCCATGTCGAAGCCGAAAGCCTCCAAAGAAGGGCGCACTTTCGAGGGATGTCGGCATGGCTTCCCCTCAATCCGGGCACATGGAGCGCCGCCGCAGTAGGGGCATGTGCCCACGAAACCAAATGCCCGGCCTCCTAGTGCTTGTTCCATTTTCAGGAGTTCAGCATTCAGGCGGCTGATGACGGGTTCCATCAATTCGTTGGCCGATTTCAGTGGCAGGTGTTTGTCGGTTGGAATGATTTTCACTCCGATGATGCGTACATTTGCGTACCCCTTGATAATGGATAGCGGATCGTAATCGAAGGGTGGACAACCATACCGCCTACCATAGTTCCCGCATTGCTGGCAGAAGGCAATGAAGTAGTCGGCTTGGCGGAACCCGTCGATATACGACTGGGCGTCGATGTCGGCCGTAAACGTTGTTGTGGTGTATGTTGATGGATGTGGCATAGGCGCTGTTGCTTGCAAAATTACTCTTTTTTTTCGAATATTGGTGTTTTTTCTTTATCTTTGCCGCTGCACGGTGAAAGTATGGAATTGTATTCTTCTTTGACGTGAAAAAGCATTGATTTGCTTTATGATAAAGATGTTTCACTTTACGTAATCCAAAAAATGGCATTTAATGGTTCTTTCAGCCAGTCGGATGAGTATCGCCGCGAGGAACTGATACGAGTGATTGAGCATTCTGTCGAGCAACTTACCTTGCAGGAACTGGAGGCACTCTACTACGACATGTCGACGAAAAACTACATCAACGACTAAGCGTATTGCTTTATCATTGTCTTCGCCTTTCACTACTTAGCGGCTGCGCCGCGAAGATACGATGCGGCTATCATATTATATAATTGTTTAAGTGGCTTGAGCAAACTTCGGCGGAATGGCGGGCGAAGCCCGCATAAACAATCGCAACTATGTTGCGTAAGGAATCTCCCCTTGACCCTTTGATGGGTCAAGGATACCTTAGTGTCCGAGCGACCGGATAGGAAGCGGTTGCATCCCTTCCCCTGGACAGGGGAAGGGCCTTGGGATGGGGTCGAGGCCTTCCCTTACGAAGGGAAGGTGGGATGGGTTGGAACATCCAAGCCGAAGGCTTGGCCACATGTTATTCGGGGGTTCTTTTGAGTATTGCCCAATTCATATCTCAGAAAAGAAAAGAAATCGAAAGATTTCTTTTGCTTTCCATTCGGTTTTCACTATCTTTGCTACTTCGTGGCGAAGATAGGCATCGGTTCGGAAAAACTCAAATAAAATTTGGTTTTTCACTCACCTTGCACTATCTTTGCAAGGAAATTGGGGGTTCGCCATGCGCGATGAAATGGGAATGGGGTGAGAATCCCCGACTGTCCCGCAGCTGTATGGCCCTTTTATCGCCACCAAGCGTATAACGCCACTGCCTGTCAAATCAAGGTGGGAAGGTGCTTGGGGGTAGGGCCAAAGTCAGAAGACCAGCCTCTGATATGACTTCAATGCCCGATGTTCTCGGTGTAAGGACAGAGGGTAAATACTGCGATCAAACTATTATCTTATCATGAAGAAAAAGCTCGTTTTCTGCGCCTTCTGCGCAGCAATTGCCCTTTTTTGCTCGTGTGGCAAACAAGGTGGTGCAAAAATGTCTGAAAATGTGGTGGCCGATTCGCTTGACCAACCCAAATACGCCAAAGGTTACACGGTGAAAACTCTCGAGAATGGCGTGAGACTGGTGGATGTGGCCGACCCGCAGACCGACAAGGACCGCATGCCCGTTTCCTATCATTTCGCATTGGTTCCTAAGGATATGGAGGCAAAGGTCCCAGATGGTTACACCGAGGTGAAAGTACCTATCGAGCGCACCATCGTGATGACCATGCTTCAACTGTCCAATTTCACTGCCATCGATGCGCACGATGTTATCAAGGGCATTACCGGAACGAAAAATCTCTTCGACAAGGATATCCTTCAACGGGTAAAGAAAGGGGATATCGTGAAAATTGGTATGGAAGGCAATTTCGACCCCGAACTGATTCTGGCCGCCAACCCACAGGTCATTTTCATCTCGCCCTTCAAACGTGGCGGATATGATGCCATCAAGGAGACGGGCATCACCCTTATCCCTCATCTGGGATATAAAGAACTCGACCCGCTGGGACAAGCCGAGTGGGTGAAGTATATCGCCATGTTCATCGGCAAGGAGAAAGAGGCCGAACAATTCTTCGAAGGTGTGGAGAAACGGTATCTGGAACTGAAACAGAAGGTGGCCGATATCAAGGAGCGCCCCTCTGTGTTCAGTGGCGAGATGCATGGTGGCAACTGGTATGCCGTGGGTGGGAAAAACTATCTGGCCCAGATATTCCGCGACGCTGGGGCAGAGTATGTGCTCAACGACGACAATACGGGCGGCGTACCTATTGAGTACGAGAAAATGTATGCCACGGCTGCCAATGCCGACTACTGGCGTATCCTCAACAGTTTCCCCGGTGATTTCACCTACGATGCACTGAAAGCCTCGGAACCGCGTAATGCACTCTTCAAGGCTTTCAAAGACAAGCATGTCATCTACTGCAACATGAAGCAGACACCATATTATGAGGTGTCGCCCGTGAAACCCGATGTCGTGCTCGCCGATCTCGTGGCCATTTTCCATCCCGAACTGATGCCCGCCGACTACCAGCCCACGTTCTACCAGTTGTTGAAATAGACCGATGAGAAAATCGCTCGTCATCACCCTCTTGCAGGTGCTCGTGTTGCTGCTGCTCTTCGTGCTCAACTTGTTGTTGGGCACGGTGCGTATTCCCGTAGGCAGCGTGTGCGCCATCTTGTTGGGCAGTGGTGAGGAGAATGAGATTTGGACGAATATCGTGCTCAGTTCACGTGTGCCTCAGGCGCTCACGGCAATGGTGGCGGGAGCCGGACTGGCAGTGAGTGGATTGCAGATGCAGACGGTGTTCCACAATCCG
>ONGG01000060.1 GCA_900317305.1 uncultured Prevotellaceae bacterium | reverse complement strand
GATTTGAAAGATTTTCCCAAAGATTTTGTAAGATTTTGAGCGCAGCGACCCAAAACATCAGCCTCATCTCACAAATCTTATGGTTCAAGCTTTCTTGATACCACCTTCTCACACAATATAATTGATAAAAAACCGCTGACGCTTTTGAAAAAGGAACATGAACCGCTGACGCACCGGAAAAAGGCCACAAGTGCCTGGAAAAAAGGTAGAAAAAATTGATTTGAAAGATTTTCCCAAAGATTTTGTAAAATTTTGAGCGCAGCGACCCAAAACATCAGCCTCATCTCACAAATCTTATGGTTCAAGCTTTCAGATTTTCCCAAAGATTTTGTAAGATTTTGAGCGCAGCGACCCAAAACATCAGATTTATCAGAACATTCCGGACTACGGAGTATACTGATAAAACTGATAAGAGATTACAAAAAATATCAGATTTCTCAGCACATTCCGTAGTATAAAATTAATGGCTATTAATGGCCATTTGTGTTGAAAAAAATCAGATTTCTCAGTTTATTCCGTAGTCCCAAATATTCAGCTCTCTCAGCACAATCCGTAGTTTAAAAACTCTCAGATTATTCATTAGTACCATCTCACGGCGTTGCTCTGTCCGCTCCGCTTGTCATATTTCAGCGCGTCGGTGAGGGTGGCGGCATTGCATCGGAAACTGAAGTTGTAACTGGTGTAGGGCGCGAGCACCACCGAACACGACATGCTGAAGCAGTGCAGGTCGCGTGAGAGCGATGCCACGGTCATTGATATCTTCTTGTTCTCGAAGTCGTAGCCCGATGAGAAATTGATGTTCCATCCCTCGCTCAGACGTACGTTGCCGCTCACGTTGAGGGTCTGCGAGAAGGCGTAGGGATAGCGCATCCTCTTTTTGTTGAACTTGCCCGATGTGTTCTCGCGCATGGTGATGCCGTAACTGAAGGTGAGCGACCAGGGCATGCTGAAGGCCATGTAGCCGTCGGCGTCGGTTTCAGCCTTGGTCGATTTCTTCGCTCCCCGCTGTCCCTTTACCATCACGTCGTCCACGTTCGATTCAATGTCGGTGTCGATGCCCTCATCGTCCTCGTCATCATTGTCCTTCTTGCGTTCGTCTTCCTCACTTCCTCCGCCGAATAGTTTCTTCAGTTTCTCGGGCGTGAGGGTGTAGTGTATCGACTGCGTGGTGCCCTGGAAGCGGCCGAAGCGGCCACGGCTGTACTCCGTGTGGGTGCCCAGGTATGGGTTGCCGTTCTCGTCGAGTTCGTAGGCATAGGTGGCAAACACGGCGTTCATGCTGAAGGTGTAGCGTTTCCACCATTTCAGGCGGATGTCCATCTGCAGGTCGCTCCACGGGCGATTCTTGTCGGCCATGTTATACGACATAGCCGCGCCGATATTGTCGATGATGCTGATTTTCTTGAATCCGGTGGAGTCTTTGTCCGATTTCACCTTCATCTCGATGTTGTTCTTCACGCTGAAGTTGATAGCCCCCGACTTTCCCGGCGATGGCGGTAGGTAGAGGCTGTTGGCGTAGGGCGTGTAGTTCACCATGCTCACGTTGCCGTCGGCATCGGTCTTCACGTAAGAGTCCCAGTAGCCGTAGCGGCTGGCTCCGAAGTCGGGGTGGTAGCTGAAGCTCAGCATGGGCGTCAGCACGTGGCGCACGGTCTGTATCTTGTCGCCGAAGATCTTACGGCTGGGGGTGTAGAAGCCATAGAGCGTGGTCGAGAGGCCCAGGCTCATGTTCCAGTCGTAGATATTGTAGAAACCGTAAGTGGTGTCGGCCAACTCCACCTGGTGGTCCTTGTCCCATGAGCGTTTCACCTTTGTGGCTGTCATGCGGTCAGTGAAGTTCACCTTTGGACTGATGGTCAGGTAGTCGAACAGCGTGAAGTCGGCCCCTATGGGTATGCGGTGCTCGAATCCGTTTCGCCAGTCTTTGATGAAGTTCGATTTCATCAGTTTGTCTTCCTTCGTGTCGATGGAGTTGCTGAAGTGTCCGGAGTAGCTGGTGTAGATCTTCTCATACCAATGGCCCTTTCCGGCCGATTTCTTACGTTTGAAGGGATAGAATCGGCTCACCGTGATGTTGAGGTCGGGGAGCATCATGGTGATGGTGGTGTCGCGCATGTTCTGTGCCACGCTGCTCGCGAGGTCTAATCTCATGCCCAGGCTCGAGAACTGGGTGCCGAAGTTCACCATCGAGGTTCGCGTGGTCTGGGTCCTCGTCTGCGGGTTGTACATGCTCGTCAGGTTGTTGGGCTCATAACTCGACGACGAGAAGTTGACGTTGGCCGAGAGCGACCTGTAGGGGTTGGCTTTCTGGTCCTGTCGGTGCTGCCACAGCAGTTTGAAACTCCTGTTCTCAGAGAAGTCGGGCATCCCCTTGTCGCCCGACTTCGAGTCCTGGTACGAGAAGAGGAAGGAGCCGCTGTAGCGGTAGCGCTTCTTGTAGTTGGAGGTGGCGGTGACTCCCCACGAGCCTTTGGTGTAGATCTCGCCCAGCAGTTTCAGGTCCCACTTGTCGTTGATGGCGAAGTAGTATCCGCCGTCGCGCAGGTAGAATCCGCGCGAACTCTCATCGCCGTAGGTAGGCATGATGAATCCGCTCGAGTAACTCTTGGTGAAGGGGAAGAATCCGTAGGGGATGGCCAGCGGCAGTGGCACGTCGGCCACCACGAGGTAGGCCGGTCCGAACACCACGTCCTTGCCCGGTCGCACCTTGGCCCGTGAGAGGGCGATGTAGAAGTCGGGATGCTCCTCGTCGCAGGTGGTGTAGATGCCTTTCTCAAGATAGAGGTTGCCTTCATCGTCGCGCTTGGCATGCTTGCTCCTGATATATCCGTCTTCCTGTTCGGTGTAGACGTTGTCGATGAAACCCTTCTTGCTCTTGAGGTTGTAGCGTATGGTGTCGCTCGTATACTCGTCGGAGCCCATCTTGAACACGGGTGTGCCCTTTTGTCCGTTGGCAGCCGTCGAGTCTGCCGTTCCCGAAGCGTCGACGAGGTTCTTCTCCATGTTCACGTGCACCCTGTCGCTGGTGAGTTTCATATCCTCATAGTCCACGTTCGAGTTGCCGTAGAGGTAGGCGTCCTTCGTCGTGGCGTCGTACACCATCGAGTCTTGCGCGCTGAAGTTGACGGGCGAGTTGATGCCGTTGGGGCGTGCTCGGTTGATGGAGTCGAGCCTGAGCGAGTCGTCCACCGCCTGGTTGTGGTGGAAGATGGCCAGCGTGAGCGAGTCCATGTGCAGGGTGTCGGGTCCGGCGATGGTGTCGATGGCGGCCATGGCGTCGAGCGTGCCGATGGAGTCGCCGGCAGTGGAGTCATGGGCGGCCACAACCCTGTGTGGCGTGGTGTTGTTGAGGATGTTGGAGAGGTGAAGGGTGTCGGTGGGCACGGTGTCGGTTAGGGGCATACGTCCCCTCCATGTCATTCTTACCGACATGGCACTGCTGGCCACCATCATCATGGAAGCCACGAAGAGCAGTATGATCACTGACTTTACCTTCATTGTTTTGGAGCCCAAAGGTACTCAATAAATCATGAACGGCCCCTTGTTTTTCTAATTTTAACATCGAAATGTGCCGCTGGGGCGCTATTTTGCCCACTTTTTCCCCGTCTCAGGCCCTCTATCCGAACAATCTCACCCATTCGCGGAAGCGTTCCAGACCCTCCTCGCCGAACTTCGCCAGGCTGCGCTCAGCCTGCTCGATGGTCTTCTCGCGCTCGGGGTGCGACTTCGAGAAGAATTTGTCGGCGTAGCAGATGAGTTGCTCTTCCAGCGTCTCGGGCAGCAGGCTCTGGTGGGGCAGCGGAAGGCCCTGTCTCACGATGTCGTCGAGCGACAGTCCGGCCCCGGTATGGCGCTCGCACACGCGCGCATGGCGCTCATATCCCTCGGCCCTCATCATGGCGGCGCCCAGGATGCCATGACATATATAAGGATGTGTGCCATGGCAGAAGATGCCGGGTGCGTCGGTCTGGCAGATGCCGATGTCGTGCACCATCGCCGCCTCTTCCACAAACTGGCTGTCGAGATGCAGGCGGGGATGAAAAGCGACAATCTGTAGCGCTTTCCGCGCTACAGATTGGCTGTGTTCGAGGAGCAGGCGCTTCAGCGCGTTGTCCTCGGGATAATACTTGTCGATAATGCGTAGGTAATCCATGAGGATTATTCTGCATTGGGCCGCTCGATGTAGGCGATCACGTCGCCCTTCATTACCTTGCTGCCGCGCTTGGCGTTGATTTCCACCAGTTTGCCGCCTACGGCAGCTGGCACTTCCACAATCTCGCCCCAAGGTGCCTGGATGTAGCAGAGCTTGTCGCCCTCGGCATATTCCTTGCCGATGTAGGGCTCCACGGTAGGAGCGGCCTCGCCGTCGCCACCAAACTCCCAGTAGATCTCGCCCTTGACGGGAGCCACCACGGCGTCGGCCTTGGCGTGCTTGAACTCCGACAGTTGCTCGGGAGTGAGTTTGGCGCCCAGTTTGGCGTCCTTGGCCTTCTGCAGGTCGGCCAGGAAGTTCTTCTTGGCCTGTCCGCTCTTGAAGTTGCGGTACTGCTCGGGGTGCATGCCCAGTTCGTAGAGTTCCTCATCGTCAGGTCCGTATTCCCATCCGTTCTCGTCCATCTCCTTGCGGAAGTCGTCGAGGGCGTTGGGGATGAGGGTGTGCGGGTCGGCGTCGGTGAACTCGCGTCCTTGCTTGGCGGCCAGTTCCTTGATCTCGGGAGCAATCTCGCCGGGGATGCGTCCGCTCTTGCCGAGCACCATGCCCCACATGGCGTCGTCCATCATCACGTAGCGGCCCTTGCCTTGCTCCAGGGTGAGCAGGTTGGTCAGGGCGATGTTCTTCACATATTGCGAGAATGGGGTCACCAGTGGGGGATAACCCACCTTAGGCCATACGTAGGCCACCTCGTCGAAGAGTTTCACGAGCAGGTCGTCGATGGTGAGTTCGGGCTCGCCTTTCTTCGCACGGGTCTTGTTGATGATCTGGTGAATGCCACCCAGGTCGGCCATCATCGAGCCCATCATGCCGCCGGGGAGTCCGCAGCCCAGGAGCAGCGAGCTCATCTGCTTGTTGCCGGGGTTGATGAAGTAGCCCAGCCACTCGTCGATGAACTCCTGAGTCAGTGTGCGGGCCTTCATATAGGCATTCATGTTGATGTCGGGCACGTCGAATCCCTCGTTCTTCAGCATGCTCTGCACCGAGATGATGTCGGGGTGCACCTTGCCCCACGACAGCGGCTCGATGGCGGTGTCGATGATGTCGGCGCCGTTGTTGCACACCTCGAGGATCGAAGCCATCGAGAGTCCGGGGCCAGAGTGTCCGTGATACTGGATAATCACCTCGGGGTGCTTGTCCTTGATGGCCTTGGTCAGTTTGCCCAGCATGGCGGGCTGTCCGATTCCTGCCATGTCCTTGAGGCAGATTTCGGGAGCGCCGGCGGCAATCAGTTCATCGGCTATCTTGCTATAGTATTCCACGGTATGCACGGGCGAGGTGGTGATACACAGGGTGGCCTGTGGTGTCATGCCGGCCTCGAGAGCCCATTTGATGCTGGGTATGATGTTGCGTGTGTCGTTCAGTCCGCAGAAGATACGGGGAATGTCGACGCCTTGTGCGTGCTTCACCTTGTATTGCAGTCTGCGCACGTCGTCGGGCACGGGATACATACGGAGGGCGTTGAGGCCACGGTCCAGCATGTGGGTCTTGATGCCAACTTCGTTGAAAGGCTTGCAGAATGCGCGTACGGCGTCGTTGGGGTTCTCACCGGCCAGGAGGTTCACCTGCTCGAAGGCGCCACCATTGGTCTCCACGCGCGAGAAGCATCCCATTTCGATAATCACGGGAGCGATGCGCTCAAGTTGGTCTTTTCGGGGTTGGAATTTGCCCGACGATTGCCACATGTCCCTGTAGACGAGACTGAATTGGATTTTCTTTTTCATTGCTATCAGTTTAAGATTGTTATCGATTAAGGCGTTTTTATAGTATGCAGGATTTCAGAAAGCAAAGATAGGCAAAAAAAACATCAAATCAAATAAACACTTATTTTTTTTGCAAAAAAAAACGTTTGGCGGTGATTATTGCCATCGTCGGGGATGGTTTTTGTCTGCATGGTGGAATAGTTTCATTTTTTTTCCCTAATTTTGCGCAGCGATATCAAAACTCTACGATTATGAGCAGAAGGTGTTTGTGGGTGCTTCTTGCCTTGTTGGCGATTTGCATGGCTTGTGGCCAGAGGCAGGAGAAGGGTGCCGACGAGGTGAAGGTGCAGACCAAGGACTACTTGGCCAAGAACGACTCGATGATTTACGGACTGGCGTGCCCCGGGTGCAACGACTCGGTGCTCGTGCTGCTGCCCGACTCGGGTGGCGACCCCGTGTCCTACAACATTCTCAACGCCAGGCGCAACCACAAGATTTTCGGCCGTCCCGCCATTGGCGACAAGATGGCCGTGCTGGTCGACCCTGAGCACCCCGGCGAGTTGCTCACCGCCGTCAATCTGGAGCAACTCATGGGCACATGGGTCTATATGCAGATGCCTGTGATGCGGCACGTGGCCGACTCCGCCAGGCGCGACTCCGTCTTGAAGACACTGACCGATGAGGAGCGCCAGCGGTTCGACTCCATCATGCGTTCCTACCGTGTGCCCGTGGAGTATGGCTACAACCTGAAGCGCGACTTCACGGTCTCTGTCGTGGGCGGACCTCCCCGCAAGACCTCGCTCGACGCGCAGACTCCTATGGAGTATCCTCCCATCATGCGCTACAAGGAGTGGCACGTCTACAACGGCCGCCTTGTCTTCTCGTATGGTGGAATGAAGATTTCGAATATGGAAGGGGCCAACACCGAACTCAGCCACGACACCGCCACGCTCCTGATTCTGCGCCGCGACACCCTGGTCCTGCAGTTTGCCGACAAGGTGCAAGGCTTCAAACTCAAGCCCGATTCGCTGCAGGAGGAGTGATGGGTATATAGTTTTCTATAGCCTCTATAGCTTTCTATAGCCTCTATAGCTTTCTATAGCTTTCTATAGCCTCTATAGCCTCTATAGCTTTCTATAGCCTCTATAGCTTTCTATAGCCTCTATAGCCTCTATAGCGCCCCCCCTCCGTCTACTCTTGATTATCGTTCAATAGGGTGTTGAAGATGGCTTTAAAATCCTTGGCGGCACGCTTGTCGTAGAATCCGTCGTCGGTTTCCTCCGAGTTGCTCTTTGTCTCGATGCTGTAGCCGCCCTCGTCGTAGTAATAGCGCCATTCATATTCCTGGCCTTCTTCTCTGCCGCGGGTGTACGAGAAGATGAGGCTCTCGCCTTGAGGGTCGAAGAGATACTCCGAATAGCCTTCCATCGACATGGAAGAAGAATTTTGGCTGATGAAGTAGCAGGCCTTGTCGAAATACATCCTGGTTTCTATCGTTCTCGGCGGCTCGTTTACACCCAGGTCGTGAATGGTGATATGCAAGTCGTTGGGCATCTCCGCCTTGTCGTTCTTCGCTATCTTGTCTTTAGCCTGGGCGTAGACCGAACGAATCTGGGCGATGCGCTGGGCCTTCGGCGTGGTCGACCTCTCCGTTGAGTCGGGCTCAAGAGGCGAGAAGTAGCCGTTGTTGGTCACCATGTTGAAAATCTTGAGGTAATACTCTGCATTCCCTTTCTCGCTGCCGCCGTCGGTCCAATTGTTGTCGGTGTTATGCTTCTCTTCGATGCACTTTCCCTTGGTGTCGTAGTAGTAGCGCGACTCCACCACAAATCCGCCGTCGGTTTCTCCCCTCATGTAGCAGAACATCACCTGTTGGTCCTTCGGGTTGAGCAGTATCTCACGGTATCTCAGATGGCCGTGGCATGCCCAGTCCTCCACGATAAAATAGGGATGTTTCTCTGCCACCCCCTCAGGGTAAGTCTCGTCGAAGTAGTATTTGATTGTCATCTCCGTGTAGAGAGGCACGTCCTCGTCCTCCAGATGGTTGAGCACGATGGTCATGTCTTTGGGCGACTTGCCTCCCTTGCCGTTCTGGTCAATCTTCTTCTTGGCCTGTGAGTAGGCTGCGCGAATCTCCTTGATACGTGCGTCTTTCCCGCTCTGTGCCACCGCCGCTGTCACGACGAGCAGCGTTATCAGTAATGCTGTCAGTTTCTTCATAATCAATTAGTAATGGTTGGTATGCAAAGTTATACTATTTAAGTTTCATATTCGCTCAACTTCTTGTAGTTCAGGAGTTCAGACAATAGCCCGAATTCACCTTGTTAGGCTCAATGGTTGTTTGTAGAATAGGTTGTTTCAGTTATCTTGTACATCGTTTTATCAAGATATGTGCAAATTTACTACTTTTATGATAAAAAGTGCTTGCTTTTTTCATTTTTAATGCTTGGAGGGGCCGGGGGAAGGCTCCCCCGAAGCCTAGGTAACTTCTTTCCCCTCTTGATTAGAGGTTGTTCTCCCCCGTCAAACGGGGGAGTCGGAGGAGGTGTGCAGGGGCATAGATTAGCGGCTCCCTTTTTTCTTGTGGCTCAAAACTATTCAAAATCCAAATCTTCCGCTGCCTTGTCGAACGACAGGGGGATGGTTTTGGCCTTCTCGTCTCTGCTCTTGATGGCATCCTTCACCATGGGCGTGTAGGCTTCGATGAGGTGGCGCCATTCGTTGATGGTCATGTCGGGATAGCGCATGCCATATTCCTCTAATACCTCCTTTTGCAATTCGGCAACGGTGGTGTCGGGATCGATGTGCAGACGGTCAAAAATGCGGTTGCGCACTTCCTGGTCGTCCTCCACGTTTTTGAGCACAAGAGGATGCAAAGTTTCGAGCGACATGGGTGCAGACGAAAGATTGAAATACTTATTGAAGAAAGCTGTCAGCTTTTCCAAAATTCTTCTCTTTTTATTCTCTCTGTTTTCTGCACCTTTGCCAAAAATGGGCATGGGCGGCATCACCTTAGTGATGGCTACACCAGAAGATGTTACATAGCCGTCGGCAATCGACTGATTGATGAATGAGCGTGTTTCCTTTGGCTTGAGTCCTTCTTCTCGTATGATGTTGCTCAGTTCAGCGTCGCGCTCTTGTTCCACAAATTTGTTCCAGTCTTTTACCACATCATCCTCTTCATCTTGACTCACCCCTGGATTTGGAGTCATCTTTTCAATGAAGTTCATGATGAGTTCCTTCTTGTCACGCAGGTCTGGACTTGATGTGATGGCCTTTTGGATTTTGGCGATGATGGTCTTGTCCTGGCAGTTCTCATCATGATATTGCTTCACCAACTGAAGGATATACGGGATGTTGATTTGGATATTCTTCACCAGTTCCATCTCAAACTCCACGTCGTCGGTGATGCTGTCTTTCTCGCCTTTTTGCTGTTCCTTTTTCAGTTCCTCGTGCAGATTGATATACCACGACTGGTAATCCTGCCGGTCGAAGTCCGAAATGATTTGCATTTCGGGCGTGAACTCATCAAAGGCAGAGAGCAGGTTCTGCATCTTCAGGAGGCCGCCAAAGAGTTTCACGAACTCCACTTTTTGTTCGAGGGTGAAGTCCATCGGACAGATAGGCAGCGGGAATTCCGATATCAGTTGCTGAGCGATTTCCACATAGCCAAAAATGTGCTTGCCATCCTCATCGTCGAATCCATAGTAATAGTCCTTGAACGGCCGCATGAGCACCACTCCGGCGGCATCTTTGTCTCCGAAGAGTGCAAACGACTCGTTTGTGGCGTCTTCCAGGTTGCGGAAACAGACTATGTTTCCGCAGTCCTTGATGCTGTTCAGAATGCGGTTGGTGCGGCTATAGGCCTGCAGGAGCCCGTGCATCTTGAGGTTTTTGTCCACCCAAAGCGTGTTGAGTGTCTTCGCATCAAAACCAGTGAGGAACATACTCACTACAATGAGGATGTCGATCTCACGGTTTTTCATGCGCAGCGACAGGTCTTTGTAGTAGTTCTGGAACTTCTCGCTATCCGTGGAATAATTGGTATTGAAGGTGTCGTTGTACTCCTTGATGGCCACGTTGTCGAGGAAATCCCTTGAAGTGGCATCCAACTTGTCGGTTCCAGCAGGGTCCTCATCATCGATGGTACCTGTGATGTCTTCTTCCTCGTTAGCCGAGTAGGTGAAGATCGTTGCTATGCGCAGCCGTTTGGCATCGGGCAACTCTTCCTGCTGCTTGCGGAATTCCAAGTAATATTTGATGGCCGTTGGGATGGCGTCCACGCACAGGATGCTGTTGAATCCTCCTAATTGTAGGCTCTGCTTGTTCTCTTTTGTCTTGTTGTCTTTCGCCACATCCACCACGTTGGATATCACGCGGTAGGCATAGCGCTCGTTCTGCTTGGTCTTCACCTTAAACTTCTCTAGGATATACGCCACGTTGTTCGCTATTCTCTGAGGCGAATGCAGCACCTCGTCGGTCTCTATACCCCATACCTTCTTGTCTCTGATGTCATCCTTTGCCTTGATGGTGCTGATGTAGTCGACCTTGAACTTCAGCACGTTCTTGTCTCTGATGGCATCGATGATGGTATAGGCGTGCAGCGGTCGTGTGGGCTGTCCGTTCTCGTCCGGTTCTCCTCCGAAGGCCTGGGCCGTGGTGCGCAGGTTGGCGAACTTCCCGGCACTTGCGTTTTTGGCGAAAATCGGTGTGCCTGTGAAGCCGAAGATATAGTATTTTCTGAACGCCTTGGTAATGGCCACGTGCATGTCACCGAACTGCGAGCGGTGGCACTCGTCGAAAATCATCACCACGTTTTTGTCCGCACACTTGATTTCCTTCTTTTTCTTCAGGAGCGAGGAGAGTTTTTGCAATGTCGTGATGATGATGCGCTTTTCCGACGACGGGTCGTTCAACTGCTTCTGCAAGATGTTCGACGACGTGTTCGAGTTGGCACAACCCTTCTCGAAGTTGTCGTATTCCTTCATCGTCTGGTAGTCAAGGTCCTTTCGGTCGACGACGAACAGCACCTTGTCGATGTCGGGCAGTTGCGCCACAAGTTGCGCCGTCTTGAATGAAGTCAGCGTTTTTCCGCTACCTGTCGTATGCCAGATGTATCCTCCAGCCTTGATGGTGCCTTGCCATTTGTTCAGTGTGGCCTGGCGCACGCGCAACAATATGCGCTCCGTGGCCGCAATCTGGTATGGGCGCATCACCATCAGGTTTTTGTCCACGGTGAAGACGCAGTATTTTGTGATGATATTCAGCAGCGAAGCCTTTGTCAGGAACGTCCTTGTGAAGTCACGGATGTCGAGAATCAGATTGTTCTCAGCATCTGCCCAGTACGACGTGAACTCGAACGACTGCGACTGTGTCTTTACACGTCCGCCCCCTTGGGCTTTGGTGTGCGCAAACCTCGTCGTGTTCGAGTAGTATTTTGTCTCCGTGCCGTTAGAGATAAGGAATATCTGAATGTAGTCATACAGCCCTGAGCCCGACCAGAACGAGTCACGCTCATAGCGGTTGATTTGGTTGAATGCCTCTTTTATCGATACCCCTCTTTTCTTCAGTTCGCAATGCACGAGTGGCAGTCCGTTGACTAAGATGGTCACGTCATATCGGTTCTGCTTTGCTCCACCTTCCGGCGTTGTCCATCTTGATGTTGACGATTTCCTTGCGCTGAATGCGCTCCGTCTTGTCCTCGATGGTCATCTGCGGCGAAGCGATATGCTGTTCGAAGAGCCGCTTCCATTCACTGTTCGAGAGAGTCAGACCGTTCAACCGGTTTAGTTGCTCCCGGAGGTTGGCAATGAGTGCCGCCTCCGTCGTGATGTTCACCCTCTCATATCCCTGTGCGGTGAGCTGGTGTATGAAAGCATTTTCGAGCGCATGCTCCGATTCATACTCCTTTGCCTCCCGTGGCAGAGCCTCGTAGTGGCTCATCACGGTAGCACTTTGCTGCTCGGCTATGACGTTGAATTTATCCATATCTTCTTTTTTGTCTTATTTTTTCTATAGCTTTCTATAGCCTTCTATAGATTTCAATAGCCTTCTATAGCCTTCTATAGCCTTCTATAGCTTTCTATAGATTTCTATAGCCTTCTATAGCCTTCTATAGCCTTCTATAGATTTCTATCCCCTCTATCCCCCTCTATCATCTTCCTCAATTGCTCGTTTTCTGCTCTCAGCCGGGCCACTTCTTGTCGCAGAGCGGCCAGTTCCTCCATCTCAGCCTTTCGATAGCCGGTGCGGGCTGCGTGCATGCGCTCTTTTATTCCACCTTCTTTCACAAAGTCGGTCTCAAGGCGCTTTAGTTCGTTGTGTAAAAGGTTGTCGGTCTGATAACAGAGCGTTAGTGCTATGTTGGCCATTTCCTCGTCATCCCACTTTTTCAGGTAGGGCTCGTAGTCTTCGGCTTTGTTGTTATTGCGGCAGAAGGTCTGCATGGCAGCATAGCGCGGATGGGTGCTGTCCCAAATGGGCAGGTTGCGTGTGTGCAGATAGTCGCGATAGTCCTCGCGCAATTCCTGCAGCGACGAGCGTGCCACGTTAAGTAGTTTTATCTCCATTTCGGTGGAGGTCTCACCGTCCTCTTTCCCTTCAATGATGTTCTGCTTGCCAGAACGGGCAGCCTGCAACATCTGGTCTACCGTTCTGTCTCCGTAGGCTGGAAGGAAGCGTTGGCAAAACACATACGTCATGCGGTAGAGCGCATCCGCTTTTAAGTAATAGTAAGCCGTGCGCCAAGGTCGTTGCCGTCTCAGCACTTGAAACTTCTTATCAGGTAAAGGCTCATTCATTCTTATTATTCTTTTTCTTTATCAATGGATTGTATAACCGTCTATCATTCGTCAAAGGTTAAAAGCATATTTCTATAATACTCATATTGCTTTTGGCGGAGAGAGAGCTGCTGCTCTAAATTGGCAATGGAGGCCTCGAAGGAGTCGAGGATGGAGACGATATGCTGCTGTTCTGAGAGGGATGGTAACGGAACAATAAATTTCGCCATGCTATCCCCTGAAATACGTACAACTTTTGTCCCCGTGGCATATTTTACTTTAAAAAGCATGAAACGATGAGAAACAAATAGATGTGCTATGAATTTCCCATTTTGATTATGATGGAAGATATATGCATCACCACTTATTGCCACTTCTTCATTTCCAAGCCAAGCAACAGGCTTTGCTACACCTTCAGCATCTTCTGATGTAGTTGCTATAACTATATCACCCTTTACAGCTTTCTTACATTTTTTAAAAAGGCTTTCATTTATGAAAGAAATAGTACTTGTAGCAGAAAGTCCATATTTTGTATGAACTTGCCCATAATGAATACAAGGGAATCCTTTCTCAACAAAATCACTTTTTTGAATTCCAGAACCTCGGATAAAAGAGCCTATTTCTCCCATAGCCTTCATCTCCACCCCAGGTTTTCCTTCAAGGTCGAGAAGTTGGTCACGGTAGTGCTCGTATTGTTTTTTCCTTTCTGAGATTTGTTTTTTGAGGTTTTCTATGCTTTCAGTGAAAGTATCGAGGATACCCACGATACGGTTTTGCTCGGAGAGAGGGGGGATGGGGATAGGAAGGCTTTCAACAACTTTTCTAGAAAGACGTGGGATAGCTCCCATCCTTACTTGTGATTTGAAATAAAATTGTTTCGTTTCAAGAAAAAACAATACAAATTTGTTATTCACAATGTTGGAACATTTTAGACATAAACAGTCATCAGCTGCCCAAAATGCCTCTTTGCAGGAGCCAACATCACCTGCAGCACCAGCAGTAATTACAAAAGGGGTATTTGCGTCAAAATTGCTCCTGCAGTAGTATCCCATAGGTTTTAAACTATTCTGAAAGACTGGATATAATCCACTTTCAGAAAGATCCTTTTTTATAACACGAACGCCTCTATTGCATTCGCATACTTCAGATACTGTTTTCCACTCCACCATACTATTCCTCCCCCAAATTCTTAATGATTTCGTCTATCTTATCATTCAGCGCATTGCCTTCAGCAATGAGCGATTGAAGGGAAGCATTTACCTCTTTGATGTTGATGACTTCGCGTGTATCTTCCTGCTCCACATAGGAGGATACAGAGAGGTTGGCGTCGTTTTTGAGAATGTCGTCAATAGAAGTGAGGCAAGAGAAGTATTGCTCTTCCTTGCGGTCTTTGAATACCTCGAAGATATGGTTCTGGTTTTCCTCCGTCAATTTGTTCTTATTGCCGTTCTTGATGAATTCCTTCGATGCGTCGATGAACAGCACCTTATTGTCGGGGCGTGCCCCTTTGCGCAGCACGATGATGCAGGTGGCGATGCCCACGCCAAAGAAGAGGTTCGACGGCAGTTGGATGATCGTGTCCACGAAGTTGTTCTCCACCAGCCACTGACGAATGGTGCGCTCCTTGCCCCCACGGTAGAGGACACCCGGGAACTCTACGATGGCAGCCGTGCCGCCCTCGGAGAGGGAGCGTAGGATGTGGAGCGTAAAGGCGAGGTCGGCAGTGGAGTTGGGAGCCAGTACGCCGGGACCACTAAAGCGGTCGTCGTTGATGAGCAGCGGGTTGTTGGAGCCTTCCCATGGAATGGAGTAGGGTGGATTGCTCACTACGGCATCGAAGGGCTCAAAGTCGCGATGCTTGGGCGAGATCAGCGTGTCACCCAACTGAATATCAAAATTGTCGTAGTTGATATTGTGGAGGAACATGTTGATACGGCAGAGGTTGTAGGTCGTGGGGTTGATTTCCTGACCGTAGTATTTCAACGACGGGTTTTCCTTGCCGATGGTCTTCGAGAATTTCAGCAGCAGCGAACCGGAGCCGCAGGCTGGGTCGTAGACGCTGCGTATCTCATGGCCATCGGCAGCAGTCAGTCGGGCCAGGACCTCGCTGACCTCCTGCGGTGTGAAGAACTCACCGCCCGACTTGCCGGCGTTTGAGGCATACATCGTCATGAGAAACTCATAGGCGTCGCCGAAAGCATCAATCCTATTATCTTGAAAGTCCTCGCCGAGGTCCATGTCGTTGATCTTGATGAGCACCTTTGCGATGAGCCGGTTGCGCGTCTTCACGTCCGCACCCAGTTGCGAGTTGTCCAGATTGAAGTCGTTGAACAGTCCTCTGAAATCGTCTTCCGACGGAGTGCCCATGGCAGAGCCTTCGATATCTCGGAAGATTTGCGAGAGCGTCATGTTCAGGTTCTCATCTTTCTCACAACGTTTGCATACGTTGCAGAAAAGTTGTGATGGGAGGATGAAGAATCCCTTTTCAGCTACAATCTGGTCTTTCGCCGGCGCTGCTTCCTCGTCGTCCATCTCTGCATAGTCGAAGTCGGTCATGCCAGCGTCATGCTGCAAGGAGTTAATGTATTCCGTAAGGTTTTCTGAAATGAAACGATAGAAAAGTGTTCCGAGGACATAAGCTTTGAACTCCCATCCGCCGACGGCACCGCGCAATTCGTCTGCGATGTTCCAAATGGTGCGGTGGAGTTCTTCTTTTTGTAGTAAGTTAGCCATATTAATTGATTTAGGATTCTAACCTACAAAAATAAGCAATACTTTTCAGAAACCGTTGTTTTTCGCTCAGAAAATCTGCATGGCATTTTAAAATTTGATAAGGGCCTTTGGGCGAAATCGATGTGTTTTTGGGTGGATTTCGCCCGAAAGTGGTGCGAAATGGGCGAAATCGATGTGTTTTTGGGCAGATTTCGCCCGAAATGTGTGCGAAACGGGCGAAATCGATGCATTTTTAGGTAGATTTCGCCCGATTCGATAGAGTCAATTTGTGAAGCCGAAGGCTTGGTCCCCCAAAAGAAAGGGGGCTGGGGTGTTGCCCCAACCCTCTATTCTTAATTCAGTTTGAATCGAACAGGGACGACGAACTTGACACGCACGGGCTGGTTCTTCTCGTTGCGCCCCGGCGAGAACTTGGGCATCGAATTGACCACACGCAGCGCCTCTTTGTCCATCGACGGCAACTTGCCGTTGCGCATCACCTTGACGTCGCTCCGCGAGCCGTCTTTCTCCACCACAAACTGTATCATCACGAAGCCATCCTTGCCCTGCTGCTTGGCGTCGGCGGGATACTTGAGATTCTTGGCGATGTAGTCGCCCATGGCCTGTGCGCCGCCGGGGAACTCCGGCATCGTGGGCGTCACATCATAAATGGTGTTGTCACCATTGTCCGCCTTAGTGTTGCCGGTCTGAGCCGCCGTGGGGGCATTGCCATTGCTGTAGTGGTTCTTGATGTCGTCCATAGAGATGCCGAACTTCTTGGCACCCTCCTCGATGTTGAAGGACTTCACCTGCACCACGCCGTTGGTGCCCGTCACGCTCCGCTGACCCGGTTTCAGTTTCGTCACCTTTCCCGTCTTCTTGCTCTTCACGTCCACCGCGCCTGCCAGCAGCCACACCCGCGACTCCTTGCCCGTCTCCTCGAAGGCTACGATGGTGCCACTGATGCCAGCGACACATTGTGACATCTCACACTCAATAGATTTGCCTTGTAGCATTTTCTTCCAGTTGCCTACAATGGCACCGACAATCAATTCCAATCTGGAAGTTTTATCTTCTTCCGTGTGGATGATAAGGATACTCTCAGGCTTTATCACATATGTGCTCATGTCCTCCAAGCCGAGGATGGCCCCCGAGTCATCCTCGGTCTTTATACGGTCGTACTCATAAATGACAGTGTTGAGGTCAACAAATTCATAGGAATCATCATCTTCGAAATCGCACCGTATCTTCACCTCTCCGTAGTAGTCATTGAACCTGATATGGCTGTCCGTTTGGTGGCAATGGGGTTCTTCCTCCGTACTCCATGGTTGTGGGGCTGTCTCTTCGACTATAATCCCTGTCACATTGTACTCGGCTTCAACATTAAATTCACTACATACCTCATATTCTTTATTGTCTATATACTTCACAAAATGTCCTAAATAATTAATGTAGACCCTAACTCTTGTAGTTCCTTTGGGAATATCAATCCTTTCCTCGAATTTTCCTGTATCCACTGAGAAACTAGGACCTTTTTTCTCTTTACCATTTGTAAAAAAATAAGTTTGTACATTTATGCTGAATTTTTTACTTTTTCCCGAAATTTTTTCTGCCTTGATATGAATTGGGATGTTGATGTTTTGGTTAAAAACCATATCAGATCTTTTGATACCAGATGACCAGAGTTCGCCTTCGTTAACAACTTCTCCCGATAAGAAGTACTTGAATTTGTCAGCATCATTGACGAGCGTCTCTTCAAAGGCCATGATAGTTGCTGGGAAAGACAGCAAAACCATGAATAGCAATGCAGTGCGCATGATGGCCTGCAAGGTCGTGGAGCGGAAGGTAGTTTTCATTGTAGAATCGGGTTTAAGGTGGTTAATGATATAGATATTCGCAAAGATAAACAAAATGAGCAAGAAACCATAGTTTTGGCATGAAAAAAATCTGGATGACATCATAAAATCCGGTGGATTCCTCCTACGTGGAATGCAGCAATGTGTATCATGCCGCCAAACTGAAACGTCCGCTGATGCTCGTGGTTGGAGAAATGGACGACAATGTGGACCCGGCAAGCACCTACCAGTTGGTGAATGCGCTCATCAAGGCAGGGAAAGACTTTGAGTTGGTGGCGCTTCCTGGCACAAGCCATACCATGGGCGAGCGCTATGGTGAGCACAAGCGGTTCGACTTCTTCGTGCGCCACTTGCTGCACCGCGACCCTCCGAAGTGGGATGAAATAGAGTGATTTTTCCTAATAGGGATATTTAGCCAGGCGCTCGGTGGCCAACTGCTCGTATTTGGTGCCGGGGCGGCCGTAGTTGGCGTAGGGGTGGATGCTGATGCCGCCCCTCGGGGTGAAGAGTCCGGTCACTTCGATGTATTTGGGGTCCATGAGTTTGATGAGGTCTTTCATGATGATGTTCACACAGTCTTCATGGAAGTCGCCATGGTTGCGGAAACTGAAGAGGTAGAGTTTCAGGCTCTTGCTCTCCACCATCCGACGGTCGGGGATATAACTGATCACGATCTCGGCGAAGTCGGGCTGGCCGGTGATCGGACAAAGTGAGGTGAACTCAGGGCAGTTGAACCTCACCCAGTAGTCGTTGTCGGGGTGCCTGTTGTCGAATGCCTCGAGCACCTCGGGCGCATAGTCGGTGGCATACCGGGTGGTGTTGCCCAGCGACTTCAAATTTTCTCTTTTTCTTTCTTCCATAATGGTAGCTTTATATAATTTATTAAAGGAGTTCAGGAGTTCAGGAGTTACAGGAGTTCAGACAATAGCCCGAATTCACCTTGTTATGCTCAATGGTGGTTAGTAGGAGTAATGTCTCAACTCCTCTCAACTTGCGACAGTTTGCTGATGAGCAAAGCGAATAAAGATGAGTTCAGCATTCTCAGCACATTCCGTAGTTCCTTTTATTCAGCACATTCCGTAGTTTTAGAAAACAAATCCGAGGTTGATGTAGAAGTAGGGCTCTTTGGTGTGGGTGCTGTAGCCAACCGAGGCGCCAAGGGGACCGAACATGGTGCTGAGGTAATAAGCCAGCTGAGCACCAAGCACGGTTCGGTGGTCGAGGATTTCGTCAAGGTGGCGCGACTGCTGTGCCCCTGCCAAGCGGAGAAGCAGGTAGTGATTGCCGCCCATGCGCTGCTGAGCCTGCAGCTGGACAGCTATGAATTGACGGCTGACGTGCTCCAGGTTGCCGATGCCGGCGAAGGGCATCTGCTGTTCGACATAGTGTCCGAACCACTCTCCGCCCACAGTGTTCTCGAATCCGGTGGGTACGTTGGCGCCTAGGAGAATGCGCCCGTAGACCATGGGCTGAAGGGTGAAACGGTTGCCGAAGGTGAACGACTTGCGCCAGTTGCCGCTTACATCGCTCATGCCGGCCTTGCCATTGAGTTGTGCGAAGTTGTCGGTCATGTAGGCATATTCGGCCTGGAACCGTGCTCCTCGTGAGGGGAAATACCAGTTGTCTTCGCTGTTGTAGTTCACCCGGGCGCGATAGCTGATGAAGTGCTCGTTCTTGAGGTCAACATCGAGCACGTGCTCTGCCTCCAATGTGTTGCGGTAGTGCATATAGTCCCAGCGGAGTCCCATCTGCAGGTTGAAGTGCCTGAGGTCGAGGTTGATGGGAATCAGCTCTGCCTGGAACTGGTTGTAGAGGATGTTATAGGAGAGGTCGCCCTCCTTGTAGATGTCCACATCGTTGCGATAGAAGGTATATATGAACTTCGGACAGGAGAGAAACCGTGTGTGCATGGAGAGTTCGCCCCGTGCCATCATGCGCTTGCCCAGACGGAGTGTGACGTCGATGTCCATCGGCACGGATGCCCTGATGGGGAAGTCGGCCCCCACTTGCAGGGCAGCATGCTCCTCGGTGTCGTAGCGCAGTCCCACATACGCCTGGTTGGTCTTGCGGTTTCCGGCAGTGAGTATCACGCGCATGCCGTTGCCCTCGGGCTCGAGCCGGCACTCTGCCGTCTGGTAGAACAAGTCCATGCGCATGGTGGTGGTGAGTTGTTGCTGCAGTTTCGCATCGATGCTGTCGCCCTTCAGTGGTGACTCCAGGTCGATCATGTGTCGTGGCGGATTGTGGACATCGTAGACTTTGTCGCGGATGCGGAACTTATGTTTCAGGAATTTGATGTCCTGTTCTGTCATGTTCTCGAAGACATATCTCGTGACATAGTGCTTGTCGGTCATCACCGTGGGGTTCTTGGGGTGCCGGATGATGGTCTTGAAGGAGTCGTCGATGCCGATGACTTTTTTCAGTTCCATCAGGTCGTTCCAGTGCCTCATGGTCTCTTCCTCGCCCCTGCGTATGAGCGTGTCGATGGCCGGGAGCGAGAAGCTGGCTGCATTGTAGCCTTTCGTGTCGACCTTTACGTGCAGGTTGGTGATGGCGAGGTTCTCATCGAGTTTGTTCTTACAGTTCACGTCGATGATCTGGCTGAGGATGCTCATCGTGCGTCCCATGTCGTTGGCAATCTTCGGCTCTCCCTGCACGGTGACGCCGATGATGACGTCGGCCCCCATCTCGCGTGCTAAATCGGCGGGGTAGTTGTTGCGCAGTCCGCCGTCTACCAGCACCATGTCGCCTATTCTCACTGGCGAGAAAGCTGCCGGGATGGCCATTGAGGCCCGCATGGCCACGGGAAGGCGCCCGCTGTGGAAGTCGTACTCGGAGTTGTCGATGACATTGGTGGCCACGCAGGCGAAGGGGATGGGGAGGTCGCGTGAGAAATCAAGCGAGTCGGTGTATCCGTAGCAGAGTTGCTGGAACAGTTCGGCGAGGTTCTTGCCTTGTATGATTCCACCGTCGTTATAGTTGAGCTTGCCCACGGTGATGCCTCGGTTGAGGATGTAGGTGTTCTGCTTCTTGCGGTCGGCCAGGCTCTGTTTCGTCAGGTCCTCCTTGTCGGTGATGACGTAGCTCCAGTCTTGCACACGCACCATAGAGTCGAGCGAGTTGGCGTTGTATCCGATGGCATAGAGTCCGCCGATGATGCTGCCCATCGACGTGCCCGTGACGATATCGATGGGTATCCCGGCCCGCTCTATCACTTTCAGCGCTCCGATGTGGGCCATTCCCTTTGCTCCGCCGCCGCTCAGCACAACGGCCACTTTTTTTCTCCCGACATCGGGTTTGGATGCGGTGCTGTCGGTCTGTGCGCTTATCGTGGTGCACATCAGTGCCGCCACAAGGGTTGTCAGTAGAGTCCTTTTCATCTTCTATGCTATTTTAGGTAAATGCTTTGGGCACAAATGTAATGAAAAAATCTCATATTGCCAACAATGTCGGTCTTTTTTGGTTTGAGATTTTAACTACCAAGAAATTGGTCGCTTCGCTCAAAATCTGAAAAAATCTTATTAAAAATCTCACAAAGCTTACGCTTCATTCTTTCTAGATACTACCTTCTCGCCCAATATAATTGATAAAAAACCGCTGACGCTTCTGAAAAAGGAACATGAACCGCTGACGCTC
>ONGG01000062.1 GCA_900317305.1 uncultured Prevotellaceae bacterium | reverse complement strand
TAAGGGGCTTACTTTTTGAAAAACGAATCCGCAATGCCTGTTTATCGGCACTGCGGACACGTGTTCTGGCAGTTATTCATTTTTAGCGGACACCAATAAGGATAAATAAAAGTTAAAGACCATAGCTCATAAGTGAAACAATTAGCGGAAGTTATAAGAATAGATAGTTATTGATGAATAGAAGTTGTAATTAGAGGGGGCAGGCGAAAATCGCCTGCCCCCTTCTTTCTTAATGGGCTTTCTGGGCTTTCTGGGCTTAATGGGCTTAATGGGCTTTCTGGGCTTTGTGGGCTTTCTGGGCTTTCTGGGCTTAATGGGCTCTTATAGTTTCTATAGCTTCTATAGCCTCTATAGCCTCTATAGCTTCTATAGCTTCTATAGTCTCTATAGTTTCTATAGTGGGGCCTTGGTGATGTCTGAACTCCTGTAACTCCTTATAGTTACAATTCCAGTGTTCTGACCTCGGCGTTCATCATTTTCTGCACCTCGTGCATGGGCTTGTTGTAGTAGACCGACTGGATGGCCTTGTTGATGATGCCGTGGCCTACGGCGAGCACCGTCTGGCCGGGATAATCGTGCCGGAGCATGTCCATGAAATCCTTGGCACGCTGCTTCAGGTGCGCCATGGTCTCGATGTTGGCAGGCCAGGGCTTGTCTTTCAGGTCGGGGATGAACATGCCTGTGAAGTCGCCCCAGTCGCGCTCACGGAGCAGGGGAGTGGTGACCACGGGCTTGCCATGCCGACTGGCAATGATGGTGCAGGTGTCGAACGACCGCTTGAGGTCGGAGGCCACGAACACGTCGATGTGGCGGCCGGCCATCTGGTCGGCCACCGCCTCGGCCTGACGGATGCCATTGTCGTTGAGTTGGCCCTGTGTCTGGCCTTGCATCACCTGGTTCACATTGTCCACGGTCTCACCATGGCGCACAAGAAGAAGTGTTGTCATGATTATGCCTGAACTCCTAAAAAAACTATTGGTTCTTGATGAGTCTTACGCCGTAAATCTCGCCGATTTCCTTGCGTGGCTTGGCCACGAATTTCACGCGCACCTGGCTCTTGCCCTCGAGGAGGTTGGCCGGGATTTCGTAGGTCTCATACCTGAATTCGGAGATGCGGTATTTGCCGGTGTTGTTCACCGATGTCACCAGCACGTCGTCGACCAGGATGTCGAACTCGTGCGATTTCCATTCGCCCACACCCCAGTATTTGATGCGGAGGCTGAGGTCTTTCTGGCCGCCGGTCTGCATCAGGTAGCTGAAGAAGTGGCCGTCGCGGGCATCGCGCCAGAACACGTCGTTGGTGTTGCCGGTGTAAGAGCGGTCGGTCTCCATCTTGTGGTCGGCCTCGGGCTGTTGCTCGCCCGGCTGCACGAAGTCTACCGTGCGTGCCTCTATGGCCTGGCGCTCCTCCTCGGCCTTGGCCAACTTGTCGAGATAGGCCTTGTAGTTGTTCTCTGAGAGGGCTAGCCAGTACATCATATAGCGTGAGTCGTGAATCTCGAAGAATGGCTGCAACTCACCCTTGATGCCGTTCACCATGCGGGTGGAGAGGGCGAAGTGGAGCGGTTGGCCCGCGATGGGCGTCAACTGGTTGGCTATCGCGTCGATATTGTCGTTGATGAGGATGGGTGCCTCGTTGATGGGCAGTTTCTTGCCACTGGCATACTGTCCGAAGCGGCTGTCGTCGGCGATGAGGTGTGCCAGGTCTTCGGTGCCCGTCTTCATGCCCAGCATGATGGGACCGTGCATCAGGGCGATGTATTGTGGCACGTTGGGCAGGTATTTGACGCTGTTGTGCATGGGGAACCTCACCTCCACCACGTCGCCCTTCTTCCATTTGCGGTCGATGGTGACATAGCTGCTCGGACCGGAGTAGATGTCGACGGGGCGTCCGTTCACCGTCACGGTGAAGTCGCCCGGCTTCACCCATCCGGGATAGCGCACCAGCATGGCGAAGTTGCCCTTCCCCTCGGTGATGGTGATCTTGCTGGTCTCGGCATAGGGGAACACGGTCTCCTGCCTGAGCTGCACGCCCCGCTCGCGCCAGTTGAGTTGGGAGGCGACGAAAAGGTTCACATACAGCGCGTTGCCCTTATGGGTGTAGATAAACTGGCCGTACTTGCCGTGGTTCTCCATTCCCGTGCCCACGCAGCACCACATGGCCTCGTTGGGGGCAGAGTAGTTGCGGTAGTGGCGTGGACGGGCGGGTGTGAAGTAGACGTATCCGCCATGTTCGGGATGCTGTGAGGAGAGGATATGGTTGAAGGTGGCCAACTCGTAGTAATCGGCAAATCGGGCGTCGGGACTGTAGCGGTGCAGGTCCTCGGTGAGTTTGAGCATGTTGTTGGTGTTGCACGTCTCCGGTCCGTCGATGTCGTTGATGAAGTCGGTGCAGGCCTCGCGGCTGGGGAAGTGCTCCCTGCGGCTGTCGCCGCCGAAGGCCAACGAGCGCTCGCCGGTGACGATGTCCCAGAAGAACAGGCTGGCATTATGGTAGGTCTCGTTGCCGTCGAGTTCGGCTATTCGCTCGAATCCCACGATCTTGGGCACCTGGGTGTTGGCATGCATGTTGTCGAGGCAGTCGATGCGTTGCGACAGAGGAGTGAGCAGCCGGCGGTGTGAGAACCGCTTGGCGCAGTCGAGGTATTTCCGCTCATGGGTGAGGGCGTAGGCATCGGCCAGCACCTCGTTCATGCCGCCATGCTCCGTGTCGAGCACGCGCTCCATCTGTTGGTCGGAGAGGCCTGCGGTGATGTCGATGGCCCAGTCGCAGAACCCGAGGAACAGTTTCTTGGCCTGCTCGTTGCCGCAGTAGACGTAGGCGTCGCGTAGTCCGGCATACATTTTATGCACGTTGTAGAAAGGCACCCATGCTGCGGAGAAGGCTTTGAAGTCGCCTTTCCTGAAGGTGCTCCATATCTGGTCGCTGTTGGGCACTCCACCCACGTAGCCACGTCCCCATTCGGGATGGTTGCGCACATTGGCGTCGGCGCAGGCCTGCAGTTCGCCAATCATGTATTCCATCCGTTGCCGGCATTTCTCGCTTCCGGTGCAGGCGTTGAGGGCCATGGCGGTGAGGTAGTGTCCTCCCACATGTCCGTCGAGTCCGTCCCAGTTGGGGTATGGCTTGGCTTTGGGTGTCAGTCCCGCTTCCTTGAGGTAGGGAGCGAGCAGTCGGTCGCAGTCGTATTGCAGCAAGGTCTTGATGTTCAGGTCGCGAGCTTTCTTCAGCACACCCCCGGTGATCGTCACATCGCCGAGCGGGAACTCGTTGGCGTAGAGTTTGTCTTGTGCGTTGCCGGCCACGAATGCGGCAGCCATCAACAGCGTTGTCACTATTCTTTTCATTGTAGCAATAGGTTTTGTGTATTTTTAGATGGATTTTCCTGTTATCTGACGTTCACCTTCACCAGTCCGGGCCGGGCATCGGTGCGGGTGGTGAGGATGTTCACCTTGTCGAAGGTCACGTTGCGGGCATTCTTCACGAAGAAGCCCTTTGCGGGCAGTGTGCCCCACATGGTGCCCTCGGGGTAGGCGGCCACCTTCTCGTCGGTGGGCGAGGCCACCTGTCCCATGCCGCCACTGTGCTGGATGGAGATGTTGCTGAGCCTGACGTTCTCCACCATCTGTCCGGGGATGCCGGTGATAGAGCATCCCGTACTGCCGGCGTTGGTCACCGTCACGTTCTCTATCGTCACGTTGCTGATGCTGCCCCTCTTCTCCTTGGTCATTTGCTTTCCGAAGGTGTTGCCCTGATGTCCCAGTCGGATGAAGATGGGCACCTCGGTGCCCTCCACGGTGATGTCGCTCACGCGCACGTTGGTGACCTTTGCCCCGTCGACGCTCTCGATGGCGATGGCCGAGATGCCGTTTCGCCTGCCGTTCACCACCTTCTTGTTGCTGCTGGTCTTCACGGTGCAGTGGCGGAAGGTGATGTTGTCGAAGTCGCCCAGTGTTTCGGTGCCTATCTTCAGCGCGTTGCAGTGGCTGCTCACGGTGCAGTTCTCCACCACGATGTTCTGGCAGGGCTCAAGGATGGTGTTTTTCAGTACGATGGCATCGTCGTCGGCATCCACGGTGCATCCGCTGATCCTCACGTTCTTGCACCCGTTGATGTCGATGCCGTCGTTGCAGATATTGCAGTGGTCCCACACGTTGATGTCTTTGATGACCAGGTTCTCACAGGCGTGGTAGAGTTGCATCCACACCCCCGAGTTGCGCATCGTCACGCCGCTCACGGTCACGCCTTTGCAGGTGTCGAACCGGATGAGCATGGGTCGGGTGATGCCCAGCGCGTTGCAAGCCCTGTCGGTGAACACCTTTCCCTGTCCGTCGATGGTGCCCTTGCCGCTGATGCCGATGTTCTTGGCTCCGTAGGCGAAGATGAGTTGCGAGGTGTAGGTCACTCCCGCCTTTTTCTTGTTGAGCACGTAGTCGGCCGGTTTCTTGCTGCCCAGTAGGGTGGCTCCCTCCTCGAGGTGGAGAGTCACCCCACTCTTGAGCACGATGGCTCCGGTGGTGAACTTCCCCTGAGGCACGATCACCCTTCCGCCGCCACTCTTGTGGCAGTCGTCAATGGCCCGCTGTATGGCTTCCGTGCAAACTCGCTTGGTGCTTTTCTTGGCACCATACGTGGTGATGTTGATGTCTTTTGCCTGGGAGGGCAAGACAAGGAAAAGGGCCGCTACCAGGGCCATGATAGAAAAACGGGTGCGCATAGGGCTTCGGGGTTTTGAGTTTTTTTCTTGCGATTAGGCTCCGGGAAGGTATGGTGGGGTAGGAGCCTTATTCGGAAAGGCTGTGATAGGTGTCGATATGTTTCTGGAGCACGTTCTCGATGCTGAACTCCCGTTCGGCGCGCTCACGGCTGTGTTGTCCCATCTCGAGGCGGAGCTGCGGGTCGTTGATGAGTGTGCGGAGGCGTGCGGCCAGCGTTGCGGCATCATGCACGGGCACGAGGAATCCGTTCACCCCATCATCTACGGTGTCTTTGCAGCCATACCACTGTGTGGTGACGATGGGCCGTCCGATGGCTGCCGCCTCGATGAGCGACAGGGGCAGTCCCTCGCGGTAGAAACTGGGGAAGGCCATGATGTGTGACTGCTGGAGCAGCGTCTTGATGTCCGACCTGTATCCCAGCCATTTGATGTATTTTCCGTCGCAGAGGCTCTCCAGTTCTTTCTGGCTGATGGCCTTGGGGTTGTTCGACAGTCCGCCGCAGAGCCAGAACTCTGCCTTGTCGTGCATCTCGTTCCGCAGCATCTCGGCTGCCTCCACGAGCACCAGTATGCCCTTCTCCTTCACCATCCTGGCGGTGAAGATGATGTTCACCTTCCCCTCGGTGGAGGGTGGGGTATAGGCGAAGTCGTTCAGGTCTACTCCAGAGCCTTTGATATATACGCTGTCGTCCTTCCTGATGATGCCGTGCCGCACGAAGAGGTCCTCGTCCTCATGGTTTTGGAAGATGGCGCGGATATTGGAGCGGTTGTTGGCATATTTCATCAGTGCCATCACCACGCGGGTCTTCAGTCCGGGCTTCCGGTTGCTGAAGAGCACGCCCAGTCCGCTCACGGCGTTCACTACACCGTGAGTATGTGCCCATTTGGCAGCCAGTCCGCCCCAGAGGATGGTTTTCAGTCCCACATGGTGCACGATATCGGGTTGCTCTTTGCGGTAGAGCTGATAGAGAAAGCGCAGTGTTTTCATCTCCTCGCCGATGCTCATGCCAGTGGGGTTGATGGGCAGTTCTATCATTTTCAGTCCGAGAGCCTCCACCCGTTGGCGGTCGCCCGTGTCCTTGCAAACGATGGTCACGTCGTAGCCTTCTTTCTTGGCCCGGAGAGCAATCTCCTTGCGGTGGGAGAGAAAAAAACGGTCTTCGTTAATAACAATAAGCAGTTTTGCCATATTAATTTGCAAATTTAGATAAAAATTGGGGATTTATAAGCCAGTCGAGATAAAAATGTAACAAATTGCCCCGAATTGGACCTCTTGCTCAAAGAATCAAGGCGC
>ONGG01000064.1 GCA_900317305.1 uncultured Prevotellaceae bacterium | reverse complement strand
AAGATTGCAAGGCCCTCGGCGTTGCCGAGGGCTATTCTGTTATTCGGGGCTTCATTTTGTGTGTTGCCCAATTCGTTACTCAGGAAAGAAAATAAATCTGACGATTTATTTTGCTTTCCATTCGGTTTGCACTATCTTTGCAGCATGATATTCTATTTCTCGGGAACGGGCAATACCCGATGGGCTGTAAAAGAGGTGAGCCTTGCCACTGGCGATGCCATATACGACATAGCCGACCTGCAGCAGAAGCCACTGCCTGATTTGCAGTCAGACGAGCGCATAGGCCTCTGTTTTCCCGTTCATGCCTGGCGCCCGCCAATGCTGGTAAGGACCTTCGCCCGTGAACTGGGCAAGCGCCTGCGCAATGCGTCGACACACTATCTGTGGGCACTCTGTACCGCAGGCGACGACATCGGCGAGACGATGGATATCCTTGAGCACGACCTGAACCAGGGTGGGCTTCAGTTACACAGCAGGTTCTCGCTGCTGATGCCCGAGACCTATGTGGGTTTGCCTTTTATGGATGTCGACCCACTCGATCGTGAGCGAGAGAAGCGACGCCAAGCCAAAGACGACCTCTCTGCCTACATCCCGAGAATCATCAACAGAGAGCGCGGTGCAGAGCACCTGCACCTGAGCCACTGGCCCCGAGTGAACAGTCGCCTGCTGGGATGGGGATTCTACAAATGGCTCATCAGCGACAAGCCATTCAGGTGCGATGCATCGCAGTGCACAGGCTGTGGTCTATGCGCCAAGGTGTGTCCTGTAGCGAATATCGGTATGGATGGGCACAACCACCCACAATGGCTGCACAACGGCCGCTGCCTTACCTGCTTCGCCTGCTATCACCACTGTCCGCACCATGCCATAGAATGGGGCGGCCGCACCCAGAAGAAGGGGCAATACTACTTTGGAAAGAACCAACCATAAGATATGAGAAGATTTCAAGATATGAGAAGATTTTTATTTTCGGTAATCGCAATGATCATTTGCATGGGAGCATGGGCCGTGCAAGCCGACCCGCGCCCTGTAGACGTGAGACAATCGGATGGCACCATCCTTACCGTGGTGCTCCATGGTGACGAGGATTTCCACTACTACACCACCCTCGACGGCATCCTGCTCGTGCAGAAAAGTGGAGCCTACTTTGTGGCCTCGACGGGAACCGACGGTCGTCTAACCGCCACCACACTACTGGCCCACAACAGCGCTCAGCGCAGTAAGGCCGAGATGACAGCAGCCAAGGCCCAGGATATGAAGTTGTTTTTCGACAATGCCAGTCAGACCGCCAAAATCAACCGTTTGAAGCGTGAGCCCATCGAGACCTCGGGTTCGATGTTTCCCCACATCGGCTCGCCACGTGCCGTAGTGATTCTGGCCGAGTTTGCCGACACCACCTTTAAGATAGAGAATGCCAAGCGCTCGTTCACCGACTATTTCAACTCTACCGAAGCCAAACTCACCAATTATGGCAGGGGTGAGAGTTCGAATGCCTCGAGTGTAGGTAAATATTTCGCCGATGTGAGTTTCGGACAGTTCACGCCCCAGTTCGACGTCTATGGTCCCGTAAAATTGCCCAACCCCCTGTCCACCTATGGTGGTACCCAGAGCGATGGCAAGGGTGAGCGTATGGACCTGCTGTTCCAAGATGCATGCACCCTGATGGACGACAGTCTGGACTTCTCGCAATACGACATGAACGGAGACGGCGAGGTAGACCTGGCCATCATCATCTATGCCGGCTACTCACAGTCGATGGCCAACAACTCCAACGAATGCATCTGGCCCAAGTCGGGCACCACCTCAGGTGGCACCTATGATGGCTTACGCGTATCGCGCTACGCCGTGAGCGCCGAGCTCAACGGGTTCCCCGGATGCTGGTCGTCGGCCCCATGGGAGCGCATCAACGGCATTGGCACGCTCTGCCATGAGTTCTGCCACACGATGGGCTTACCCGATTTCTACCCCACTGGCTCACAGGGTGCCCTCGTGAAGGGTGACAACCAAGCCATGGAATACTGGAGTCTGATGGACAGCGGCAATTACCTGATCAACGGCTATGAGCCCGTGGCGCTCAACGCCTGGGAGCGCGAGGCCTTCGGATGGATGGAGATTCCCACCCTTGAGGAGGGGCAGGACATGGAACTCACATCGATCGATGCCGGCGGCACCGCCTACCGTGTGCTCAACGACAGTGACGCCACCGCACGCGAGTATTTCATCATCGAGAACATCCAGAACATCGGGCACAACCGCGCCCAGAAAGGTCATGGCATGCTCGTCGTGCATGTGGACTACGACCCCTCACGCTTCTCCATGGCCTCCAACACGGTGAACAACACGAAGGGCCATCCCCGCATGACCGTGGTACCTGCCGACAACCGCCTCTTTGCCCAATACAATGTGGGCAAGACCATCGATGGCGTGTATATCAACAACAGGTATTTCTATGACGAGTTGTCTGGTGACCCCTTCCCCGGCACGAGTGAAGTGACCGCTCTTAACGACACCACCAAGCACGTGAACTTCCAGGTTTACAATGGCTTACGACTCGACAAGGCTTTCTGCGACATTGCCGAGCGCGCCGACGGTGTGGTGACCTTGAAGTACATCACCCATTTTGCCGACCACGTGGTGGGCATCCGCGACCTTCGTGCCACCCTCGCCGACGAAGATGATGCCATCTACACCCTCGACGGCCGCCGTATGGGCGATTCTGCCAACCTGCCCAACGGCATCTATATGAAGCGGGGGAAGAAAATCGTGATTCACCGCTGACAACCAAGACCATAACTGGCAGGAGGAGAACCATACAACGAAAGGGAGCCAAGAAGGACGTGACCTTCTTGGCTCCCTTTTCTTATAAGAAGATGTGACTAATAGACCCTTTCTCCGAAGATGGTGGTGCCAATGCGCACCATGGTGCTACGACACTCGCAGGCCACCCGATAGTCGTGGCTCATGCCCCAACTGCGCTCGCAGAAAGTATCGTCGTTGGCGAAATATTTGGCCTTCACCTCATCGAAGAAATCGGCGGCGGTGAGCATCTCGCGGCGCACCTGCTCCATATCGTCGACAAACGAAGCCATCATCATCAGTCCGCAGATGCGCACATGGCCGAGCGAGCGCCACTCGCCGGCATCGAGCAACGCACGGCACTCATCAAGCGTGAGCCCGTACTTCGTCTCCTCGGCGGCGATATGCAGTTCGAGCAGCACATTCACCACCCTGTCGCACTTGGCTGCCTGACGGTCGATCTCGCGCAGCAGTCGCATGGAGTCCACCGCATCGATCATCGCCACGTAGGGCACGATATACTTCACCTTGTTGGTCTGCAGGTGTCCGATGAAATGCCACTCGATGTCGGCAGGCAGCGCTGCGTGCTTGGCTTGGAGCTCTTGCACATGGCTCTCGCCAAACACCCGCTGTCCCTCGTCGTAGGCCTCGGCAATGCTCTCGGCAGGGTGATACTTGCTCACCGCCACCAGCCGCACCCCTTCGGGCAGGCTGTCGAGCACCTGGTGCAAGTTGCGTCTCACATCCCCTTCCATGTCTTATTCGGCTTGTGAATCTCCGGCCACGGTTGCGGGTGCCCTGTGCTCATACACATCCATGAGCTGGGTCTCTGCCAGGCTGGCGATGGAATAGTCGATGGCCGTGGTGCCCATCACCTCTTCTATATGCTTTACGGCCACGGGCAGCGAACCTGCCTGCACCAGATAATATACATTCGAGCGTTTCTCCTTGGCCGTCTTCTCGTCGATGGTGATGAACTGCAACTTGGCCTTATACCACTTGTCGTCACTATCGGCATCGCTGAAGAAAACCTCCTTGTAAGCGGCTTTCTTGATGTCGGCCACCTCGAATTCGCCACTGATATACGACGACATCTCCTCGGTGATGGATGTCTCGGCCTCGGTGAAACTCAGTGCGTCGACGGCATATTGTTCGGTAACTTTTTTCTGCAGTCCGTCTTCCATGATTTTCTCATAACGGATTTTGGTCTCAAACCAATCAGCTGTTCTTGATCTCATTATTTGTTCTTTTAAAGTTTCGGGTGGCAAAGGTAGTGTTTTTTTAATTCACTTCAAGTATAAATACGAGTTTTTTTGTATTTTTGTTGTCAGTCTTGCAACCGGCAAGCACCATTGGAATCTTAGGACAGCACCCCCATACCGAAGAAACCAAGTAAAAAAACGTGATTTGTTGTAGTTATTTGGAAGACGTTGCGTCTAATGTGCAGGAAACAGTTCCATTTCTTATCATCCAACTTATACAAAAACATAAATGTACATGAAGATTTTATCCACGACCTGGTCGATTGTCATAATGATGACAATGACAGTTTTATCTTGCAAAGCAGGAAAAGACAACACAGAATCCGTCCCCGGCGCATCATCCGACACGCCATCAATTGTCGAAAAGCCCATCGCGACAACAGGTACGTTTGACCGTCTCGACATATCGGGTATTGACGAGGTCACTGTTGCCCATGGCGACTCATCTCAAGTGTCTTTCTCGGGCGATGAAGAAGCCATAGCCCAGTTCAGTGTCGACACCAAAGACGGACTTCTTGTCATCAAGAAAGAAGGCAAGTCACGCCACCAGCAGCAGGTGAAAGTACACATTTCATTGCCTTCACTCCACGGGATGATGATAGCCGGAACAGGAAGTGTCATCCTGCAAGATGAGACCAAAACCAACATCCTGAAAGCAGACATCAATGGCTGTGGAAGTCTGAAGACTGAAGGCATTATCTGCGATGAGCTAAAGATGAACGTTTCGGGAGTGAGTGACGTCAGGCTCAATGGGATAACAGCACAAGACGCCTCGCTGTCGATGAATGGTGATGGAAGCGTGGAAGCCAGTTTCACGGACACGGGCTCGCTCAGTTGCTCTTTCCAGGGAGTGGGCAGCGTATCGCTGAAAGGCAACGTAAAGTCCTTCCAAAAAGAAGCGAATGGCGTGGGGCAACTCGACACCAAGAATCTGGTTGTGGAGTAAACAAGGCAAATTGAAGGCCATTGCATTATAGAGGGTGTGTCAAAAGTGAATGAGTGCGCTTTGCACATCAGCCAATGGTTCTCGCCGTAGGCGACTGAAAAAGGGAGTGCGCTTCGCGCAGAACCAGCGGTCACTGTTCGCGAAGCGAGGGAAAGTAAATCTCACAAATCGTTACAAATCAAGCAAATAACAAATAGAA
>ONGG01000065.1 GCA_900317305.1 uncultured Prevotellaceae bacterium | reverse complement strand
AAGAAAGCGCCATCTACGATTTGAATGGCAGGAAAGTGGCGCAAACCACCAAGGGCATCTACATCCAGAACGGGAAGAAGCATGTGGTGAGGTAAATGGGGCCTAGGGCTTCAGGTCTGATAACGGAGGAAAGTTTTTAACAGGTCAGCTGGGGTAGGGCTTGCTTAAGACGAACCAAAATGATTTCGATCACAAAAAACCAACAATAATGAAAACAAAGACATTGATGCGCAGCATGATGCTGCTCGTTTTGGCCTTGGCTTGTTCGCCTGTTCTCAGGGGGCAGACCTCGGATGTGAAATTCGGCAGTCCCACCAAGGAGGAACTTGCCATGACCTCGTATGCGCCCGACGAGTCGGCCCCCGCCGTCGTCCTCTACAAGAGCACGCGCACGTGGTATGACATCCTTGCAGGTGATTTCAAGGTATATACCGAAGTGAAGACCCGCATCAAGATACTCAAGCCCGAGGGCAAGGAATATGCCGACGTTGAGATTCCCTATCTGGACAACCCACAGGAGCGTTCGGCAAGTGAGACGATTACCGGTCTGAAGGCATGGGCCTACAACTTGGAAAACGGCAAGATAGTGAAGACGAAGATGGAGAGCAACAACATAGCCCATGAGCGTGTGGACAAGAGCCACATGCTGCTCAAGTTCTCCGTTCCACAAGTGAAGGAAGGCACGGTGGTGGAATACCAGTACAAGAAAGAGAGCGGCTACTACTTCTACATCGACACCTGGGTGGCTCAGACCGATATCCCTGTGGCCTACACCTACTACAACCTGCTCATACCCGAATATTTCCTGTTCAACATCGATGAGAGCGGCATAGTGAAGACCGAGAACAAGGTGAGCCAGGAAAGTATCCGCTTTATAGATGCCGGCGGCGATGCCCTTTCGTGCACCGCCACAAGATACGAGTTCGAGGGGCGTGACCTGCCAGCCCTGAAATCCGACTCCTACGTATTCTGTACGCTCGACTACTGCAAGAAAGTGGCCGCCGAACTCCGAGGCCTTGAGGTTCCAGGTGCCCTCTACAAGAACTTCACCTCTACCTGGGAGGAAATAGGCGTCTCGCTGATGAACGACGAAGACTTCGGCAAGCGCATCAAGCGCACCAGTCCCATTAAGGACCTCCTGGCATCGAGTGGCGTGGAGAAAGAGACCGACGTGGTGAAGAAAATGGCCGGCATCTACACAGCCCTGAAAAGCAGACTGAAATGGAACGGCAAATACCGCCTCTTTGCCGAGTCGGCCTCGAAGGTCATGAAAGACGGCTCAGGCAGCAATGCCGACCTCAACTTCATCCTTATCAGCGCTTACCGTGAGGCGGGCCTTGATGCCCGTCCGGTAGTGATGAGCCGCCGCTCGATGGGACGCCTGCCCCTCTCGCATCCCTCGGTGAACAAACTCAACACCTTCGTGGTGGGTGTGGTAGACGGACAGACCGCGCACTTCATCGATGCTTCAGTAGAAGACGGCTATATCGACGTGCTCCCTCCAACCCTTCTCACCGAACAGGGGCTGCTCCTCTCTGACGACGGCAAAGGCAACTGGCTCAACCTGCAGTCGCTCGAGGCATCCAAGGCCAATGCCGTCGTAGAAGGCACCATCGCCCCCGACGGCACCATCAAGGGCACCTACAGCGCACAGTTGCACGCCAACCTCGCGGCAGCGCTGAAAGGCGAATTCCGCGAGGCCGACGACAGCGTGAAGTATGTCAACAAACTGGCGGAGCGCGACGGCATCACGATATCCGAATATGCCATTGACAACCGCACCGCCTTCCTGCCAATGGCTACCGAACGGTTCTCCTTCACCAAGAAGGCTGAAGCCGACGGCACACACATCTATTTCAACCCTCTTGTCATCCCCGTGATAAGTGAGTCGCCCTTCAAGGCCGTCAACCGCACCCTTCCCGTGGAATATCCATACAAATATATGACCACCATAGCCGCCTCGATGCAATTGCCCGAAGGCTACGAGGTGGAGGAGATGCCCAAGCCGCTCAACATCACCACCGAAGACAAGATGCTCAGCGTGCGCGTGAATTATGCCTTGCAGGGAACGAAATTGCTGGTGCAATACCGTTTCATTGTAGGCAAGACCCTCTTCCTGCCTCAAGAATACGACATCCTGCGCCAGATTTACGACTCCATGGTAGAGAAATGCAGCGAGATGGCTGTGCTTAAGAAGAACTGACATGCGGACGATACGGAAAACTGTGCGGCTGGCTTTGCTGGCCTTTGCCATGGGGGTGATGCCCGTGCATGGCCAGGGCGCCGATGCCGTGGTGCTCGAGGAGACCAATGTCGTGGACATCCATAACGAGGTGTCATTCTCACTGGTGAAACACCGTGCCGTGCGCATCCAGAATGACAATGCCGCCCATCATGCCGATTTCTCCATCTACATGGACAACGACATGGCTTTGGACAAGTTCCAACTCACGCTTTCCGACGCCTCTGGCCGTCTGCTCCGCACGTTCAAGCAGAAAGACCTGATGCGCACCGAATTCTCCGAGGGCCTGGCGGCCGATGGATACATGCTCTACCTCGATGTGACGCCACCGTCTTACCCTGTCGTTGCCGCCATCGACATCACGGTCAACTTCAAGCGCAACAATGTCTCGTTTCCCATTTTCTCACCTCACGACAGTTACAACACGGCGGTAGAGAAAGCCTCCTATGACATCACATACCCCGCCGACTACCCCTTGCGCTACAGAATAGTGAACTCATCCGTAGTGCCGGTGAAGACCAGCCGTGACGGCAAGACCTGCCTGCATTTTCAGTTCGACAACCTCAAGGAGATCAAGAGGTCGGAATACGGGCTCCCCTTGAGCGAGGTGTCGCCGAAGGTCTATTTCGCCCCATCGCGGTTCTCCTATTACAAGACCGCCGGCAGCCTGCTGTCATGGCACGACTTGGGGGTATGGGAGCACTCTCTTTTCTCCGACCGTGGCGAACTGCCTGAGGAAGCGAAGGCCAAGGTGCGCCAACTCACAGCCGGCTGCGCCTCCGACAAGGAGAAGGTGGCTGCCATCTACAAGTTTCTCGGGGAGCATACAAGGTATGTGAGCATCCAACTCGGAATCGGTGGCTACCAGCCCATGGCAGCCTCCGAGGTATGGCGTCAGGGGTTCGGCGACTGCAAGGCCCTGAGCAACTACATGATGGCGCTCCTTGCCGAGGCTGGCATCCCCAGCCATTGCGTGGCCATCAGCACTCAGCAGGACAAACTGTTGCCCGACTTTCCGAATTTCCAGCAAATGAACCACATGATACTCGAGGTTCCATTGTCGACAGACACCTTGTGGGTGGAATGTACCAACCCTCAGTTGCCTCTCGGCTATGTGCACGACGACATCTCGGGGCACGAGGCTCTGGAGATCTCCGCTGACGGAGGGCGGCTGGTGACTCTGCCCGAATACCCCGACTCGCTCAATGTGAACGTCACGGAGGCACGGGTGGCATTGTCGCCCGACGGGTCGGCCGACATCACCATCAACGAGGACTACCGTTATCATCGCTACGCGAGGATGAAGTCGATTGCCACCCTCGGCGACAACGACCGTCGCAAGGTGATGTTCTCCATCTACAATTTGCCACAGGCAGAGATACAGTCGGTGGTGGTCGACGACAGGCACGAGCCTTTCTGCGCGCCATCGCTCACCTACAGTCTCAAGGCCCACAGCCTCAAGTATGCCAGTGTGACGGGTTCCCGCATATTCGTGCCTACCAATTTGCTGCACAAGAACTTTATGGCAGCGGCCGACAGCCATCTTGCCAGCGAACTGTACATCGCTCATGGTTCACGAAATGTGGAGACTATCGTGTTCACTCTTCCCGAAGGCTACACATTGGAGAGCAAACCCGCAAGCACGACGTTGTCATTGCCCTTTGCCCACTTCTCTTCCTCTGTATCCGCAGAGGGAAACACCATCACCATCACTTACGACTATCTATTGCACCGTGGCACTTACCCCGGCGCGGCAGAGCAGTTTCATGAGTTTGAGAAGCAGGTGGGAGAGGCCTATGCCCGAAAGATGGTGTTGAAAAAAGTGTCCAACCCTTAGCACTTCACTCACAAACTTATAAAATTGGGAAAAATACAATCTTGCCTTCCAGTTCAATTAGACTCTTGGGGAACGGGGAACTAAAGTTTACTGGTTGAATAATATAGTATAGACAATAAGTGAAATGAACAAGAAAGGAAACATACTATATGGAATAGGTACCATGGCCATCATCGCCATGTGTGTGTGGTTTTATAATGGCTATGTTTATCCCAGATTGCCTGAGGATTTTGAGATTCCAACAAGTTACATGAGTGGCAACTATCGTGAACTTGACTCCTTGGCAATATGCAATGGTCAAGTAGACAGTATCTCTTGTTTTTCATACACTTTACCAGAAACTTATCAATTTGGTTATGATTTAATCATGGCAAACAGGTATCGGAATACGGACTATTCTTTTTATTTCTTAGAGAAATTGGTTTGTCTCACAAAAGAAAAAGAATGGGATTATTTTTATTTTGATTCCGATATCAATGACGCCCTTGAAAAGATGGACGA